>NZ_NHSJ01000093.1 GCF_002937075.1 Rhodoblastus sphagnicola
CGGCGCGAACGACCGGCGCCGGTTCGGCGCGCGGGGCCGGCGCACCTTCAGCTCGCCGCCCTGGTGCCGCCGCCGCGTCCCGCCTTTGTCGCCGCCGCGCCGCAGCCGCCCAAGAACATTCCCGACGAGCGGATCAGCCGCGACGACCGCACCGCCACGGCGACCCGACAGGACGCCGCGACCCGACAGGACGGCTCGACCCGACCGACCCAGGAGGCCGCCGGCGCCGCCACCCCCGGCGGCGCGCGCTGGATGACCGGCGCCCCGCCGATGGTCAAGGCCAAGCTCACCGCCCGAATCGAGCCGAAAGCCGCGCCCAAGGCGGCCGAGGACAATGACGACGGGGTCAGCGTGAAGGCCCCGGCTCAGGACAAAGGCAAGGACAAGATCGCGTCGGAAAAGCCGGCTGTATCCGGCTGGATCCTCCAGATCGGCGCCACCGACGACGCCGACAAGGCGCTCGCGCTCATCAAGAGCGCCAAGGAAAAGCGCTCCGCCCTGCTCGGATCGGCCCGCGGCTATACCGAGGCGGTGCGCAAAGGCAAGGAAACGCTCTACCGCGCCCGCTTCGCCGGGCTGGAGGAGTCGCGCGCCGAAGCGGTGTGCAAGGCTTTGAAAAGTTCCGGGTTTTCCTGCATCGCGATGCGCAATTGAAGCGGCCGCGCGTGGGGAAGTCTGGTTGAGTTCGTTGCGTCTTTAAAAAAGTTGGGAGGTCGTCAGACATGACGCCGCAAGAGCCTGTCCTTGGCCTGATTGAGACGGGCCGCGTCATCCGTCGTCCCCCCGTGGTCGGGATGACGTTCCTTCATGAGCGCGCGATGCGCCCGAACGATCTCGTCCGCGCTCGACCCCCGTCGAAGTCCGAGCGTCTGATAAGCTTCCTGCTCGCTCATTTCGCCGACGCGGCCGTTCGACCCGTTCCAACCCGCGTCCGCATTGTCCTGAGCTGTCGCGCGCCATCCGGGAAAGCGGCGGTCCAGATAAGCCTCTAGCGCCAGCAGCGCCTGGGGATCCTCCACGGCGCACTGGGCGTGGAAGGCGTCGCATTCGAACTTGGACATTTCCGACAATTTCCAGCCGGCGAAGCGGCCGGAGAGAACTTTTCCGTCGCGCACGCCGTAATCGTCGAATTCCAGATCCACCGTACCGCCACGCACGCGCTTGGCGCCGCCGAACGTGAAGGGCGCGCGAAAATTCTTGCCCGCCGCCGTCAGCATGGCCGCGCCCCCCAGCGCCAGCGCCACGATGAAATGGCCGCGCGTGAGCGCCAGCGCGGCGGCGCCGAGCGCCATCATCGCCAGCGCGGAGCGCGTCAGCGCGGCGACGCGCGCCGGCGGGGAGCGGCCCATTTCGCGCAGGGCGTAAAGCACAAGGATGAGAGCCAGAAGTCCGAGCAGAAGAATATTCGCCTCCATTTTTCGCGGTCAAGATAGTCCTTCTCGCCCCCAGGCGCCAGCAGGGGGCAACGGGAGCCAGCGCGGGACGATAGGCGCCATTGGACGGACGCGCCCGCGCCGGGTAGAAAGGCGCATGCCGCTCCATCTGCTGAAACTTTGCGTCGGAATCGAGTCCGTCGCCGAATTGCGCCGCTTCACCCTGGCGCGGGCGAAAGCGAGTCCAGGCGCGATCCACGCCCATGTGACGCGGATGCGCCCCACCCGCGCCGGGGAATTGCTCGACGGCGGCTCGCTGTATTGGGTGATCAAAGGCCAGATTTGCGCGCGGCAGAAACTGATCGGCCTGGAGGATTTCGTCGATTCCGCCGGGGTGCGCCGCTGCGCGCTGGAACTCGACGACGACATCGTGTCGGTCGCCCCCCGCCCCTGCCGCGCCTTTCAGGGCTGGCGCTATCTGAAACCCGAGGACGCGCCCGCCGATCTCGGCGCCGCCGGCGAGGCGCTGCCGGAAGAGTTGCGCCGCCAGTTGAGCGCGCTGGGGCTGTTGTGACCGGCGCGCGGCCGAGGCGCCATCCGACCTAAGGCGACGCGACGAAATAAGTGAATCGTCCGCATCGCGAGGAACGAACCCCTCATCCGTCGCGCTTGCGCGCGACACCTTCTCCCGCAAGGGGAGAAGGGAAGCGCGCCGGCGAGGCGTGGCGCTTATCCGGCGCCGGAATTGAAGCGGTTATTTCGTTTCGTTGCCTAAGCCATCCGCTCCGCGAAAGCCCGCGCGATCCGGCGGTGGAATGGCGTCACGGCGGCGAGATAGAGCCGCCCCCAAATATTGTGGCGGCGCACCAAAGTGGTGAGCGTCGCCCTGCCGCCCGCGACCCGCGCCACGATGCGGAAATCCAGATGGGTGTCGTCGAAGCCCAGCACGACCTCGTCCGGCCGTTCGGAAATCACCGGAAAGCCGGTGGACGGCGCCGGTTTCAAGCCGAAGGGGCCGACGAGCGCGTCGCGCAGGTCCATCAGCATCGCCGCCCAGCGCGGCGGATTGGCGAAGATGCGCCGCACCGCTTCCGGCGCGTCGAGGTCGGGCGCAACCGCGATTTCATAACAATCGGCGAAATCATGGCCGGGCAGCGCCGCGCCGCAAGCAGCGGGCGGCGCGACGCAAACCGCGCGGTTTCCCTGCAAACGCCCCATCCATTCCGCTCCTCTGAAAAGCTCGGCTTTATCCTATCCCTTTTTCGCATTTGCGGCGACGCTTCCGTCCCGCTTCGCGTCAAGCTTGCATTAAGCCAAAGCGTGCAACGTGAGAACGCCGGCATGACGCCGGTCCGGCGTCCGCGCGCCGGAGCGGCCGAATGCGCAGGCAAAGGCCGAAGCCGATATCAGGGCGGCGATCGCGGATGGGGACGGCGCAAGCCGGCCGCGCCTTGACGCCAAGCGAAACAGCCGCCACTTTTCAGGCCCAAAACCGTCGCGCCCTCGGCATGTTCGTCGTCATCCTCGTCGGGCTGGTCGCGGCCGTCTTCGCCTATCGCCTTGGCGAAGATGCGCAAACCAGCCGCATCCAGGCCTCGTTCGAGCGCATCGCCGGCGAGCGCATCGCCGCGGTCGAGGCGGGTCTGCTCACCACCATCGGCTCGCTGCGGCCGCTCGCCTCCTTCCTCAACGCGGCGCGCGAACCCGGCCCGGAGGAATTTCAGCGCTTCGTCGCGCCCCTGCTCGCCTCAAGTCCGGGGATTCAGGCCTTCGAATGGGTTCCAGTGGTCGAGAATGCCGAGCGCGCCCGGTTCGAGGCCGAAGCCGCGCGCGAGTTTCCGGGTTTCCGCATCCGCGACCAAAATGGGCAGGGCATGGCGGTCGCGGCGGAGCGCGCGCGCTATTATCCCGTGACCACGGTCGAGCCGCTGCGCGGCAATGAAAAGATCGTCGGCTTCGATGTCGCCTCCGATCCCGTCCGCCGCGCGGCCATCGAAGCGGCGGTCGCCACCCGCGCCCCCCAGGCCTCCGGCCGGATCACCCTGATTCAGCACGCCGGCGACCATAACGGCTTCTTCGTGGCCTATCCGGTGTTCGACGGCTCGGACCGGCTGCGCGGGCTCGTGCTGGGTGTATTCTGCGTCGAGGAGGCGGTGAATCGCCTCGGGTCCGGCGCCGATCTCTCCCTTTCCATCAGCGACCTCGCCGCCGACCCGCGCGAGGCGCAAATGTATCCGGCGACGCCCCGGGGCGTGTCGCGCCCGCCCGCCGCCGTCGCAAGTTCGCGGGTGCTGTCGATCGGCGGGCGGCCCTGGCTGGTCGAGGCCGTGGCGACGCCGGATTTTCTGGCGCGCGAGACCGGGCGGTTGCCGGAAGTCCTTCTGGTGGCCTGGCTGTTCCTGGCCGGCAATATCGCCTGGCTGGTGGACCGGCGCTATGCGGTGAAGGCCGAGGTGATCGCGCGCACGGCGGACATGCGTCAGGCCCGCGACGAGGCCCGCCGCGCCAATCGCGCCAAGAGCGATTTCCTCGCCGCCATGAGCCACGAAATCCGCACGCCGCTGATCGGCGTGGTCGCGCTCGCCGATCACCTGCTGGACCAGAATTTGAGTCCGGAGCACCGCCAATCCCTGGCGATCATCGCCCGCTCCGGCGAGCATCTGCACCGGATGATCAACGACATTCTCGACTTTTCAAAACTCGAGGCCAAGCAACTCACCCTGGAGATCCGCCCGTTCAACCCGTCGACGGCGGCGCGCAACGTCGCCGCGCTGATGGAGCGACAGGCGGCCGACAAGGGACTGTCGCTCGACGTGCGCATCGCCGACGATCTGCCCGAGCGGGTCGCGGGCGATCCGGCGCGTCTGCGCCAGATCCTGCTCAACCTGATCTCCAACGCCTTGAAATTCACCGATTCAGGCGGCGTCCATATCGAAGTTTCCGCCGAATCGCCGCAAGCTGACGGCCGCCGCCCGCTCGTCTTCACGGTGCGCGATTCGGGGCCGGGCATGAGCGAGGCCACCCGCGCCAAACTGTTCACCGAATTCTGGCAGGCGGACAGCTCCATCGCCCGGCGCTTCGGCGGCACCGGCCTTGGCCTCGCCATCTCGCGCCGGCTCGCCAAGCGGATGGACGGCGATATTTTCGTGGTCAGCGCCCCCGGCGAGGGCAGCGCCTTCACGCTGCGCGCGCCTTTCGCCGAGATTCCGGCCGAAAACGCGGCGCAAGAGCTTGGGGAGGAGAGGAGCGCCGCGCCCCCCATCCTTTCAAACGACCTGCCCGCGCCGATCCGGCTGGTGATTCCGCCGCCAGCGCCGGATGCGGACCAGCACGACTTTTCCGGCCGCTCGATCCTGCTCGCCGAGGACAATCCGACCAACCGCGCCATCGCCCAGACCATACTGGCGCGCACCGGCGCCCGTGTCGTCGAGGCCAGCGACGGCGCCGAGGCCCTGGCGAAAGCCTCATGTGAAAGATTCGACCTGATCCTTATGGACGTGCACATGCCCAACATGACCGGACTGGAGGCTGCGCGCGCCATCCGCGCCCTGCCCGCGCCGTTCGGCGACACTCCGATCGTGGCGCTGACCGCCAGCGCCTTCCAGGAGGACCGCAACCTCTGCGCCGCCGCCGGAATGGACGATTTCCTGGCCAAGCCCTATCGCGGCGGCCCGCTGCGCGACGTGGCGGCGCGGGCCATGGCCGCCGAACCGGCCAGCGCATCGGCGCGCGGCTCCACGCCGGTCTGCGGCGAGCCCGCCGCGCAAGTCGGCGCACCCGCCTTCGCTTACGACTCCTTCGCGCTGCTGGGCGCCGAGGTCGGGCCGGAGGACGCCCGCGACCTGCTGCGCGATTTCATGACCGACGCCTCGGCGCGGCTGGAAATCATCGAAGCCGAGTTGCGCAAGGGCGAATTGGGCGTTTCCGGCCGCGAGGCGCACGCCCTGAAAAGCTCCGCCGCCACCATGGGCCTCGCCCGGCTCGCCGCCATCGCCCGCGAACTCGAAGCCGCCGCCCGGCGCGAGGACGGCGCCAGCGCCGAAACGCTCGGGCAAGCCGCCCGCGCCGCCTTTGACGAAGCCCGGCCCCATGTCGACGAAATCCTCTCCGCAGCCTGAAAGCGCCTTGCCATGAGCCAAGCTCCCGAATCCGCCTTGGTCAGCCGCCTTCTGGTGGTGGACGACGACCTGATCCAGCGCCGCCTCATCGCGAAAATCGCCGCGCAGGCGGGGCATGAGGTGGCGCAAGCCTGCTCGGTGGCGGAGGCGGAGGCCATCCTCGCCCAGACCTGCCTCGAACAACGACCGTTCGATTGCGTGACCGTCGATCTCGGCCTCACCGATGGCGTCGGCGCCGACCTGCTCCACCTCACCGCGGAAAAATGTCCGGGCGCGCGGGTGCTGATCGTCACCGGCGAAACGGGGCATCTGCTCGACGACACCCTGACAATCGCGCGCGAACATGAGATAGAGATCGCCCACATCTTCATCAAGCCGCTCGACCTCGTCGGGCTGCGCGACGCGCTGAAGCGGGAGCGGGAGAGTCTTGCGCGCCGCTCCGCGGCTTGAGGGCGCATGCCTCATATGCGCGGGGTCAAGCGCTGGCGGGCTGCGGCAAGAGCCGTGGACCGCCCTCGTGCTTCGAGACGGCTCCTTCCGAGCCTCCTCAGCATGAGGGCTACTAGAGGGCTACTCTATTGATTCCATTGATCCCCTCATGCTGAGGAGGCGAGCAAAGCTCGCCGTCTCGAAGCACGAGGGGATCAACTCACGAAGCTATCGGCAGCCACCAAGCTTAACCTGGCGCATATGGGCGCACGCCCTCTCGCCCTGGCGTCGGACGAGGCGGTTCAAGGCGCCCGTGAGGAGCCTATTTCTCCACCGACTCGCCCGCCGCGAGCCAGTCGTTCATTGAGCCGGCATAATGGGTGTCGGCGTCGCCGCGCCCGCCCAGCCGGGCCATTTCGATGGCGCGCTGGGTGCGCTGGCCGGAGCGGCAGGAGAACACGATTCTCTTGCCGTTTTCGCGCGGCAGGCGGGACGGATCGAAGGTGGACAGCGGAAAACTGACCGCGCCCGGAATATGGCCGGCGGCGAATTCATTGGGCTCGCGCACGTCAAGCAGCAGGATTTTTCCTTCCGCCAGACCTTGCTTCAATTGTTCCCGCGTCACAATCTCAACCATTGCCTCGTCCTTCGAATGTCCTGCCTGCGAGTGTCCTGCTTGCACTCACCTTTACGCCCAGTCTCGCCGGCCGGAAAGCCCAAAGGCCTGAAGTCCTGCTGCAATCTTCGGCACGGCCGCCAATGGCGCCGGCGCGCTTCGTCTCATATATAAACGGCCCGTCTGGAGCGTCGAATCGCCGCGCAAACCTCCGGAAACCAACGCCAGGGAGCCTCAATGAGCGAGAGTCTGTCATCCGACCTGCAATCCGGCGCGCTGGTCTATCACTCGCATCCGCGACCGGGAAAGCTGGAAATTCGCGCGACCAAACCGCTCGGCAACCAGCGCGACCTCGCGCTGGCCTATTCGCCCGGCGTCGCCGCGCCCTGCCTGGAAATCGCGGAAAATCCCGACAAGGCCGCGCTCTATACCTCGCGCCAGAATCTGGTGGCCGTCGTCACCAATGGCACCGCCGTGCTCGGCCTCGGCGACATCGGGCCGCTGGCGGCCAAGCCGGTGATGGAGGGCAAGGCGGTCCTGTTCAAGAAATTCGCCGGCATCGACGTGTTCGACATCGAACTGAACGAAAAGAACGTCGACAAGCTGGTTGACGCCATAGCCGCGCTGGAGCCGACGTTCGGCGGCATCAATCTGGAAGACATCAAGGCGCCCGAATGCTTTGAAGTCGAACGCCGGCTGCGGGAAAAAATGGCGATCCCGGTGTTTCACGACGACCAGCATGGCACCGCCATCATCGTCGGCGCCGCCGTCACCAATGGCCTGAAACTCGCCGGCAAGAAGATCGAGGAGGCGAAAATCGTGTCCTCCGGCGCCGGCGCGGCGGCCTTGGCCTGCCTCAGCCTGCTGGTGGCGCTCGGGGCGAAACGCGAAAACATTTTCGTCACCGATCTCGAAGGCGTGGTCTACAAGGGCCGCAACACGCTGATGGACCCGCTCAAGGAGACTTTTGCGCGGGAAACCTCCGCGCGGACGCTGACCGAGGTGATTCCCGGCGCCGACGTCTTCCTCGGCCTGTCGGCCGGCGGCGTGCTCAAGCCGGACATGGTCCGGGAAATGGCGGCGACGCCGCTGATCCTGGCGCTGGCCAATCCCGACCCGGAAATCCTGCCCGAGGCGGCGCTGGCCGTGCGTCCCGACGCGGTTTTATGCACGGGGCGGTCGGATTATCCCAACCAGGTCAACAATGTCCTGTGTTTCCCCTACATTTTCCGGGGCGCGCTGGATGTGGGCGCCACCACCATCAACGAGGCGATGAAGCTCGCCGCCGTCGAGGCCATCGCCGGGCTCGCCCATGAACCGCCCTCTGAAGTGGTGGCCCGCGCCGCCGGCGGCGTCGCGCCGGCCTTCGGCAAGGCCAGCCTGATTCCCTCGCCGTTCGATCCGCGCCTGATCCTGCGCATCGCCCCCGCCGTGGCCAGGGCGGCGGCGAAAAGCGGCGTCGCCCGCCACCCCATCGTCGATTTCGAGGCCTATCAGGCCAAACTGGAAGCCACGGTGTTCCGCTCCGGCTTCATCATGAAGCCGCTGATGCAGGCGGCCAAGGCCAGCCCGCGCCGCGTGGTCTATTCCGAGGGCGAGGACGAGCGCGTTTTGCGCGCGGTCCAATCCGTGGTGGAGGAAGGCATCGCCCTGCCGATCCTGATCGGGCGGCGCGCCGTGGTGGAGAAGCATCTCAAAAAGTTCGGGCTGGCCATCGCCATCGACCGCGATTTCCAGTTGATCGATCCCGAACACGACCCGCGCTACAAGGATTATGTCGCCTCGCTGGTGGCCATCGCCGGTCGGCGCGGCGTCAATCCCGACCTCGCCCGCACCCTGGTGCGCACCAACGCCACGGTGATCGGGGCGCTGGCGCTGGCGCGCGGCGAGGCCGACGGCCTGCTGTGCGGGCTTGAAGGCCGCTATGCCGAGCGTCTCTGCAATGTGCGCGACATTATCGGGGTGGCGCCGGGCGTGTCGGATTTCTCCGCCATGAGCCTGATGATCACCAACAAGGGCGCGTTCTTCATCGCCGACACCCATGTGCGCCGCGATCCCAGCGCCCGCGAGATCGCCGAATCCGCCGTGCTCTGCGCCGCCCACGCCCGCCGCTTCGGCCTCAACCCGAAAATCGCGCTGGTGACCGATTCCGATTTCGGCTCGGAGGATTCGCCCTCCGCGGCGAAAATGCGCGCCGCGCTCGACATTCTGCGCCACGACGCGCCGGATCTGGAAGTGGACGGCGAAATGAAGGCCGACAGCGCGCTGTCCGAGGTCAAGCGCGCGCGCGTCTTCCCCAACTCACGGCTCAAGGGCGTGGCCAACATCTTGATCATGCCCAATCTTCCCGCCGCCAACATCGCCTACCAGATGACCAAGATGATGGCCGACGCCCTGCCGGTCGGGCCGATCCTGCTCGGGGCCGCCAAACCCGCGCATATCCTCACGCCGTCAGTCACGGCGCGTGGCATCGCCAACATGACGGCGGTGGTTGTGGCGGAAGCGCAACACCACGACGAAGAACCCGACAGGACCTGACCCCGCTTCGGCAAAATGTTCCAATCGTGCTATATTCCATGGGAGTCATCCCCTATCTGGGGACGATGGGAAGGTTGACGATGAGGTTCGCCTCGATTCGCGGAATCGCCGCTGTAGTGAGCCTGCCGCTCGCCGCGCTACCGGCGTGCGCGGCGGAACGCTTTGTCGCGCCCGCAGCCCCGGCCGACAGCGCGCCGACCTACGCGCGGACCTGCAACGCCTATGGCGAATCCTATTTCGCCCTTCCCGACTCCGACATGTGCCTGGCGATCGGCGGCGGCGCGATCGGCCAGCTCGAATTGCGCAGCCTGCCGCGCACGCCGGCCGGGCCGCCGGCCGGCGCCCGCCTGCCCTTCGTCATCGATTCGACCGAGCATCCCGCCGCGCTCGGCGGCGCCTTCGCCGTGGGCCTGACCGTCGCGGCCCGGCTGCCCACCGACGCCGGGCTGGTTTCGGCCTATGTCAGCGCCATGGCCGGCTATGGCGGCAGCGCCAATCCCGACAATTGGGCCAATCTCACCCGGCTCGACCTCGCCTATATCACCTTCGCCGGCTGGACCGCCGGCCGCGCCCAATCCGCCTTCGATTTTTACGCCGACGCGTGGAATTTCACCGTGCTGCGCGGCTCCAACACTCGCACCGAGCTTTTCTCCTACGCTTTCGCGCCAACGCCCGGCGTCACCGCCATTGTGTCGGTGGAAAACCCCCATGAGCGCCGCGGCGAGATCGGCCAGGCGGTCAATCCATTGGCCAGCGTCGGCTACCAGGGCGACGGCGCGCCGGATATCGTGGGCGCGCTGCGGGTCGAGAGTCCGTTGGGTCAGGCGCAGATCAGCGCCGCCGCCCATCAATTGCGCACCCGTTACGCCGCGCCGGCCTCGGTCGCGCCGGGACAGCCGGACGCCGCCACCTCGTCGCAATGGGGCTTCGCGGCGCAAGGCGGGCTCAAGGTCAACCTGCCGAGCCTGTCGGACGCCGACGCCATGATCCTGCAAGCGACCTACGCGCGGGGCGCTTCGGCTTACGTCGCCGGCGACAGCCAGAGCACGTTCGGCGACATCAACCATCCCGGAATCGCCAGCCCGCGCCTGACCACCGCGCCAGGGCTGGCCGCCTATGATTACGATTGCGTGGTCGCGGCGCAACCGTTCGGGCGCTGCGACAGGTCCAGCGGCTACGCCATTGTCGCGGCCCTCAAGCATTTCTGGTCCCCGGAGGTCTCCTCCTCGCTGTTCGCCAGCGTGTTCGGCATGAGCTATCCCGACGCCGTCAAGACCGGCCAGTCGGGCGTGGCCGGCGCCGGCGAGTACCGCGAGTCCATCGTGGGCGGCAATCTGGTGTGGACGCCGCTGAAGAACCTGATGATCGGCGGCGAGATTTCCTACGCGCTCGGCCAGACGGAAACGCCGTCGTCCCCGTCCGGCGGCGCCGGCGAGCAATGGACCACCTCGACGTCATGGTCGGGCCGCGTCCGCGTGCAGCAGAAATTTTGACCCTGATCTGAACGCCGCCTTGCGGTCTCCCGCGCGGCGCGCATGATGCGAAGCGATCAGGAGCAGGCGATGGGCGCGCGGCTTTTCAATGTTTCCCTTCCGGCCGTCGGGGGGCGGGCGTGACGACGGCGGGCGACACCGCGCCAGCTTTCGCCATGGGCCTGTTCGCTTTCGCCCGAATCGGCGCCGATCTGCGGGTGCGCGCCGTCGAGGGCCGGTTGCTGGACTGGCTGCCGCCCCCGGGCGCGCCGCTGGTCGACAGCCCGGTGTTCTTCGGGATGGAGGCGGAACTGGATGCGTTGCGCGCGGGCGCGCGGGCGCGGATCGACCTGCCCGGCCTGCGGCTGCCGCCGGCGGAAAACCCCTTCGCGCTGACCCTCGTCCGCGAAAGCGAGAGCGGCGATGTGCTGATCTACGCCTGCGCCGATTGCGGCGCGCTCGATTTCGAGCGCCAGATCGCCCACGAACGCCGCCAGACCCAAATCCTCGCCGATCAGGCCGCCAGCGCCGGCCGCGTGCTGCGCGAACAGGCGGCGCTCTACCGCGACATTGTCGAAAACGACAGCGATCTCGTGCTTCGCCTTGGCGCCGATCTGCGCGTGTCCTTCATCAACCGGGTCGCCTGCCGGCGCTTCGGCCGCGCCGAGGCCGATTGTCTCGGCCGCGCGGTGGACGATTTGCTCGGCTCCGGGCGGGAGGAGCGCTGGACGGCGCGCTGTTCGGGCCAATCCGACACGTCGTTCGAACAGGCCTTGTTCGGCGCCGGCGGCGCAACGGTGTGGATCTGGTGGCGCGTGCATTGGGTCAGCGGCGGCGCGGAATATCAGGCGGTCGGCCGCGACATCACCGATCTGCGCCGTCTGCGCGCCGACGCCGACGCCCGCGCCGAGGAGGCGCGCGTCAACGCGGTGATGCGCGAGCGCCTGCGCATCGCCCACGCGCTGCACGACACCCTGGTGCATTCGCTGGTGGCGCTCAGCCCCCAGATCCGCCTGATCCGCAAGACCGCCGGTCACGACGCGCCGCCGCGTCTGGCCGAGGAATTGGGGGTCGCGGAACAGGCGGTGCGCGACGGCCTGGCGCGGGCGCGGGCGGCCATCGCCGATCTGCGCGCCCATCCGCTCGAACGTGAAGGCCTCGGCGCGGCGCTGGAATCGCTGGCGCGGCGCTTCAACGAACACACCGGCGTGCACGTGTGCGTCGATCTCGACGCGCGCATCCTTTCCGGCCTCGGCCCGGAGGTGGCCGAGACCTTTTTCCGGATCGCCGAGGAGAGCCTGCGCAACGCAGAACTGCACGCCCAGCCGACGCGGGTCGGCGTTCATCTCGCCGCCGACGCCGAGGACGGGGCCAAGCTGGAGATTGTCGACGACGGCTGTGGTTTCGAACCGAACCGGGCGCGGGACGGCCATTTTGGCCTGATCGGCATGCGCGAACGCGCCGAACTGATCGGCGCGCGCTTCAACATCGAAACCGGCCCTGGCGCCGGGACCCGAATCGTCGTGGCGGCGCCAGGCGCGCGAAGCGCGCGGGAGAGCTGAAGCTGCGCGAAGCGCGCGGGAGAGCTGAAGCTGCGCGGAGCGCGCGGGAAACGTGAAGCCATGCGCGGAACGCGCGGGAAACCGAGAGGCCCGCGAAGCATTCGTCGCCGCAGGCCCTGCGCTAATCTTGCGTCATAAAACGTTGTTCTTGCAAGGACGTTGGCGAAAATACCGAAGAAGGCCGGGGCCGACGCCGGTCTTGCGTTGCGTCAGCTCCAACCGACAGCCAACGGATTCGTTGGGCTCTCGGTCAATCTACTTCGAGAAGACGTTGAATTCTAAGTAAATTGCATTGTGACGAAAAAGCAGCTAAAGCTTGCTTGAAGTGTTTCAGCACTCTCGGCGCACACATTTCTGGCGCGACCTGATTTCGGCGAGCCTCCCTGAATTGTGTTACGTGAGGACACGCTGCGGCTTTCGTCTGGCCGGCCTTGGACGGTCATGCCTCCACCGGCGCATCCTCCCGCAATGGACGGTCTGGAGCCTGCGCTGAACAAGATGCGGAAGCAGGTTCGGCGGCGCGCGCCCTGCTTCCTTCGTGACTGGAGAGGGAAACCGGTGCAGGATGAACGCATCCGCATTCTGATCGCGGAGGATCAACCGATGATCCGTCGCGCCTTCGCTTCGATGCTGGCGCTGGAGGTCGATATGACGATCGTCGCGACGGCCTGCGACGGCGCCGAGGCCGTGCAGGAGGCGCGGCGCTGGCAACCCGACATCGTGCTGATGGACATCCAGATGCCCCGGCTCAACGGCATCGTCGCGACGCGCCAGATCGTCAAGGATTGCCCGGACGCGCAAGTGATCATCCTCACCACCTTCGACAGCGACGACCTGATCTTCGACGCCATTTGCGCGGGCGCGCAGGCCTATTTGCTCAAGGACGCCGAGGAGGAGGAAATCCTCGAAACCATCCGCGCCGTCTCGCGCGGCCATTCGCGGCTCGCGCCCAATGTGGCGCGCAAGCTGCTCGACGAATTCCGCCGCGTGCGCCGGGCGCCCGCGCCTTCGAGCGAGCCCCAGGACCCCGGCGAGGCGCTGACCGATCGCGAGAACGACATCCTGCAATTGATCGTCGCCGGCAAGGGCAACAAGGAAATCGCCGCCAATCTCAAGCTGGCCGAGGGCACGGTGAAGAATTACGTCAGCCGGATATTGGAAAAGCTCAACGCCCGCAGCCGCACGGAACTGGCCGTGAAGGCGCTCAACCGCAGGGTGGAGTAAGGATTAGCGACGAAGCATGGCCCCCTCCGCCCGTCAGCGGGGAGAGAGGGAGGCCGGCGCCCGTTCCTGACAAGAGCGTATAAATGAAACGGGCCGCTTGCGCGGCCCGTTGCTGTTACTTTCCGGAAAGACTGGCCTTGGCCCGCGACCACCAGCCCGAGCGCTTGGGCGCGGCGGGGTCGGCCGCCGTGATCACCGGCAGTTCGGGTTGAGTCGGAACCGGCTTCTCTTCCGCCACCTGTTCCGTCGGAGCTTCGGCGGGCGCGGCTTGGGGCGCTGACGAAACCTCCGAAGCGGCGGCTTCGGGGGCCGACGCGATTTCCGGAAGCGCGGGTTCCAGGTGCGCGGGTTCCAACTGTGCGGTTTCCAGCGGCGCGGGTTCCAAGTGTACGGTTTCCAGCGGCGCGCTCGGCTCGACCGGTTCGCCCTGCGGTTCGTTCGTCACCGGGGCGGGTTCGCCTTCGAAGGCCGCGCGCGCGTCGTCGTTCGCAGCCCATGCGGTCGCGACCGCTTCGCCCTCGCTCGCCTCGGCTCCAGCTTCCGCTCCGGGCTCGGCGCCAGCTTCCTGGCCGCTCGGGCGCCAATCACCCGAGAAATCGCTGACTTCGCCGCCACGACCCCGGCCGCGCCGACGCCAGCGGCCCCGACCGCGCCGACCCTCTTCGCGGGCGCCGTCAGACTCCTCGCCCTCGCCCTGTACCTCGGCGGGGCGGTCCTCGGCCGGCGTCATCATGTCGCCGCCGATCCGCGCCATCATGCTCAGGCCCTCGTCGGAGGGCTGCGGCGCATTGGCCTCGATCGACGATTCGCCGCGGCCCCGTCCGCGCCGACGGCGGCGACGGCGGCGGTTTTCAGCCTCCTCGCGCTCCTCGGCTGTGCCCACCTCGACCTCGGGCGCTTCGGTCTGCTCCTCGTCGAATTCGGCTTCGGTCTCAGCTTCGCCGATCGGCTCCGGCTCCTCCAGCGGACGGCGCGGATCGAAGCGCCGCAAGGGATCGGCCGGTTCGCCGCGCTCCAGCGCGTGATAGGCGCCGCCGGTGAGGGTGTCGTCGGCCTCGACGATCACGGAGACGCCGAAGCGCTCCTCGATCAGCCGCAGCAGCGCGCGCTTCTGGTTGAGGATATAAAGCGCGATGTCGGTGCGGGTGCGCAGGATGACATTGTGGGTGGCGCTCTTGATCAGCGCATCCTCAAGCACGCGGATGACATGGACCGCGACCGAGGAGGTGCTGCGCACCGTGCCGGCGCCGGCGCAATGCGGGCAAATGATAGACGAGCCTTCCAGCACGCCGGTGCGGATGCGCTGGCGCGACATTTCCAGCAGACCGAAATGCGAGATGCGGCCGACCTGGATGCGGGCGCGATCGTCCTTGAGCGCTTCCTTGAGCCGGCGCTCGACCGAGCGGTTGTTGCGACTCTCCTCCATGTCGATGAAATCGACCACGATCAGGCCGGCGAGATCGCGCAGGCGCAACTGGCGCGCGACTTCGTCCGCCGCCTCCAGATTGGTGCGCAGCGCCGTGTCCTCGATATTGTGTTCGCGGGTCGAGCGGCCCGAGTTCACGTCGATGGCGACCAGGGCCTCGGTCTGGTTGATGACGATATAACCGCCCGAGCGCAGCGTCACCTGATTGTGGAACAGCGCGTCGAGCTGCGATTCCGCGCCCCATTTGGCGAAGATCGGCTGGGGATCGCGATAGGCGGCGACGTTCTTGACGTGGCTCGGCATCAGCAGGCGCATGAAATCGCGCGCCTCGCGATAGCCGGGCTCACCGGCGACCACCACCTCGTCGATCTCCTTGCTGTAGAGATCGCGAATGGCGCGCTTGATCAGCGACCCCTCCTCATAGACCAGGGCCGGGGCGCTGGAGGTCAAGGTGAGTTCGCGCACCTGCTCCCACATGCGCATCAGATATTCGAAGTCGCGCTGAATCTCCTGCTTCGTCCGAGCCGCCCCAGCTGTGCGTAAAATCACGCCCATGCCGTCCGGCACCTCCAACTCGCCCGCGATCTCCTTGAGCCGCTTGCGGTCGCCGGTGTCGGTGATTTTCCGCGAAATGCCGCCGCCGCGCGCGGTGTTGGGCATCAGGACGGAATAGCGGCCGGCCAGCGACAGATAGGTGGTCAGCGCCGCGCCCTTGTTGCCGCGCTCTTCCTTGACGACCTGGATCAAGAGCACCTGGCGGCGCTTGATCACTTCCTGGATCTTGTACTGGCGGCGCAGACGGGGGGCGCGATAGGGCGTCTCGTCCATGGCGTCGCCGCCAAGTTGCTCGACGCCTTCCTCTTCCTCGTGGTCGGCGCTGTCGTCGTCGCCCGGTTCGCCTTCGTCGGAGAGCGGCTCGAACGCCGGCGCCTCCTCGACCCGCGCGGGGCGCTCGGCCGTGACGACGTCATCGGTCTCGGAATCGTCTGCGGTCTCGGAGTCTTCCGCGGTCTCGGAGTCATCCGCGTCGGATTCGGCGGCCAGACGGTCCTTCTCCTCGACCACGGCGAAGCCTTCGGGATCGTGGAAGAAGGGCGGGACCAAGACGGCCGGCGCTTCGGCCTGGACCTCGACTTCGGCCGGAGCCTCGGCGACGGGGGAGTCTTGCGCCGGTTCGGCGGCGGCTTCCACCTCGGTCTCGACGGACGGCGCTTCAACCGGCGCGGCCTCGGCGGCGAAGGGCGCGTTTTCCTCCGGCGCGGACGGCGCCGGCTCGGCGGCCAAGGTTTCGACCAGGTTTGGTTCGGCGCCCTCTTCCGCGCCGTTGGTTTCGGCGCCGACGTCACCCAAATGGTCTTCGACGGAGCCGTATTCGGTCGCGCCCTCGTCGGCCTCATCAACTTCGCCGGTCACGCGCTCGTCGGTGCGGCGCTTTTCCGAGCCGCGACGGTTGCGGCGGCTGCGGCGGCGCGGGCTTTCCTCTTCGTCCTCCTCGCGGTGGGCGCGGGATTCCTCCTCAAGCAGCGCGAGTCGGTCGGAGTGCGGGATCTGGTAGTAATCCGGGTGGATTTCACTGAAGGCGAGGAAGCCGTGGCGGTTGCCGCCATATTCCACGAAGGCGGCCTGCAACGAGGGTTCGACCCGCGTGACTTTCGCCAGATAGATGTTTCCGCGCAATTGTTTCTTGGAGGCGGACTCGAAATCGAATTCCTCGACTCTATTTCCTCGAAGCACCACCACCCGCGTCTCTTCGGGGTGGGAGGCGTCGATCAGCATTTTGTTGGCCATTGCGAACTCTTGATTCCATGGCGCCGCTCAGGCTGGCCGCTTGCGTTGCGCGCAGGACGGGACTCGAACTTTTCGAGTCGACCGGTCCCGCCGCGCGCGCGGCGCCGCGCCAAATCTGGCGCGCCATGCTCTTGGATGTGGAGGAAGGATTGGATGTGGAGGAAGGAAACGTCCACGCCGAAGCGGCCGTGAATTTCGCAAAAAGCGAAGCGCGGCGCCCGACGCGGGACGGTGTGGGGCATTGTTGGTAGACAGAAAAATCTTGGACATCAGCCCGAGGCGCGCCGAATCGTACGAAGGCGCGGCGTGTCGAAGCGCGCTGGCCCTTTCCCGATTCTGTCTTCGCGCGGAGAAGGTCTCCGCCCCGAAGGTTTGGCGTCGCCACGTGCAAACCTTTGCAAATAACCGCGCCCCAGCCCTGTAAAGACCTTGGCGGCGGAGCATCTTCGAGTTCCGCGCCCACGGATCCAGGATGGCCTTGGGCGGACGATTAAACACAGTCGGTTTCCCACGCGGCGCCAACGACGCCTCCGTCGCATTCGCGCGCGAAAAACCCTCCGCCTCGCGGAAAATCCGGGCCGTCTTGCTTGACGGACATGCCGGAACGCCTGCCAGACGGGAAACCCATTCGAATCCGGCGCTGCGACTCTTTGTCTCGCGCCGCCGAACATATGCTATGTAATGGTCGCATGCGTCCTTGGCAAGTTCCCGCGACGCGGAAGGCCGCGCCGGTCGCCGCAAGCTTCGTTAAGGATTGTTAACCCTTTCATGCTCTGAATTGCGCGCGCGGGCGTCGCGCATTGCTTTCCACGGATATTCCCCTCCACGAATGATGAGAGCCTTGCAGAGATTTTCGCCCAAACTTGGCGCCATGGGTCGCGCGTGCGTGGCATTGCTGGCGGCCGGGCTGGCCGCCGGCGGGGCGCGCGGGGAAGGCGTCGCGGCGAAGACCGACCCTGTCGCCGCCTATGAGGTGCGCGTCGAGACAGCGGACGTCGCCGGCGGACGCCAGACGAGGCTGGTTTTCACGCTCAACGCCTGCGTGGCGCCCCAGGCCTATGTGCTCGACCAACCCGCGCGCGCCGTGGTCGATCTGCCCGAGGTCAAGTTCCTGATCGATCCCAGCCACGGCGATCCCGCCCGCGACGCGCCCAGGCGCCGCCACCATGCCCGAGGCGCGAGCCACGCTTCGAGTCCAGCGCCGGACCCGGCCCTGTCCTACCGGTTCGGCCGGCTTTCGGCGGGCAAGTCGCGCATCATCGTCGATCTGCCCGGGCCATCGGACTTTTCCGCCTCCTGCGTTCAAGACGAGGGCCAGACCAAGGGCCAAAAAGACGGAGTCGCGACCTTGACGCTTGCGATCAAGCCGACGGACGCGGCGGCCTTCCACGCCGCCGCCCACGCCGGCGCCGACAGGCAGGCGCAAGACGCGCGCGACGCGACCGGCGCCATCGCGCCGCCCGCTCAAGAGCTCCCGCGCGCTCAAGACGCGACGCGCCTCGACGCCAAACCGCTGATCGTGCTCGATCCCGGCCATGGCGGCGTGGACGCCGGCGCCAGGGGCGGCGACGCCGTCGAAAAGACTGTGGTGCTCGATTTCGCCAAGGCCCTGGCGGAGCCGTTGCGGGCGAGCGGGCGCTACCGCGTCGCCTTCACCCGCGAGGACGACACTTTCGTGCCCTTGCAGGAGCGGGTGCGAATCGCCCGGAAACTCGGCGCGGCCCTGTTCGTCTCGCTGCACGCCGATTCGCTGCGCGGCGCCTCGGCGAAGGTGCATGGCGCGACGGTCTATACCGTGTCCGAGCGCGCCTCCGATTCCGAAGCCGCGCGGGTCGCCGAAAGCGAAAACCAGGCGGATGCGCTCGCTGGCGTGGAGGCGCGGGAGCAGGCCGGCGAGGTCAACGACATATTGTTCGATCTGACGCGGCGGGAAACCCGCGCTTATTCAAACGTCTTCGCAAAATATCTCAGCGAACGCTGGAAGATCGCGGCCACGCTCAACAAGAATCCCCGGCGCTTCGCCGGCTTCGTGGTGCTCAAGGCGCCTGACGTGCCTTCGGTGCTGATGGAGCTGGGCTATCTCTCCAGCTCGGAGGATTCGGCGGAGCTGAACTCGCCGCAATGGCGCGAGAAGGCCGCCGCCCAGGCCGCGCTGGCCATCGACGATTTCTTCAAGAACCGGCCTCAAGGGGCGTCGCAAGGGACGTATCAAGGGGCGTCATCCGCGCCCGCCGGCTTGACCCCAGCCAACTTGGCCCAGCCGCGCGAGCCTTGATGCGCCGGATCGGCGCATTCGGGTTCGCCGCGCCCGCCGGCTGTCGGGACCATGCGCGGAAGAATATAGTTTCCCTCTCGCCCTCAAAGCGACACAAAAGCGCGCGATTTCTGCGGGCCTCACGCTTCGGCTCGAAAACTTGCCTATTTTCACATGGCCGTCGCGCGTCCGCGATGTTATAGCCGCTCGCATCTGGTCCATGCCTCGCCGAGCGCCGGGGGTTTTGTGTCGACCCGGATTTTCGTGTTGAAGGGAATGTTGGATGCGCATGTTCGCCCGCTTTTTCGCCTTTCTGTTCGCGGCGGGCGCGATCGTCTTCATCATTGGCGCGATCGCCGTCGGCGGGCTGGTCTACACCTATTCCAAGGATCTGCCCGACCACACCCAGTTGAAGGACTACGAACCGCCGGTGATGACGCGCGTCCACGCCGCCGACGGTTCGCTGGTCGCCGAATACGCCCACGAGCGGCGGCTTTACATTCCCTCCAACGCCATTCCCAAGCTGGTGAAGGAAGCCTTCATCTCGGCCGAGGACAAGAATTTCTACAGCCATAACGGCATCGATCCGGAAGGCATGTTGCGCGCGGTCAAGGTGCTGCTCGAGGGCAACAAGCGCATGCAGGGCGCCTCCACCATCACCCAGCAGGTCGCGAAAAACTTCCTGCTGACGCCGGAGCGCTCGTTCGAGCGCAAGATCCAGGAGGCGCTGCTCAGCCTGCGCATCGAGCAGACCTACAGCAAGGACCGGATTCTCGAACTCTATCTCAACAAGATCAATCTCGGCTTCGGCTCTTATGGAATCGCGGCGGCGGCGCTGAACTATTTCGACAAGTCGGTGCAGGAGCTGACGCTGGCCGAGGCCGCCTATCTCGCCGGCCTGCCCAAGGCCCCCAACAATTACAATCCGTGGCGCAACCATGACGCCGCGCTGGAGCGCCGCAACTACGTCATCAACCGCATGGTCGAAAACGGCTATGTGGCGCGCGCCGACGGCGACGCCGCCAGGGCCGAGCCGCTGGTGGTGACGCCGCGCAATGTTTCCGCGAACTCCTTCGCCGCCGGCTATTTCGTCGAAGAAGTGCGCCGCGAGCTGAACGACCGCTACGGCGACAGAAAGCTCTACGAGGGCGGCCTGTCGGTGCGCACCACGCTCGACCCGAAAATGCAATTGATGGCGCGCAAGGCGCTGGTCGATGGTCTGGTGCGGTTCGACGAGGCCCACGGCTATCGCGGCCCCTACAAGCAGATCGCGATCGGCGGCGACTGGGGCCCGGCGCTCGCGGACGTGGCGCCGCTCGGCGATGTCACGCCCTGGCGGCTCGCCGTGGTGCTCGACGCGGGCGAGTCCGCGCTGCGCGTCGGCTTGCAGCCGGTCAAGGAAAAATCCGGCGAAGTCGGACGCAACCGCGAAACCGCGACGCTGTCGGCCGACAACGCCCGCTTCGTGCGCAAGCGGCTGAAACAGGCTTTCGCCGTCGGCGACGTGATCTTCGTCGAGCCGATCGAGGGCAAGCCCGGCCAGGTGCGGCTGCGGCAGATTCCGGAAATCTCCGGCGCCATCGTGGCGATGGACCCGTTCACCGGCCGCGTCTTCGCCATGGTCGGCGGCTTCTCCTTCGACCAGTCCTCCTTCAACCGCGCCACCCAGGCGCAGCGCCAGCCCGGCTCGTCGTTCAAGCCGTTCGTTTACGCCACCGCGCTGGATAATGGCTACACCCCCTCCTCCATCCTGCAAGACGAGCCGATCACGATCACCCTGCCGAGCGGGGAAACGTGGACTCCGGAAAATTTCGAGAAGGGCAATTACGGCTCGCACACTTTGCGCTACGGCATCGAGCATTCCAAGAACCTGATGACGGTTCGCCTCGCCCGCGACATCGGCATGCCCCTGATCGTCGAGACCGCGCGGCGCTTCGGCATTTATGACAATATGGCGCCGTACCTCTCGATGTCGCTCGGCGCCGGCGAAACCACGGTGATGCGCATGGTCACCGGCTATTCGATGTTCGCCAATGGCGGCAAACAGATCAAGCCGACGTTGATCGACCGCATCCAGGACCGCTGGGGCCACACCATCTATCGGCACGACGAGCGCGAATGCCTTGGCTGCGACGCGGATCGGTTCTCGCCCGACAACGAACCCAAGCTCGTGGACAAGAGCGAGCAGGTGCTCGACCCGCTCACCGCCTACCAGATCACCTCGATCATGGAAGGCGTGATCCAGCGCGGCACCGGCGTCAGCGTCAAGGACGTCGGCAAGCATCTCGCCGGCAAGACCGGCACCACCAACGACGCCAAGGATCTGTGGTTCATCGGCTATTCGCCCGATCTCGCGGTCGGCGTCTACATCGGCTATGACAAGCCGCGCTCGCTCGGCGAGGCCGCGCAGGCCGCGACCTATGCCGCGCCGATTTTCCGCGATTTCATGAAAATGGCGCTGGCCAGCAAGTCGGACACCCCGTTCCGCGTCCCGCCGGGAATCAAGCTGATTTCGGTGGATGTGAGGAGCGGCCTGCGCTCGTCCGGCCAGGGATCGATCCTCGAGGCCTTCAAGCCCGGCACCGCGCCGCCCGACTCATACGCCGGCTCCGGCGGGGGCGGCGGCGGACGCGCCGAACCGGCCAACGACAGCCAGGTCGGCGGCGGAACCGGCGGACTTTACTGACGCCGGAGCCAAGGCGCGCGCGATCCACGATAACCGAAAATTGTCGCCCCGCCCCCCCCGGCGGGGCCAGAGCTTCAGAGCCTGTTAACCATTCTCGCCCAGGTTGCGCCCATCTGATCGCGCCCGCCTTGCGGGTGCGCGACGCGCAGGTTTGGAGACGACATGGCCGGTTTGTTCCGCAAGACTCATGATCGCGTGGCGGAGATCGAGCGCGATTTCTTCCATGTTTCTCCCGACGCGATCCTGACGATGGATGGCGAGCGGTTCATCGCTTGCAATGATGCGGCGGCGCGCATTTTCGGCCTGTCGAACACGATCTCGGTCAAGACGATCACGCCCCAGATGATTTCGCCGCCGGCGCAGGCCGATGGCGAGGCCTCGCAGACCAAGTGCCTGCGCATGTTGCGGGAAGCCAGCGCCAAGGGATCGCACCGGTTCGACTGGCTGCATCAGCGCTCCAACGGCGAGGTCTTCCCGGCGCAGGTCACACTCATCCGGTCGCGCGTCGACCCCAATGTGACTTACTGCTGCATCATCGATCTCACCGAGCGCGAAGGCAAGCGGCAGGCGCGCGAAAACGCCGTCGCCTCGCTCACCGACCGGTTCGACGGCGACATCTCGCGCATGCTCGGAATCGTCAATCAGGTGGGAAACAGCATCGGCGACACCGCGCGAAAGCTGGCCGCCGAGGCGGAGCGGACGCGCGACCGCGCCGCCGCCGTGTCCGGGACCACCGCCGAAACAGCCGACAATGTGCGCAGCGTCGCCCAGGCCGCCGACGAACTGACCGCCTCGATCCGCGAGATCGCCACCCAGGTCGATCAATCGCGCAAATTCGCCGATCTCGCCACCGGCGACGCCAATGGCGCCAGCGCCAAGGTGCGCGGCCTCGCCGAAAGCTCGGCGCGCATCGGCGAAATCGTCAACATGATCAACGCCATCGCCAGCCAGACCAACCTGCTGGCGCTCAACGCCACCATCGAGGCGGCGCGGGCGGGCGAAGCCGGGCGCGGCTTCGCCGTCGTCGCCATCGAGGTCAAGCATCTCGCCAGCCAGACAGCCAAGGCCACCGAGGAGATCGGCAGCCAGATCAACGCCGTGCAAGCCGCGACCCACGAGGCGGTGCTGGCCATGGACCAGATCAACGGGCGCATCGCCGAAATGAGCCATATCGCGGCGGTGATCGCCGCGGCGGTGGAAGAACAATCGGTTTCGACCGCCAATATCGCCCATAGCGTGCAGCGGGCCTCCGACGGCGCCGGCGCGGTGTCGCGGACCATCTCGGGCGTGTCCAATTCCGCCGACGAAACGCTCTCCGCCGCGCGGGAAGCCGCCGGCGCCATTTCGCGCATGGACACGGAAACCGGCCGCGTCTCCGGCATAGTCGGGGAGTTTCTGGCGGCGGTGCGCAAGATCTGAGTCTTTCCGCGCACGCATGTCGCGGCCGTCTTCGACGGGCCAGCTTCTCAACTGAAGAGAGCGCGCTTTACAGCGCGCTGGCCCGTCTGCGACGCGCCAGCCTCTCGTTTGAAGAGTGCGCGCTTTACAGCGCGCTGGCCCGTCTGCGACGGGCCTGCCTCTCGATTGAAGAGTGCGCGCTTTACAGCGCGCAGGCCCGTCTGCGACGGGCCTGCCTCTCGATTGAAGAGTGCGCGCTTTACAGCGCGCTTGCGCCCGCCTATGAACGGCGCTCCTCATTCATGATGGGAATCGCTCATGCGCGCGGAAGCCGTGTCGCTTATAGAAGAGATCAAGCAGTCAGTCGGGCTGCTGAGGAGGCATCTTTGACGTCGATCAATCGACACGCCGCCTCGCTGAACTGAACGCCAAATCCGAACACCCGGATTTCTGGAACGACGCCGAAGCCGCGCAAAAACTGATGCGCGAGCGCACCGATCTCGAAGACCGGCTCGGCACGCTGAAAAAATTCGAAAACGACCTCGACGACGCCGTCACGCTGATTGAACTCGGCGAGATGGAGGACGACGAGTCCGTGCAGGACGAGGGCGTCGAGCAGCTCAAGACGCTCAAGAAGGAAGCCGAACGCCGCCAGGTCGAGGCCCTGCTTTCGGGCGAGGCCGACGCCAACGACACCTATATCGAAGTCCATTCCGGCGCCGGCGGCACCGAAAGCTGCGACTGGGCGCGCATGCTGCTGCGCATGTACACGCGCTGGGCCGAACGTCGAAAATTCAAGGTCGAGTTGATCGAGGAGACGTCGGGCGACGAGGCCGGCATCAAGTCGGCCACCCTGCTGATCAAGGGCCATAACGCCCATGGCTGGGCCAAGACCGAATCGGGCGTGCATCGTCTGGTGCGGATTTCGCCGTTCGATTCCAACGCCCGGCGCCATACGTCGTTTGCGTCGGCCTGGGTCTATCCGGTCGTGGACGACCGCATCGACATCCAGATCAACGAAAGCGACTGCCGCATCGACACCTACCGCGCCTCCGGTTCCGGCGGCCAGCACATCAACAAGACCGATTCGGCCGTCCGCATCACCCATATCCCCTCGGGGATCGCCGTCGCCTGCCAGATGGAGCGCTCGCAGCACAAGAACCGGGCGACAGCCTGGAACATGCTGCGCGCCAGACTCTACGAGCAGGAACTCGAACGGCGCCAGGCCGAGACCGACAAGCTCAACGCCGGCAAGTCCGACGTCGGCTGGGGCCACCAGATCCGCTCCTACGTGCTGCAACCCTACCAGATGGTCAAGGATCTGCGCACGGGCCTGGTTTCGGGCACGCCCGAGGACGTGCTCGACGGCGATCTCGACGCCTTCATGGAGGCGGCGCTGGCGCAGCGGGTCAACGGCGGCGGCCCGGACAGCGTCGAGGACGTGGATTAGGAGATTCCGCGAATTAGACGCGCCAATTGCGCTGCGGTTCTCCTTCTCCCCTTGCGGGAGAAGGTGGCCCCGAAAGGGTCGGATGAGGGGTCAAACGTAAGAACAACGGCGTTTTTCTGCGGCTGGCGCCCCCTCATCCGTCTCGCGCTTTCAGCGCGAGCCACCTTCTCCCGCAAGGGGAGAAGGGGCGCGAACCCTTGGGGCCAGAGTGCAAACAAGGCATCAATTCAGTTATTTCGCCGCGTCGCCTCAGGCGCGGCGCCATCCTTCGGGTCCGGGGGCTGCGCGCTTAAAGGCTGTGCCGTTGCGCCGTTTCCTCCAGCAGCGTAGCGACCTCGCTCTCCGCCGCCGCCAGCGCGGCCGGATCCTTGCAGCGCAGCACGATCTGGTTGAGGAACCGCCCGTCCTGCAAGCGCGGATAGGAGCCGATGGCGACGCTCGCGTGCTTTTTGGCGAGCGCGCCCAAGGCCTCGCCATAGGCGCCCTCGGGCAGGCCGTGGGTGTCGAGCATGGTGGAGATCATCGGCGCCCCCCGCGAAAGCCTGGGCGCGACGCCGTCGAGCATGGCCTGCATGATCGCGGGCACGCCGGCCATCACGATGACATTGCCGATCCAGAAGCCGGGCGCCTTGGAGATCGGATTGTCCACCAGTTCCGCGCCCGCCGGGATGCGCGCCATGCGGCGGCGCGCGGCGTTCAGATCTTGCGGCTTGATCCGCTCCAGCAGCAATTTTATCGCGCGCGGATCTTCGGAGATCTCCACCCCGAACGCCTTGGCCACCGCGTCGGCGGTGATGTCGTCGTGGGTCGGGCCGATGCCGCCGGTGGTGAACAGATAATCGTATTTTTCGCGTAAAGCGTTGATCGCGGCGACGATTTCATCCTCGTCGTCGGCGACCACGCGGATTTCGCGCAAGGTCACGCCGATCTGGGTGAGGTAATTCGCGATATAGCCGCTGTTGGTGTCGCGGGTGCGTCCCGAGAGGATTTCGTCGCCGATCACCAGGACGGATGCGGTGACCTGTTTGGTCTCTTGTGCGGTCGATGATGTGGTCGATGGCTTGGTCTTTTGGGCGGTTTCTTGGCTTGTTTCGCTCATGGGTCATCTCGCTCGTAGAACAGATAGGAGCGGCTGCGCCCGATCCGGCGGTAGCCGCGCTGGTCCAGCAGTCCGCGCAGGTCGGCGTCCCACTTGCCCGGCGAAAACGCCAGGATCAGCGCGCGCGGCCATAAATTTTCCGGCTCCTGGGTCAGGAAAGGCTCCAGCGCCAGATCCTCGGCGCCCTCGACGTCGAGTTTCAACAGGTCGATGGAGCCAAAGCCCTCGTCGCGGGCGAGCGTCGCCAGCGATTTCGCCGCCACGCGGGTCTGGCCGCCGCCGCCCTCGACATTGACCATGCGAATCGAGCTTTCCGAAAGGTCGTAAGGGTTGAAGAACAGCACCGCCTCGCCTTCCGTGTCGGCCACGGCGCAATCCAGCGCCTTGACCGAAGGGGCGTCGTTCTGCCGCAGGTTGAACACCATGCGCTCGAACAGGGTCGGATTCGGCTCGACTGCGAGAATCTTCGCGCCCGGTCCCGTGCGCAACGCGACGAACAGGCTGGTCGCGCCGCAGCCCGCGCCAATGTCCAGAAAAGTCATTTCGGAGCGAACCTGCGCCGCGACGAAGGCGCGCTCGTCGCGATCGACATATTGCGGCGTGAACAGCAGCCGTTTTTCGCAAGCGTTATTATAGGGGTAGAGCCGCATCTGGGCGGCGAGCGGTTCGACCGTCACGTCCACGGGCGCGGCGCGCAGGCGGCGCAGGCCGACGCCACGCGCCAGCAGCGCGGCGCGCTGCGCCAGCCAGTTGGTTCCGGCGTTGCGGGTAAAATCCAGCAGTCGCCGCAGCACGCCGCGCGGGCGATAAGCGCCGAAAGGCGAAAAGTCGTTGTTTGACGCAGCGAACATGCAAGAGGTTCTAGCAGTCGGCGCGCCCAACTCCAACCATGCGACGAACGGCCCGGCCCTTCGGTCTTGCGCGCTTCGGCAAAAAGTCTAAATCTGGCGCTAGAAAAACAGGCGCCCCGGCGCCGCTGGAGTCACGATGACCTTTATCGAAGCCGACGCCGACCCCCGGCGCAAGAGCGGCCAGATTCGTCTGCATGGGCCAGAAGCTTTCGAAGGCATGCGCAAAGCCGGCCAATTGGTGGCCGAAGCGCTCGACCTGATGGCGCAAGCCGCCCAGCCCGGCGTCACCACCAATGCGCTCGACAAGCTCGCCTATGAATTCGCCATGGATCGCGGCGCCTATCCCGCCCCGCTCGACTATCGCGGTTACCGCAAGTCGATCTGCACCTCGATCAACCATGTGGTGTGCCATGGCATTCCCGACGACAAGCCGCTGCGCGACGGCGACATCGTCAACATCGACGTGACCTACATTCTCGACGGCTGGCACGGCGATTCCAGCCGGATGTACTGCATCGGCGAGGTTCCGCGCAAAGCGCTGCGACTGATCGAGGTCACCTACGAGGCCCTCATGCGCGGCATCGCCGTCGTCCGTCCCGGCGCCACCACCGGCGACATCGGCCTGGCCATCCAGAGCTTCGCCGAGGGCGAGCGCTGCGCGGTGGTGCGCGAATTCTGCGGCCACGGCCTGGGAAAACTGTTCCACGACGAGCCCAACATTCTGCATTACGGGCAAAAAGGCCAGGGCGCGCCGCTGCGCGAGGGCATGTTCTTCACCATCGAGCCGATGATCAATCTCGGCAAGGCGCCGGTGAAGATCCTGTCCGACGGCTGGACCGCCGTCACGCGCGACCGCTCGCTGTCCGCCCAGTTCGAGCACGCCATTGGCGTGACCGCCGAGGGCTGCGAGATCTTCACCACCTCGCCGAAAGGCCTGCACTGCCCGCCCTATGGACTCGCGGGATGAGCGAGAGTCCGGCGCCAGAAAATCTGAACGCCGGTCATCGCGAGCGCCTGCGCGAACGTTTCGTTCAGGGCGGCCCCGACGCCCTGCCCGATTACGAATTGCTGGAACTGCTGCTGTTTCGCGCCATTCCCCGGCGCGACGTCAAGCCGATCGCCAAAACGCTGATCGCCAAGTTCGGCTCCTTCGCCGAAGTGGTCGCCGCCGCCCCGGCGCGGCTCAAGGAAGTCGATTATGTCGGCGATTCCGTGGTCGCCGATTTGAAAATCGTCGAGGCCGCCGCGCTGCGGTTGGCGCGCGAGAGCATGAAGAAGAAGCTCACGCTCGGCTCGTTCGCGCAGGTGCTCGACTATTGCCGCTCGGCCATGGCTTTCCGCGAAACGGAAGAATTCCGCGTGCTGTTCCTCGACAAGAAGAACGGCCTGCTCGCCGACGAGGTGCAGGGGCGCGGCACGGTGGACCACACCCCCGTCTATCCGCGCGAGATCGTGCGCCGGGCGCTGGAGCTGAACGCCAGCGCGGTGATTCTGGTGCATAACCACCCCTCGGGCGATCCCACCCCCTCCTCCGCCGACATCATGATGACCGAGACCATCGTCAGCGTCGCCAAGCCGCTCGGCGTCAACGTCCACGACCATCTGATCATCGGCCGCAACGGCCACGCCAGTTTTCGCGCGCTCAAACTTTTTTGAGGTTTCATGTCCCGGATGCAGATCGGCGCGACCGAGGTGAATTTCGTGCTGTCCGGCCCGGAGACGGCGCCGGTCGTCGTGCTGGCGCATCCGCTCGGGGCCGATCTGAGCGTTTTCGACGGCGTCGCCTCGGCCTTGCGCGACCGGTTTCAATGTCTGGCCTTCGACGCGCGCGGGCATGGCGGCAGTTGGAAGCCGCCGGGTCCATACACGCTCGCCGATCTCGGCGGCGATTTGCTGCGCCTGCTCGACGCGCTGGCGATCGAGCGCGCGCATTTCTGCGGCCTGTCGATGGGCGGCCTGCTCGGGCAATGGTTGCTGGTCAACGCGCCGCAACGGCTGGACAAGCTGGTTCTGGCCAATACGGCGGCTTGTCTGCCCGACGCGGCGGCCTGGGACGGACGCATCGCGGCGGTGCGGCAAGGGGGAGTCGCCGCGCTGACGCCGGGCATCGTGCCGCGCTGGTTGAGCGCGCCGTTTCGCGAGGCGCATCCCGACGTCGCGGCAGGGATCGCGGCCCTGCTCGACGCGTGCGACGCCGGCGGCTACGCCGGCTGCTGCGCCGCCCTGCGCGACGCCGATTTCCGCGAAATTCTGCCCGAGGCGGCGAAAAAGGACATTTTGGTCATCGTCGGGGAGGCCGACGGCTCGACGCCGCCGGCCATGGGCGAGGATCTGGCGCGCCTCGCTGGGGCGCGGCTGGCGCGGCTGGAGGCCGCCCATCTCTCCTGTGTCGAGGATGCGCCGGGTTTCGCGGCGCTGCTGCGCGATTTTTTTATTTAGCGCCCTTCGGTCAATAGCAGACGCGGCGATAGACGATTTCGCCCCACGGGTTGACATAGCGCCTGGTGAAGCAGCCGCCGCCATAGACGAAGCGCGGGCCATAGCCCCAACCGCCGCCCCAATGGCCGCCACCCCAATGGCCGCCACCATGGTGGCCCCAGCCGCCGTGGCCGCCCCAGGGACCGCCGCCATGCGGACCGTGCGGGCCGAACGCCAGGGCGTTGGTCGGCGTGAAAACCGCGCCGGCGGCGGCAAGCGACAGGCCGGCGGCGAAGATGAAAGTGCGAAGGTGAGACATGACGCGCTCCTTTGGCTGTCTGGCCGGAGCGGCGAAGGCCGAGAACTCCGGCGTTCCGGGATCGCCCGGAACGCCCATCGGTCGCGGCGTCATGGAAAAAGGTTCAAGGCGGCGCGAAAAAATCAGCCGTTCAATTCGCGCAGCGCGCCCAAGGCTTCCGCGAGCGCCTCCTGCAACTGGCGCGAATCCATCGCCCGCATCAGGCCGGCGCGGGCGCTGTGTTCGTAATTTTCGGCCGCCTTGGCGACGGCGAAGGCGCCGACAGCGCGCGCGGACCCTTTGAGCTTGTGAGCGAGATCGGCGCGCACGACATGGTCGGCGCCCGTCTCCAGCGTCGTCAGCTTGCCGCCGATGTGGCTGGCTTGCCGTTCGAACAGGGCGAGCACCTCATGTTCGAGCGCGCGGTCGCCCATGGTCTGGCGCGAAAGATGCACCAGATCGATGGGGCAGGACGGGGCCGATCGGTTCTGTTCATCATGCGCGAGACTCATTGCCGTAACCGCCATGTTCAACTCCCAATTTACGCGAACGCGGCGCCAACAGCGTCTTCGACCGACCCAACAGCGCCTTCGACCGCGCCAAACAATCGCCCGAAAGGGCGCGTTGTGTACGATCCACAGGTTTTGATCAGGCTTAACGTGACCTTTAAAACCTGATGAAAGCCTTATTTTCCGGGGTTTGGCGCGCCTTTCGCCGATCATGGTGAATGTTCCGTTAACGACGTTTCGAAATCGCGCCGCCGCTCCGGTTTTCAAGGCTTGCGACCAAGCGTAGAGTACGGCTTGGTTAACTGCCGCAATCCGCGCGTCTTTACTGTCGCGTGGCCAAGGGGGGCGGCGGATTTATAAAAGGTTAGTTTCATGTCCAATCCCAGCACGGCTCAGGATCCGGCGGCGGCGGCCTTGACGGCCATAGAGGACGCCCTCAAGCTGCACCCCGAACCCGACAGCAAGGCGGCGCCCGCCGGCGAAGCCCCGAAGGAAGCCGGCAAGGAAGCCGGCAAGCTGGAATTTGGACTGCCGACGGCGCGAGGCGTCGACCTCCGCGAGCCGCGCGCGCCGGATGTCGCGCTGGACGACGGGCCGCGCGCGCCGCTGTCGCCGGAAAGCGCCCCCGCCAACGACGACCGCGCCTCCGTCGGCCAGTTGCTGCAAAGCATGCAGGCCAAGCCCGATTCCACTTCCGTCACCGTGGCGGTGCTGGCCTCCGCGCTGTGGGCGGGGCTGTGGATCGGCTACGCCATCTTCACCAAGGGCGAGGTCTTCGCCGGCAACATCTTCAACCCGGCGGCGGCGCTGGCCGTGTTCGCCCTGATCGGCCCGGTGATCTTCTTCATCGCCATGGGGCTGGTGCTGCGCCGCTCCCAGGAAATGCGCCTGACCGCCCGCTCGATGGCGGAAGCGGCGATCCGCCTCGCCGAGCCGGAAACCTTCGCCACCGAACATGTGGTGACGCTGAGCCAGGCCATCCGCCGCGAAGTCGCCTCCATGGGCGACGGCATCGAGCGGGCGCTGGCCCGCGCCGGCGAACTGGAGGGCATGGTGCGCGCCGAAGTCTCCTCGCTGGAGCGCACCTATGGCGAAAACGAGCGCCGCATCCGCGTGTTGCTCAACGAATTGTCCAGCGAGCGCGAATCGATCGTCGTCAACGCCGATCGCGTCTCCTCGGCGCTGACCTCGGCGCAGGCCGCGCTCACCGGCGAGTTGGAGGCCGCCACCACCTCGCTGGCCGCCCTGCTCGACCAGACCGGCGATCGCATCGCCAACGCCCTGGAGACCCGGGGCCTCGACGTGCAGAGCGCCTTCGCCCAGACCAGCGAAATGCTGATGTCGGATCTGGAGGGCCGCGCCCGCAACCTGCTGCAAAAGTTCGAGCAGCATGGCGCGCAAACCGCGCAGGTGATCGACGCGCGCTCGAACGCGGCCGACGCCGCCCTTCGGCAGGCCTCGGACCAGTTCCTCGCCCGCATCCACGAAAAGACCGGCCAGTTGGCCCATGAGCTGAACACGCATGGCGAACGGCTGGCGGCGCTGGTCGGCGCGCGCGGCGGCGAATTCGCGGCCGCCAGCCAGGCGGCGCTCGCGGACCTCACCGCCCGCGTCGAAGCCCTGCATGCCGTGGTCGGCGAAACCGCGCAGCGCACCGTCGAGGAATTCAGCCACCACGTCGAGACGCTCGGCCACACCTATACGGCGATCAGCCAGCAGACGGTCGAGGGCGTCGCCGGCCATGCCCAGTCCTTGCGCGAAAACTTCGTGGTCGCGGCGGACGAGACCCTGACCGCCTTCGCCGGCCACACCCGCGCCTTCAACGAGACCTTCGCCCGCGCCGCCGGCGAGACCATCGAAGCGGTCGCCGGCCAGACCGAGGCCCTGCGCACCGCGGTGGACAGCTCCACCCGCGAAGCGGTCGAGACCATCTCGGCCCGAACCGAAGCCCTGTGCGCCGCCGTCGACGGCTCCACCCGCAGCGCGGCGGAAACCATCACCGTCCAGACCGAAGCCTTGCGCGCCGCCGTCGACGGCTCCACCCGCGAGGCGGTGGAAACCATCACCGGCCAGACCGAGGCCTTGCGCTCAGCCGTTGACGGCTCGACCCGCGACGCGGCCGAAACCATCGTCGCCCGGACCGAAGCCCTGTGCGCCGCCGTCGAAGGCTCCGCGCGCGGCGCGACCGAAACCATTGCCGCCAGGACCGAAGCTTTGCGCGCGGCCGTGGACGGCTCCACCCGCGAAGCGGCCGAAACCCTCGCCGCCAAGACCGACGAGCTCAACAGCACGTTCGCGCGGGTGTCGGGCGCCACGACTGACAGCCTCGCCGCCCAGACCGCCCGGATCGAACAGGCCTTCCAGGCGCAGGCGCAACAGATCGAATCGAGCGTCGCCTCCGCCGCCGGACAGACCCTGGCGGCCTTCACCGACCAGACCAACGCCTTCCACGAGCAGTTCGGCGCCGCCGCCGGCGACACGCTCGCCGCCTTCGCCGGCCACGCCGAAGCCTTCCACGAGCAATTCGGCTCCACCGCGCAAAACACCATCGAGACCATCGCCGGTCATGGCGAGCGGCTCGAACACATGGTCGCCGCCGCGACGCAGGACCAGTTGGCGTCGCTCGCCGGCCACACCCAGTCGTTCCAGGCCCAGTTCAACGCCGCCGCCCAGCAGGTGGCCGACGCGATGCTGAGCCAGGGCGAGCAACTCGAAACCACGGTCGCCGCCGTCGCCCAGACCCATGCGGCGACGCTCGTCAGCCACACCCAGACCTTCGCCGACCAGTTCGGCGAACTTGAGCAGCGGTTCGAGGCTTCGGCCCGGCAGGCGGTGGACAGCGTGGCCAGCCGCGGCGAACAGTTGGAAACCACCGTCACCGCGGTCGCCCGCTCGTTCCAGGACCAGATCGGCGCCGCCGCCCAGCAGACCGTGGACGCCATTTCCGGCCACAGCGAAAGTCTGGAGGCCACCGTCGCCGCCGCCACCCAGAGCCATCTGGCCGCGCTCACCGGCCACACCGAAGCCTTCACCGAAAAATTCGGCCAACTTCAGGAGCGGTTCGGCGCTTCGGCCCAGCAGACGGTCGAGGCCATCGCCAGCCAGGGCGACCGGCTGGAATCCACGGTCGCGACCGTCACCCAGGGCCATCTGGCCGCGCTCGTCGGCCAAACCCAGGCGTTCCAGGACCAGTTCGGCGAATTCCAGGCGCAGTTCGGGACTTCGGCCCGCCAGACCGTCGAGAGCATCGCCAGCCACGGCCAACAGCTCGAAAGCGTGGTCGCCAGCGTCGCCCAAAGCCATCTGGCCGCGCTCGACGGCCATGCCGAAGCCTTCCAGGACAAGTTCAGCACGGTCGCCCATCAGGCCGTGGAGGCCATCTCCAGCCAGGGCCAGCAACTGGAAGCCGCGGTCGTCGCCGTCTCGCAACAGCATCTGTCGGCGCTCGCCAGCCAGACCGACGCCTTCGACGACAAGTTCGGCGAACTTCAGGCGCGGTTCGGGGCTGCGGCCCAGCAAACAGTCGAGGCCATCGCCTCGCATGGCGAACGGCTTGAGACCACCGTTTCCGGCCTCACCGAGCAGCATGTGGCGGCGCTGTCCGTCCATGCTGAAACCTTCCAGTCGCAATTCGCGCAAGCGACCGGCGACGTGATCGCCGACGCCGAACAGCGCGCCGCGCTGCTGCGCGAATCGCTCGAAGCCACCACAAGGACAGTGGGCGCGGCGCTGACCGACAGCACCGTCGCGGCGCAGACGCATTTCGAGGCGACCGCCGAGAGCACGCTCAACGCCCTGCTGGCGCAGACGCAGGCGCTCGACAGCACGTTCGCGGCGCAGGCGGCGCAGGCTTCCGAAACGCTGGTGGTCCGGCTCGACGACGCCCAGTCCCGCTTCGCCCAGACCGCCTCCGAGGCGGTGGCCGCCATCGGAACCCACGGCGACCGCATCAACGAGACCCTGTCCGAGCGGCTCGACACGTTCGAACGGACGCTTTCACGCGGCGGAGAAGACACCGCCAACAGCATTGGCCAGCACGCCGAGCGGCTGGCCCAGCAGATCTCCGCGAGCTTGCAGAGCTTCGAGAGCAAGGTGGAGACCGGCGTCACCGAAGCGCATTCGCGTCTCGGCCAGCACGCCGAGCGCCTCAACGCCGATTTCGTCGCCCAGTTGGCGGCGCTGGAAAACCTGCTGCGCGACGGCGGCGAAAGCTCGGCCGACCACATCCGCGCCCAGACCGAAGTCTTGCGCCAGACGCTGGCGGAAAACCTGCGCGCCTTCGAGGCCGTGCTGATCGAGCAGGGCGAGGGCGCGGTGGCGCGCATTGGCGGCCATTCGCAGCAACTCGGCGCCGCCATCGCCGAGCGCCTCGCCCTGGTCGAGACCACGTTGGGCGCCCATGGCGCCGCGCTGGACGCGCGCCTGGGCGAACGCGCCCAGGCCACGGCGGACCTGCTGGGCCAGCAGCTCGAACGTTTCGAAGTCGCCGCCTGGGAACGCACGCAGCAGGTGGTCCAGAGCATGGACGGCCTGATCGGCAAGGCCGACGCCGGGCTGTCGGCGCGCTCGCGCCAGCTCAACGACGCGCTGGCCGGACGCGCCATCGACATCGCCAAGGTTCTGGGCGAAGGCGGCCGCGAGGTCGGCAAGGCGCTCGACTCCAAGGCGCGCGAACTCGACGAGATCATCCTGCGCCGCTCCAGCGCGCTCACCGACGACCTCGCCGCCAAGGCGCGGGACATCGACACCACGCTCGGCCTGCGCGCCGAGGAAATCGCAGCCCATCTCGGCGGCCATATCGGCCAGTTCGAGGACAAGGTGGTCAACCGGCTCGCCGCCGTCGGCAGTGAAGTCTGGTCGCGGACCGAAGAGATCGACGCCGCGCTGGCGGCGCGCTCCACCCAGATGGTGGACACGCTCGGCGCCCAGATCGGCCGGTTCGAGGACAAGGTGGTCAGCCGCCTGACCGCGGCGGGCCGCGAGGTCTGGACCAAGACCGGCGAAATCGATTCCGTGCTGGCCGCCCGCTCCGAGCAGATGGTCGCCCAGCTCGGCGCCCATGTCGAGAATTTCGAGGCCAGGGTCGTCGAACACGCCGACCAGGCCGCCGGCCGGATCGGCGCCAAGGCGGACGAAGTCGAGGCGGCGCTCTCCACCCGCTCCGAGCAGATCGTCGCCCATCTCGGCGCCCATGTCGAAGCCTTCGAGGACAAGGTCGTCAACCGCGCCGACGTGGCCGCCGGCAAGATCGTCGCGCAGGCCGGGGTCGCCGACGCGACCATCGCCGCCCGCTCCGAACGGATCGTCGAGCATCTCGGCGCCCATATCGCCGCCTTCGAGGACAAGGTGGTCGCCCGCGCCGACGAGGCCGCCGACAAGATCGCCGCGCGGGCCGACGCCGCCGACGCGACCATCGCCGCCCGCTCCGAACAGATCGTCGAACAGATGGCCGCCTTCGAGGACAAGGTGGTCGCCCGCGCCGACCAGGCCGCCGCCAAGATCGCCTCCAAGGCGGGCTTCGCCGAAGCCGCGCTCGCAGCCCGCTCCGAGCAGATCGCCGCCCATCTCGGCGCCCATGTCGAGGCGTTCGAGACCAAGGTGGTCGCCCGCGCCGACGAGGCCGCCAACAAGATCGCCGCCAGCGCCAGCGAAGCCGGAGCGGCGCTTGGCGCCCGCTCCGGGGACATCGTCGCCGCGCTCGGCGCCCATGTCGAGGCCTTCGAGGACAGGGTGGTCACCCGCGCCGACGAGGCCGCCAACAAGATCGCCGCCAAGGCCGACGCCGCCGAAGCGGCGCTCGCGGCGCGCTCCATGGAAATCGCCGCCCATCTCGACGCCCATGTCGGCGCTTTCGAGGAGAAGGTGATCGCCCGCGCCGAACAGGCGGCCGACCGGATCGCGACGAAATCGAACGAGGCCGACGCGGCGCTCGCCGCCCGCTCCGGCGAGATCTCCGCCCATCTCGGCGCCCATGTCGAGGCCTTCGAGGACAAGGTCGTCAACCGCGCCGACGAGGCCGCCAACAAGATCGCCGCGCGAGCGGGCGAGGCCGAAGCGGCGCTCGGCGCCCGCTCCGCCGAGTTCGCGGTCAGGATCGGCGCCCATATCGAGAACTTCGAGGACAGGATCATCGCCGGCGCCGGCGCGGCCGCCAGCACGATTGCGGCCAGGGCCAGCGAGGCCGAGGCGGCGCTCGCCGCCCGCTCCGCCGAAATTTCCGCCCATCTCGGCGGCCATGTCGAGGCCTTCGAGGACAAGGTCGTCCTGCGCGCCGACGAGGCCGCCAACAAGATCGCCGCCAAGGCCAGCGAGGCCGAAGCGGCGCTCGGCGCCCGTTCCGACGAGATCGCCGCCCATCTCGGCGGCCATGTCCAGGCCTTCGAGCAAAAGGTGCTCGCGCGCGCCGACGAGGCCGCCAACCTGATCGCGGCGAAAGCCAACGAGACCGAAGCGGCGCTCGGCGCCCGCTCCGCCGAGATCTCCGCCAATCTCGCCGCCCATGTCGACGCCTTCGAGGAAAAGGTGGTCACCCGCGCCGACGTCGCCGCCGACCGGATCTCCGCCAAGGCCGACAAGGTCGATCAGGTGCTGTCGCTGCGCTCGGAGCAGGTGTCGGCCCATCTCGGCGGCCATGTCGAACTGTTCGAGGACAAGGTCATCAACCGCGTCGCGGCGGTCGTGGAAAAGGTCTCCGCCAGCGCCGAGGAGATCGATTCCAGGCTGCGCGCCCGCACCGAGCAGATGTCCGACGCCCTCGGGAGCCAGATCGGCGCCATCGAGGCGACGACCGGCGCCTTCGAGGACAAGGTCGTCAACCGCCTCGGCGAAATGGGCGAGGAGATCGACCGCCGCGTCGCGGCGCTCGCGGCCACGCTCGAAGGCGATGGACGCGGCCTGGCCGAAGACCTGCGCCTGCGCACCGAAGAGCTGCACGACTGGTACGATACGCGCGGCCTCAAGCTGATCGAACTGCTGGAGGAGCGGGGCGGCGAAGTCACCCAGCGCATCGCCGACTTCAGCCAGACCGCCGTGGGCGTGCTGCATGAGCGCTCGGGCGAACTCGTCACGGAACTCGGCCGCAAGCAGCAGGAAATGACCGAGGCGCTGTCCGAGATCAACGCCAGGATCAAGAAGGACGTGATCGGTCTGGTCGAGGCGATGGCCCAGTCGCACGGCGCCCTGCTCGGCGTGGTGGACAAGGCCGAAGGCAGCCTGCGGCGCTACGATTCGCAGCTCGGCGAGCGCCTCGGCGCCTTCACCGGCGCGGTCGACGCGCTCGACGGCGAAATCGACCGGCTCGACAATGCGGCGCGCCAAGGCGCCGACTCGCTCGCGCAATCCGCGCGCGGCCTCAAATCGCAAAACACCGGCCTCGCGGACTCGCTCGAAGAAATGCGCAAGACGCAGGCCGAGATCGACACGGCGCTGGATGCGCGCCTGCAAAGCCTGCAAACGCTTTACGGCGAGGCGCAGCAGCGCCAGGACGCCTTCGAGCAGCGCCTCGAACGCTACGCCGCCTCGATCGGCAAGACGCTCGCCGAGGCGGAGGGCAAGGCCCGTGAAGTCGGCGGCTTCCTCACCGACGCCACGGCCGCGACGGCGGGCGCGATGACCAGCCAGTTCGACGCGCTGCGCGACGCCGCCGCGCGCGAGCGTGAAAACACCTCGGTCGCGCTGACCAGCGCCTATGAGCAGAACATGGGCGAGATGAACCATCTGTTCGCCCAGGCGACCGAGCGTTACAAGGCCGTTTCGCAGGAACTGCGCGGCATGGGCGCGGAGATCCAGCGCGAACTCGAAGCGACAAGGCAGGAGCTGCGGCGCGGCGCGCTGGAGCTGCCGCGCGAGACCTCGGAACAGGCGGCCGCCATGCGTCGCGTGATCGCCGAGCAGATCAAGGCGCTCAACGAGCTGACCGACATTGTCGCCCGCTCCGGCCGCGCCCTGGACATCGCCGAGGCCCCCGCCCGCCCCGAGGCGCGCGCCAGCC
>NZ_NHSJ01000094.1 GCF_002937075.1 Rhodoblastus sphagnicola
CCCCCTCCTGGCGCCATTCCTCCCGGCGCTGCGGACACAGCCAATTCCCCCCGCTAGTCGCCGAGGTCGTTCCATGCTCAATCACAAAACCCGCCTCGCCGTCGCCCTGTGTTCCGCACTGCTCGCCCTGCCGGCCGCGGCGGCCGAGCCGCTGGGATCCAGCTGGGCCGACGTTACAAAGATGCCCGATTTCTTCACCGGCAACTGGCAGAGCGTGACATCGTTTCTGGACAACCCGACCAACACACCGTTGACTCCTCAAGCACAGGCTTACATTTCCGGTTTCAAGCCCGTTGTCGACATCCCCTTCGCCGGCGCAAACTGCAAGACGCCGGGCATGCCGATTGTTCAGCGCCTCGGCTCCCCGCTCAAGTTCTTCTATGAGCCGGGCATGATTGCGATCTACATCGAAAACAGCAGCATGACGCGCTTCATCAAGCTCAATGCGAAGCATCCCGAACAGCCCAACCCGACCTTCTTGGGTGACTCGATCGGGCGCTTCGAGGGTGACACGCTGGTTGTGGAAAGCATCAGCTTCGATGACATTCTCTTTCAATACGGCGATCTGCCTGGGCAGGGAAGGGGGCCGTTTGTCCTGCCTCCAGAGGCGATTTACGGTCCGCATGGACCAAATCTGCGCATGGTCGAACGCATTCGATTGCTCGATAAAGACACGCTGGAAGACCAGTTGACGATCTTTGACGACACGGTCTGGAAGGAGCCTTACGTCTCCAAGCCGGTGCAGATTTTCAAGCGCAACCGCGGGGCTGCGGGCATCCCCGCGGAATGGGTGTGCAACACCGGGAACATTCTCGCTTTCGATCCGGCTCAGAACAAGACGATCAGTGAAGATCCCGCCGAGGTTCTCAAGCGACTCAAGGCGAGCGAAAAGCATTAGCCGTGCGATTTCGCTTGGGGAGGTTGAGGTGCGCTGCATGAAGAAATATTTTGTAGGGATGGTTGGCGTCGCCTTGATCGTCGCAGGCGGAGCCAGCGGCCAGGGCGCAACGGCAAAAGCGGAAGCGCCCGGTTACAAACCCACCGTCGAGGACTGGGTGGGCGTAAACGAGGCTGTCGACAATTATACGCTGGGGCTTGAGCTTCACGATGCCGCACGCTTCGACAAGGCGTTCTGGCCCGAGGCCAACGTGATCGCGCAGCCCGAGCCCGGCAAGAGCTTCGCCATACCTTACAAGCTGGCGTTCGCTCCGCCGCCCATGCCTCCCGGCGGGGCGCCCATGCCTCCCGGCGCGCCGCCTCCGGGCGCCATGCCGCCCCCGGGAGCGCCGATGCATAACGCGATCGGCAACGATATCCCGCCCTGGCATCTGCCGCTGAGCCATCACTTCGAGTTTCAGAGCGCGAACCGCGCCACGCATTATGGATACTTTGTGAGTGTGTATCCGGACATGAAAACGAAGACATCGACCGTGGGTCTTCCAGGCCATTACGATGACGTCCTGGAAAAGCGCGATGGCGAGTGGCGGATTCTCCAGCGTACAACAGCGATCGGAGCCAAATAAGGTGAGCCGGAGAACGAAGCATTGTCTCGGCGCCGGGGTTTGCCTGTTGGCCGCGGGCGGGTGGGCTCTTGCGCAAGGCGCGACGCCGCCTTCGCCCCCACCCGCGGACATGCAAGCGGCGGCGGGCGGGAAGATCTTCGGCAAGTGGTGCGGCGATTGCCACAGCACACCTGGAGGGTCGGGCAGTCAGGCCCTCCAGCGGAAATACCGGGGCGACATCCCCGACATTTTGGAACAACGGACCGACCTGAATCCCGATTACGTGCGACATGTGGTCAGGCATGGCGTTTCATTCATGCCCTCCTTCCGAAAAACGGAGATCAGCGACGCCGATCTTTCGCTCGTGGCCACCTACCTCGCGCCTTCTCCGGGACGCGCGGATCGCGTGACGAAGCGGCCCTGAACGCGGCCAGTGGAGTAAGCTCAAAATGTTGACGAGACGGACTCTTGTCGGCGCCGGCCTGGCCTTCGCCGCGTCGGCCTGCGCCGGCGGTTTCGGCGCTTGTGGTTCGACCGCGCAACGCAAGCCGGACGCGCGACCGATCGATGCGCTGCTCATCGACGAAACCATTGAGACGCCTCCCCAAATGGCTGCGTTCATCGAGTCCGCCGCGCGAACCTTGCCCGTCGTCGGACTCCAGCTCGATGCCGCGGCTTATGCCAAATTGATCGGCGTCCTGGGCAAGAGCCGCGCCATCGTCGGCATCAGTTCCGGAGCCACCCTGTTCTGTTTGGAGCGGATGGCCTGGGATCATGGTTTCCGACTGACGCAGCGGACGGACCACTGCGCCGGCGACGCCTGTCTGGAGGATGTGGCCGCAATTCTGAGCGGCGCGCGGGCTCTCGCCGCCAGCCCTTTAATCCTTGTCAGAACCTACCGGCCGTCGCGCGCGGACGGAATGCTACACGCCTGGGTCATGCAGAAATCTGCCAGCCTTCCAATTCGACAAGGACGCCGAGAGGTCTGACCATGAAACTGCCGCCCAATGTCAGTGAGGCCGATTTCACGGCAGCCCTCAAAGAATTCGCGGCTGTCGTCGGCGGCCAATGGCTCTTCACGACCGACGATGACCTGTATCTCTATCGCGATTCCTACTCGCCCATGTGGGACGAAGCCGATGAGCGTACGGCTTCCGCAGCCGTTGCGCCTGACAACGCGGATGAAGTTGTCGCGCTGGTCAAGATCGCCAACCGCTACCGCATTCCCATCTATCCGATCTCCACGGGGAAAAATCTGGGCTATGGCGGGGCGGCCCCCGCCTGTGCCGGCAGCGTTGTTCTCGACCTGAAGCGTATGAACCGGATCGTCGAGATCGACGAGCGGCACGGCTATGTCGTGGTGGAGCCCGGCGTCAGCTATTTCGACCTGTATAATCACATCCAGGAGAAGGGCCTTAAACTCTGGATCGACTGCCCAAGCCCCGGCTGGGGGAGTGTCATGGGCAATGCGCTGGACGGCGGCGTCGGCGTCACGCTCGCGCCATACCGCAACCATTTCGAAGCGCAATGCGGCATCGAAGTGGTCCTCCCCGATGGCCGGATGATGCGCACCGGCATGGGCGCCCTCCCTGGCGCCAAGACCTGGCAGCAATTCAGGCCTGGTTTTGGTCCTCGCATCGACGGATTGTTCAAGCAGTCGAATTTTGGCGTCGTAACCAAGATGGGATTCTGGCTCATGCCGCCGCCGGAAAACTTCACGACCGGCGTTGTCACGATCCCCAGGTTTCATGACCTCATTCCGCTCATCGACATCATCGGGCGGCTTGAGCAGAGCAAGATTGTCCAAGGCTTGTGGATGCTGTCGAGCCCCACAACCGGCACACGCGGCGACGCGGCGCACGGCGGCGGCGCTCCTAAAATCGATCCGGCCATCTTGCCCGTCCTGACGGATCCGGACGGGGTCAACATGGATAGACTCGACGCCGCAGCTCAGGCCGCTGGTCTTCCTTTCTGGGCGTGCGAGTTCAATCTCTACGGCCCGAAGAAATTGATCGAAGCGCAATGGGAGTGCATCTGCGATGCAGTGGGCGTCATCAAAGGCGCGCGGTTCAAACTCAATGAGATCCGCAAGCTGCCGCTTCCCGCCGACGAGTTGAAAAGCCTGTTTGACGTCGGCCAGTTCGGCATTCCATCATTGCGGACCTTCGGTCTTGGCCCGATGGTTTCATATGAGGGCGAAGACGTCGTCGGCCATATCTTCTTCTCGCCGGTCATTCCAAGGACTGGCGAAGCCGCCATCGAGGCGATGGAAGTCTTTGCCGCGATCGCGCGCAAGCACAAGCTGCCCTATCCGCCACTTCAGTTCCCTTCGTCCATTTTCGAACGGGCGTTTCTGTTCGCTGTCGGGCTGCCGGTCACGCGTTCTGCCGTTGTCAACGCCAAAATACGCGATGTCTTCCGCGAGCTGGTCGTGATCGCCACCGCGCGCGGCTGGGGCGAATATCGCACTGCGCCAGCTTTCTATGACCTCATCATGGAGACCTATTCCTATAACGACCATGCGCTTCGCGATTTCCTGGGGACGATCAAAGAAGCGGTTGATCCGAACGGCATCATGTCGGTTGGGCGTTATGGGATTTGGCCGCGCCATCTTCGAGACGCAGGCAAGAATGGTCGATAGAATGCCTCGGTTCGAATAGGAGCTGAAACGGTCTGCTATCGTCTGCTCACTGGGCGCATCCGTTTGGCAGGTCTCTGCCGCCGTTGGTCCGATGAGGAGAAGCTGTGGATCGTCGCCTAAAGCCTGGCGGGGCCGCGTCCGGCATCCGCGACGGCGCGGCGTTACGGGATTTCGGCGGGGCGCGAACTGAGAGTCCCGCCGCAACGGCCCGCCATTGCGCCGCCGCAGAGGGTTCGCGTCTGCGGCGAGGGCGCCCCCAAAGTCGAGCTCTTCCGAGTTGTTATCCGAGATCAATCCTGCCGCCCTGAGCCGGATCATGGCCGTTTGGAGACGAGATGATCGGGCGGTCGAGCGACGGGCCACACCGACATGCAAAGCAACAGTCTGGCGTTGCGGGCACAGGAAACGCTGACGCGCAAGGCGCGCAACGGTGTTTTTTCGTTACGCGGGCGTAATTTGTTGCCGAGGAATGCTCTCTAGTCTCTTGGTTCGCTCATTCTTGTCAAACATCCGTGTACACGTTTTGTGAATACGCGCTAACTCCCAGATGAATTTAGCTGGCGCCCTGGCGGTATTTCGTTACTTCATTCGATGACGCCGAAGATCTGCGCTCAGAGCGACCCTCGAGGCGTAGACTTTGTTTGCAGCGCAATAGTTTGAATCGTGGCGAACTCCGGAATTCAGGCAGTTGTTTTATCTCGCCGGCGCTACCTACAAATCTTCAATCAGGCTTGGGTGCGACATGCTTTCTTCGGTCGCAATCAACCCATCAGCTTGAGAAAAGCCCTAAAGTATAAAGGGGGGGAGATGTTTGTTTCACGTCGCGCCAAAGCTCTATTTCTATCTGCTTCAGCGATCGGCTTGATCGCAAGCTCTGGAGCATTTGCGGAAACATCCAAGAATATGTCCCCGGCCTGCAGCGATCCTCCCACCACCGTTGACGGTCAGCAAAAATCGAAGCGTAACCCGTGTCGGGCGCCGGGCGCAGCGCCGCGTCAGGGCGCCATGGCGCCATCGGGAGCAATGATGCCGCTCCCGGGAGCGCCTCCGGGAGTTATGCCGCCCCCGGGTGCGCCCATGCCTCCTCCGGGCGCCATGCCGCCTCCGGCGTCGCCTCCAGGATCGCCTCCGGGCTCCTTGCCGCCTCCAGGCGCCGCCCTGCCGCCCACGCCGCCTCCGGGAGCTGAGGCGCCTCCGGGGCCGGGGCCACAGAATGGCTCCGTTCCTCTCCCTGGACTGGCGACGATGGCCTTGCCGACGACAAGCGTCTCGATTGGTATGTCTGAAGCCCCCGGCATAGGTCTTCCCGATCCTAGATATACGATTATTCACGTCATGCCTGACGTGGCCCTCGGTATCATCGGTCCCAATATGCTCCTTCGGGGGTTCGACTCACTCATGGGGATGCCGCCCGGGCCAAATGGCTTCGGGTTTCATGGAGCTGAAGTCGATTTCATGGGCGGGTCCTACGGGCGTCTGCAGACGCTCATCCAGGCTGGTCAGCAGATCGACAATTTCGCCGTTTATGGCGCTTACAGCTACAACAAGGACGATGGCTGGCAGCAGCACTCCGGTCTGCGAAACTTCCAATTCCATGGCGATCTCGGTTACCGAACAGGAGACGCCGAATTCCATCTCTCGGCCCATTACTCGGATCTCACGAGCCACGCCGGAACGATATCGGCCATAGAATTGATTGCTGCCGATCCGACGGCGCAAATGAACTATCCGTTCACCATGAGTTCCCAACACTTCAAGGTTGATCTCTCGGGCAAATACGCGCTCGGCGACGGCTGGTCAGCCACAACGGACATGTCTTATGGACGTTCCGCCGACTCTCTGGTGGCTACGCTTGGCGGAGCATCGGCTTTCGCCTGCGCCAACAATGCGGCCCTGCTGTGTCTCACCCCTGCATCTTCCGGTCTCTCGGTCCCGTTCAACAACTTCGCTGGCCAGCAGTTCGCGAATGTGCTGCAAGGCACAAACAGCATTTACGGTTACCAGGATCATCCGAAGACTGACACCACCTCCTGGGGGGCGACCGCCGGCCTGGCCAATCGTGGTGAGCTCTTCGGCCGGCCCAATAATTTTGCTGTCGGTGTGAACTACAATGGCGCCCATTCGGTCGGCAGTTTCTATCAGCTCCTCGGAACGATCAGCGCCGATGGCGGCTGGGGAAACTCTCTGGGCGTTGACGTCAATCCCTTTATCACCGGTGGCTATCCGCAGCGAGTTGCGGGCGACGTGCACTATATTGACGCTTACGTAGCCGACGCTATCGACGTTACAGACAAGCTGAAAATTGCTCTCGCCGGCCATCTGACAGAGACCAACATTCGTCAGACGGACCTGCTGGGCACTGACTCCGCGGTGAACGGAGTCGTCCACAACTTCCTGCACTTCGCTCCATCCATTGGCGCCACCTATGCCATCACTCCGGGGCTCGTCGTCTATGGCGGCTATTCCTCACAGGCTCATCCTCAGAGTCCGTAGGGAATCAACTGCGACAATCCGGAATTGGCTTGTCTCTCCATGCCTCCGTGGTTCCCTCCCAACCAGGTCCACGCCGAGTCGGTGACCGATTTCTACTCCTTCGGCTTCCGCGGCCAGCTCCCAACGATAGAAACGCCGCTGGCGCCTGTCCAGATCGCTTGGAACGCCAGCATCTATCGCAACGACACGTCTCACTATTCGGACAATGAATTGGGCGATGATCTCGGCAGGGTCCGGGAGCAGGGCGTCAAGGCTGCCGTCGAGGTCAGCACGGGCCCATTGACCGTCTCTGCCAGCTACAAATACACCGATTCAAGATTTCTTGACACCACGGTGCTCGGCAATGGCGTGAATGCGGGGCGAGACCTTGCCACGAACACGATCACCATAAAGCCCGGAGATACCGTACCTGTTCAGCCTCAACACACGGTGAAAATAGGCGCCGCATTCGCCGTGACCCCCCAATGGGTAATCGGGGCCACGTTGCGCGGTGTTTCGGGCTCCAACTATTTTGGTGACGAGATCAACTACTACCCGAAAATGCCAGGATACTTCGTCGCATCCTTCAACACGTCTTACCGCTACGACGAACATCTGGAATTCTTCGGCATTCTGGAGAATGCCTTCGACAAACAATACGCCGTGCTCGGCGCATTGGTGGTGGTCCAAGGAAACAAGTTTGCACAGGTGTCGAGCGTGACCGATTCCCGCGCCTGGATACTCGGGCAGCCGCTCTCCGTCTATGGCGGCTTCAAGTACAAGTTCTAGGCCGGCTGCGCTTGCTGAGAACTCGCAGACCAACAAACTGGAACGCGTTCGTTCGCCGAATGCGTTCTTTTTCGGCTCCAGGTTCTGTTCGCGCAAACTCGTTGACGTCTATCGGCTTCGCTCATCGAATCGGAAAATGTCCAGCTGTTTTTCCCGAGATGCTTGATGGAAGCGTAGACCATGCCGGATTTTGGGCGTCTGCCAGCCTGCGGAGCAAGTGAATGAAACGACTGATACTGCGCACGATTCTTCTCGCATTGACGCCCATGTTGCGCAATGCGGCGAAGAAACCGGCGCTCGCTCGCGAGATGGCGCGGTTTAATTGCGTGGTTCAAGTCAAACTGATGGATCAGTCCATCGCGCGTCACTACGTCTTCCAGGGAGGGCGGGTTTCTGGCAGGACCGGTCTGCATTCCGCGCCGGATGTCGTGATCGCCTTCAAGGATATCGAAACCGCTCTCGCATTGCTCAATCCCGACCCTGACATGGCGGAGGTCGTCCACTGCGCCAAGAATTTCAAGGTGGTGATGACGGGCCGCAGCGAGTTGCAGGTCTGGTTCTCGCAGCTCGTCAACAAGATCAATAACGCCAGGCTGCAGATGGGCGTTCCGCAGCCCGATGGAACGGTCCGTCTCACGACCGTCACCAATGGCGGGCCATTGTTTGTCTATGTGCGCAACGGCAAGATCGTCCGCGTCACGCCCATCGATTTCGATAAGTCCGACCCGCCTTCGTGGACGATCAAGGCGCGGGGAAAAAGCTTCACGCCGCTGCGGCGCGGCACAGTCGCGCCGCACGCCATGGCCATCAAGTCGGTGGTCTATTCCGACAAGCGTATTCTCCACCCAATGAAGCGCGTGGACTTCGATCCAGATGGCGCGCGCAATCCGCAGAGCCGAGGAATCTCCGGCTACGAGCGCATCAGCTGGGACGAGGCCCTCGACATTGTCGCCAAGGAGATCGTGCGCCAGAAGCGGGTCCACGGCCCCGGCTCGATCTTCATTCCCATGTCTTCGCACCACCAATGGGGCAATGTCGGCTATTACCTCAGCGCGCTGATGCGCTTCGGCAATCTGATCGGCTTTACCCGCATGGCCGCGAATCCCGACAGCTGGGAAGGCTGGTACTGGGGCGCGCAGCACCATTACGGCAATTCCATGCGTGTCGGCATCTCCGGGAACTACGGCACGGTCGAGGACTGCCTGAAAGAGACGGACTTGATCGTGTTCTGGTCGAGCGACCCGGAAAGCACGAACGGCGCCTATATGGGGTTTGAGGGCACGCAGCGTCGGCTGTGGGCGAAACAACTCGGGATCGAATTCGTCCATATCGATCCGCATTTCAACGCCACGGCGCAATTGCTCGGCGGCAAGTGGTTTCCCATTCGTCCGACGACCGATCCCGCACTGGCGCTGGCGATCATGTATGTCTGGGTGATGGAGGGAACCTACGACAAGGATTATGTCGCACGCAACACCACCGGCTTCGACGAATGGCGCGACTATTTGTTGGGAACGAGCGACGGCGCGCCCAAGACGCCGGAATGGCAGGAGGACGAGACTGGCTTGCCTGCGAAGGACGTCCGCGCTCTCGCGCGCAAATGGGCGAGCCGTAAAACCTATCTCAGCCCCGGCACGGGCGGCAGCGGTTTTGGCGGCGCCTGCCGGGGCGCCACCGGCGCGCAATGGGCGCGTTCCATGATCCTGATGATGGCGATGCAGGGCTGGGGCAAGCCCGGCGTCAACATGGGCAATCTTCAGGCGGGGACGCCGGTCGATCTGGCCTTTTATTTTCCCGGCTATGCGGATGGCGGCATTTCCGGCGACCTGCAATGGACCGCCAACGCGGTCAATAATTACCAGCGCATGCCGCATGTGCTGACGATGAATCCAGTGCGCCAGATGATCCCGCGCCAGCAGTTTCCCGACGCGATCCTGAACGGCCAGGCAAGCGGCTACCTCTGGGACGGCTCCGCGAGCGAGGTGCAATTTGCGCCCTTCACCTATCCCATGCCCGGCTATTCGCCCATCCACATGATCTATCGCTATGGCGGCTCCTTCTTCAGCACACTGACCGATTCCTCGCGCATGATCGAAGCCTATCGTCATGAAAGCATCGAGTTCATCGTCAACCAGTCGATCTTTCTTGAGGGCGAGGTGCAGTTTGCCGATGTGATCCTGCCCGCCTGCACGTCGCTGGAGCGCTACGACATTGGCGAATGGGGCTCCGGCGGCGGCTATCTGCCGCACGGCTTCAACGCGCTCAATCATCGCGTAATCGCGCTGCAGCATAAATGTGTCGAGCCATTGGGCGAGTCGAAATCCGATTATCAGATCTTCACAGAAATTCTGAACCGGCTCGGACTCGGCGCCATGTTCACTGAGGGCTGCACGGAACTCGACTGGTGCAAGCGCGTGTTTAAATCCTCTGATGTCGCGAAGCATATTTCGTGGAAACAGTTCTGCAAGAAGGGCTATTTTGTCGTCCCCGCCGAGCGCGATGAAATGCGCGAGGCGGTCAATATGCGCTGGTTCGCCGAAGGGCGGCCCAAGGATGTTCCGGAAGCCATGCCCCTTCCATCGCAATATGCGAAGGAGTTTGGCAAGGGCTTGTCAACCCCTAGCGGCAAGATCGAATTCCTGCCGGAAATCCTCAAACGCGCCGATCCCAACAATGCGGAGCGGCCGGTTCTCAATAAATACATCGCCGCCTGGGAGGGGCCGCGCAACGTCGAGCTGGCGAAGAAATTCCCGTTGCAAATGATCGCGACCCATTCCCGCTACAGCTTTCACACCAGCGCCGACGGCAAGAACAGTTTCATCAATGATCTCGCCGAACATCGCACAATGGTCGACGGGCATTATTACTGGATTGTCCGCCTGAGCGCGGAGGACGCCCGCAGCCGCGGCGTCGATCGTGGCGATCTGGTCAAGGTGTTCAACGAACGCGGCGCGGTGATCTGCGCTGCCGATGTGTCGCCCATGGTCGCGCGCGGCGTCGTGAAATCCTATGAGAGCAGCGCCGAGTACCAGCCGCGAGTCATCGATGGTGAGACTGTGGATATCGGCGGCTGCATGAATCTGCTGACATCATCGCGGTCGCAGATGAAAGGCACCAGCAGCATGTCGCCGAATTCCTGTCTGGTCGAAATCAAGAAATGGGCCGGGAGGGCCGCATGAGCGAGCATTGGCGGCTTATCATCGACGTCGCGCTTTGCGAGAACTGTGGCAATTGCCAGCTCGCGGCCAAGGACGAATATGTCGGCAATGATTTTCCCGGCTATAGCGCGCCGCATCCGCTGCGCGGCGCCGAGACCTTCCGCATCGAACGTTTTGTACGCGGCGAAGGCTCTCAGATCGACGTCGCCTATGTCCCGCGCATGTGCAACCATTGCGCCGACGCGCCCTGCATAAAGGCTGCGCCGGATGTGATCCGCCGCCGCGAGGACGGCATTGTCCTGATCGATCCAAAGCGCGCGCATGGACGCAGCGATCTCGTCGCAGCCTGTCCCTATGGGGCGATCGGTTGGAATGCGGAATTGCAGCTGCCGCAGAACTGGATCTTCGATGCGCACCTGATCGACCTCGGATGGAAGCAACCGCGTTGCGAACAGGTCTGTCCGACAGGCGCCATCGCCTCGGCGAAACTCGACGACGAAGGGTTTGCGCGCGTCAAGCGCGAGCAGGGGCTGGAAGACTGGAGCCCCGGCCTGAACACGAGACCAAACGTCGTTTACAAGAATCTCCACCGCGCCAAATCTCGCGCGATTTTCGGCAGCATCGTCAAGGAAGACCAAGGCGTTCAGGATTGCGCGGCGGGCGCGCGCGTACGCCTGCTGCGTGACGGGGCCGCTTTGCGCGAACAGGTCAGCGACGATTTCGGCGACTTCAAATTCGATGGACTCGAACCCGGCGGCGGCCCCTACCAGATGACGGTCGAACATGAAAGCGGGCGCGCAAAGGTCGAAATTGGAGAATTGGCGGCAAGCGTCGCCCTCGGGATCATTCAGCTTCGATGAAGCCATGACACGTGCGGCGTCTGCGGCTGCCACGCGGTGTGGTCCGACATGCGTTCTCAGGTTCCTCATTTACCTTGGCCGCCGCAAACCAACTGTCTCTTTTGCACAAGAGGCGCTGTTTTGGCTCAAGTCGAAAAGAGGCGCCTATTCTGGCTTTACGCTGTCGATAACGTCTCAAAGGGTTTCGTCGGCTTTTGTCAATTGGCGACGAGGGCTGGCGACGAGGGCCGTCGCCCAAGAACGCGCCCTTAAAACACGCGATGAGCTTGATGGAGAAGAATCAATGAAAACCAAGGTTCGCAAACAAGCGTTCTTGATTGCGGCATTGTCTCTCGGCTTAGCCACGCTCGTCTCGCCCGCGCTCGCGCATCACTCCTTCGCCGCCTATGATATGACGCGCGAGGAATCTGGTGAAGGCACATTGAAGGAGTTTCACTGGAGCGCGCCGCATTGCGCCGTGATCATCGCTGTTGCGCAGCCGGACGGCTCCACCAAGGAGTTGCTGCTTGTCAGCGTGGCCCCGCAGATCTTCGCCAAGGAAGGCTTTACGCCTCGCAGTTTCAAGACCGGGGATGTGGTGAAGTTCAGCTATCATCCCAATCGTAACGGTTCGGATGGCGGTTCTCTGGCGACGCTGACCTTCCCCGATGGCCGCATGTTCAAGGCGGGGGATCCCCAGCAGTCCTTGCCCCTGGATGGCCCTCCTGGCGGCCTCCCTGGCATACCTCCTGGCGCCTTGCCGCCGGGCGTCTCGGCGCCGCCCGCTCCCCCGACAGGCAAATAAGAAAGGCCTCGCGATGACATCGACGCGATCCACTCTGCGAAGCCTCGCCTTTCTGGGCGTCGCCCTCTTGATCCAGGGCGGCGCCGCCCCCGCCTACGCTAACTCCGATATCGACGGCGTTTGGAAGATATCGAAAGCAACAGGCGTCCTCGCCGTGATTGACGGGCCGATCCCTTTTACGGATGCGGGCCGGAAGCTTTATGAGGCGCATAAAGGCGCCCGCGCGCGAGGCGTATATGACTTCGATCTGACCCAGTCGCGGTGCGCGTCTCCGGGGCCAGTCCGCCTGATGCTTTCGCCGGACAGGCTGCGCATATGGACGCGCCCGGATACCGTGACGATTCAGTTTGAATGGAATCGCCTGCTCAGGCTGATTGACATGACCGGCAAGGAGCACAAGCCCGCCCTTGTAGCGACGGCGATGGGATCTTCAAGCGGCGTTCTCGAAAAGGGAACCTTGGTCGTCAAGACCAACAATGTGTCCGAGCAAACCCTGCTCGACGACGTGCTGCCTCACAGCGAGGATATCCAGATTACCGAGCAAATCCGCCTCAAGGACCCGAAAACGCTCGAAGATCGCATCACGATCAACGACCCCGCGAACTACACGCGACCCTGGGACGCTGTCGTGACCTACGCGAGGGGAGCCGATACCGCCTTTGCCGAAGACGTCTGTCTCGATCGGCTCTCGGCCGGACAGCCGCCACTGCCACGCTAACTGAATGGACCTGAGATGAAGACGAGCAAAGTGGCTTGCCGCAAGCCTGCGTCACAGTTGCGGAAATGGTTGACGTGGGCCTCGTCCCTGGCGTTTTCGGCGATGCTTTGGACCTTCGCCGTTCAAGCGCAAGGGGCGACGGCGCCGTCCATCGAGAACAACACGATCCTGGCTCAGGCTGCGCCAGG
>NZ_NHSJ01000095.1 GCF_002937075.1 Rhodoblastus sphagnicola
AGGATGCCTCACGCATTCGCAAGAACCCGGACATCGCCGCCCGCCTGCGATCTTTCGCGTACAACCTGCTCAGGGCCGCTGGGTGCGACAACATCAAAAACGCCCGCTGGCGCGCCGCACTCGATCTCAATCTAATCCTCGCTATGCCTCGACTGTATTAAGAACTGAACAGCCCTGTCCGGCTGCGCAACCCCGGCCAGCTACGCCGAGGCGCGCGCTACCTGTCGCGCTGTATGAAGGGGTCAAGGTTGGACGCCGATCAGGGGTCAAATTTGGATACCGATTGACCCCCGCCTTCGGATTTCAGTGCAGCTTCACATGCGGCTCGGTGCGCCGCGTGATGACGCGCGCAACCGTGTCGAGCGTCGCCTTGGCCGCGCCATGAAGGGCGAGTTCGTGCATCTTGTAGAGCAATAGATACATCATGCGCGCGAACAGCCCCTCGATCATGAGGCTGCCGCCGATCAGCCCGCCCATCATGTTGCCGACTGTGCTGTATTCGCCGAGCGAAACGAGCGAACCGAAGTCGCGGTATTGATAATCCTGCAGCGGCTTGCCGGCCATTTGGCGCTGGAACTGGGCATAGAGATGCGAGGCCTGCTGATGCGCCGCCTGCGCCCGTGGCGGCACAAGCGCGTCGCGTCCGATCCATGGACAGGCCGCGCAATCGCCGATGGCGAAAATGCTGTCGTCCCGCGTCGTTTGCAGGGTCGATCTGACGACGAGTTGATTGATGCGGTTCGTTTCGAGGCCGGCGATGTTTTTCAGGAAATCCGGCGCCTTGACCCCTGCGGCCCAGACCACAAGCTCCGAGGGAATCATGCGCCCATCGGCCAATTCGACGTGATCGCGCAGCACCCTTGCGACCTTGGCGCCCGTGAGCGCTTCGACGCCAAGACTTTTCAAGAGATCTTCGGTCGCGGCCGAGAGTCTTGGAGGCAGCGAAGGCAGAACGCGGTCGGCCGCCTCGAGAACGGTGACCTTGATGTCCTTGTCCGGGTCCACCCGGTCGAGGCCGTAGGCGACGACTTCGCGCGTTGTCCGATGCAATTCCGCCGCCAATTCGACTCCGGTCGCGCCCGCCCCGATGATCACAACCTTCAATTGCTCGGGCCGCAGGGGCGTGTGCTGGACGTGGGCGCGGATGCAGGCGTTGACCATGGATTCATGGAATCTCTTCGCGTCGGCCTGGTTTTCCAGCTTCATCGCGAATTCCTTGACGCCCGGCGTGCCAAAATCATTGCTTTGGCTGCCGATCGCGATCACCAGCGTATCGTAGCCGATGGACCGTTTCGGTGTGACCTCCTTGCCCTCCGAATCCAGATGGGGCGCCATATGAACCTCGCGCCGCTCGCGGTCGAGGCCGATCATCTCGCCGATGCAATAGTGGAATCCGTGCCAGTGCGAATGGGCGAGATAATTCACCTCGTGATCCGACATGTCCATGCTGCCCGCCGCGATCTCGTGAATCTTCGGCTTCCAGACATGAGTGCGGCTTCGTTCGATCAGCGCCACGTCGAGGACGCCTTTCCGTCCAAATCTGTCGCCGAGCCTCGTCGCGAGTTCGAGGCCGCCGGCGCCGCCGCCGGCGATGACGACACGATGGCCGTATTCCAACCGCGTTCCTGCGTCGGTCATTTTCCGCTCCGATCAAATCCTTGGACGACGACCCTTGAGTCCGTCCAAGGCGCCCTTTGCCAGCTTGCCCGAAGGCCCTTGGCCCAGCAGACCGGCATCAAGGCGAAGCCCCCCCATCGGCTGCCAGAGACCGGCCTCAAAAACGGCGGTTTCAAACCAGCGCCGAACACCAGCCTGGATGCGATCTCCTCGCCATCGAAGAACCCAGCATGCTTGAAACCTCGCTGACGTTCGCGCTGGTGTAACCAATCCCGATCCGGGCGCGGCAGGTTCGGAAAATACTCACGTCGCGTGATTGTTCGAAGTGTGTGACGCCAATCAGAACGAGGACCGTCGCGCCTTTTCCCTTGACGAGCGGATCAACGTTCGATCGGCGTACTCCTCGGCGCGCCATGACGAAATGGTTGTAAATTCGTCAACATTTCGGGCTACCTCGACCTTGCAGGCGGGTTGGCGACCGAAGCTCGGGTTCGACCTTGACGGTCCATGAAGGAGCCGCGCCCAGGCGCCCGAGAATGGCGGCCCAGCCCCAGAAGAGCGCCGGCGCGGCTAGCAAGACCGTCGCCATCATGCAGACCCAGCGATAAGAGCAACGCCTTGATCATGCAGCGTGAGACACAATCTCTCGCGTCTTGCGGACATAGGCGTGCGTAACGAAGAGAAGTGTGATCGCCATCGGCGCTCCAGGCCACCCCAGGCGGCGGATAAGCCGCCGGCGGTTTTTTCGCTCATAAGGCTTGATCGGGCGGAATTGCTGGCGACCTTGCGGCTCGGACCCAATGGCGACAGAAGCGCGCCCTTTATGGCGTCGAGCCAAAGCGAGGGGAGCGCGCTGATCAGCCCCTGTAACTGCCGTGTCTGTTCATCCTCGGGTGCGTTCTGAAAAGTTCAGCGGCATCGACAATTCGCTGTTCGAATTCGCGCCGGTGGCTGGCTCTCTTTCAAAGTGTCCTCGAAACTGGGAGAGCACTTTGAGCGAAGCGAGAACGTTGAGGCGGCTTTGGCGACGCGCCATTGACGGCAAAGCGCGATTGAGCGGGCGAGCGGGCGAGCAGGCGCGCTGGCGCTGGTCGCGCTGGGAGCGGTTGAGAGCCGCGCGGATCCGCAGATCGTGACGTCGAGCGGTTTGCCGCAGCAGGTTGTTCCAACCTATCCGGAACCAACTCTGCCGGCCTACACCTACCCGCAAAGCTGCTTTTTGATCGACACGGGAGCGATTTCCGGCGCCGTGGACATTCCAACGGACGGAACGAGGCCGCAATCATTCACCGGAAACGGAAGCGGTGTGTCAGGCGCGACGAGGTCGCGTCCGGCTATGACAGCATGCTCGATGAGTCCGTCGGCTCCGGTCAGTGTGTAGCTTTGGCTCAGGCGACGTCGAACGTCGGATTGACGTCGACGTGGGTTCCTGGAACGCAGGCGCAGGGGAACACGGACATCGCGGCGGGCACGGTCATTGCGACGTTTGGCTCGGACGGAACCTATACCAACACAGTTGGACAAAGCCACACTGCGATCTATCTAGGACAGAACGCTCAAGTTATTCAGGTCATGGATCAGTGGGCAGGTCAAACGGCTCACTATTGAACGATTCCGTGGACAACGAGCAATTCTTATGAGAGCGGGAGTAAATTCTATATTGTATCGAACTAAACTATTTTTGCTGTGATCAGCGTTGGCTTTATTGGACAGGCGGCGGAAGCGGCCTCTTTGTGCAAGAATGTCGGTTGCGTTTCGAAGGGGCGAGGATCGCAGGCAATGCGCCATTTTCGGTCGACGTAGTTGCGGCTGACACAACCGCATGCGCCAAAGGGATAGCGGACGTTCCCGACGTACCAGCCGCCATGGCGCGACCTTTGGCCTGAAGGCCGACTATCCGATCGTGGCTGCGAACTATTCGGCATGCCGGGCTGTTGCCTTGGCGGTCCCGGCGCCAAATTCGTCTGAAACCGCAGACAGGTTGGCGCGACGAAACTTGTCTGCGGCGCCGGGCGCCGGTAGGTTCGTTGTTGGCGGCCAACGTCACCCGCCAAGACTCCGGCTCGAAACGGACCTTCTTGATTTGACCGGAGACGGCGCCATCACATTCCGAGCGGATATTCCTGCCTCCATCGACCTCTTTAAGTTATTGTCATTACGACGACTGACGAATCATTGGGGCGATTTGTGGCTGTGACAAATACTGTTGAGATTTACAGCGATCTTCTGGTCGTTCTCGGCACTGCGGGGATTGTCGTGCCAGCCCTGCGACGCTGGGACGTAAGCCCCATTCTCAGTTACCTTGCGGCGGGCGCCGTCCTGGGCCCGCTCGGTCTTGGCTCCCAAATCGCCAATTTTCCATTTCTCTACTGGTTCACAGTCGTCAACCCGGACAGTGTCAAGGAACTTGGCGAACTCGGGGTTGTCTTTCTCCTGTTCCTGATCGGGCTGGAGCTGTCGATCAAGCGGCTCGTCACCATGCGCCGCCTGGTTTTCGGGCTGGGCGGACTTCAGGTTCTTCTTACAGGCTTGCTGCTTTCCGGCGTCGCCATTGCGGCTGGCGCGGAACCTGCCTCGGCGGCGATTATCGGCTTGAGCCTTTCGCTGTCTTCAACAGCGATCGTCATCGAGCTCCTGGCGAGCCAAGGGCGTCTCACGACAACCGCAGGCCGCTTGAGTTTTTCGGTGCTGCTGGCGCAGGATCTCGCGGCAATCGCCATTATCGTTTTCATCTCAATACTTGGGAGTGGCGGCGGCGACTCTCTCCTCGTCAGCATCGGCGTCGCCCTGTTCAAGGCGGCGATTGCAATCGGGGCCATTGTCCTGTTCGGTCGTTTCCTGTTGCGCCCAATGTTTCATCTGGTCGCTACGGCAGGTTCAACCGAACTGTTCATCGCCGCCGCGCTGTTCGTGATCATCGGCGCCGGGCTGCTTGCCCACCAGGCGGGCCTTTCGATGGCGCTCGGAGCCTTCGTCATCGCTTTGATGCTCGCGGAGACTGCTTATGGCAAAGCCATTGAAGCCGCGATCAACCCGTTCAAGGGCCTGCTGCTGGGCGTGTTCTTTTTCACCGTGGGCATGAAGATCGATTTCCGGGAATTCGTCCGCGAGCCGGTCTGGCTGATCAGCGTTGTCGTGGGGCTGATCGCCATCAAGACCTTGATCCTGGCCGGGTTGGCCAGAGCCTTTCGCGTTCCCTGGCGGGCCGCTCTTGAAACCGGCATGCTGCTCGGACCCGGAGGAGAGTTCGCCTTCGTCAGCATCGGTCTGGCGTCGGAGCTACATTTGCTGCCGGGACCAATCGCCAGTCTGACGCTCGCGGCGACCGCCGTCACCATGGCGCTGACCCCGTTGCTGTCGAGCGCCGCCAAAAGGCTGCTCCCAAAGCCGCCAGGTCCAGCCGCCAAGGACCAAAACCTGACTTTGCAATCGTCGGCGGGCGATAGGCATGCAATCGTCGTGGGTCACGGTCGTGTCGGCAAAGTGGTGACATCGCTGTTGACGCAGCACGGCGTCAAGTTCGTCGCGATCGACCAGGATGCCGCCGGCGTCGCTCGTGACCGCCGGGCCGGACGACTGGTCTTCTTCGGCGATGCGTCCGATCCGAAAGTCCTGGACGTCATAGGCTTGCGCCAGGCGACGGGTATCATCATCACGATCAATGCGCGGAAGACAATTGACCGGATCGTCGAGCACATCCGGGCGGCGCGACCTGAAGTGTTGATTGTTTCCCGCGCCAGGGATGAAGACCATGCACGTCGTTTATATGCAGTCGGCGTCACTGACGCTGTCCCAGAGACAATCGAAGCCAGCCTGCAATTGTCGGAGGCCGCACTGGTCGGATTGGGCGTGCCCACTGGGCTTACGATTGCTTCAATCCATCAGAAGCGCGACGAATTCCGACATGCGCTTCAGCAGGCGGCAACGCAGGCTGGCTGTGACGAAATCCACGCAATAAAAGCAAAGACAACCATCCACTCATAGGTTGCGCCGCCGGCAGAAGGAAAGTCCGCTATCCGCCTATCCTGTCCCTGCCGGCGATATTGGCGGTCGTCCGCTTGCCGCTGATCGCTTCCGTCCCAGCTTGGCCCTGGCCAGATTTCTGCGACGTTCAAGGTCTTCGGCGCTGAACGGCTCGATGGAGACCTACACCGACAACGGGGAAGGACGGCTTGCCGCAGGAAAAGTAACGTCCGCAGACGCTTTCAGAAAGTGGGGCTCGGCAACACGTTGAGACGGCGCCCAAAGCTCAGGACGACGAGTCTCGCAGTTCACTTCTTGCAAGAATTTTGGTGATCCGCCTTCTGTCGATCCCGACAATTTCGAAATGCCAGTCCTCATATTCGAAGCGCTCGCCGACTTCGGGAATTTGTCCGAGTTGGGACAGCGCAAACCCCGCAATCGTGTGAAATTCGTCGTCGGTCGACGTAAGCCTCAAGCCTAGCCTTGCGAAGGCTTCGTGCGCTGGCGTCATGCCGTCGAACAGCAGCGAGCCGTCGTCGCCCTCTATCATGCTCGGCTGTTCGCCGTCGCCGTCCGGCAAGTCGCCCGCAATCGCCTTCAGCAAGTCTGCCTGGGTGACGATACCTTCGAGAATGCCATATTCGTTCACGACAATCGCCAGACGAACGGGCGAATGCTTGAATTGATCGAGCACGCGAAAGATTGTAGCGGATTCATGGACGATGACCGGCTCGCGAACAGCCGCAAGGGGATTAACAGGGCGGCCATCGAGGAATTGATCGAGCAAGTCTTTCTTCAGGATCATCCCGATCGGCTCGTCAATATCGCCCCGTCCCACCACGAGCTGCTCATGTCGACATTGGCGAATGACGCCCAACATCTCCTCCTGGCTGTCGTCGGCATCGATCCAGTCGACATCGCGTCGGGGCGTCATGATATTGGTGATATGGCGTTCGCCAATATTGAACACGCGCTCCACCAGGTCCTGCTGGGCCTCATTGAGGAGACCGGCCTTCTGGCTCGCCGCGACGATCAGTTTGAGTTCTTCGGGCGAGTGCACGGAATGTTCGCCGGAGCCGGGCGAAAGGCCGAACAGCCGCAGCACAAGATTGCCCAGGCCGTTCAGTGCAAGGATCGCCGGACGGAACACCAGCAGAAACAACGACAGTGGCCGCACCACCCACAGCGCCGTTCCTTCGCTGCGCTGTAGCGCGAGGCTTTTTGGCGCGAGTTCGCCGAGCACGATATGCAGGGTCGTTATGATTGTGAAGGAGATCGCCACGGCGACAGCATGGGAGGCGGTCACTGCCAGCGTTTCAGGCAACATTTGCAGCACGGGTTCGACCAGATGGGCCAAGGCGGGTTCACCGATCCATCCCAGCGCCAGCGAAGAAATGGTAATGCCAAGTTGCGTCGCCGCCAGATGAGAATCGAGATTGTCGACGGCACCTTTGAGCGATTTGGCGTTGGTCCGTCCCTCGTTGACGAGTTCCGTGACCCGGCTGTGACGAACCGAAACGAGCGAGAATTCCGCCGCAACGAAAAACCCGTTGGCTCCAACAAGCATGATCATGACGATCAAGCCCATTAATTCGGAATCGCCGTCCATGCCCATTGTGTCCTCGTCATAGTCGCCAAACCCTCAAGGTTCAGCAAAAGCCCCCTGTGGCCAAGGTTCGGCTCAGCCCAAACACCAGCAACAAAGGTAGCAAAGGCCGATTATGTCGCCCGATACGACAATCGCTGCAAGCGGCTGGTGCGGTTGCGAGACACCAACGCAACCGAGGAACCACCGATGACCGATGAAATGATGAACCTTCGCGCGCTCGTGGAAAAGGCGGCCGACGCCGATATCCTGCGTGAGATGATCGGCTTTGCCGCCGAGCGTCTGATGGCGATGGAGGTCGCCGGCCTGACCGGCGCCGACTATGGCGAGAAGAGCGCCGAGCGCCTCGCCCAGCGCAATGGCTATCGCGCGCGCGACTGGGAGACGCGGGCCGGCACGGTCGAACTGCGCATCCCGAAGTTGCGGAAAGGCAGCTATTTTCCGGGCTTTCTGGAGCCGCGCCGGATGGCCGAGAAGGCGCTGACCGCCGTCATCCAGGAGGCCTATATCCAGGGCGTCTCGACGCGCTCGGTCGATGATCTGGTCAAGGCGATGGGCATGAGCGGCATTTCCAAGAGCCAGGTCAGCCGGCTGTGCGAGGAGATCGACGGCAAGGTCAAAGCCTTCCTCGACCGCCCGATCGAAGGCGACTGGCCCTATCTGTGGATCGACGCCACCTACGTCAAAGTCCGCGACATCCGCCGTATCGTCTCGGCGGCGGTGATCATCGCGGTCGGCGCCAACGCTGATGGCCGTCGCGAAGTGCTGGGCATGGACATCGGTCCCTCAGAGGCCGAGACTTTCTGGACGGATTTCCTGCACAAGTTGCGCC
>NZ_NHSJ01000096.1 GCF_002937075.1 Rhodoblastus sphagnicola
GGATATGGCTCTCAGGCGTCGCGCACGAGCCGCCGCGCAGCACGAATTGCCCGCACATGAATTTCCCGTTGTATTCGCCGGCGGCGCCTTGGGCTGGACGGAAGCGCGGATAAGGTGAGAAGGCGCTGCTGGTCCATTCCCAGACGTCGCCGAACATCTGCCGCAATCCTCCGCGCCCCGCCGGCGCGGGCGCCAATCGTCCAGACTCCAGAAGATTGCCGCTGACAGGCCGCGACTGCGACGCCAGCTCCCATTCGGCCTCTATCGGCAGCCGCCGGCGCGACCAGCGCGCGAAGGCGTCGGCCTCGAAATAGCTGACATGGACGACAGGCGCGGCGGGATCGACGCGCCGCCAGCCCGACAGCGTCATCGTCCAATGTTCGCCGTCCCGCTCCTCCCAATATAGCGGCCCGGTCCACTGTTCGCCGCAGCATTTCGCCCAGCCCTCGGACATCCACAAGAGCGGTTGCAGGTAGCCGCCATCGCTGATGAATTCCATCCATTCGGCATTGGTGGCCAGGCGGTCCGCGAGGCGATAGGGCGAGACGATCACACGATGACGCGGGCGCTCACAGTCGAAGGCGAAGCCCTCGTCGCCCGCGCCGATTTCGCCAATGCCGGCGGCAAATCGCACGAAGCCGAGCGGCGCGCTTTCGCCATCGCCCTCATCAGGCGCATAGTCCTTATAGGCGGGGTGCAACGGGTTTTGCGCGAACAGATGGAGTATGTCGGTGAGGAGCAGTTCCTGATGTTGCTGCTCATGATGGCAGCCGAGTTCGATCAGCGCATCGATGCGTTCGGAAGGCTCATCTCGGCACAGCCGGTCGATGGCGCGATCGACATGATCGCGATAGTCGCAAATGGCTTCAAGAGCGGGCCGCGTGATCATGCCGCGCCGCTGCCGTGAATGGCGAGCGCCCAGGGCCTCATAATAGGAATTGAACAGGAAGGCGTAGCCCGCATCGAATGGCGTGTAGGAGGGCGCGAAGGGCTCAAGCACCATCGCCTCGAAGAACCAGCTCGTGTGCGCCAGATGCCACTTCGCCGGACTCGCGTCGGGCATGGATTGAACTGTGGCGTCGGCGTCGGAGAGCGGCGCCGCAAGCCTGCGACTCATGGCGCGAACGGCGTGAAACTTCATCAGAATTCCCGATTGTCTTGAAGACACGCGCCGCCCGCTCCCGTCGTTCAAGGCTTTCGTGGCAGCCGGTTAATCGCCTCACGCCGCATAAGTTCCGGCTCCTCAGCTTGGATCCGCGCCTCCTCGGCCGTTTTCCCAGCGGCTCAGCTTGCTTCCGCGGCGCCAGTGACCATTTCAGTTATGCACGGTCCGGCGTCGGGTTTTCGGCGCGAAGGCTGACCGCGAGGGAGGCGACATGGCCCAATCGAAAGATCCGCGCAGCTCGCACGAAAAGAACCCGGTTCGCGCCGAGTCGGAAAAGACGCCCGAACATTTGGACGAGGTCGCCGAGGCCTCGTGGGAATCCTTTCCGGCCAGCGATCCCCCGTCCTTCACCATGCGGCGTCCCAAAGACCCGGAGTCCAAGCGGCGCGGTGACAAATAGGCTGCGACGCGACGCTGAAATGGCCATGCCAGACCATCACGGCATGGCTCTATAGCCGGCGTCCCGGTCATCTTGAACATTCCATCGCCCCCGGCGTCGAAGCGACCACCGGCCCGCTCGGCCAGGGCTGCGGAATGTCGGTGGCTGAGCGCCGGGCGGAGGAGAATTTCAACCGTCCCGGTTTGGAGATCGTCGATTACGATGTCTACGCTTTTTGCAGCGACGGCGACATGATGGAAGGCGTCAGCAACGAGGCGGCCTCGCTCGCCGGCCATCTGCGCCTGAGCAATCTCTGCTGGATCTCCGACGACAATCAGGTGAACATCGAGGGCCGCACCCAACTGGCGTTCGGCGACGATGTGGGCATGCGGTTCCGCGCCTATGGCTGGCCGGAAGATGAAAGTTTCCTCTTGCCGGATGGCGTGCGCGAATATTTTCACGACGTCGTCGATCGCCGTGGCGGCGAACTGCGCCGCGACTGGCTTGAGCGCATGCTGGGCTATCGCGAAGCATATCCCGATCTGGCTTCGCGCCTCGACCTAATGCAAAGCGGCGAAACGCCAGAGGGCTGGGACAGCGATCCGCCAAGCTCAGCCCCCGACCCCAACGGGCTCGCCACCCGGGATTCCTGGGGCAAGGCGCTGAACGCCATCGCCGCAAAATTTCCCTGGCTGGTTGGGGGCGCGGCCGAACTGGCGCGGGAGATCCAGGCCGCGCCGGCGTGAAAGGAAAGCCGCGCTGGCGTGAGGAGGGCAGCGAATGCGCATTGGCATGATCGGACTTGGGCGGATGGGCGGAAACATGGCCCGTCGCCTCATGAAAGCGGGGCATCAAGTCGTCGTTTATGACGTTTCCCCTGGGGCGCGCGAGGCGCTGGCCAAGGACGGGGCGACCGAATCCGGCTCGCTTGCCGAACTGGTGAAAAAGCTCGCTGACGCGCCGCGCGCGATCTGGGTGATGCTGCCTGCCGGTTCGGCGACCGGACAAACGGTGACGGAGCTCGCCGGCTTGCTGGAACCGGGCGATATTCTGATTGATGGCGGCAATTCGTTCTACAAGGACGACATCGCCCGCGCCAAGAAGCTGGCCGAGAAAGATATTCGTTATGTCGATTGCGGCACCTCCGGAGGCGTCTGGGGCAGCGAGCGCGGCTATTGCATGATGATCGGCGGCCCAAAGGAAGCGGTGGATTTCCTCGACCCGATCTTTGCGGCCCTGGCGCCCGGATGCGGCGACATCCCGCGCACGCCCGGCCGCAAACAGGACGATCCGCGCGCCGAGCGCGGCTATATTCACGCGGGACCGTCGGGCGCCGGGCATTTCGTGAAGATGGTGCATAACGGCATCGAATACGGGTTGATGCAGGCCTATGCGGAAGGGTTCGAGATCCTGCGCAACAAGAATGCGCACGACCTTCCCGAGGACGAACGCTTCGCTTTGAATCTGCCTGACATCGCCGAAGTCTGGCGTCGCGGCAGCGTCGTTTCCTCGTGGCTGCTCGACCTTGGCGCGGCGGCGCTGGCGAAAGACGCGGATCTCGATAGTTTTTCCGGCTACGTCCAGGATTCCGGCGAGGGCCGCTGGACCGTGGAGGCGGCGATCGAGGAATCCGTTCCAGCGACCGTGCTCTCCGCCGCGCTTTATGCGCGGTTCCGCTCGCGCCAAACCCATGGTTTCGCCGAGAAGTTGCTCTCGGCCATGCGGTTCGGCTTTGGCGGCCACGTCGAGGGTCAGGAGCCGGTCGATCCCGCGCCAAAAGGCGCGACCCCACGCCAGCCTGCGGGATAGATCCATGGCCGCCATCGACCAGACCCAAACCGCGCAAATGATGGCGAAGATGATGTCGTCGCCACCGCGCCGCGCGCCAAGGCCCGCCGACCCTTGTTCCATGGTGCTTTTCGGCGCCACCGGCGACCTGACGCAACGGCTGGTGATCCCCGCGCTCTACAATCTTTCCCGAACCGACACGCTGCCGGAGTCCTTCACGCTGATCGGCGTCGCGCGGGCGGAGACGACGACCGAAGCCTGGCGCAACGAACTTTATCAGTCGCTGCAAAAATTCGTCGGCGCCGCCAAAGCCGAAGCCGGTCCCGACGGCGTTGATGCGGCCGCATGGCGGCGGCTCGCCGACAGAATGGTCTATGTTCCCGGCGATTTGTCAAAACCGGAATTGTACGAGACGCTGCGCGGCGTCCTCGACCAGGCGGCAAGCGACAACGGGACGCAAGGCAATGCGATCTTCTATCTGGCGATCGCGGCGCAATTGTTCTGCACGGTCGTCAAGCACCTTTGCGAGGCGAAGCTGATCAATCCGCCAAGGGAGGCCGACGAAGGGCCGAAATTCTGGCGGCGTGTGGTGATCGAAAAGCCCTTCGGGCACAGCCTGGACTCGGCGCGCGATTTGAACACGCGGCTGGGGCGCATCCTGAACGAAGACCAGATTTTCAGGATCGATCATTTTCTCGGCAAGGACACGGTCCAGAGCATCATGGCGTTTCGCTTCGGCAACGGGCTGTTCGAACCGATCTGGAATCGCGACCGTATCGATCACGTGCAGATTACTGCGGCGGAGACGGTCGGCGTGGAGACGAGGGGTCGATTCTACGAAGCGACCGGCGCGCTGCGCGACATGTTGCCCAATCATCTGTTGACGCTGCTCTCGATGGTGGCGATGGAGCCGCCCGTCAGCTTTGACGCGGCGAACATCCTCGCGAAAAAGGCCGAAGTGCTGGCCGCTATCCCTGAGGTCAAGCCTGCCTGCGCGGTGCGCGGCCAATATGGCGCCGGCGAGGTGCTGGGCAAGGAGGCAAGGGCCTATCGGCGGGAGGCGAATGTCGCGCCGGACTCAAACGTCGAAACCTATGTCGCAATGCGGCTGGAGGTCGACAATTGGCGCTGGGCTGGCGTGCCGTTCTACCTGCGCACCGGCAAGCATCTGTCGCGGCGCGTGACCGAAATCGCCATTCGCTTCAAGCCGGCGCCCTATAAGCCCTTCCAGGATACGCCCGTCGTCGCATTGCGACCCAATTGGCTGCTGCTGCGCATCGCGCCGGACGAAGCCATCTCCCTGCAATTTGAAATCAAGCGGCCGGGTCCGGCGATGGATCTCGCCTCCGTCAAAATGGATTTTCGCTATGAAGACTGGTTCCCGAAAGAAGCCAACGTCGGTTACGAGACGCTGATTTACGATGTGATGATCGGCGACCAGACCTTGTTCATGCGCGCCGACATGGTCGAGCAGACTTGGCGCATCGTGCAGCCGGCGCTCGACGGCTGGGCCGAGGAAGACGCCAATGGCGGGGCGGCGGAAATGCCCGCCTACGCTTCGGGCGGCGCCGGCCCTGGCGAAGCCGCCACGCTGCTGGCGCGGGACGGACGGTCCTGGCTGCCGATCGACGACGCTGGCTCTGGAGAGCCCGCATGACCGCGCGGACTCGAGATCCTGCGACAGGCATCTCCGCCGCAGAGCCTGAGGCGGCGGCCGTTTCCGACCGGAAGCTGCGAATTTTCCGCGATCGAGGCGCCTTGGCGGAAGGGGCGGCGGAATGGCTGTTGGGCGTGGCGACCGAGAAAGCCGGCGCCTTCACCGTCGCGCTCTCCGGCGGCTCCACCCCACGCGCGCTTTACGAGAGATTGGCGGCGCCGCCGTATCAAGAGGCTTTTCCGTGGGCGCGAACGCATCTGTTTTGGGGCGATGAACGGTTCGTCCCGCACAATGATGCGCAGAGCAATTTTCGCATGGCGCGCGAGGCTTTGCTTTCGCGCGTTCCAATTCCGGCAGGCAACATCCATCCCGTTCCCACGCAAGGCGCCAGCCCAGAGACCGCCGCCGCGGCCTACCAACACGAACTCATGGATTATTACGGCGCGGAAGCTCTCGCCCCGGAGCGACCGCTGTTCGACGTGACGCTGCTCGGCCTGGGCGCCGATGGACATACGGCCTCGCTGTTTCCCGGCGCCGCCGTGCTCGGGGAGCAGCACTCTTGGGTCGCCGCGGTCGCCGACGCCAAAAACCTCGCGCGGATCACGCTGACCTATCCGGCGCTGGAAAGCAGCCGTCTGGTGGTGTTTCTGGTGACCGGGAAGGAAAAAAGCGCCGTTTTTGCGCGCCTGCGTCGCGGCGACCGCGCCTTGCCAGCCGCGCTTCTCCACCCCGTCGGCAACCTCTGGCAATTTGTCGACGCGGAATGCGCTGGCATAAGCTGACTCGGGGCGCGCGCAAGGGGTAATTACAGCGGCGATGAGCATCCGCCGCGATACGCCGGCAGACTTTCGAGGTGACCAGGGGTGGTGACAAGGCCATGTCCGGGCTGATGAAAGACACGACCAGCCTGCCGCGCTTTTCGCAAGCCGAGATCGACTTTGTCGCCAATAATCCCGGCCCCACCTTCTTCCATCGCCGCCATCAGGATCATATGGACGAGGGCTTTGCCGGCCCCGTCCCGACAGGACGCGGGCGAACCCGATTTGATCGCCTCCGTGGCTTGGGCAACGACAATGGAGCGGACTCCGACCGGCGCGCGCATCAAGGCGCCTGCAATGGGTAGATTCCGATTCTGCCGCGTCAGAGCGCCCTGCGTTAGCTTTTGGCCAATGCGATGACCTTGCCCGCGTCGGAGTTACTCCAGCCCGCCGCGAAAGAGTTGCACGTTGAAGGGCAGCGGCGACGTTACCCAGGACCAACGAAGGGGCGTCTGATGAGCACGCTTGCGATTATCATCATTTTGATCTTGTTGTTCGGCGGCGGAGGCGGCTATTACGCCCATAACCGCTACGGAGGCGCAGGACTCGGGGGTGTGCTCGGTACGGTTCTGGTCGTACTCGTCATACTCTGGCTCGTTGGCGGCATTCACTGAACCTGTCCCGTCGGGTCCACGCGACACTGCCCAAAACGTCCAGTATTGAGCGGTTTCCGCGACAAGATTCTGGAGAGGGGCAAATCCCGTTCAGGAGCTTTGCGCCGCGCGGATATTCGAGGCCGCTCCGCGGTATATTGCTGCGCCACCGATGACCCTGTCGGGCGCATCGGCCCTTCGCTCAGCGACACCCTTTGATAAAAGGGAGCATTCAACCGAACAGGCCGCTTTTGACGTGGCTCACACGGAAAGCGCGCCGACAGGTCCGACCATTTTTTGCGGATCGACGGTTTCGTCATAGAGCTTTTCACTGATAAAGCCCGAAGCAAGAGCGGCCTCTTTCAGCGACAGGTTCTCCGAGGCGGCTTTATGCACAATGATCGCGGCCTTGTCATAGCCAAGGAGCGGCGTCAGCGCTGTCGCCAGCATAAGCGAACGCGCGAGGAAAGCCTTTATGGCGGCGTGATTGAGGACCGCGCCCTCGATCTGATAAACGCGCATCTTTTCGCTGGCGTCTCCCAGAATGCGGGCCGAATGGAGAAAGTTGTTGATGACGATCGGACGTGTCGTATTGAGTTCGAAATTGCCCTGACTTCCTGCAAAAGCCGTGGCGGTGTCCTCCCCGATCACTTGGATGCAAACCATGACCATGGCCTCCGACTGAGTCGGATTGATCTTGCCCGGCATGATCGATGAGCCAGGCTCGTTTTCCGGCAGGATCAATTCGCCCAGACCGCAGCGCGGCCCGGAAGCGAGCCAGCGCATGTCATTGGCGATTTTCATCAGGGCGACGGCCAGGCCGCGCAGGGAGGCCATGGCGCAAACCATTGCGTCCAATGACGCCTGGGCGGCGAATTTATTCGGCGCGGTGACAAAGGGACGTTCTGTCAGCTCGGCGATTTTCGCCGCCATATCCGCGCCGAAATTTGGCGGCGCATTGAGCCCGGTGCCGACAGCTGCGCCGCCGACCGCCAACTCGAACAGCGCCCCTTCAGCGCGGCGGACGCCGGCCAAAGCGTCGCGAATCTGCCGCGCATAACCCGACCATTCCTGGCCCACGGTGAGCGGCACGGCGTCCTGCAAATGGGTGCGGCCGATTTTCACGACGTCTATCCATTCTTCCGCCTTGGCCTCAATGGCGTCGGCCAGCGCCTCGGCCCGAGGCAGCAAGCGATTTTCCAGCTCCAGAATGGCCGCGATATGCATGGCGGTCGGGAATGTATCGTTGGAGGATTGGCCCATATTGACGTCGTCATTGGGATGAACCGGCATCTTGGAGCCGATCTCGCCGCCGAGCAGCTGAATGGCGCGGTTCGAAAGCACCTCGTTGAGGTTCATGTTTGTTTGCGTGCCGGAGCCGCTCTGCCAGACGTAAAGTGGAAAATGATCATCGAGTTTTCCAGCGATCGCCTCGTCGGCCGCGCGGCAAATCGCTTTGGCCTTCCAATGCGCGAGATGTCCTGACGCGCCATTGACCAAAGCGGCGGCTTTCTTGACATAGCCATAGGCGTGATGGAGGGCCTTTGGCATCAAATCGTCGCCAATGGCGAAATGGGCGAGGCTGCGCTGGGTCTGTGCGCCCCAATAGCGATTGGCCGGCACGTCGACGGCGCCCATTGAATCTGTTTCACGACGCATGCCGATGGCGTCAATGCCAATGGGGATCTTCTGCATGGCTGGATGGACTGGATCGGGCATAATGTTTGACCTTTCAAGAGCCGAGCCGGACAGAAAAGGCTTCGTCCGCGAACTGACGGGTCTCTTCAAGAACGAAGCGACCCGCCGTGCGTTCCGTTGCGGCTTTTTTGGACTTCAAGAAGCGATGGCGGGCGGAATTTCGTCGGATATGCCGGCGATCGCCCGCCGACGCGATATCCTGTTCGCCGAGCCGTTCGGAATGTGAGATGTTCTTCCCCGCCAGCGCGGCGAGCGCCTGATGGTCGCGCTACGCGACCAGAAATACGCAAGAAGGCGGGTGGTTGAAGGAAGCGCCCCCATGTTCGGAAACGCATGAGTCAACCCAAGGATTTGCTTGGTTCATGGCAAGGCGACCGCCGCGCGTCCCAGTTGATATGGCTCCACTTTGGCGGATTTCGTCCGCAAGCGGCATGATCGGAATCTACTTAGGCGTTGCTGAGAAATGATTGAATCGATTTGGCTATGTGATCCTTGAGGTTAGGGATGGATGTGTCACGCGGCATGATTGATGAAACGGCGATTCGGCAGCCCGCGACAGACTTGAGTTCATCTGGCTGAGCGCGTCGATGACGTCATCGCCGGCGCACGGACAGCAGCCGCACGCAGTTCAACAGGCCGCCCGCCTCGCCTATGGTCGCGCCGAGTTTAAGATCCAAGGGATTCATATAGCGGGCTATCCTCCCGCGAGCATTCGCCGCAAACGCACCAATTAATTGATTTCTATGAATATATTTGTCGTCGTTGGGCTTGTTCATCCCGACGGCGGTCCTTAGCCGTGATAGTGACTTGATAAACTCGCTCGCGAATTCCAGATTGGTTGCGGCGCTCCGGTGGTTGGGCAACAGACAAGATCCACCAAAGGCGCTCTGCTTTCGACACGCGGCCTCGTCTCTGAATGGATTGCGCGACATGAAGACGTTATTGGCCAAGCTGGAGGCCAGCGGTGGCGTATTGTCCACCGCCGAACTGGTGTTGGCGGAAGAACGGCTGCGGCTGGCGACCGATGCCGCCGACATTGGATGGTGGGATGTGGAGGAGGGCCATGGCCAATTGTCCTGGTCGCCGCACGTCCACGCAATGTTTGGCGTTTCCGCCGATGCTCCGGTGACCATGGACGATTTCTACGACGGGCTGCACCCGGACGATCGCGAGCGTGTCGCCGCCTTCTATGCCGCCGCCGCCGATCCCACGCGCCGCGCGCTCTATGACGTGGAATATCGCACGATCGGCAAGGAGGACGGCGTTATCCGCTGGGTCGCCGCCAAGGGCCGCGGCGTGTTCGACGAGAGCGGCCGATGCCAGCGGGTGATCGGCACCGCTCGCGACATCACCGAACGCATGTTGGCGCAGGAGGAAAAACTTGCGCGTGATCGGGAGACCGCCGAACTGCGGGAGCAGTTCATCGCGGTGCTCGGGCACGATCTCAGAAATCCCCTGGCCTCGGTCGCCTCCGGCACGCGGCTTTTGGCGCGTCAGCCTGAAAGAGCCGTTGAGATCGCCGGCCATATCGAGCGCAGCATTTCGCGCATGTCCGAGCTGATCGAGAACATACTCGATTTTGCGCGTGGCCGTTTGGGCGGCGGGTTCGTCACTACGCGCGACAGTGAAAAGCCGTTGGACCCCGTTCTCCTGCAAGTCATCGAAGAATTCAGAACGATGCACCCGGAGCGAGACATCGCGACCGAAATTGATTTTCGAGAGCCCGTTCAATGCGATCGCCAACGCATGGGCCAGCTGCTTTCGAACCTGCTCGGCAACGCTTTCGTCTATGGCGCGCCAGCTGCGCCAATTCAGGTGCAGGCCTTCGCGAGACAGGGCCAGTTTGAGCTCGCCGTGACCAACTCCGGACCGACGATTGAGCCAGCCGACGTCGAGAGGCTGTTTCAGCCGTTTTTCCGCGGCACGGTTCGCGGCAGCCGCGAAGGCCTCGGTCTGGGCCTCTATATCTGTTCCGAAATCGCCAAGGCGCATGGCGGAACGATCAGCGTCTCGTCGGAAAATGGAACGACCTCCTTCACTTTGCGCATGCCCACGGCGGTATAGCGCCGCGGTCGCCTCCTCTCGAGCGGGTCCGCGGCGCCGCTCGTGACGCGGTTTTGTCGTTGATGACGGCCATCAACTTTGACGGCGCAAGCATTGTCTCAAACAGCCAAGGCCGAAGCCGGGAGCGGAATGGTTCGATGACGCGGTCAACGTCAGAGGTCCCATTGCATTGCTTCCGTGACCGCGCAAGATAGATCCACCGTTCGCTGATCGGAACCAGCAACCTCGCCATTCGTTATTGAGGAGAAGATCGCCGACGCCGATCATCCGATCAGACGATGGCCTTCTTCAGGCTCGCACCAATGGAGAACGACTTGGACACTAACATTCTGGATCATTTGAAGAGGCTTCACACCAGCGAAATCGACGCCCGCAATGGCTACGAAGAAGCGCTGGATGACGCCGAAGGAAAAGGGTTGACGCCGCTTTTCCGCGACATGATCGCTCTCCACCACAACAACATCGAAGAGCTCGCCGGCGAGTTGAGCCGGCAGGGCGAAAGGCCGGACGGCAGCGGTTCGTTCCTGAGCACAGTTCACCGCACGATCATCAACTTGCGTTCGCTTTTCAATGGACTGGACGACAGCGTCCTGCCGGGCTTGATCGACGGCGAAAAACGCAATGTCGAAAAATATGACGAGGCGCTGGCCGCTGCGTCGGCGTCGCCGATCGCTGCCGCGCTGGCCGCGCAGCGCGACAACATCCAACAAAAGATCGCCTTGATGGAAACCCGGAAGGCCGCAGTTGAAACGGCGTCCTGACACTCTTATGGATGGAAACACTGAGATCGGGGGGCGCTGCCCCCCGATCTCAATTTAGCGATCTCCCCTGGACCGATCACCCGGGCGCCTCGGGAACGACAGCGCCCCCGAGAACTTCCTCATGCGAGATCGCGCAAGGAAGGTTCACGGTCCCAGTATCGCTTGGTCGCGGCGGCGACAAAGGCGCGGTCCAGTCCCGTGACGCCTTCATCGGGCGACACGCCGGCCTTGTCGAGCAGCGGTCTGGCTTCGGCGCCGGCGCCTATGGCCTTGAGGTGGGCAAAGGCGTCCATCACCCATTGGATCGCGGCGCCCTGTTTGCTCAATCGCGCGGCGCCGGCCTTGTCGACAACCAGCGCGATGGCGTCGAACAGAGCGGATGGCGTGCCGGCTAGCTGTCCGGCGATTGGCGCGATCGAACCGTCGGAGAGTGCGACGCCATTCATGCGCTCCGCGACGAGCGCGACCGCGCCGCCGGCATTTTCGACCGCCGATTTCAGTTCCTGAATCGCTTCGGCGTCGCTGCCATCGGCGACGAGAATGCCGATTTTTCGGCCTTGCAGCGTCGGCTTCATCTGCTTGTGAATGCTCAGGGCGTCCGAGGGCGGCAGCTCCACCAAAGGCCGCGCGGGCGTGGAGGCGTGTGGCAGTTTGAGTCCCAAACCTTTCGCCACGCGCGCGGCGAGATCCTCATCGACATTAAGCAGGTTCGCCAGCAGGCGGACCGGAGGCTTTTCCAGCGTCCCCTTCGACAATTCAAACACGAAGGAAGAGGCGATATGCGCCTGTTCCGATGACGTCTGCGACAACCAGAACATGCGCGCCTGACTGTAATGGTCCGCGAAAAGTTCGCCGCGCCGCCTCACCTTCGACCCGGCGGCTTCGCCTGGAGTCATTGCGGGGGCCGTGGCAAAGCCGGTGTCCGGATTTTCGCGCGGACCGCCGTTCTCGCCATGTTCGGCGAGGCTGTTAGGCTCGTAATTGGCCCGGCCCTTGGGAACCTGCATTTGCATATGCCCGTCACGCTGGAAATTGGCGAATGGACATTTGGGCGCATTGATCGGCAGCTGGTGAAAATTCGCCGTGCCCAGTCGGGATTTTTGCGTGTCGAGATAGCTGAAAAGGCGACCCTGCAGCAAGGGATCGTCCGAAAAGTCGATCCCCGGAACGATATTGGCGGGGCAGAACGCCGCCTGCTCGGTTTCGGCGAAGAAATTATCGGGATTGCGATCGAGCACCATCCGGCCGATGATGTCCACTGGGACGAGTTCCTCCGGGATCAGTTTGGTCGCATCCAGCACGTCGTAGGGCAGCGTCGCCGCCAAAGCTTCGTCGAACACCTGCACGCCGAATTCCCATTCCGGAAAATGGCCGCTGGCGATCGCGTCATGAAGGTCGCGCCGGTGAAAATCATTGTCGGCGCTTTGCAGCTTGACGGCCTCGTCCCATACGGTGGATTGTAAGCCGAGTTTGGGCTTGAAGTGGAATTTGACGAAGCTGTCCTTGCCCTGCGCATTGACCAGGCGATAGGTGTGCACGCCAAAGCCTTCGACCATGCGCAAGGAGCGGGGGATGGCGCGATCCGACATCGCCCACATCAACATATGGGTCGTCTCCGGGCTCAGCGAGGCGAAATCCCAGAACGTGTCATGGGCCGATCCCGCCTGCGGATAGCCGCGATCCGACTCCATTTTTACCGCATGAATCAAGTCCGGAAATTTGATGGCGTCCTGAATGAAGAACACCGGAATATTATTGCCGACGAGATCCCAGTTTCCCTGTTGCGTGTAGAATTTTACCGCGAAGCCGCGCACATCGCGCGGGGTGTCCACCGATCCGGCGCCGCCGGCCACCGTCGATATCCGCGCGAAAACCGGGACCTTTTCGCCCTTGCGCTGAAAGAGATCGGCCTTGCTCACCTGCGGGATCGGCTTGAGCAGTTCGAAAAAACCATGGGCGCCGGAGCCGCGCGCATGAACGATGCGTTCAGGAATGCGCTCATGATCAAAATGAAAGATTTTTTCGCGCAGCACGAAATCTTCCAGCAGCGTCGGACCGCGCTCCCCGGCCTTCAGGCTGTTTTGATCGTCGCTGATCTGGATGCCCTGGTCGGTCGTCAGCGACGCGACATCGGCCGACGCCACCTGATGCGTTTCCCCGCCTGCGGGCCGGCTTTCGGAACTCTTGGATTTGGACATTTGCAAAGCCTCTGATCGCAGCCGGAATTCCATCCCGTCAGGTGAGCGCGCCCCGCCTGGTCACAGGACCGACGCCCAAAGCGACGCGCGTCCGATCCGCCAGGCTGGGCTGCGCCTGAACAATTCGCGGGCTTTGCAGAGGTTCCTGCTGCGTCAGGATTTCTCGTGGTTCGGCATTTGACGGTCTCGCGAAATGTCGCGCAGCGACGGTCACATCCTCGCAGCGTCGGCGGCTTGAACGCCATCGGGAAGCTCGACGACGTCGAGCCCGCAAAAGACCGGCCTTGTCTCCGCCAGCGCGCGAAACGACTCGCTCCAGTCGTCATCGCGATGTTCGGCTGGCGTCTGCACGGCGGCGGCGATGGACGCGGCGACGTCCTCGCCCATGGCGGCGCTTTCGCAAAGTCCCTGAATGAAAGGTCTTTGCTTGAGCGGAAAGGGCAGGGAGAGAATGTGGATCCGCGCCAGAGCCTTGTCATCGCCAGACACAACGCCAGACTCATCGGCGATCAAAGAGCGCGAAGATTGCGGCGAGTGCGCCGTCCTTGCCAGTGGCGAGCGCGCAGGCCGCGCTTTCGCTGAAAATTTCGAGGGGAGGGGGGCAAGAGGGAGACCAAAAATCGTCCTCGGGCAGCAAGCCCATTCGCGACACCATGGTCGCGCGCCAGACCGTGTTGCGGCGGCGACCTTGGGTCGCCGCCAAACCGCGACAATGCCGAATTTCATATGATCGATTTCATGAAATCCCCCGGCCCTGTCTTGGTTCCCCGCCATAGAACGGCTTCAACCGATCCGCCGTCGATCCTTTCCACGGGCCAATGGGATGATCTGGCCAAGCTCGCCGGCTCAGGCGACGCCCGCCTGATCCTTGCTTTCGCCCGCCGAGCGAATTTGCGATTTCATGTCCGATATGGCTTCATCGCAGAGGTCTTCCGCCACGATGGTTCGATTGTTGGCCTTTGCATTGGCGCGGATCAATTCATCCAGCTTGAGCTGAATGGCCGTGGCGCCGCGATTTTGCGTGGCCTGGATCAAAAACACCATGAGAAAGGTGATGATGGCGGTTCCCGTGTTGATCACGAGTCGCCAGGTGTCGCTGCAATGGAACACGGGGCCGGTCGCGGCCCATGTCGCGACCACGCCGAGCGACAAGCCGAAGGTGAAGGGATGCCCCGTGAAGTCAGCGGTTTTGACGGCCATCCGCCTGAACCAATCGCCCCGAGGCGTCGCTGTCGAAGGGCCGTGTGGCGTGGTTGGCAAGGGTCACAGCATCCGCTCATCCTTTCAAGCCGAATGATTTGCATTGAGTGAATTGCTGCGGCCAACTTTCGTTCCCGGCCCTGGTCGTCACTTCCCAGCGGCCTGATGTTGGCGAGTAGAATTGTTCCAAGGCTCATGGCGCAGTCACCCGATCTCTCATTGGAACAAGACTCCGCCCTTGCTGTTGGCTGAGCGGACGTCGCGCGTTTGGCTCAGCCAGACCGGCGTCCCGGAGGCTCGCGACGCAAATGAACATGCCCTCGTCGATCGTCACGCCGAAAACGTCGTCGCCGCCGGCGACGCAAAGCGAACCTGAATTGATCCTGCGCCTCGGCTGCTATGCGGCCATCGGGCTGTTCGTTTTCGCGCTGCTCGCCGTCCTGCAAATCGCGGCCAGCATCGTGACGCCGATCATTTCCGCCCTTGTCGTCGAGACCGTGCTTGCGCGCGTCAGTGATCGGCTGATGCGGCTGGGCCTGTCGTCCGTCGTGGCCGGATTTTGCGTGATCGGCTTCGCGCTGGCGACGGGCGCGCTCATGATCAACGCGCTGATCGAGCCCTTCTCGGCGCTGGTCGCGCGCGCCCCGCAAATGGCCGAAGCGTTGACGACTCTGATTTCCCCGGCGCTGCAACCGCTGTCCAATCTCCGCAACGCGTTGCTGCATACGCCGGGCGCGGCCGCGTCGCTGCCGATCGGGGGCGAGAGCGAATGGCTGGCGTCCTTCGTTGGCGGGCTGACGCCGGCGCTCGGCCAGCTCCTGATCTTCTTCGCCAGTCTGGCGTTTTTCGTCTCGGGACGGACAGCGCTGCGGCGGCAACTGGTCATGGCCATGCCGGAGCGCGCCAGCCGTCTCACGGCGATCCGCGCCATCGCTGCGGTGGAAAACGCGCTGTCGCTATATTTCGGCACGACGACGCTGATCTACGCCGCCGTGGGCGCGCTGACCGCGATCGTCGCCTGGGCAAGCGGTCTTACCAATCCGCTGCTCTGGGGCGCCATGAGTTTCGCCGCGGCCTATATTCCCTATTTCGGCGTCGGCTTGATTTCCTTGTCGCTGGCCGCCAGCGGCTTTCTGGCCTATCCCCATTCCCTGCTGGCGCTCGCCCCGGCCACCGCCTATCTCGTGATCCATATCGCCAGCGAAACTTTCGTCATTCCGACGCTGCTCGGACGCCGTTACGAGGTCAATCCGTTCTTGATTTTCCTGTCCATTGTCTTCTGGAGCTGGATGTGGGGGCCAGTGGGGGCCATTCTCGCGGCGCCTTTGCTGCTTTCGGCCCAGACCCTGCTCGGGTTGTTCCGGGAGCCCGAGGGCTATCTGCCCTGATGTCCTGGCGAAGGAAGGCGGACCCGCAAGCGAACGTCGTCCAGAGCCCCGCCCAAGACAAGACGCCCGCCGGAATTCCGGCGGGCGTTCGATTGCGCGATGCGGCGCGCCTTGCGCGCGACGAAAAAGGGGCGCGGACGCGCCCCTCGATTTCAGTGGTGATAGAGCAAGGCGATGACGATGATCACTGGAATTGGCACGCCCAGCAGCCAGAGCAAAATTCCGCGTCCCATGTGTAATGTCCTCCTGCTTCCGGTGAAAGATCGCGCCGTCGGGATCACGCCTTGGTGACGATCGCCCGCAACATCCAGATGGTCTTTTCATGCCAGTCCATCCGCGCCACCAGCATGTCGTGGGTGACGATGTCTTTCTTGTCCTCGGCCTTGATCGCGATCTCGCGCATGTCGCGCACACAGGCTTCGTGGTCGGCGATCAAATCGAACACGATCGCCTCGCCGCTCATCGCCTGCGCGTCGGGCTTGATGGCGACCTTGGGAATCGGCGTCAGAAAGCCGAGGGCGCGAATGCGTTCGGCATAGACGTCGACCGCCTCGAACAGCGCCTTGTATTGGTCCTCGAGCATGATATGCAGCGGATGAAACAAGGGCCCGACGACATTCCAGTGATGGACATGGGTCTTCAACAGCAAGCTGTAGGCCGCGCTTAAAATATCTCCGAGCGCGTCGGAAATCTCTTTGCGGGTGGACGTTTCGAGGCCGGACTTCGGCGTTTCGGCGTGCGGCTTTGACGCAAGAACCGTAGCTGTCTTGTTCATGTTAAACTCCAGATCGAGAGGGGTCGGCGCCGCCTGTCCTGTTGAAACGACATCCGGTTCCGCCAAGGCAACGGCGCCGCAGGACACAGGTTCCGGGGTGGCGCTGAGAATAGTTTCTGTCGTCGCGGCCATGATCCCGGAACCTCCGCGCCGTCCTGGCGCCGGCGCGCTGTCCGAGTCGGACGAACGCTTGACGGAAGCGCTTCGATGCGCGGCGAAGGAGCCCTCTTCAGGAGATCAACGCGTTCAACATTTTGCCGGAAGTGGACTCCCGTCCGCGCAGTTTCCTGCTGACCCCTGACGCCGCCCATCGGGAGTGCTTCGTCACGTTCCGCCAGCGCGCGATCAGGTCGAGGCGCGGATGAGCAAACGCGAGGGGATCGACCGCAAATTTGCCTGATTGCAGCGGCGGTTATGTTGTTTTCAAAGCGATCGCGACGGGTCTCGTCGGCGCGGCCAGTCCCGCCAACGCAAAGCGACCCACGCGCCCATCAAGGTCGAAACAGACGCGTCCGATCATGACCTCTGTCTTCAATCAATCCGCTCTGTTCGACCTTGCCGCGAAATAGGCCGCGCCAGCCGCCGACGCGAGGCCGAACAGCTTGGCGTGCCGGGCGGCGAAGCCGAGGACATGCGGCGCCAGCACGACGACGGCGCTGGACTTCACCCAGGCGACCAAGCGCTCGGCCAATTTCCGCGCGATCATTTGTCCGATCAGTCCGACCGCCAAAGCCAGCAACAGACCGGCCCCGCCGATGGCGAGCGCCGCGCCGCGCGGATCGAGATAGGGAATGAGGCTCAGATAGGCGGCAAGGGCGCAAAAGATCACGCCGGCCCCGGCGAGCAGCGCCGAGACCGTTGCGCAGGCCAGCCCCAAGGCCATGCTTCTTGCAAAGCGGGGATCGCTGGACGACAGCGTCGATCCGCTCATCGGCGGTCCCCGCGCGTGGCCAGACCAAACAGGAATCCGGCGCCGGCGGCGATGGCCAGGGCCGCGAACGGATTGGTGGCGACCGACCTCGCCATATGGGCGGCGCCGCGCCCCATATAATCCTGCGCGCCATCCGACAGATCGTTCAACTGACCCGTGGCGTCGGCCGCGGCTTTTTTCGCCGCCGAGGCGGCGGTGTCGCGACCTTCCGCGGCGACCTTGGAAAAGTCGTCGATCGACGCCTTGATGGTTTTCACCGCATCATCGATGAGCGCGGCGAACAGTTCCTTTTCGGTCTTGAAATCTTCCGACATTGCGTTTCTCCAGTCTGTCGCATTTTTCAGTCCCGTTCAGGATTGAATTTGCGCGCATTTTCGAAGAGCCAATGCGGGCCCCGGCGATTTGTCCCACCGCCTTCCCGCTTTCGCCCGCGTTCCCGCATCGTAGCGGATGCAGGTTTGTGGTAATGAAAATATTTAAAAACAGCAGGTTAAAGCGGCTGGGTCATGACCGCCCGCACGGGATAGGCGGCGGCGAAGAATTCGCCGCCGATGTCTTCCGGCGCATCGATTCCCATCAGCTCCATCAGCCTCTGGCGGGCGCGGCTGACCCTGCTCTTGATCGCGCCTATGGCGCAATCGCAGATGACCGCCGCCTCCTCATAAGACACGCCGGAGGCGCCCACCAGCAGGATGGCTTCACGCTGCTCCTCCGAAAGCCGGGCAAGCGCAATCTTCAGATCTTCGAGGTCGAGTCGGCCGCCCTGTTCGGGATGACTCATCATCCTGGACGCCTGTTCGCCATCGGTGTCCTGCGCCAGATCGTCGGCGCGGTCTGGCATGTTGGTGAGCGACAAGGCAAAAAAGAGCACCTGTTTCACTTCCGCAAGCAGGGCGGTCTTGAATTCGCCGGTGGGAGTCAGGGTTGGACCTCGCTGGCGTCGTGCGTGCGTTGACCCCTGACCGCCCCTGGCGCGTCAACGCCTTCGACTCCCGCCTGTTCCAACTGGTCGAGCAGGCTGGCGAAACGGTCGGGAATTGCGGTCATCTCGGTTTCGGCAAACAGCAGCTTCAGTCTGTCGCCAAGATGAAGTCGCAGTTTTTCGTTAAGCGGGGGTGGGCTTGCGGGTGGTTCCTGCTTGCTTTCCATGATTTTCACGTCATTTCATGATGCGGTCGCGGCAAAACTCCGGCTTGGGAGCGGTTTTTTGGGAGCGGCTCCTGCGAGCTTGCCTTTCCATCAAGCAACGCGGCCGGCTTTGCCCTGTTCCGAAAATAATCCGGCTTGGGAACCTGAAACCTCATCACACGTTTTCATGCCGCGTTCCTCGCAGCCGAGTTCCTGGCGGCCGAGTTCCTGGCGGCGAGGAATGGTTCTGCGCACCGGAGTTTCTCAAACATGACGCTTTCCGAGATTGTCGCCCCGCAACTGCCTTTCCTGCGTCGCTATTCACGCGCCGTGAGCGGGAGTCAGACCAGCGGCGACGCCTATGTCGTCGCCATGCTCGAAGCTCTGATCGAAGACCCGTCCCTGTTCGACCAGCGACTCAATGCGCGCACGGCCGTCTACAAGCTGTTTTCCCGGATCTGGAACGCCATGCCGCTGAATGGCGAGACCGCGTCCTCGTCCAGCACGGGCGCGGAGCGCCGGTTGGAAGACATCACGCCGCTGCCGCGCCAGGCCTTCCTGCTCACCGCCGTGGAGGGTTTCTCGGCGGAACAGGGGGCGAGAATTCTGGATATGGACCTCGCCAAATTCTCCAGGCTGGTCGAAAACGCCAGCCGCGAAATCAGCGCGCAGGTCGCCACATCGGTGCTGGTCATCGAGGACGAGCCGATCATCGCCATGGATTTGGAAAATCTGGTCAGGGAACTGGGCCACAAGGTCGCCGGCAACGCCCGCACACGCGGCGAAGCCGTGGAAATGGCCAATCGCCTGAAGCCCGGCCTCGTTCTCGCCGACGTCAGGCTGGCCGACGGCAGTTCGGGGCTCGACGCCGTCCACGACATTCTCAGGAGCTTCCAAGTGCCGGTGATTTTCATCACCGCCTATCCTGAAAGCCTGCTGACCGGCGAGCGCCCGGAACCGACCTTCCTCATTGCCAAGCCTTTCGAGGAAGACGTGGTGCGCGCCGTGATCAGCCAGGCCTTGTTCTTCAACACCAAGGCTGAAAGGAGCGAAGCCAGCGCCGCCTGACCCATTCCCTTGGCTATTTGAAGCAAGGCGGAACGTCTTTATCCTTTTCCGGTTGGTTGAATGCAGGTTCCCCGACAACAACAGACGGTTGAGGGATCCCGCGTTTTGAAACCCCTTGTGGATGAGACGGCAGGAAATGCGGTTTGTGTCGGATATTGCAGTCGGGTTGGCTTGCCTGTCTGCAGCGCTTGCCCTGAGTTACTATATCCACAAGCGCAGCAGCGTCGAGGAACTTGCCCGGCAAACAAGCCGGATCGCCATTATTGGCTTTCTCGCGTTCGGGGCGTCTCACCTTGTCGATGTCCTCACCCTGTTCTGGCGCGGCGTGGCGTGGCTGGATTTTATTCAGGCCGCCGCGCTCGGTGTGGCGCTGACCGCCTCTCTGGCCATCTGGGGGTTGCTGCCCGCTCTGCTGGCGGAGCCCTCGCCCGGCGAATTGCTGGAAGCCAACAGGGCGCTCAGCGGGGCGACAGCGCGTCGCGCCGAGGAATTGGCCCGCCTCGCCGCCGCCAAGGCCGATTTGGAGCGCGCCGTCGCCGAACGCACGCAGGCGCTCGACGAAGCCAAGCAGCGCTTCGAAAATGCGTTGAAAAATTCTGACATTTCCATGTCCCAGCAGGATACGGACCTGCGATATCTCTGGGTGCATAACGCCCCCAAAGGCCTGCCCGCCGCAGTCCTGCTCGGTCGCCTGCAACAAGACGTGCTTCCGGCGCGGGCCGACATGGTTCTGACCGCCGCCAAGCGCGGCGTCATGGCCAGCAAGGCGGCGAACAGTCTGGATCTCGAGATGGAGATCGACGGCGACACCCGCTATTTCCACGAAAACATCGAAGCGTTGTGGCGCGATGGCGAAGTCGTCGGCGTGCTCACGACCTCGATCGAAACCACCGCCTACCATCGCCGGCAGGAGGAACTGCGGGCGCTGTTGCGCGAACTGACCCATCGCACCAAGAACCTGCTGGCGGTGATCATGGGCATAGCCCGGCAATCCGGGCGTTCGTCCACCGACATCGCAACCTTTGTCGCGCATTTCAACGGTCGCATCCGCGCGCTGGCGGTGACGCATGAATTGCTGGTGGCGTCGCAATGGCGGGGCGTTGGGTTGCGCGAGCTGATCGCCGGAGTCTGGAAATCGACGAGCCCGGAAGCCCAGCAACGCATGGCGCTGACCGGGGAGAATTACTGGCTGGCGCCGGAGAGCGCGCAAAATCTCGCGCTTGCGATCTATGAAATGCAGAGCAACGCCATTGAGCACGGCGGACTTCTGGCCCCCGGCGGCAGCGTGAAAATAGCCTGGGCCGAGGAAAAAAACCAGGCCGGTCCTTTCGTGAAACTGACGTGGGAGGAAAACAGTCCACAAGCTTCGGCCAATGACAACCGGGGCGATGGTTTTGGAAAGACCTTCGTGCAGGTCTTGCTGCCCCGCGCCACCAAGGGAAGTAGCACGATCGAATCGCACGACCGGGGTTTGAACTGGACCTTGACATTGCCGCCGGTGAATTTCGTCTCAGGCGTTTGCGGATTGCGACGCGATCTGGCGGAAACCGCATGATAGGGTCCGCCCGCATTCGCCCTGAGCGGAGCGCACAGCATTGACGTCTGCCGCCAAAACAAAAACCCGCCTCAGGGCGGAGCAAGCCAATTCCGTGAAATTTATTCCCATAAGAGCGACGACATACGCGCTAAAATAAGAGCTGCAACAAAGTATCTGCGCTTGGCTTGGGGAGATCATCATCATTGTGAAAGCCACGCGGCTGCTTGCGCCCTGTGGAAGCGTCCGAGGACAGACCGTTATTCGCCCGGACTCTATTGACATGAAGCAGTCCTGATTTTCCCCAAGACCAAATGAACCCGGAAAGGATGACACCATGTCCAGCACCGTCGCCAATGTCTCCGGCGTCGGCAATGAAATCGTCGGCAAGGGCAAGCAGGCCATCGGCAAGGCCACTGACAACAAGAAGCCCCATGCCGAAGGCGTCGTGCAGGAAGCCAAGGACGGCGTGAGAAACGTCATCGACAAGGCGTAACCGACAAGGCGCAATTTAAGGAATATGCGGCGCCTCGGCTGAATGACCGGGGCGCCGCACGTTTTTGCCCCCGCCGTCCGGACAAGACTCGGCCGACACACCATTGGACAATTGCGGCAATGACCTCATACGCCAAGAAAAATCGCCTGGGACGGAAGGGAACCATCCGCCCCGCGAGACATTGATTGAGCGAAGGCCTACCTCCCCGGTCTTTGCCGTCTCCTTTCGAAGACCCGGTCGCGCCGGGTTTCTTTTTGCCCAAATCGCCAGGAACAAAGCGATGAAACTGTTCGAATGCCAAGGCTGCCGCAATACCGTGCATTTTGAAAACTCGGTCTGCGTCGCCTGCCGCCGTCAACTGGGTTATGCGCCGGAACGGGGGACGATGACCGCCCTGGAGCCCGCGCAGGTGAACGAGGCGTCGCCTGCGCTGCTTGCGGCTGTGGGCGCGCCGGAGCAGCGCTACCACTTCTGCGCCAATGCGGCGCAAGGCGTCTGCAACTGGCTGGTTCACGAGAGCGACGGCCACAGCCTCTGCCGATCCTGCCGGCACAACGACATGGCGCCGGATTTGACCGTCGCGGGCAATCGCGAGCGCTGGGCGCGGCTGGAACAGGCCAAGCGCCAGCTGTTCTATTCGCTGCTGCTGTGGGGATTGCCCACGCCGATCATCGGCGAAGACGCGCGCGAACCGCTGGTGTTCGACCTCATCGGCGACGTGCATAGCGATCAGGGCGTGAAGACGGTTTTAACCGGCCATGATTTCGGCCGCATCACACTCAATATCGCTGAAGCCGACGACGACGTGCGCGAACAGCGCCGCGTCGCCATGGGAGAGCCCTACCGCACGCCGCTCGGCCATTTTCGTCACGAAATCGGCCATTATTATTGGGATCTTCTGGTGCGCGACGGCGGCCCGCTCGCGGAATTCCGCGCCCTGTTCGGCGACGAGCGCGGCGATTACGACCAGGCGCTTCAGGCCTATTACGCTAATGGCGCGCCGCGCGGCTGGCGCGAGTCTTTCATCAGCGCCTATGCGACCGCGCACCCCTGGGAGGATTTCGCCGAGACCTGGGCGCATTACATGCATATTGTCGATACGCTGGAAACCGCGTGTTCTTTCGGCATATCGCTGAAGCCGCGCCATGTCGCCAACGATCATCTGGAGGCCGCGGTGGATTTCGACGCCTATCGCGCAGACAGGATCGAACGGATACTGGACGCCTGGACGCCGATTTCCGTCGCCGTGAACAGTCTGTCCCGCTCGCTTGGCCAGGGCGACGTCTATCCCTTCGTGCTGTCTCAGGCCATGGTGGGTAAATTGAGCTTCATTCACAGGCTGATCGGCGAACAGCGCGCGCGGCAAACGACACGCGCGGCGGCCTGACACAGCAGGCTGAGCAAATCGGAAAGCAACGTTCATGACAACCCTTCGCACGCTTGCAAGGACAGCGGTCGCGCTGCTGTTTTTCACCAGCGGGCTCGGCCATTTGTTTGCGCCGAGTTTTTTTCTGGCGATCATGCCGCCCTCGCTGCCGCTGCATCGCGAGGCGGTTTTCATCAGCGGCGTTTTCGAACTGCTCGGCGCGGTCGGGCTGATGATTCCCTCGCTGCGCCGTGCGTCCGGTCTGGGTCTGTTTGTGCTGACCATTCTGGTCACGCCCGCCAATATCTACATGTGGTGGCGCGCCGATCTGTTTCCGCAATTTTCGTCGACCCTGTTGTTCTGGCGTCTGCCCGCGCAACTCGTCCTGCTCGGGCTGATCTATTGGGCGGCGATCCCGCCGCCGACGCCGTTCCGCTCCGGCGCGTCCATGCCGCAATAGCGCAAGCCGCAATAGCGCAAATGGCCGACGCCCCAAATGTCGCCGCTGGCGTCGCCGAACAGTCAACCCTATGCCGGCGAGGGGCGGGGCCATCCCGAAGCGGCGCCGATCACATTCATGGTTCAGCACCAGCTTGCAAGATCCAGATTCGGCTCGCGCAGCAATTCCTGGATATTGGCTTCAACGATCCGATATCCGATATTGCCGGAAAGCGTCTGTCTTCCCTCATTCAGACTCATGGTTGGGCTGCCCTTCACGCCCAGCTTTGCCGCTTCCCGGTCATCCGCGGCCAGCGCCGCATGGGCGCGGCCGTCGTCGATCAGGCGGCAGATAGGATCGACGGGCGCGTCCAGACTGGCGCCGATGTCGAGCAAAACCTCGCGGCGCGCGACATTGCGCCCCTCGACAAAGAAGGCGTCGCGAACTTTTCGGATCGCGCGCTCGAAGGCGCCCGGCGCGCAGCTTTGCTCCTGCTCGCAGATCTGCACCGCTTTCAGAAATACATGCGCGGGATTGGAGGAGGCCGGCGGGCTGTCGCGCCACAGACGCGGATGAATCGGGGTTTCGGGAAATCGCGCGGCGATCGTCTGGACGTGGTCGGCAAAACCGTCATAGCCGCCCTTGTCGCGCCAGCTTGTGGCCATCTTTCCGGGAACATCGCCGAACACCTGAAAGAAGCGGTATTGAACCTGGATTTGCGCGCCAAAGTCGTGGCGCGCCTGATCGAGGCGCAATTCCGAAAAATAAGCCCAAATGCAAAGAATGTCGGAAAAATAGAGGATGGGAAGCGGGCGCATGGCGAGCCTGTGGGTTTGAGGAATAGATTTGAGCAGCGGCGGCGCGGTTGTGGCCGCAATGCGCGCGGCGGCGCAGCGTGGGTCAAGCCCGTTGAATTCATCAATGCGCTGCAAGTTCTCTTGGTTCCGCCGCCTCGACGCGGAACGCCACCGCGATCGCGCCCGATACCTCGTCACGCCCGATACCTCGTCACGCCTATGCAAGCGGCAGCCGAGCGCGCATGCGCGCCCGCGCGGCTTTGATCGCCGACATCTCACCAATGCTTGTGGAACAATGCGGCGGCGCGCAGGTTGGTAAACAGCGGTAAAAACTGGCGTTTCCGATCAATTTCGACGCCATCCGCCGCGCGCCGCGCAAGAGAAGGCAAATCCCGACCGCGACTCAAGCACTGCAACGCCATCCAGAGGGATGCGTTGGAATCGGCCATTGTTCGGAGCGCAAAAAGCGCGCCCTCGGCGTGGGAAACTACCCAGCCAACAAGAACGTATTGGCAATGCGGCGCTTCACCACGGGGGATCGCGATACGCGCCGATGCCTCCGCCGTCGATGCGATGCGCGCTTTGAGTAGTTTCCGATCCTGCTCCCGCCGCCACGTCTTGCTTACGTTGCCATCTCTCGCTTTGCGCAGGTTCGGCGAGGGGGCGGTTGAACATGCGGACGAACGCCCATCGGTATCCGGCGCCTCCGGATTGAAAAGAACGTCTCGCGGGATTGCGCGCAACCATTGCCCATGATGAGGCGTTCATGAACAACAAGCTGAAATGGATCGGTGGATCGGCGCTGTCGCTGGGCGCCATCGCCGCTGCCGTGATCTACACCCATTTCGATCAGGCGATTCCCATTGTGGCGATGGGCGTCAATTATTTCCGCTACATGAACGCGCCCAAGGGAACCATCGCGATTGAAACGGCCGCCGCTGTCGGCAATCGTCCGTCGCCGGCGAAGCCGATCGCCTTGCATGGCCAAGGCGACGCCGATTGGCCGAGCTACAACAAGACGCTGACCTCCGAGCGCTTTTCCGCGCTGGACGAGATTACATCGGCGAACGCCAAAAATCTGAAGGTGTTATGCACCTTCGACACGGGCCAATACACCGGCTTCAATTCCGGATTGCTCGAAGTGCGGGGCGCGCTCGTCTTCACCACCGAATATGATATTTTTTCAATCAATCCGAACGATTGCCGCCAGAATTGGCGCGTGCACGAAGAGTATACGCCCGCCTCGGCGCAGGGCGTCAGCCGCGGGCCGGCCTTCCTCGACGGCATATTGTTTCGTGGCGCGCAGGACGGGCGCATACTGGCCTATGATTTCGACACCGGCAAACGCCTTTGGGAAACCAGTATCGCCGATCCGAAAAAAGGCGAAAGCGCGCCGGCTGCGCCGATCGCCTGGAATGGCCTCGTCTTCATCGGCAATGCCGGCGGCGACGTCAAAGGCGTCAAGGGCCGCATGTATGCTCTCGACGCCAAGACCGGCAAAATTGTCTGGGAATTCTATCTTGTGCCGAAAACGCCCGGCGACATCGCGCGTGGGCCGCAGGCGCGCTCACCGCTTGACGCCTCGACCTGGAAGACGCCGAACGGATCGCCGATAACCGGCGGCGCGACATGGACATCCTATTCGCTCGATCCTGAAAAGGGCCTGCTTTACGTGCCGGGCGGCAATCCCGCGCCGGATTTCGCGACGGGCATGCGCGAGGGCGAAAATCTCTATTCAGGTTCGGTCGTCGTGCTCGACGCCAAAACGGGCGATTACAAAACCCACTTCATAATCGTCCCAAAGGACTGGCACGATTGGGACATGTCGACGGCGCCGGCGCTGATACAATCGGCCGGGGGCAAGAAGATGATGCTTGTCGCGCCGAAAGACGGCCACCTCTATGGCTTCGATCTGGCCGACAACAAGCTGCTTTATCGCAACCCCATGACCAGGATCGATAACGCCGACGCGAAATTCACGGTTGGCGTTCCGGTGCATTTTTGTCCCGGAACCGTCGGCGGCGCGGAATGGAATGGGCCAGCTTACGACCCCCAAAACAATCTCGTCATGGTCGGCGAAGTGGAATGGTGTTCGACCGTGACTTTGCAGACGAAGCAGAAGTTGGAGGCGACGCCGGTTGGAAAGCCCTGGTCTGGCGAGGCTTCGCTTAATCCCTTCAATACGTGGGGCAAGCAGGATCCGGTGTTCGATTGGGCAGGCTGGGTCACCGCCGTCGACGCCGACAGCGGGCAATGGCGCTGGCGCGCCAAGACCAATTATCCGATCCAGAGCGGCATGACGCCGACGGCGGGCGGCGTCGTCTTTTTCGGCGACATGGGCGGCAATTTTTATGCGCTCGACGCCGATGACGGCCATCTGTTATGGGGCCGTAAAATCGGCGGCGCAGTGGGCGGGGGCGTCATCACTTACAAAGCGGGCGCCGCGCAACGGGTGGCCGTCGCCACTGGATTGATCGAAGTGCTGTGGCCAACGGAAATCACCACGGCAAAAGTCTCCATCCTCGGATTGGCTGATACGCCTTGAGCCCGATCGGGCTCACAGCCCCCCTCAAGCCAACGAAGTCTTGCGTGCTGGTGGGGTCTTAGGTGAGAGGAAAACACAAATAATATTGTTATCAATCAATACGTTTTATATTTATCGCTCATGTTCATTCATATCAAAATAATAAGACAATATTATAAAAATATAACATCTATTTATATATGGAACTTCGAGCGTTTTTATACGTTTATAATAGGTTAACATTAGGGAGCCAATGAGATGAGATTAGTTTCTATGATCGCCGTATTCGCTGTCATGGGTGGCGTTGCGATGGCGCAATCGCCGAGCACGAGTGAAAAGCTCGGCATAAACTCGGCGTTAGGCATCGCGCCGGCAACGCAGGACTTCGTCACCGAAGCCGCGAACTCTGGAGAGTTTGAGATCCAGTCGAGCAAGCTCGCGCTGGATCGCGGCGACCAGGTGTCAAAGACCTTCGCGGAGCAGATGATCACGGATCACCAGAAAGTGGGCTCGCAACTGAAGGCCCTGGTGCAGTCGAAAAACATCAAGGTCACGATCCCCGATGGGGTCAGTTCGTCGCAACAGTCGATGCTCGACAAATTAAAGAGCCTCAAGGGCGCCGACTTCGACAAGAAATATCGTGACGACCAGTACAGCGGCCACAAGAGCACGTTGGCGCTTTTCGAGCGCTACGCCAAGAGTGGAGACAACCCCGACCTGAAGCAATGGGCGGAACAGACCGCTCCCGCTCTCCAGCGCCATCTGAAGATGGCGCAGGAACTTAACGGGTCCGCCTCCAACTAAACTAACGCTCTGCGGGCGCGTCGGGAGAAATGCCGATGCGCCCGCTCTTCGAAAAAGAAGGCTATTCAATTGTCAGCTACGTTTCCGCTCTAGATTTCCTTGCGTCGAGCTGGCGGAGACAAAACAGTTGCATCGTCTCGAATGTGGACATGCCGGCGCTGGGCGGGGTGGAACTTCTGACCTATTTTCAGCTGATGAAAATCTCCGCAGGCGTCATCATCTTCGGCGAGCGCGGCAATACGCATATCGTGTTGGAGTCGATGGGTCTTGTAGGTTTCGAATTCTTGACACACCCGGTCAATTTCGATGCGCTGCTCGACGCCGTTCGCGCCGCATTGACGCGCGAAAATATATCGTTGCTGCATTTTCGAGCAACCGGCGCCCAGGACTTGTACATGTCGTCTCAATAACAATTTCGACGAAATTTGGCGCCGCCGCCTTCACGGTAACGATCCTCGCACATAGTCCATAACTGCGCGCCTCTCCTGGCAGATAATAGTTTTCAAGCAGGATGCGGTTCTTCAGCGTCTGATGCCAGCGCTCGATTTTGCCTTGCGTCTGCGGATGATAGGGCGCGCCGCGCACGTGAGCTATGCCCTGCGTCTCCAGATATTGCGCCATTGTCCGACAGGAGGCGAGGCTTGTGGCGCACGGCGACCTTGTCCAGGCCGGCGGCGGCCAACGCCAGATCCAGCGTCGCGGTGACATCCTCCGCCTTCATCGTGGCGCATAACTTCCGCGCCACGGATGTAGCGGGAATAATCGTCCAGCACCGTCGACAGATAATACCAGCCCCACCCGATGTCGATGGTGTCGGCTGCGACGACAGCGACGAGTGCAACTCCGGGAAAATGGCTAAAGGCGCGATATGAAAGCGCGCGAAAAGCGAATGCCGGCCCGTTGGGGCCGGCATTTGAAAATCACTCGATGACCTCGACGATGGTGTGCGTCTGAGGGTCGACCAGCACCGGCGTGCCGTCGATCACCGTATAGCGGTAACGGCTCAGGTGATATTCCTCTGGCGCCTCGTAATATACGACCCCGCCCTCCGGCAGCACGGCGCCGACAACCACCTGGCGCCCATAATGATAAGCGGGGCGGTTCTGCTCGAGCGCATATTTGCGAAAACGCGGACGGTCGTCGGCGCCAAGAAGACCGTTGACGCCGCCGACGACGGCGCCCACGGCGCCGCCCACAACCGCGCCGACCGCGCCGGCATCACGGGAGCCTTCGCGCGCGCCGCGCTCCGCGCCAGGAACAACACCTTGCGCTTGAACAGAAGAAAGGCCGAGCGCCGCGAAGGCGGCAATAAGAGCGGCAATACGGATTGGCTTGATGGGCATGGGTCAGTTCCAGGTGAGGATGCGAAACCGCGTCCGTTCGACAAAACGAACGTGTGCTTGCGGAACAGGCTTGAAGGAAAGGCTCAGCCCGATTCAGAGCCGATATACGAAGAGATAACGGCTCCCGCGATGGATTGTTCCGCCGTTTTTCGCAACGCGTTCATAGGCGATGGGCGGCGCCAGGGACAGCGCTCTGGCGACGCCGCCCACCCTTGGTGTTTCAGCGATAGAGAAAGCCGATGAGAATGATCACGGGGATCGGCACGCCCATCAGCCAAAGCAAAATTCCACGCCCCATGGTCAGTCCCTCCCGGAGTTCAATGAGAACGCCTGTTTGGTCGGTCACGCCTTGGCGACGACGGCGCGGAGCATCCACAACGTCTTTTCATGCCAAGCCATCTGCGCGACCAGCAGGTCATGGGTGACAATGTCGCCCATGCCTTCCGCCTCGATCGCGGTGTCGCGCATCGCGCGCACGCAAGTCTCGTGGTCTCCCAGGAGATCGTCGACAATCTGTTCGGCGCTCATCGTCCGCGCCTCCTGCTCCACCGAGACGTGCGGAATCGGCGCCGGGAAACCCAGCGCGCGAATGCGTTCGGCGTAGAGATCCGTCGACTTGAACAGCGTCTCATATTGCTCTTCGAGCATGGTGTGCAGCTGCTGGAACAGCGGGCCGACGATGTTCCAGTGATGAACATGGGTCTTGACCAGCAGGCTATAGGCGCTGCTCAGAATATCGCCGAGGGCGCCTGAAATGTCCTTGCGCGTCGCATGGTCAATGCCCGACTTCGGGGATTCGACATGCGGCTTGGTCGCGATAACGGCGGCGGCATGCTTCATGATCAACTCCATTTCGGGGAGGTTCGGCGTATCGCGCGAAAGGGAATTCGCCGCCGGGTCTGAACAGGCAACGAAGACAAGGAAACCATGTTCCCTTAACGCTGGATAATTATTTTTCCGCTCCCGGTGAGTATTTTGGGAACCTCTCCGCCTCCCTGTTGTTGCTTCACTGTCTCGTTCAAATCGTGAGCAGCGCGGAGAACACCTATGCTCTACTTAACTCTTGTCTTTCTTGTCGTCGCGCTGGTCTCCGGCGCTCTGGGCTTCGGCGGCTTGGCCGCGACATCAGCGGGGATCGCCCGCGCGCTATTTGGCGTTTTCCTGATCCTGTTCGTGATTTCCGCCGTGATTCAGGTTCTCGGCGGCCACGCCTGATCGGCGATGCGAAAGCGCCCCGGACCAGAACGGTCCGGTGGGGGCCTGGAACGCGATTGGAATGAGAGGAGCAGCACGATGGCGGACATTGGCGCGGCGGGCGATCAAACAAATGTCAAGACCATGGAGCTTCCAAGTTTCTGGCGTTTCACCTGGGGTTTCTGGAGCGGAGCGACGCGGGTGAAGGCCTGGGCCTTCACCAGTTTGATCATGATCCTCGTGGCGACGTCCGTAACCCTGGTTTACGCTGTCAACGTTTGGCAGAAGCATTTCTTTGATGCGCTCCAGCAGCATCATATCCAGGACATCTACGCCTCGATCATCAAATTGATCGCCCTGCTTGCTGCGGTGGCGCTGGTGGGCGTCGCGCAGAATGCGGCGCGCATGGGCTTGCAGGTGGAATGGCGGCGTTGGGTCGCCGACCGGTTGATCCGTCGCTGGATGAGCGACCGCACCTATTACAAACTGACCGTCGCCAGCGGCGAATGCGACAATCCCGAAGCGCGCATGACCGAGGATGCGCGGCTGGCGCTGGAGCCGGTGATTGATCTGTCTATCGGTTTTCTCCACGCCGTTTTGTCCGCTGGCGCCTTTCTCGGCGTTCTCGCTCTGGTCGGCGGCGCGCTGCATTATGAAGTCGGCGGCCTCACGCTGAACTTGCCGTTCGGCTTTGTGATCGTGGCGCTGCTCTATGCAGCGGCCATGTCGAGTCTTTCCTATTTCGTGGGGCGACCTTTGATCGCGGCGGTCCAGGAAAAAAACCAATCCGAGGCCAGCCTGCGTTATGAACTGACCCGCGTGCGCGAAAGCGCGGAAAGCATAGCGCTGATTTGCGGCGATGACGAAGAGCGCCGGACTCTGCTGGGCGCGAGCGACTCTTTGATCGCGCGCTGGTGGCGCATCATTGCGGCGCAGTCCAGCCTGATCGGCCTGGTTAACGCCAATGTGGTGATCCTGCCTCTGGTTCCCCTGGTGTTTGGCGCGAGCAAATTCATCGCCGACGGCATGTCTCTTGGTGATTTGATTCAGGTCGCCGCGGCCTTCGTGCAAGTACAGATGGCGCTGAACTGGATCATGGACAATTTCATTCGCCTGGCCGAATGGCGCGCCTCCGCCAATCGAGTCATGGAGATGGTCGGCAATATGGATTGCCTCGACGCCGGTCTTGGCGGCGCCGAGGGCGGAAGCATCAAGGTCACGCGCGACGACGGCGACACGCTGCGCCTCGAGAATGTGATAGTGCGTCGCGACGACGGCGCCGTGGTGATTCACGAAGCCGAAAATATCATCCATCGCGGCGACCGGGTGATGGTGTCCGGCGAATCCGGCGCGGGCAAGAGCACGCTGATCCGCGCCATCGCCGGGCTGTGGCCCTGGGGGCAAGGCGAGATCATCATTCCGCGCGCCTGGAGCGTGATGTTCCTGCCGCAATCGCCCTACCTGCCTTTGGGAACCCTGCGCGCGGCCGTCGCCTATCCGCGCGCGGCGGACGAGATCACCGTGCGGGAGGCGAGCGATGCGCTGCGTGCGGTCGGGCTCGAACAGTTCGTCGAGCGTCTCGACGAGGAAGACCGCTGGGACCGCATACTTTCCGGCGGCGAACGCCAGCGCATCGCTTTCGCCCGCGTGCTCCTCAGCAAGCCGGATCTGGTGGTGATGGACGAAGCCACTTCGGCGCTCGATGAAGAAAGCCAATCGCGCGTGATGATCACGTTCATGGAGGCGCTGCCGCGGGCTTCCGCGATCAGCGTGGCGCATCGCCCGAGCCTCGCCGCATTCCACAATCGAACCATGTCCTTGCGCCGCGTGGGCGATGGCGTGAAGCTTGTGTCGGATCGCCAGCGAATGCCGCGCTATGCGCCCAAGTGGCGTTGGCTTGAGGATATTGGCCTGGCGCATGACATCGCCGACCCGCGTTCGGCCCGAACCCTCTGACCGGCGCGCGCAACGAGGCGCCAGGGAAATCGAAAAAATGCGTCGTAATCGCAAGGAAATACTCAGCATTTCGACGCTGATCGCGACGGCGGCGTCTCTGATTCTGATCGCGATCGTTTATGGCGCCTATGTCTTTTCGGAACGCAGCGGCGCGCTGTCGCAATCGGCCTTCGATGTCAGCTTCTCCGAATTGCGCCTGAGCCGCGCCTTCAACATTCTGCTCGAAGCGGAATCGAGCCAACGCGGATTTCTTCTGACTCACGACGCCTCCTACTTGCAACCGTTCCTCACCTATCGCCAGCGCGCCGGCGCCGAACTGGATCACGCCGAAGAGCAGATGAAGCAGCTCGACATGGTCGGCTCGGCGCCGGCGCTGGCGCAATTGCGCGAGGTCATCGAAGCCAAATTGACCGAACTCGACCAGACCGTCGCCATGGGCGCCGCAGGCGAGATGGATCAGGCGCGCGCAGTGGTGCGCGGCAATGTCGGTCGCGACCTGATGAGCCAGGCGCGCGACATCGTGTCGGACAAATTGCGCCAGCTCGCCAACCTGCGCGCGGAACGCGTCGCCGACGCGCAGGCCAACGCCGCGCGCCTGACGACCCTGACCACGATAGGCGTGTTCAGCGTGGTGCTGCTGTCCCTCGTCGGCGTGGCGCAAGTCTATTCCTATTCCGCCGACCTCGCCGGCGCGCAAGACAAACTCGCCACCATAAATGACGCGCTGGAACGGCGAGTCGCCGAGCGCACGCGCAGTCTCCAGACCGCCAATGAGGAAATCCAGCGCTACGCCTATATTGTCAGCCACGATTTGCGCGCGCCGCTGGTCAACATCATCGGCTTCGCCAAGGAGCTGGCCGCAAGCGTCAAGAGCATCGCGCCGGCGCTGGACTTGCCGTCGCCCGCTGGCGACGGCCCCGTGATCGCGCAGGCGCGGCTAGCGGTGAAGGAGGATATTCCCGAAGCGCTCAAATTCATCGACGCCTCGACAACACGCATGGACAATTTGATCAACGCCATTCTCAGCCTGTCGCGCCTTGGCCGGCTGCCACTGCTGCCGCAGGACATCGATCTTGCGGCTCTGACCGAGCGTTGCGTCGCATCCCTCCAGCACCGGCTCAATGACGCCGGCGCGCGCGTCGCCATCGAAGGGCGTTTGCCGCGGATGATCGGCGACCAGCAGGCGCTCGAACAGATCATTGGCAATCTCCTCGACAATGCCGCAAAATATCTCGCGCCGGAGCGTTCCGGGCGTCTTCTCGTGCGCGGCAGGCGCGCGGGGCCGCAGGTGGTGATTGAGGTCGAGGACAATGGCCGGGGCGTCGCCCCAGGCGATCATGAACGGATCTTTGAATTGTTCCGCCGCGCGGGCAAGCAGGATCGCGCGGGCGATGGAATCGGCCTCGCCCATGTGCGCAGCCTCGTGCGGCGGCTGGGGGGTGAAATCGCCGTGACATCGGATGGCGAATCTGGCTGCACATTTACAGTCACGCTGCCTGCGGACCTGCGTCGCGCCATGGCGGAAGGCTATGTGAATGCGTGATCCCAACCCGCCCGTGATGATCGTGATGATCGAGGACGACGACGGTCACGCGCGACTGATCGAAAAGAACATCCGCCGCGCGGGCGGGCGCCATGAAATTCTCCGCTTCGCCACCGGCGCGGCGGCGCTTGATTTCCTCCTTGGCGGCGGCGCGACCCGGCCGCGTTCGCCGCGCGCGCGGCTGATTCTGCTCGACCTCAATCTGCCCGACATGACCGGCTTGGACATTCTCGCCCGGCTCAAGGCCGATGAGCGCGCCAGGCGCTTGCCGGTGATCGTTCTGACCACCTCGAACGACAAACGGGACATCGAGAAATGCTATGATCTCGGCGCCAGCGTCTATATGATCAAACCGCCCAATTACGACAGTTTCGCCAACGCCATCCAGCAGCTTGGGCTGTATCCGGCGGCAATCCAAGCGCCGGAGACGATCTGATCATGCCCTATGGCGCCGAATTCCGCAGCGGTCTCAAAATCCTGTTCGTCGATGACGACGACGCCTTCGCTTTTCTGGTGCGGAAAGGGCTGACCAGACGCGGCCATGAGGTGGAAACAGCCGCGAGCGGCGATGGCGCGCTGGAGCGCATCGCTCAGGGCGGCATAGATGTCATCTCGCTGGATCATTCGCTGATTGGCGAGACCGGATTTGATGTTCTCGCGCGCCTCGGGCCGCGCGGATCGCGCGCGCCCGTCGTCTATGTCACCGGCGATTCCGACGCGCGCACGGCGGTGGCCGCCCTGCGCGCCGGCGCTGACGAATATGTGATCAAGGACGCCGGCCCGGAATTTTTCGAATTGCTGATCGCCGCCATCGAGCAGGTTTACGAGCGCTGGCGGCTCAAGAAACAACGCGAGGAGCAGGAGCGCGTCGTGCGCGAGGCGCGGGATCGCGCCGAGGCCCTGTTGCAAGAGGTCAGTCACCGAATTTCCAACAGTCTCAGCCTGGTGGTCGGCATGGTGCGCATGCAGGCCTCCACGCTGACCGATCCCTCGGCGGTCAACGCGCTACAGGAAACGCAGTCGCGCCTGATGGCCATCGCCGGCGTCCATCGCCGGCTCTACATGCATCGGAAGATCGGCATGGTGGCGCTGGACGATTATCTGAAATACCTGACCGAGGAATTGCAGGATACATTGCGCGATCAGGATCATCCCGTCGCCATCAATCTGGCGGCGGACCCCATCACCGTTTCCACCGACAGGGCCATTCCGATTGGCGTCATTGTCGGCGAATTGGCCACCAACGCCTATAAATACGCCTATCCGCCAAGAACGGCGGGAGAAGTCCGCGTGCTGCTGCGACAGGTGGATTCGGCGCGCGCCGAATTGCGGGTGGAAGACGACGGCGCCGGCTATGACGAAGCGGCCCGGGCGAAGGGGACGGGGCTGGGATCGAAAATTCTCAAGGCGATGGCTCTGAATTTGCGCGGCGACATCACGAAGCACGATGTTGCGCGCGGCACATCCATCGGCGTGACTTTTTCTTTTGACGATATTGAGTTTCGTCCAACAGGTTCAGCGCTCATAGCATGACGGAACGAGTCCGTCAGCTTGCTCTTTTCGAGCGTGCGGCGAAAAACGCCGCGCCAGCCGCCGAGACGAGGCCGATAAGCTTGGCGTGACGGACGGCAAAGCCGAGAATATGGGGAGCCAGAGCGATCGGCGCGCTTGATTTCACCCAGGCCGTCAAACGTTGAACCGAATTCCAGACGATGATCCGGCCGATGAGACCGAGCAGGGCCGCCAGAACGAATGCCGCCCAATGCGGCTCCAGATGGGGCGACAGGCTGAGATAGGCCGAGATTGCGCAGAAGATCAGGCCGGTCGCCGCGAACATCGCGGAGGCCAGACCACAGGCCACGCACAAAACCATGCTTTGCGCCACATGCAATTCAGCCGATGATGACGGCGAGGTCGGGCTCATCCGCGCCCTCCGCGCGAGGCGCGGCCGAGCAGATATCCGGCGCCGGCGACAATGGCCAAAGCGGCGAGCGGGTTTTCAGAAACGGATTTGGCCAGATTGAGAGCGCCGCGCCCGACATAATCCTGGGCGCCCCCAGACCGATCCGTGAACTGGCTGGCGGCATCGGCGCCCGCCTTTTTCACCGCTGAAGCCGCTGTTGTCCGCCGCTGCCTTGGAAACGTCTTCGAGCGAGGCCTTGATGGCTTTCACGGCGTCGTTGATCGTCGCCGCAAATTGTTCCTGTTCCGCCTTGAAATTGTCCGACATTGGCTCTCGCCATTTTGCCATATGATCCCGCCTCCAATCGGCTTGACTCTTTTCGGCGTTCAGAGAACCAATGCCGGCCCCGACGCCTTGTTCAAACTGATGGCCGATCATTTGTCAGCCCGTCTGGGCCATGGCGACGCGCAAGGGATCGCCTGCCGCGAGGAATTCGCCGCCGATCTCTTCGGGCGCGTCAATGCCCATCAGTTCCATCAATTTTTGGCGGGCGCGATTGACGCGGCTCTTGATGGTGCCGACGGCGCAATCGCAAATGGCGGCGGCCTCCTCATAGGAGACGCCCGAGGCGCCCACCAGCAGAATGGCCTCGCGGTGGTCTTCGGAAAGTTGCGCAAGCGCGATTTTCAGATCTTGGAGATCAAGGCAACCACCCTGCTCAGGGTAGCTCATCAGCTTGGCGGCTTCTTCGCCATCCGTATCCTGAACCTCGCGCCGCGCCTTGCGATAATCGGAATAGAAGGTGTTGCGCATGATGGTGAACAACCAGGCCCGGATCGAGGTTCCTTCTTGGAAACGATTCGACGCCGCCCAGGCCTTGATCAAGGTCTCCTGCACCAGATCGTCGGCGCGATCGGGCATATTGGTGAGCGACAGCGCGAAAAAGCGCAATTGCGCCACCTGGGCGAGCAAAGCCGTTTTGAATTCCGCCGTCGGAGTCATTTGCACGCCTCGCTGGAGTCATCGGCGCCATCATGCTTCGGCCCGTTGCGCGGTTGAACGCCCTTGAGGCCGACGCTTTCCAATTGGTCGAGCAAGCTGGCGAAACGATCCGGCATGGGACTGCGCGCCGTTTCGGCAAAAAGCATCTTCAGCTTGTCGCCCAGGTGCAATTGCAGTTTTTCTTCGAGCGGCGGCTTTTGAGCGGCGGGCTCCTGCGTTCTTTCCATATTTTTCGCCAGTCTTTCATGCGGTTGCGAGATTGGCAGCGGCCCTTGAAACGAACCGATGGCGTCGGCGCCGCCTCGCGCGGCGCTAGCGGCCCCCCCCCTGTTCCGCCGAGCGGAACCAGGATTACTGGTGGAGGGCAAGAAGGAAGGCGGGCTGTCCAGCATAGCCCTCTTGTGGAGGCAACGCCGGCGTCATCACTATGTTCCAAAAAACATTTTTCTTGGGAACTCGACCGCCCCCGCCAAGTTACCCTTGAGACGTCCTCGTCTTGAGGAATGGCTTATCGCGCTGGAGAATTCTTGTCATGACGCTTTCGGCGCTTGTCGCCCCGCAACTTCCCTTTCTGCGCCGCTATGCCCGCGCCATGAGCGGCAGCCAGTCCAGCGGCGACGCCTATGTGGTCGCCATGCTCGAAGCCCTGATCGAAGATCCCACGCTTTTCGATTCCAGGCTTGACGCGCGCACGGCGGTTTACAAGGCTTTTTCGCGTATCTGGAACGCCATGCCGATAATTGGACGGGCTGACGCGCTTTCAAGTTCAGGGGCCGAGCGCCGCCTCGAACAGATCACGCCCCTGCCGCGGCAGGCATTCCTGCTGACGGCGGTGGAAGGTTTTTCGGCCGACCAGGCCGCTAAAGCGCTCGGCATGGATCTGGCGCATTTCTCCAAACTGTTGGAAACCGCAGGCCGTGAGATCAGCGCGCAGGTCGCGACTTCTGTGCTGATCATTGAGGACGAGCCAATCATCGCTATGGATCTTGAGACTCTGGTCAAGGATCTCGGCCATGAATGCCTCGGCAACGCTCGAACCCGGGGCGAGGCGGTGGAAATGGCCCGCCGTCTGAGGCCTGGGCTGGTGCTTGCCGATATTCGTCTGGCCGATGGCAGTTCCGGCCTGGCGGCTGTGCATGACATTCTCGAATCCTTCGAGGTTCCCGTGATCTTCATCACCGCCTATCCGGAAAGCCTGTTAACCGGCGCGCGTCCGGAGCCGACTTTCCTGATCGCCAAGCCGTTCGAGGAAGACATGGTGCGCGCGGTGATCAGCCAGGCCCTGTTCTTCGACGCAAAGGCCGAGACGGAGGCCGTCAGCGCTTCATGAGACGGAATGCCAAATCCGAATGGATCATTCGGATTTGGCGCCAGACAAGCCCACCCCGCGATCCGGGACCACTGCGCAATCCCGCCCGTTGCCTGACGACATGATGCCGCGCAAGACAGCCATGGGCTGGCGGCGATCATGCGCGTTGGAATTGTTTCGTTAGAAAGTCGGGGCGATGCGGTTCGTTTCGGACATTGCGATAGGTTTGGCTTGCCTCTCCGCAGCCCTGGCCTTTCTCTCTTACGTCTTGCGGCGTCGCGGATTGGCGGGCCAATCCCGGCAGGTCGCCATCATCGCCATCGCCGGCCTGTTTGCTTTCAGCGCCTCACGTTTCACCGATACGGCCGCCCTCTATTTTCCCGATGAAGAATGGCTCGGCTACGGGAGTTTGGCGACCTTGTTTTTCGCATTGACCGCGTCGCTCGTTGTCTGGAGTGGGCTGCCGGCCCTGCTCGCCGAACCCTCGCCCGGCGAATTGATGGAAGCGAACAAGGCCCTGAGCGGCGCGGCCGAACTGCGAGCGGCGGAGGTTGCGCGACTCGCCGCGACCCAGGCCGAATTGGAGCGCGCTGTGCGCGAACGCACACTGGCGCTGGATGAAGCCAATCAACGTTTCAAACTGGCTTTGCGCAACTCCGAGATCTCCATGGTCCAGCAGGACCGCGATCTCCGTTACATCTGGGTGCACAATGCGCCCAAGGGCATGGCGGCCGCGGACTTGCTCGGCCGGTTTCAGAAGGATGTTCTACCGGAACATGTCGACGCCCCGCTTGGGAGCGCCAAGCGCGGCGTCATGGCGAACGAGACGCCTGACAGTCTGGAATTCAGCATCGCGATCGGGGGCGTCACCCGCCATTTTCATGAAAATATCGAGCCCGTCTTGCGCGATGGCGCCGTCATCGGCGTTCTCGTCACGTCGATCGAAACGACATCCTATCGTCGCCAGCAGGACGAGTTGCGAGGACTGCTGCGCGAAGTCACCCACCGCACCAAGAATTTGCTCGCGGTCATCATGGGCATCGCGCGCCAATCCGGTCGCTCCTCCAAGGATGTTTCCACCTTTGTCGCGCGTTTCAACGGCCGCATTCGCGCCCTTGCCGTCGCCCATGAGCTGCTGGTGGACTCCGAGTGGCGTGGCGTGGCGATACGAAGGCTGGTCTGGGGCGTCTGGAAGGCGGTCAGCCCGGAAACCTTGAACTTGCTCACGCTGGAGGGTGACGGCCCCGACCTGGCCCCGGAATGCGCGCAAAACCTCGCCCTGGCCCTTTATGAAATGCAAAGCAACGCCATTGAACATGGCGGATTGCTCGCGCCCGGCGGCGGCGTAAGAATTTGCTGGGCGACGTCCGAAGACGATCCAGACCTTGGCGTCAAAATGGTCTGGGAGGAAACGGGCCGTCCCTCCGCGCCAGCGCAAACCATCGGCTTCGGCAAGACCTATGTCCATGGTCTGCTGCCCCGCGCCACCAAGGGCCGCAGCGCCATGCACTTTCATGAAAATGGCCTGACATGGACGCTGACGCTGCCGCGGTCGAATTTTGTCGCTAACGCTGGCGCGCAGGGCGCCATCGCGAATAGAGCGCAGGGCGGCGCAAAGTAAAAAACGCGCCCACGGGGAACAACATAATGACGCCTGCGTTGTTTTGAAAGGAACGGCGATCTTCAAGCTTCACGGCAAGCGCAAAGACGATCGGCGCTCCCCCTCAAGGAGATCATGATGAACACCAAGGCTATCCTTGGCGCTTGCGCGCTATTGTCGGTCGCTGCCCTTTCGACCGCCGTCTTCGCTGAGCCGAAGCTAACGGCGGGCGAAACCAATGTGCTGACTAGCCAGGGCGCGAGTGACGTTCTCGCGAGCACGATCGTCGGCGCGACCGTCTATTCGCCCCGCGATGAAAAGGTCGGCGACATTCAATATCTGGTCATGAACAAGGACGGCAAGATCGAAGGCGCGGTGATCGGCGTTGGCGGCTTCCTCGGCGTCGCCAAAAAGGACGTCGCCCTCAACTTCAAAGCGCTGACCATTTCTTACGACACCGACAATTCGGTGAAGAAGATCACGGCCGACGTCACCAAGGACGGGCTCAAATCCGCCCCGGACTATCTGTTCCTGAAGAAGTCCTGATTTTTTGCAACACCAACCGAACCCCAAGATCGAAGGATGAAAACCATGTCCAGCACCACTGACAAGATCGCCGGCGTCGCCAATGAAATCGCCGGCAAGGGCAAGCAAGCTCTCGGCAAGGCTGTGGATGACAAGGGGCTTCAAGCCGAAGGCGTGGCGCAGGAAGCCAAGGGCGAACTCCAGAAGGCCGCCGGCAAGGCCAAGGACGCGGTGAAAAAGGTCGTCGACAACGCCTGACCGGCGCCTGCCCGGCGCCGCGGCCCCAGGTCCGCGGCGCTGGCTTTCTTGGCGAGCGCGGTGGCGCGTCGCCTTTCAACTCCATAGATTCGTGGATGATTTCATGAAGTTTTCTCATTTCCTCTGCGCGGGTCTGCTTGCCGCGACCGCGCAGTTCGGACTCTCCCTTTCGCCGGCTTCCGCCGATCCCGCCCCGCAAAGACCGATGGTCGAGAGCGCGCCGGACGTCGCCAAGCCGGCGGGCGCCGTCGCGCGCGACGAGAGGCGGCCGTCCCACTGGCGCAAAGCGCCCCCGCATCATCGTGGCTGGGACGGACGCCATCGCCGTGCCCGGGGGCCTCACCATCGCCAGTGGTGATGCAGGCGCGAGCTTGTCGAAAGCGGCCTTCGGGCCGCTTTTTTTTTGTGAACGCGATAAAAGAAGGGGACGCTTGCGCGTCCCCTTTTCGACAGGCGCGGAAGCCGGATCGCGCCCGAATGGAAGGCTTAAATCCGCCCCATGAGCAGCAGAACCACGACGATCAAAACGATCAGGCCGAGGCTGCCGCTGGGCGCGTAACCCCAATTGGCGCTATGGCCCCAGTTCGGCAGAACGCCAACCAGCATCAGGATGAGGATAACGAGAAGAATGGTTCCAATCGACATGCGTATCTCATTTTCAAAGAGCTTGCGCCTCGGCCCCGCACGAGCCGGACGATGTGAATGCGATATCCGGAAGAGCCTGTTTCCACTGCTATTTTTTGAACTTGACGGCAGCTCCTGCGGTATGCGCTTTCAATAAGACAATGGCGCTTGACCCGTTCGGTTCCAGCTTGCCGCGATAAATTCGCCGCGACAGGTTCGTGTAGCGCAGCGCGGCGCGGAATGAAGAATATTTCAATGGCCGGCGCGCTTGTGTGCACTTTTGAACGGACGCAGCGTCGAAAACTGACTAGCGTGATCTTGCCTCAAATTCTCCTTCGAAGCGCAGGGAACAGATCGTATGATCGAGAATTCCGCTGAGTTGTCCATTCTGGTCGTTGAAGATGAAATCCTGATCGCAGCCGATCTGGAATTGCTTCTGAGGGAACGCGGCCTGTGCGTGCTTGGTCCGTGCAGGGCGCTGGAAGAGGCCTTGGCTCTGCTGAAGCGCGCCACACCAGATTTCGCCATGCTGGACTTCGATCTCGCTGGCGAATCGTCACTGCCGCTCGCGCGCGAGTTGCAGCGGCGCGACATACCCTTTGCGTTCTTAACGGGATCTCCAGGCAATGAAGAGGCGGCGCTTGAGTTCACGTCCAGCGCCATCGTGCAGAAACCCTTTGATCCGAAAGATATTTTCGCCCTCGTTGAATCCCTGGGATCTGAAATGCATCCACGACAGTCCTTAAACTGAATAAAGAACTCATTTCAGTTTTGCCTTTTGTTGATGCTCGCGGACACAATCCATTCGATTGGCGCCGGGGCGAACAATTCGGAATGTGCGACGAAACAACATGACTGACGACTGCCACCAAACCAGCGCGAATTTGGTCCGCGCCTTGCTGACCGTGTCAACGGATTGTCTCAAGCTCATGGACGCCGACGGGCGCCTGCTGGAGATGAACCCCTGCGGGCTGAAGCTGATGGAAATCGAAGACTTTTCGACCGTTCGCGATCAGCCCTCGACGATCTTCTGGCCGGAAGAAACACAGCCGACGTTTCTCGACGCCTTGCATCGTGCGCGCAACGGTCTTGCTTCGTCCTTTTCGGCCTTTTGCCCGACCGCCAAAGGCGATGCGCGCTGGTGGGACGTCACAGTGCTGCCGATCTTCAACGCGCGAGGCGAGGTGGTGTGGATTTTCGCCGCCTTGCGTGACGCGACCCACGCCCAAATGTCTGAAAAAAGCCCGCGCGATACGATAAAGGACAAGGAAGAAGCGCCGCCGCCGATGGTCGCGCGCCTTGAGTCCGAAAGCCTGCGATTGCAAGCCGTCCGGGCGCAAATCGGTCACGCCGAAAAGCTGCGCCTGCTCGGCCAGTTTGTCGGCTCCGTCGTCCATGACATCAACAATGTCCTGTCCTCCATGTCCGGCGCGGCGCGGCTGATCCGGCGCGTGGCCGCGGACGAGAGAACTTTGGACATTCTCAATCCCGTTGACCAGGCGGTGAGCAAAGGCGCGCGTCTGGTGCGGCAATTGCTCGATTTTTCTCGCACCGGGCCGAGCGAACCGGAAGTGCTCGAGGTGGCCATGGCGATCAAAGGCGACGCCGATTTGATGCGCCATTTCATCGGCCATGGCGTGCAGCTGGAGCTCAACTGCGAGGACGGACTCTGGCCCATTCTGGTCTCGCCGGGCGAATTGCAATCGGTCATTTTCAATCTGCTGGGCAATGCGCGCGACGCGCTGGACGGCGAGGGACGCGTGGAAGTCTCCGCGCGCAACCGCCCTTCGGTGGAGCGGCTGCGCGGCTTGCCTGCCGGCGATTATGTCGAAATCGCCGTGACAGACAATGGCCCAGGCATTACTCCAGAGGTTCTGGCGCGGCTTGGAGAACCTTTTTTCACCACGAAGGCGAAGGGCAAGGGCACGGGCCTTGGCGTACACTCAGCCTTTGAACTGGCCAAGGCCTGCCGTGGCATGATCGAAATCAACAGCGCGTCAGGCATGGGCGCGCGCATTTCCTTGCACCTGCCCCGCGCCGGCGCCGCTGGCGACATGATGGCGGCGGCCGCACCGCAGCCGACGGTCCAAGCCGTCCCCACAACGATTGAAAATGCGTCGGCCTAAAGCGTTTCAATCGTCTTGTCCTCGCGCGCCGGCCCCTCGGGATAGACCCCGCGCAAAACCTCGTCGAAATGACGTTCGACGCAGGCGTTGCAGGCGCAGGACGAGCTTTGCAACCCGGTCATGTCGTCGATGCGAATCCGCGTGCGCCCGTTGGAGATTACGCCCTGGCGGCGCAGCTTGCCGATGACGCGGCTGACATAGGTGCGGCCAACGCCTAGCAGCCCCGCCAATTGATCCTGTGTCAGAGTCAAGTCGCTGGATCCCGTGCGATTGGCGGCGGCGAGCAGCCACTTGGCCGCGCGTTGCTCGACGCTATGCGCGGCGTTGCAGGCGGTGGTCTGGAAAATCTGCGCCAGCATGCAATCCGCATAGCGGTTGAACAATTCACGCACCCGCTTGTTGCTCTCCTTGATCTTTTCCAGTTCGACCAGGGAAATGCGCGCGAAGTCTCCACCCACTTGCGCCACGCTGCGGGCGAAAGCGGGCAAATGCCCGTGGCTGACAATGCCGCCCAACGCGCCCTCGCGGCCGATCAGTCCGGTTTCGATTTCGGATCCGTCGTCGAAGGCGATGCGAAAGGACGCCATGGTCGAGCCGATGGGAAAATAGGCGTGATCGACATTCGAGCCGGGCTCGTAAATGATCTGCCCCGTGCGCGCCTGCCAGCCTTCAAGCTTGACGCCGAGACTGTCGCGATCAGCCTTGACTAGATAGTCAAGAAGGTTGTTGCCCGTCGGGCGTTGCGCGCTATAGGAAAACACGTATTTCTCCAATTTCAGCCGTCGAGACAGCGCGTTGGAGAGGCAAAGGCTCCTCCCCGCGCTGGCCAAAATCTTCGTCGTCGGCCCGAAGCGATTCCCCCGCTCGCCTCGAACATCGGGGCGAAAATTGACCTCGATCCATCAAAGGATCCGCGATCAGTCCCGACAAGGCGCAACAGCGTGACGAATGACAAAATCGCCCCAATACGAGCAAAGGGCGCCGAGCTTTTGGCTCGGAGCCCTGAAAAAAAGGTCCCGCATCAAATGCAAGTGGCCCTCGACGCCCGACTCACTCAAGCTGCGGGTGAAAATTGCGGAGTTTGCCCCGGGGCGGCGTTAAGTCAGTCATGACGAGTTCAGGTTCGAAATTATTGACGCACGCCACCCGTTCGCTCAGCGATGGCGCCGATAGTGACCATGATGGCGGCGGTGGCGGCAGCCGCCATGGATGCCGCAATCAATGGCGGGTCCCGCTGTATAGCCAATGGCGCCGCCAGCGACGGCGCCAACGGGTCCACCCACAAGCGCGCCGGCGCCGGCGCCGAGCGCCCCATCAACGAGATTGCCAGCATAGGCGGCGCCGCTCGCGAGCGACAAGCTCATCGCCATAACGGCGATCATGATCTTCTTCGACATGGTATTATCATTTCTCCATAATTCGGATATGCGACCGCTTTCGCGCGCAAGCGCGTGTACGAAACGCTTCGGGGGATTTTCCTGATCCGACAGAATGTTAGCGCCAGCTATTTTCTTGAGCCTTTGGCCTCATCGCCGTGCAGCTACATCAGGACAACTGCGAAGCAGCGCCAATGTTCCAAAGCTAAAAATCAGGGAGATCCCGCGGCTCTGCCGGGGTGGCGGTAGAAGTATGACTCTTCCTGGAGCCCACCACGAAACTTCCAACGTGAGCAGGCGCCATTCGTTGGCGGAGTGAACCGCGCCGGGTTTGCCGGAGGCTCCAACTCCCAAGTAGGATGGAGCCTTCATGAGCAATACGACCAATAGATTTTCACCTGAGGTTCGCGCCCGCGCGGTTCGGATGGTTTTGGAACACGAGGGCGACCACGCCTCGCGCTGGGCGGCGATGTCATCGATTGCCGCCAAGATCGGCTGCTCGCCGCACCCCCTGCGGGAATGGGTCGGCAAGGCGGAAGTCGAAAGCGGCAAGCGGGTCGGCGTTCCGACCGAGGTCGCCGAGAAGCTGAAGTCGCTTGAGCGCGAGAACCGCGAACTTCGGCAGGCCAACGAGATCCTGCGCAAGGCCTCGGCGTATTTTGTGCTGGCGGAGATCGACCGCCGACCGAAGTGATGATCGCTTTCATCGACGATCATCGGCAAGCCCATGGGGTCGAGCCGATCTGCAAGGTCTTGCCGATCGCCCCTTCAACTTATCACGCCCATCTCGCCAAGCGCATTGATCCCACAAAGCTTTCCCAACGAGCCCGATGCGACCTGGCTCTGAAGGTGGCGATCCGGCGGGTGTTCTCCGAAAACTTCGAGGTCTATGGCGTGCGGAAAGTTTGGCTGCAATTGAACCGTGAAGGCGTGGCGGTCGCCCGCTGCACCGTGGCGCGGCTTATGCGCGCCATGGGTCTGCATGGCGTCATCCTCGGCAAGCTTGTGCGCACGACGATTCAAGACAAGGCGGCGCCGTGCCCGCTGGACCGGGTCAACCGGCAGTTCAAGGCGCCCGCGCCCAACAGGCTCTGGGTGTTCGACTTCACCTATGTCTCGACCTGGGGCGGCATGGTCTATGTCGCCTTCGTCATCGACACCTACGCCCGCCGGATTGTCGGCTGGCGGGCAAGCCGGACGGCCCATGCGACCTTCGTGCTCGACGCGCTTGAGCAGGCCCTGCACGAACGCCGACCAACTCATGGCGGCGGCCTCGTCCACCACAGCGATCGCGGCAGCCAATACCTGTCGATAAAATACACGGAACGGCTGGCCGAGGCCGGCATCGAGCCGTCGGTGGGCAGCGTCGGCGATTCCTACGACAATGCACTCGCCGAAACCATCAACGGGTTTTACAAGGCCGAGGTCATTCATCGACGCGGCCCTTGGCGGCGTCTTGAAGCCGTCGAGTTCGCGCCGCTCGAATGGGTCGACTGGTTCAATCACCGCCGGCTGCTGGAGCCGATCGGAAACATCCCGCCAGCCGAGGCCGAGGCGCGCTATTACGCCTCACGAAATCAGACCGCCATCGCGGCCTGATTTGACCAAAACGGCCTCCGGAAAACCCGGCGCGGTTCAATTGAGGCCGCGACGGCAACCTCAATGACACGGGCTCCCAAACGGGTCCCTTCATGGGGCAGCCTCACCGCGGTTAGGATTGACGATCTGATTGGCGAGCGTGTCGCGCTCCGCTGTCGTCAAGGGCTTGGTGTCCTCAGCGGTGAAGGCGCCGTTACCAAGAAGACGGACCACGTTGTTCGGGTCGTAGTTAGTGCTGCTTTGTCTGCCGCGGCTGCGCCGCTGTTCGCTGTCAGGCTGCTCTTCTCCAGTCCCACCCCCGTAGCCCAGCACTTCAACGATGATGACTGAAGGCCGGTCGTTGCCGCTGCCCTGTTTCGGCAGCGCCGTCTGCTGCGTCGCCGCGGTCGCGTTCGACGCTGTCAGGCCGGCGCTGATGTTCGGCGCCTGCACGGTTGGAATGCCCGTGGACTTGCCCTGCGCCTGGATGTTGGCGGCGTTGAGGATCTGCATGGCGGCGATGTTGATGTCGCCGGAGACGCGGATGCCGGCCTCACCCGCATCCACCTTGCCGAGCGGCGCGATCAGGTCGATGTCGCCGGCCTTCACCTCGGGGATCGGGTTCAAGGTCGCGATGCCGGCGCCCGATGAGGGCGCCTGCGGCGACAGCTTGACATTGCCGTAGTCGTCGTAGACGCGCTTCGGCGGCGTATAGACAATGGTGGTCTTGGCGCCGCGTCCGGCGTTGATATCGCCTTCCGCGGACCAGGCGAGGATGTCACCGCCAAACGTCGTCATGATGCGCGACAGCCCGAGCAGGATCGAGCCCTTGGAATACATCTGGATGTTGCCCGAGCCCTGGGTGACGATGCCGGCGGTCGGAGGCGGCGGCGCCGCGCCCTCGACGCCGATCACCTGCTTGCCGCCCGGCGTCAGCATCTGGATATCGCCGCCGAACAGCGTCTTCACGCCAGCGCCGCCGAACATGATGATGTCGCCGCTGCGCGTCTCCGCTTCGCCCTCCGGGAACAGCGTGGCGATCGCCTCACGGCCGCGGATGTAGTTGTGGAAGCGACTGCTGTTCGGGTCGTTGTACTCGCGGCCGCCTTCCCGCAGCTCTGCGAAATAGACCGTTCGCAGGAAGACGCCCCGCTGCTCCGGCTTCAGGGTGTTGAAATAGGCCAGAGCCTGCTCGACCGCGCCAGCAAAACCGTGACGTTCCTTCAGCCAGTCCGCCAACTCCTTCTCGTAAGTTCTGGCGACCTTGCCGTTCTGGTCGGCGAGCGGCACGCCTGTCACCGCGAGATTGGCGGGATCGAGATAGAGCGCCGCGAGCTTCGCATAGTCCGGCCCCGAAGCGCCGACGCCGGCCTGCAGGAGGATGCTGGCGCCGGGGCGGCTGTCGCCGGGACTGTAGGCGCCGAGCGAGGTGACGCTGGCGCGGTCCTCCATCCGGATGTTGCGCCCGGCGCTGATCTCCAGCGTGCCGGGACCTGCGATGTTGAAGCTGGAATAGATGATGTCGCGGCCGGCCGAGATGATCGATACATCGGATTCGGCGGTATGAACAATCAGGTTGCTCTTCGTCTGGCCCGTGTTGCTGGAACCAGTGACAGCGACTCCAGACTCGCCGAGATTGTGGCCGCTGTTGACGATGTCGCGCCCGGCCTTCATCCAGACCGCGCCGCCCGCGCTGTAAAAGGTCTTCCCCGCGAGCTCGCCATAGAAACCGGTCTGCAACTCGCCGGTCATCAGGCCGACGATGTCGCCGCCCAGCGCATAGAAGCGCGCGGGATCGAGAGCATATTGACCCGAGGCGGTATTCGCCCCGAAGGCGAACAGATTATTACCGTCCCTGAACGCCTGCGGATCGAGGCTCGCCAGCGTCGCGGGCCGGAACGGCGTCGTGAGTATTGCCGGATCGGCGCTGGATCGGGACACGACGCCGCCATAGATCGACTGGCCCGCCAGCCATTCGAGCTGGCCGTTCGGCGACGGCGCGAGGAGCAGCGTCCCGGCATTATACGGGGCCGCAAAGATGCTGCCGGACGGCGCGACGGCGCGCAGGATCGACGGGTAAGACACATCGTTGATACCGAATCTGTTGAGCGGCATCTTTGCATTGCCCGGCGTCAGATTGCCGCCGGCGGCGAACAGATCGATCGCCGTCCGATCGCTCCACAGGCTGAACCAGACTGAGGGCGTGTTCGGATCCGTATCGATGGTCTCGCGGCGGGTGGCATCGATGACGCCGCCGACCACCAGGTCGGCGCGCGAGGTCAGGGCAAAGGTCGCATCGCCCGGCAGCAGGGTCGGCCCGCCGAACATGCCGGCCTGCGTCACCGTGTAGGGATCGTAGGGGCGCACCTCTCTGGTTGCGCTGACTCCGTATTGCAAACGGATATTCCCGATGCTCGCTGCGCTGACAGAGCTGTTGCCGCGCAAATTGGCGATCAGGCCATTCAGAAGCTGTGCCGATCCAGAGGGATCGAGATCGGTGGCGGTCGCCAGCAGGTTGGGATTGAGGCTGCCGCCGATACGCACATCGAGATCGCCGCCACCCGTCAACACCAGATCGCCCTGGGCGTTGACCCGGCCGGTCGATCCGACCGCGAGCACCAGTCCCTGGCTGCGGAAAGGACGCGGGTTGTCCTCGACGATCCTGTCGATGGCGCCAGCGTTGCCGCCGACATCGACCTTCAGATCGCCGCCGCCGAGCGTGCCAAAGCCAGTGAACCCCACCAGATAGGGAAGCCTGTCGTATTCAAAGGTCGGATAGTCATCGCTTCTGACATAGCTGCCGAAGTTGATCCACCAGGCCGCGCCCGCGTCGCTGCCCGGCGCACGGCCCTGGCGCCACAGCCAGCTGGTGGGATCCGCGTTCGGCTTCGAACCACCGCGCGTTTCTTCCGAAATGCCAATTCCTGTCCAGAGATCGCCAGTGAGATTGCCGCCGGCGCGCAACAACAGATTGCCGCCTCCCGTCGGATACCAGGCATGCGAAAGCCGGCCATCGCCACTGACGAGGCTTTCATAGTCCGCGCCCTCCTTGCCCAGCACCTTGCCATCGCGGATCAGTGCCCGTGGCTGATCGAACGCCGCGCCAACGCCCTGCGACTGTGTTCCCGCGGTATAGACGCCATAGGGCGAACGCTGGGCCAGATTGCCGCCGGCAACGAGGTCGAGATCGCCGGTGCCGGTGCGAACCACGCTGAAGATCGGATTGAACGGAATATAGCCGAGGAGATCGCCGATGACCACCTTGTCCGGGGTGGCCGGGATCGGCTCACCGAGCGAGACGAGGTAACCTGGAGAGCCGAGGAGGGTAGATTCAAAAAAGGCGGGCACAGGATCGCCCGCTTTCAGCGGACCTGAGAGCCCCCATGACGCCCAGTCAGTATCGAGACCCAAATCTGCGACGGCCAGCGCAGTGACGGTATAATTGTAGTGGACGCATTCGTAGGGACCGTCGGCGCACATAGAGTCAGGACCATAATCATCCGGAATTCGGGTTCCGGCTTGCGTACCCCAATCAGCCGCTCCCTGGTCGCTCCAATACCATGCGCCGCCGGGTCGCGCCGGCGTGCCCGGAGTGATGGTCTTCTGGTACTTGTCGAACACCGAGAAATGGGTATCGGCCAGCGTCAGATTGCCGGTCGCGTCGCGCGGCCGCAGCATGCGGCTATCGGCGGCGCCGAGATCCGCACCGGCCACCAGGCGCATCGACCAGCTTTGCGAGCCGGCCGGCAACATGCTGGCCACCGCCCAGTTGGCGCCCTGACGGCCGTTCGCGTCGGCGGGCCGCAATCGAACGGAAAGTGCGCCGTTGGGCAGCTTGACTACGGTTTGCGACGGGATCAGGCCGCCCATCGGCAGCGTCAGGTCGCCGTCGAGCGTCACGGCGTATGGCAGTGCGACACCCTTGGGCCAGACCATCGCCTTCAGCGACAGGTCGGCAGGCACGACGAAACCCGCACCGAGCCGTGTACCGGCCGGGAGCGTGACGGCCTGCGCGAGACGTGCGCCCGCGGCGTAGAGCAGGCTGCCGTCCGCCGCGTACACGTCGCCGGCCAGAATGGTGTTGGCCGGCAGGAGGACGGCGCCGTTCAGCACCGCCGCGGCCGGCAGTCGCGTGCCCGTCGGCACGGTCAGCGCCTTGACCGGCAGATCGTAATTGAGCGTGCGGCCGGGTGCAAAGATGGTGCCGTCGGCGAGCGTCACACTGCCGTTGGGCACGGTCACGTCGCCGCCGAACGGCACCGCACCGGGCCGCAGGATCCAGCCGTCGTCGTCCGGTGTGGCGGGCGGCGGCGCAAATCCGTCGTTGATGCTGCCATAGATGTCGAGATTGCCGCCGGCGCGCAGAGTGAGCACGCCGACCTCGCCCGATCCATAGACCGACGTGTGCGGGAAGTTCGGATTGACCCCGTCATAACGATGGCCCGACAGGTCGAGGTCGCCCTTGACCACCAGATCGCCCTCGGTCCGCACCTCGACCAGCGGCCGCAGGTGGAAGGCGTCGCGATAGGCGGCGTTGTTCAGTCCCGCCAGCTTGCCGTTCATCAAAGTCGCATTGCCGAGCGCTGCGTTGATGAAGTCGCTGCTTTCGGTGTGGCGGTGATTCAGCCAGTCCTGATCGATGAATTGATAAGGCCGGCCGCTCGCCGTGGTCTCCGTGCCGACCGGCGCCTCGGCGCCGGAATAGACCCGCACCGCATTGACCGCGATCGAGCGCGCGCCCTGAATGGTCAGCGCACCGGAAGCGTCGATGGCGATGTCGTCGGCGCCGAGACGCGGCGCGTTCAATTCCAGCGTACCGCGCAGGACGCCGTCATACTGACCGGGCGCGGCGCCGACGGTTGCCTTGGCGCCGTGCCGCAGATCGATCCGCACGCCCGATGCGAGCGTCAACACTCCACTCCCGGAGCTGAGTTGGACGATGGCCCGGTTCGGGCTGTCGATGATCTTGCCATAACTATCGACGCGCAGCCGCTCGCCATGGGCATCGAGCACCGCGCTGCCGGTCAGCGTCAAGCCGCCATTGGCCGCGAGCCGGATCGATCCGACCTCCGCGCCGCTGGCGTCGATCGTCCCGGTAACGGTGAGGTGGCCGCCATCGAGCGAGAGGTTGACGTCACCCGCGCGCAGGCCGTCGCCGATCACGAGATCGCCTTGCTTGAGCTGGAAGCTGCGCCCGCCGAACACCTCGCCCGCATTGAGCCGCGCGTTGAGCGCGGCGAATTGGTCGCTGAGCGTGCCGCTGCCGCCGAGCCGCTGTGCGCGCACGTCGATGAAGCCACCGCGATAAGGCACGATCGTGCCGCCGGCAACGTATTGGCCGCTGGTCGCGCCGAGGATCGCACCCTGCAGATCCACCGTCCCGGCGCCCGCGCCGAGCGCCGACGCCGTCAGCCGGCCAGCGTGATTGTATTTGGCCGAAATGTCGATGGTCGAACCTGCCGCCTGGCGGATGTCGCCGTTGCGGCTCTCGAGAATGACCTCGCCGCCCCAGCTGTATTTCTTGACGTCGGAGAACGTGATCTCGCGGCCCGCCATGTCGATCCGCGCCGCGTCGGAAAGCACGATGTCGCCGGTGGCGCTCACCGTCAGCCGTCCGCTCGGCAGCGTCACCGCCGTGGCAATCGACACGCTCGCGCCGTCGAGTGCGAGTTCGGCGCCCAACGCCTCCGCTCCGAGCACGGTCCCGGCCATCGCGCCGGATGGCGCGGTGACGGAGATCGCGCCCCCCACCGTGATGCGGTTGATCGAGCCGGCCTCGCCGGTCAGCAGCGGGGTCGAGATGTTGAGAGCGCCGCCGCTGTAGCTGTAGCCTGCACCGGTCACATAGGCGCCCTGGCTCTGGTAAACCGCGAGACTTCCCTTGTGATTGGCGGTGATCCGATCGCTGGCGTTGAGATTGACGCTGGCGAAGCCGAGCGTCAGCCGTCCAGCATCGTCCACGCCGCTGACCTGAGTCTTGGGGCCGTAGCCGAAGGTGATCCGTTCGGCGTCGATGACGAGCGAGCCGCTGCCGGTTCCGGCGCCGCCGGTGATGACCGCGCCCGGACCGCCGGTGCCGCCGCTCCAGACCAGGTTTTCGGTGCGGATCGTCGCGACGTCGCCGGAGCCACCTGCCCCGTAGATGGCGGGCGTGCCGAACACCAGATTGGCGATGCGGGACTTGCCCGAAGCGTCATAGGTGTCGAGCTTCACCGTGCCGAAGAAGTTGACCGCCTCACGCGCGGTCAGGATCAGGCTTTCGAGCGCCGGAGCGCCGGTCGAGGTGTCGCCCTTGAGCAACCGGTCGAGCACCGTCTGGTTGAGCGTGAGCCCCGAGGGCAGCACGTTCGTCGCGGCAGCAGCGGCGAGCGCCTCGCGCGTCCCGACATTGACCGCGCCGACACCGAGCGCGAGGTTGCGGGCGCCGAACCGCACATTGTCGCCCAGTTCAAAACGGTTGGTCGTGGCGAACCCGATCGTGCCTTCGGAGTAGAGCGTGGTCGGCGCATTGCAATTGCCGGTCGCGCCGCAGGCGCCGATCAGGATCGCACCTTGCGATGTGATGGAGGAACCCGCCGGCAATATGTCCAACCGGCCATTGGACACGGCGAGCATCGAGCCACCATGGCCGTTGGACGATGGCGTGTAGATGAAGCCGTTCGTCGAATCGAACGGGGTGTCCCCCATGCCCAATGTGTTGATGCCGGCGCCGGCCTCGATCGTGATCGCGCCGACTTCACCAGTAAATCGCTTCCAGCCCGTGACCAGGAAAACCTCCGCCGCCCGCAGCATCGCGCCCTCGCGCAGCGTGATGCTGAATGACTGGTCGGTGTTCAGGAACTCGACGTAGTTGCCCTTCTGGCCATAGGTGACGGTCGGCTTGGCGCCGATGGTCAGCCGGCGCGCGGACAGCGCGTTCAGGTCGTCGGCGTAGACCGAGACGCCCGTGAAGCCCTCGGTTGCCGCAGCGCCCGCCGCCAGGATCTCGATCCCGCTGCCTGTATTGTTTCCAAGCAGGCTCGCCGAACCCGTATAGCCGCCTTGTCCGGCGCTGAAATCCACCGCGCCGTGGAACCGGAAGGCGTTCGCACCCGCGCCGGATACGAGGTTGAGATAGAGATTCTGGCCGTCGAGCGGCAACATCGCGCGTGGCACGCCGAGACGCGCCGCATCCGCCAGCGCAAACCTGGCGTAGTTCGTCTCGTTGTAGAGCGAATAGGTTCGCGTCACCCTGGCCGGAGTCAGGATCACCTGCCGCGCAAGACTGTCGCGGATGTTGGTGTTGGCGACGCCGAGCCGCGCGGCGGCGACGTAAGAGCCATCGGCCATCGCCGCCCGGCCGGTCAGACCGCGCGACTCTGGCGTCGCCGCGATCTCGACTCGGAAGGCGCCCGGCAACAGCGCATAGGTCGATGGCATCAGCGTGTAGGTGCCGGCCGGCAGGCCGGGCACGCTGCCGTCGAGCGTGATCTGCTGGCCGACCAACGGATTGCCGGCGCCGGCGTCCGGACCGACCGGCGCATAGCCGGACGCCTGGTTCGGCACGATGGCATAGACGGCGTTGCCGGACGTGCTGATCCCATAGACCGGATTGGCCTTGATCAGCGGATTGCGCAGCACATCGATCGAGCCGCCACGGCCGCTGACGAAGCCCGCCCCGGTCAGATCGCCGCCGCCCGACAAGTCGATCAGCGCGCCACTCTGGACATCGACCTTGACGCCGAAGAGCGAGACGCCGCGCGTCGCGGACACAGCGCCTTCCAGCGCGATCTTCTTGTCCGCATAGTACCAATCGATGCCATCGACCGTGCCGCCATAGGGCATGATCAGCCCCTTCGAGCTGGTCGAGGTGATGCTGCCGGGCAGGAGATTGATCGTGTTTGCTCCGGATTCATTGCCCAGGCCGATCGTCCCGAGCGGTGCGCGAACCACGCCGCGCTGGTTGATCGTGGAAGCCCCGAGCGAGAGGGTTCCGAACGCCGAATAGGGTTGGGCCACCGGCGCCTGGCCGGCGCCGCGAATGGTGAGGCTGTAGGCGGGATCATAAAAACGATTTCCGCCGACGCCTCCCAGCCAACCGGCCCGGACGATGGCGCTTGCGCCGGTCGCGGGATAGATTTGCTGCGCGGCAAGGACGAGATCGCCACGGGTCTGGAGCACGGTCGCATTCAGGCCACCGCTGTGCAGGAAGCGGATATCCCCGCTGCTCTGCAACTCGACATCCGCGAACCCGCGCCGGTCGAGCGTGAAACTCGGTCCCGCGCCGCTGACGCCGAACGTGACGGAGCGCTGGACATCCAGCAATCCCGACGTCGCGCTGAACCGCGCGGCGCTCTGCCGTGCCGATGGGGCGCCGCCATTGATGACCGGTAGATGGCCGCCGCCGTCCGACCGGATATCAGGCACGCCCAAGAGGCGCATATAGGGCGCGGAGAGGGTCACGCGGGCGTCGGCCTTTGAGGTTTCCGCCAGCGCCAGCGACGTCGAGAACAACTGCAGGCTCTGGCGCATCGCCAGCGACACGTCGCCATCGAAGGCGATGATGCCGTAGCTGAGCAAATTGAGATTGCCGAAGCCGCCGGCCTCGATCTGGTCGACGCCGATCGCGGCCTTTCCAAAAACCAGGCTGCCGTTGGCCGAAGCCGGCGTGGCGTCGGCCGCCAGCGCGCTGATCGGCGCCGTCTGGGTCACGATGAGATCGCGCGAGCGGTACCCACTGGCGTTCACATCCCGATATTCCGGAGTGCCCAGACTGACCGTCAACGTGCCGCCGGCAGCACCCGCGCCGCCGGCTGCAGCCCGCCAGGTTCCGCGGAGATCCAAGCCGTCGGAGGATGCGAAGGAGATCGCGCCGCCACGGCTGGCCACCTCGGTCGGACCGCCGTTCAACAGATCCAACGTCGTCGCGGCGCCCGATGCGTCGAGCAGCGCTCCGTCGCGCACGACGACGAACGCCAGGGGACCGCCCGGCTGCCCCGACGACAGATCGACCGTTCCGCCGATGGTGATGTTGCCGCCGTCCAGCACCGCGCCATAGCGTCGGCCCCGCACATCGACGGCGCTGAAGGCGCGGCCTGCGACATCGAGCACGGCGGTCTCGCCGATCCAGATCGAATTGCTGTCAGAAATGCCGCCACCGCCGCCGATGCGGATCGAACCGCCCCAGGCGTTCAGCGTGCCGTCGACGGTCACCTGCCCGACGCCGGAGATATCGATCGACTGCCCGGGATCGACGGTGAGTGCCGCGCCCTTGCCGACGACCAGACCGACCGCCGCCGGATCCGACGATAGGACGCCAGCGGAGAGCGACAGGCTGGCCCCGCCGCGCTGGGTCAGCCGGCCTTTGGCGGAATCCTCCAGATACAGCGGCGGCGTCCAAAGCTCGAGGCCCGCAGACGGATCGCTTCCCGTGGCCACGGCGAACGCGCCTGCGGTGTAACGATAGACCGGCATGGTGACGTCGATCGTCGCACCATCGGCGACCGCCAGGCCCTTGTGGCCGTTGACGCTGTAGCTGGCGAAGCCGCTGCGGAACAGCGACGCATCGAGATTCAGCACGAGGCCCGCATCGCCGTCGCTTTGCTGAGCCTTGCTTCCGATCGCGATCACCCGGCCGGATTCGATCCTGAGCTTGCCGCCGCCTGAGACGCCGAACCCGGCGATCTCGCCGTCAAGGGTCAGCCGGCCGCCAGACCGAACATTCCCTTGATCGGCCAAGAGCGTAACGTCGCCGCCCTTGCCGCCGCGCGTTTTCCCGGTCGACAGGATGGCGGCGCCGGACGAGACGTCGATGGCGCCGCCGCTCGCGAGCGTGACGTTCCGGGTGGAATCGAAGGTGACGCTGCCGCCATCGACATAGGCGAGACCGGAGAGTTCGTTCGGATCGGTGAGACCGTTGGTCCAGAGTCCGCGCACGTCGATGATCGCGCCGGTGCGCAGCGTCACGCCCGGCATCGTGGCCAGGATTGCGACCATGCCCAGGATATCTGTCTGGACGGTGACGCTGCCGCTGCGGGCGACGATGCCGGCATTGATGTCGACGGTCGGCGCGACCAGCTTGACCTGGCCGCCATTGGCCAGCGTCAGCGTCGCATCGACCGCGATGGAGCCCCTGGTGGCGATCGTGAGGCCGCCGAGACCCTGTTCGTTGAGATGGCCAGCATCGAACCAGGCGGTGTTGGTGCGGACCGACGGCAGGAGGTCGGTGGCGGACAGGCCGGCGCTGATGGCCGCGACATTGCTGAAGCGGACGTCCGAGCCGTAGGCGGCAACCTGGCTTGGCGTCGCGTCATAGCGGCCGAGCCCGAGCGCGCCCTGCAGCGGCGCGGCGTTCTGCACCTGCCTGTAGCCGTCGGAGAGGCCCGCGACGCGCGCACTGGTCTGGCGCGCGCCCTTGACGACATCGGCGATGATATCCGCTTCGAAGATCGATGTGGGTGTCGAGAGGACGAGGTTGCCGGCATCGCGGCCGACGGTGTAGCCATCCTCCCAGCGCACGCTCTCGCGGCCGCGTCCAAGCGGGCTGTTCCACACCTCGGTGACGCCCCAGCGCTCGTGCTTGCGGATCCAGCCCTGGCCAAGGCCGTAGAACCTCATGTCGGCGCGCGCATTGTTGATGTTGTAGATACGACCGTCGGCTCCGAGCAAATTCGTGGTGATGATGTTGCCACCGTCGTAACGCACCGAACCGCCGGAGATGTCGAAGATCGAACCTTGCTGCGCGACGACTTCAGGAGCGGACAGCGTGATGGCGCCGCCAAGCGCGCTCCATTCGCCTATTCTGTGCGCGGTGTTGGCGAGATAACCACCAACCTCGATCAGCCCACCAGGGGTGTAATAGCGGTCGCTGTCATAGCCGCCAGCGCCCTTGGGCACGAAGATCAGGTTTCTAATATCGACCCATACGTTTGCGTTTTTCAGATAATCGCTATCGCGGTTGAGCGGCGAGTCCCGCAGTTCATTGCCCTGGATATTGACCTTGAGGTTGTTGGCCGACATTGCCAGCGTCACGTCGCGCACTCCGGAGACGTCGAGGGTGGCGCCGTCCTCGACGAAGATGCGCTTGCCGGCGGAGACTGCCACCTGGCCGCCTTGCGCAATCGTCAGCGAGCCGCGCTTGAAGATCGCATTGCCGCCGGTGACGATCTCGATGCGCGACTGATCCATGCGGTCGGCGAGCTTCGACAGATTGTCGAACGCCCCGAAGGCCGCACTCGACCGCGCAGCGTTTTGCGGTGCGGATGCGGCAATCAGCGCATCGCGCTGACTGTTGAGCGCGGTCTCGGTGCTGTCAAGCTCGGGAACAATCGTCGAGACGCTGTCGGCGCCGAGGATGACGCGGCCTGACGTATCGGTCGCTGAGTTCAAAAGATGAATGGCGCCGCGGTTGTTGACCGAGGTGGTCGAGATGAGAATCCCGTTTTGCGCTATCGTTTTGCCCGCGATCGTGATGTCGCCCTGCTGGCTGAAGATCAGGCCATTGTTGGTCACATTGCCGGCACGGCTTTCCGCGCGCATGATCGGCGCGATCTCGTTTCCGCGCGTGGTCGAGAACGTGTTGGCGTCCGTACCGACACCGCGGCGCAGGATGAAGTCGTCGCCCGCGGCAAGTTGCGTCTGACCGAGCGGCGTCGAAATCGAGCCGGCATTAACGACCTCGCCGCCCATCAGAAGCGCGAAGCCGCCGCCATCGGTAACGGACGCCGGAGCATGGGTCGCGATCACCGCGCCAGCTTTGACCTCGACCTTACCGGCCCCTTCGCGCAGGCCCAGCAGCTCGGCCGCATCGGTGAAGCTCGGAGTCCAGGCCGATTCGGTCTGCGTCGAATAGATACCCTTCATAAATCGGTCGTCAGAAATCTTCGCGGTCGAGGCGATCAGCGCCCCGACATTGATCTGCGACGATCCACCGAAAATGATGCCGTTCTGGTTGATGATGTAGACCTGTCCCTTGGCATTGATGCCGCCAAGGATCTGGCTGGGCCGTCCGTCCGTGCCGAGCACGCGGTTCAGCGCCACCCAGTTGCTGGCGTCCTGTTTGAAGTTCACATCGGTCTTGCCGCCGACGTGAAACGTGTCCCAGGTCAAGATCGCTCTTTGCTGGGTCTGCTGAATCTCGACCTCGGTGCGATCACCGTTCGTGAACTGGGTCGGCAGGTTCGCGCCCCGCCAAAGATTTGCGGGGACATTCTGCGGAGCCGCCTGCAAGCCGCCGACCCCCAGACCATTTGGGATGCCGCTGTTGCCCGGCGCCGCTCGCGCCGCGTCACGCGCCGCTTGCTGCGTTGCCTGCATCGCCCGGATGGCCTGCGTCGCGCGCTTCAACGAGTCCTGCGCATTGCGCGCCGCCCGCGCGGCCTCCTGCGAGTCCGACTGTGCTGCCGCGACCGCCGCTGCCGATGGCGCCGGTGTCCAGCCGCCGAGCGATCTGGCATGAGCTTCCGGCGAGACCATGAACAAAGCGAGCGCGCTCACGCCGACGAGCAGCGCGGCGTGGCGAGCATTGCGATAGGGGGAACCGGCAGAGCACGCAGCAACATTGACGGTCATCGGGCGGCTCCTTCGGCCAACAATAGGCCTCCGATGCAGCAGCGAGATGTCGCCGCCGCCTCGGGGTTACGAGAGGTCTCACTGCTAAGAGTGAATCCCGAAGGGGTGGCGTGCACGCTCTGGAAGGATTTTTTAGAAATTTATCTGGGGCCGAAAGGCAAATCAGCTCAGGAGCACGATTCCACCCGGCAAACGCTGGAGTTTCGCGCTGAACGCGCGCTCCAATTGCAGAAGGACCTGATTCATCTGGTCGATGCGAAAACGGCCGCTGAGCTGCTTCTGGCTCAGGGCCGCATTCATCAAAATGATGCGGCCGGGCCGATATCGGTTGATTTCTTCAATGGCCTCAACGATCGGGGTGTCGCGAAATTCGACGATGCCACGCTGCCAATCTGAGGCATGCTGCAGATCAATTGCGGCAATCCGTCTCAGGCCGGCAAGGTCGTAACGCACGCGCTGTCCGGCCCGCAACTCAGCCACCTCGGCTCCACGCTCGATTTGCACCACGCCCTCGAAGCAGGTCACACTGACCGGAGAATGCTCGCCACTTGCCGTGTAGCGAACATCAAACCTGCCGGATTCGGCGATGGTCCTCCCGTTTGCCGCCAGGACCACGAGCGATCGCGCCGGACGCGCCAGCGTCTCAAAAGACGCCTCACCAACGATCAGTTCAATGCGATCCACCCCAGCTTCCGCGGGACGGACGGCCAGGCTCGTTTGTGTGTTCAGACTAATCGCCACGTCGCCGGCAAACGTGACATTGCGCTGTTCGCCAGTAGCAGTGCGGTAATCCGCATTCAGCTCCGATAAGGATGGCCAAAGTCCAAGCGGCGGATTGAGCATGCCGTAGACTGCCGCGCCCGCAAGAACCGTAGCGCCGCCACTCAAGACCATGCGGCGACTCATCGTCCTGCGCCGTTGTCCGAAAGCATCGAGTTCGCCTAAAAAGTCCTCATCCGGCTCGAACGTGGCGCGGCCGGCGGCGCCGACCTTACTCCATACGCGCTTTGTCTCGACAAATGCGGCTTCATGCTGGGGACTGCGCGCGCGCCAGAGCTTCAGCGCCGCGGCGTCCTCCGGCGCCATGTCTTTGGATATGAGCTTTCGTACCCAGGTGACCGCCTCCCGTTCAATCTGGTCCAGATCAGAATGTGCCTTGCTCATCTCATCTTCGCGCCCTTCGCCGCCGCGTCCGTGAGCAAGCCGGCTGCGATTGCAGACGCTCTTACTTCTAAGACGTTTCCCGACGACCGCATGTGCACGCTCAATCTTCCAATTCTTTGTAGCGCGCAACACAATGTTCGAGGGCCAACTGAAGCTCTTTCGCAACGAGACGCAGGGAAACACCCATCCGGTCCGCGATTTCCTGACGGGACGCATTGCCGAACCGCGCCGCCAGAAAGATCATTCGTCTCCGGGGTGGAAGCTCGTCCACAATTGCTTTGAACGCCTCCAGGTCCGACCGTGCGAGTATTGTTTGTTCCGGCGTCGGCATATCGTCGGCGACTTCAAGCAGGCTTTCGGTATCCACAGCCGATATGGGGCGGCGCTGCTCCATCCGGCGCTGATCCCCCGCCACGTTCAACGCGATGCGGAAGAGATAACTGCGCGGACTTTGGACGACGCCGATCGATTCCGTGCGCGCCAGGCGCAGCCACGTATCCTGCATGGCGTCGCCTGCAAGATCGGCCGAGCCGAGGCGTTGGGTCAAACGCGCCTTCAGATCGTCGTAACGTTCGAGGAACAGACGACGGAGATTGGACAATCCATGATCGGTCATCGCCCAATCCCGACCGGTCCGAGGGGGGGATCTATATTGTCGCAGGCCGTCATTTGAGACTCTTGCGGCACGATCAACATCAGGACCGGCGACACGAAACCGGCCGGGGGCGACTCACTCACCCGCACGCTGCGCAGAGCAACATCAATCTTTTGGTCGGAATCAAACGCGCCGGTAGACCCGAGACGCTGGGTCTTCTGGACGGCGCCGTCTGGTGCGATCCAGAACACAGCGGCGAAACGGTAGCGGCCTGGCCGCACATTGCGAGATCGGCACAATGTATTCAGAAGACTTGCCTGTATCAGCCCGTAGTAGCGCCGCTGTTCCGGCGATCGAACCTGCTGGCTCGTCGGCTGATTGGCTGTCGATACCGGCAACAGCACGAACGTGGTCTCCTCGACGAACTCAGCCGCCAAACCGGTGCCAGACAAAAGCTTGCTGAGCGCTTGATCCGGCGAAAATGTTCCACGAACGTCACCGGATACTCGCCCGACCGCCAGGCTCGCGTCGAAGAGGGCCTCGCGTCCGGTCGCATCGCCATAGCGGCCGAGTGCGGTGTTGAGCGATTGCGAGGGGATATTGAACTCGATCGGCGCGATCGTCGGCCGTGTTTGAGCCATGACGAGATCGGACACCGCCACCATGCTTGCCACGGACAATGCGCATGCCCCGCACAGCCGCCACAATGTAGCCGGTGCAGCTACAACACAACTCGTATAATCCGGTCTCAGTTCGGCTTCGGCCGGCTGACGCATTACCTCTGTCCCCGCCCTGGCAGATCGGGACAGCAACTCCAGCTTCCTAGCGCTACGATCTGCCCGCTGACGGTAGAAATTGCGCGTCAGCGCGCACCCCTAGCCAACGCGGGGTTGATGCTAATAATCTAACATTACGGTTTGACGACAACCGGCGCCGCCGCTTCCCCTGCTTACGCCCCAGCGTGGACCATGGTGACCTCATCGTTCAGGCGCATTGGGGGCGGGCGGCTGGACGTCCTCGCTGATTTTCTGGCGGAGTTTCGGCCCTTGGGCACGCCGCCGTAACACTCCCATGCCATCGAGGCGGGATCGATGGCGACGCGCAAGCCGAGCCCAAGCTTGCGCCAGCGCTTGGCCGCGACTGTGAAGGCTGCTGCGTGGTCGGCATCGCGGTAACGCCAGCGCCGGAAGTCCTCGGCATCGACCGTCGTGGCCTCGCCGGCAACAACGCGGGCGATCCAGTCATGGGCCTCGTTGGCGAGGCGCGCGTCGTGGTCGTCCTGCCGCGTCATGTCTCGCCGCCGTCCGTTTCGCTTCTCCATACAAGTCTGATCGACGCATGCAGCGGCTATGAAGAGGGAGTGAAGGATGCTCATGGCAAAGGGGTAACACCCCTGTTTTCACAGATGGTCGCTTTGCATGGACAGGACGCCAGCGCCGTTGCGCAGCAACTCAAGCGCCTTGGTGCGTCGGTTGATGACGATGGGTCTCTCATGGGATGTCAATCGGCGTCCAAAATTGACCCCTCCAAACAGCGCGCGCGGTGGGGTGAGTGATGGGTCTTTGGGTCAGGCGCGGTTTTTCAGCCGCCAGCTTTCGTTGCCGGTCTCGACAATGTCGCAATGGCGCGTGAGCCGGTCGAGCAGCGCCGTCGTCATCTTGGCGTCGCCGAACACTGTCGGCCATTCGCCGAAGGAGAGGTTGGTGGGGGACGACGATCGAGGTGCGTTCGTAAAGGCGGCTGATCAGGTGGAACTGCAACTGACCGCCGGATTGCGCGAAGGGCGGATGACTGAGGCGGAGTTTGACCGCCTGTTTAAGGTACGCCCATTCCTCCCTGAATATTTTGCTGGTCAATATCGCGATTTTAGCCAAGCCCCTTCGCCGTTTGCTGGGTCAGTTGCATCGGCCCCTTGACGCCCGTCTGCGAGCAGGCGCAGGAATTGAATCGCGCTTCCTGGTAGGAGACGGTGAGGGCCAGATCGACCGGCGCGCCGTCGTTCTGAGCCGCAGCCGAAATCATCTGCACATTGCTCGATTGGCTCTGCATCGCCGCTCCAACGTTTGACGATCCAAGCGCGCCGGGGTTGGACGTGAAGCCGTTCGGACATTGCGAGGCGAGCGGTGTATTGTTTTTGAGAAGCGCATCGCCCGATGGGCAATTACTCGCAGACGCGACGCCAGCCAAGAGCAAGGCGCCGATGAAACCGCCAAAGCGCTTCATTTCAGGCTCCCGCGCCAGGAAAATTGTCGCAGGATGCCGCCAAACGGTGTGCCTGCTGTCGTTAAACCGTGATATTTCCTCGTTAGCGTCCATTTCCAATAAGCTCTCGTGGGAACGCGATCCGATCTTGGCCTTCATCAGCAGGTTCATGCCATGACTGACCAGGGTCGTCATGGCGCGGGCGGTGTTGGACGATGCGTGGCAGTGGGGGGGGGCCAGTCTATTGCGCGCACACTCCCTGTCGGGGACAGGCTTGCTGTCGGGGGCAGCCGGGCTCGCGGCGGCTTTACCGCATTTGTCATTGCAATATCGCTGGTTCTCGCTTCCCAAGACCAAGCTTGCGCGCAGCCATTGCTAAATTCGGTTTCGCTTCCGTTTGATATTCCCGCGCAATCGCTGGCGCCGGCGCTCGGGGCCTTCAGCGCTGCGTCTCATCTTGAGCTTTACTACGAAAGCAGTCTGGTGGAAGGTCATCGATCATCGGCTGTGAGTGGTTCCTTCTCACCGGACATTGCACTGGGGCGGCTATTGCGGGGGACCGGCCTGTCCGTCGAGTCGTTTGTGCCGGGAACCGCCACCATTCTGCCGGCGCGACCTGCCGCGCAGGCGCAGGATTTGGCTGCGCTCAAGAGCAAAACGGTCGAATTCTCCTCCTACTTCAGTCGCATCCAGGTCAGCCTGCGCGCCGCATTCTGCAAAAGTCCCGCCCTTCAGGCAGATCCGTCCGAGCTGATTGTTCGGCTTTGGATCGCGTCGTCAGGGGCCATCGCGCTTGCTGAGTTGCGCCAGCCGACAGGGGTAGAAGAACGCGATCGCGCCTATGTTGCTGCGATGCGCAGTCTTGTCGTCGGCCAAGCCCCACCGCCGGACATGCCGCAACCCGTGACGATTATGGTTTTGCCGCGGACATCACGCGCGGCGGCGCAATGTCCACCAGCCGATAGCGCCGCTTCTGGTAGAGTGCTCGTTCATGAGTGATGTGAGCCAGGCGACGACATTGCGCTGTGCGCTGGTTGATCAGTACGACGAGTTAAAGAGAGTGCTGACACGCCGCCTTGGTTCGGAAGATCTGGCAGGCGAAGTCCTTCAGGAAACCTACCTGAGACTGGCTCGACCGGCGCGGATCGGAGCCATTGCAAGCCCAAAGCAATATCTTCTGACGATTGCCACCAACATCGCCCGAATGCGCTTTCGGCGTGAACGGCGGTCGGATAATCTGTCTGATCTGGACGCTGCTCTCGGTTTTATCGATGAAACGCCGGGGCCGCTGCAAAATCTGGAGGCCCGTCAGGAGATTGAGGTCTTGCAGCAGGCCTTCGACGAGTTGACGCCGCGGCGAAAGCAAATCGTCTTTGCCGCGCGCGTGGGCGGCGCCAGACTTCGTGATATCGCGGAGCAAATGGGGATTTCGCAGCGTCTGGTCGAAAAAGAACTGAAAGCCGCATTAATTCACTGCGGGGCGCGCTTGAACCGAGATATCGTTCAGCGTTTCGGTCCCGGTGCATCCCAAGCATCGAGAGAACAAGCGACCTCGACTGCAGCGCACGAAGACCAAGATGACGAAGCGCGATGAGCTTGATCCGGTGACGCTGCAACCGGCCAACATTGACGATGCGGCTCACGCCGACGTCAATCCGCTTCAGCGCGAGGCCTATGAGTGGATCGCGAGGTTCATGGCCGGGAGCATGACGTCGGCGGATCTCGACGCAATGAAGTCCTGGTACGGACAAAGCCGCGCGCACGCTGCGGCCTATGCCGAGGCCCGCCGTATGTGGAACGCACTGGGCCTGGTCGCGCATGCGCCCATGGACGAGACTGAAGGCGTGAGGCGAGCGAGCCGGGACGCTGAGCGCTTTCCTGGACGGATCGTCGCCCCCATGGGGCGTCGCGCCGTGATCGGCGGCGCGTTGGCCGCGACCGCGATCTATGCATTGGTTAAGCCACCGATGGATCTGTGGCCGTCCATTTCCGAATTGCGGGCGGATTATCGAACCGGCGTCGGAGAGCAACGGCAAGTGACGCTTGCCGATCATTTATCGCTGCATCTCAATACCAGGACGAGCATCGCCATTCGATCGCAGACTGCTGAAATGACGCAAGTCGAATTGATTGCCGGAGAGGCGGCGTTCTCGACAGGCGGCTCAACGGGTGAGCTGACCGTCATCGCCGGGGCCGGTCGCATCCATGCGACGGATTCGGAATTCAATCTGCGGTGTGATGGCTCTGACGTCTCGATCGCTTGCCTAAGCGGAAGTCTCGCCATCGCTCGAGATGGTCATACCGTGCAGTTGGTTGCTCGCCAACAGGCAGGTTATGGCGACCGAGGGATCGGCTCCATTTCAGCGGTCAATGCCGATCATGTGACGGCGTGGCTACAGGGGCGTTTGGTCTTCGAGGGCACACCGGTCTCGCAGGTGATCGCTGAGATCAATCGCTATCGGATGGGGCGCATCTTGCTGATGAATGAGAAGATCGGCCGCCGGTTGCTCACGGCGCAGCTGTTATCAACCGAAACCGATAAGATCGTCATTCAGATTGTGCATATTTTCGGTGCAAAAGCCCGCGCCTTGCCCGGCGGCGTCATTGTTTTGACCTGACCCCGCGACCGGCCGAATTCGCGCAACGTGGCCGGCTTAATTTAATTTTTTCTCCAGGAATCGTTCGGTCGAGCGCAGCGCCGTTCATCTCACCGGTAACATGCGCTCGCCGTGGCGCCTGACGAGATGATTCCTTGCCGAGAAGGTCCGCCATGCACCGCCGCGCTGCCGATGCGACGTCGTTCTCCTCCGGGCGATCCGCCCGTCACGCATGGTTTCTCACGGGGGTGAGCGTCGCCGCGATGCTGACGGCGTCGCCAGACGCCTCGGCGCGACCGCTCGGAGGTTCGCCGCTGTCGATTTCGCCGTCGCAGGCCGCAGTCGACGCATCGCAGGCCGACGCCGCCGCGGCGGCGCAAGCCGGAAAGCAGGCGCAAAGCGCCTTGAGCCGCGCCGCCAGCGCCATTCAGGCCCTGCAGGCCATGCAGGCGGCCGCGCGCAACGCCGCCGCGACCTCCCCGCAGGCGGCGCCGAGTGGCGTTACAGACGGATTGCAAGCGGGAGGACTGGACCGGGCGACCGGCGCTGGCGCGACCTGGATCGGCGCCAACCTGCCGACGCAGACGCTTCAGGGCGGCCGAAGCCAGGTCGGCATCGCCCAGACGCAGAAAAACGCGGTGCTGACCTGGCGCACCTTCAATATCAGCGGGCAGACCGATCTCAGCTTCGATCAGCAAGGCAACCGCGACTGGGTCGCGCTCAACCGCGTGATCGATCCAAACCTGGCTCCGAGCCGGATTCTCGGCGCGATCAAGTCCGACGGGACCGTTCTGGTGATTAACCCGAACGGCATCATCTTCGGCGCCGGCGGCCAGATCAACGTCGGCAGCCTGATTGCGTCCACGCTCGATGTCGGACCCTCGGCGATCTACACCACTGTCAGCGGCGCGCAAAAGGCCATTCCGACCGACCTTGCCTGGCGCAACCAGAACTTCCTGCAGAACGGGCTTTTGGGTTACGATGCCTCCACGGGGCCCAACAACAATAACGGGGACCTCTCGACCTTCGCGCAATTTTCAGCGTTCAGCGTCCCCCGGACCGGCCCCGGCAACAATCCGACGACCGTCGTCCCCACCACCGGGACGATCAGCGTCGCCCAGGGGGCCTCGATCGTCGCCGCCGATGGCGGTCGTGTTCTTCTCACCGCCCCCCATGTCGCCAATGCGGGGCGGATTTCCGCCCCGGCGGGACAGATCATTCTCGCCGCGACCGACTCGGCCCTGCTGCTGACGCCATCAACAGGGGCGACCGGAGACGCCGCGCCGCTCTACGGCGCCCAGCCCGATACAAACGTCCGTGGCCTCGCGCCATTCGTACAGGGCGGGAGCAACGCGTCCGGCTATTTTGTCTGGAACCAGGCCGGCGGGCTGATCGATGCGGATCGCGGCAACATCACGCTCGTCAGTCCGAACCGGAACACTTACTTCACGGTCGGAGGCGCCAGTTACAACGATGGCGTCCTCTCCACGACGACGAGCGTCTCGCGCAACGGTTCGATTACCATCGACGGCAGCGATGTCCGCCTGGGGGTCGGCGCGCTGCTGGCGATTCTCCCTGACGGCGGAGGAGAGACCATTCCGCAGGATCCGACATCACTTTCCGCCTACAAGCCCTCCGCGATCAGGATCGGCGAAAACGCCAACACCATCGAGATGCAGTCGGGCGCCTTCCTGTTCGCGCCGGGCGCGAACGCGCAATTCGGCGCAAGCGTGCTTCGGGGGTCGAGCAGCGTCCCTCTCAATCAAAGCATACTCATTGACGCCGACGCCGAGATCAATGTCGCCGGTCTGACCGACGTCCAGGCGCCGATCAGGCAAGTCCAGATCGTGATCGATCCGGCCAAGAAAAACGAGTTGCGCGACAGCCCGTTATACCGCGATGGCTTCCTGAATGGCGCCGCCATCTATCTCGATCCGCGCCGCTCCGGCGTGCGCGCCGACGGCGTGGCCTGGATCGGCTCGCCGCTGATCGACGCCACGGCCTATTATCAGCTTGTCGGCCTCAGCGCCGACCGGTTGATGACCAGGGCGGGCAATGTCGCCTTCGGCCCGGCGGCGAACGCGGCGGCCGGCGCCCTGCAGGTCTTCAACACCCCCAACGTCTATCTCAGGGCAGGATCGCTCATCAACACGTCCGGCGGCTGGACCCGTTTTCAGGCCGGCGCGATCCGCACCACCAAGCTGATTGATCAGTTCGGACGCATCGTCGATATCGGCGATGCCGATCCGAACGCGGTCTATGTCGGAATCGCCGGGGGCTTCACGCGCCACCACGCGCACTGGGGCCTCACCGAGACGTGGACAGATCCGCTGCGGATGAACAGTCAATATGTTCCGGCCTATACCGAAGGCCGGGACGCCGGCGCTTTGACGGCGACCGCCGCGACGCTCGTCCTCGACGCCACATTATCGGCCCAGGTTTACGCCGGTGACCGCCAGCTTGCCGATTCGAAGGCCGGCGCCGGTACGTCGAGCGTCACCGGCGACCTGCGCGCCGTGCAATCGTCGAGCGGCCAGTTGCCCGCGGGCGGCGCGCTGATCGTCAACGGCGTCTCGGATGCGATGATCGCCCACTCCGCGCCGGTGGCGCCGGACAGCGCCTATGACGGTTGGACGCGCGGCGCCATTGCCGCCGACACCGGAAAATACATCGCACCGACCCCGGCGACGGGGCCGGTGATGCCCGCCAGCCGGAGCAACATCCTGTTCCTGACCGACGGGCTGCTGTCGAATTCCGGCCTCAGCCAGGTCTCGCTCTCCACGCTTGGCAAGATCACAGTCGATTCCAGCGCCGGCGTCACGCTCAATCCTGGTGGCGTGTTCGGCTTGACCGCCGGGCGCAGCATCGCGATCAACGGCGACGTCTCGGCGCCCTCCGGCCGGATTTCGCTGGAGACCGCCTATATACTGGGAAGCGGATCGCTGGTCGGTCCGAACGTCGGCAAGATTGCGGCGTTGGGCGATTTCGACATCGCCGTCGCCGGCGATCTCTCGGTCGCGGGCCAATGGGTCAACGAATACACTGCGCCGCTGAATTACATCCAGAACAGGGCCTGGAGCAACGGCGGCGCCATCTCGATCAAGGCCGCAGCCAATATTCTGCAGAAGCTCGACAACAGGGGCAACGCCTTCGCGGTCACCAACCTGCCCGTCGATACTTCGACTTACTCGGTTATTGATATCGCCAAGGTGCGGGACATCTCGGGCAGTATTCTTGTCGGCGCCGGCTCGACCCTCAACCTGTCCGGCGGCGGCCGAGTCGATCGCAAGAGGAATGTCGACCTCTCGGCGAAAGGCGGCAGCCTGTCGCTGTCGATGAATGTCGGCTACTATCAGACCGATCCCGACAACCACTTCCCAGGCTTCCAGGTCGACGCAACCATCGGCCCCAATCAATTCGAGGGAACCTCGATCAACCCGGATCGCGTCAACGCGCATCTGGTGCTCGATCCAGCGGCCATCAAAGCCCACGGCCTCGGCGGCGGCGGCGACTTCACTCTGGTGACGCCAGAATTTGCATTGGGAACCCAGCCGGCTTCGGTCGGCGCGGCGCTGCCTCTCGATTTCTTTTCAACCGCCGGCTTCGCCAAATACAACATCACCTCGACCAAGACGGAGCTGACGCCCAATACCTTCAACAATGGCATTGTCGGCAACAACGCCTTGCTGGCGGTGCAGACAATCACCATCGGCGCCGGCCAGACGCTGGCGCTGCAGCAGTCGGTGCTGCCGAACCTGTTCAGCGCCGACCTGCAGCAATCGCTGCTCGCGCTCGACAGCGGCGGCGACATCAACACCTTGCTGACGGCGTCGGCGCCGGCCGATGCGTGGAATCAGCGCGCGGTCAGCCTGGTGCTGGGCGGGGCGCTGGAGCTGCGGGTCGCGCAGGGCGGCAGCGTCACCGGCGCGGCCGGCAGTTCGCTGATGGTCGGCGCGCTGTTGAACGAGGGCTCGATCCGGATCGCCGGCGGCTCGATCACGCAGCAAATGGTGCTGCCGCGCATCTATGCGGCGGCCGCCACCTCGGCCGCCAGCGGCCCGTTCGGCGTCCATGCCTTGTCCGACATCTTCACGATCAGGGCCGACGGGGAAATCTATCTCGACGACGCCAGCCGGTTGAGCGGGATCACGAACATCACTCTGGCCGCCAATCGCGCCATCTACAAGGCCGGGGTTCTCGACCAGGGTCAAGGCGTCGTGCTCGCCGCCGGCAGCGTCACCGATCTGTCCGGCGCGGTGATCCTCAATCCGCTCGCCGCGGATCGGAGCGGCAGATCGATCGCCGCCGGCGTCGTCGTCGGCGGCGGCACGCTGGCGACGATGCCGACGATTGCCACCGATACAACGTCGATCACGTCGCCGATTCGCGTTGGCGGCGCCCTCATTGCGCGCCCCGGCGCGGTGCTCGATCTGTCCGGCGCCGCCGGCGCCTTCGATGTTCCGGCCTCGCGGTCCGGCTTGCGGCCCGCAGGTTATGTCAGCACACCGGTTTGGAGCGACGCCGGCGCCTTGTCCGCCGGCGCGGGCGCCACGCTGACCGGGGCCACCATCCATGCCCAGGGCGGCAGCGCCGATGCGCAGGGCGGCGCGCTGCAGTTTCTCAACCCGATCTTCACGCAACACGATCCGGCGGCGCCGACGGCGAACGTCATCTCGGCCGACATGTTGGCTCAGGCCGGCTTCGACACCTTCGTCGCGATGGGCGACATCACCTCTCAGGGCGATGCAAGGGTGGGGCTCGACCGCGCTTTCTTCCTGCTGCCCAAACCTTTCAGCGGGCTGGACTCCCTGAAGGCGGCGACGTTCACCTCGGTCATTTCCACCGGCGGCGCGCTGGCGATCGAAGCCCCCTATATCGCGCTGCAGAACCAGGTCGATCAGGCCGCGCTCGTCACCACCGGAACAGCGGCCGGCGGCAGCGTGACTTTCCGCGCCGGCCAGATCGACATCACCGGCACGGTGCTGTTCGACAAATCGGTCGCCAATGCGACCTTCAATGCCAGCGGCGACATCCGCCTGACCGGCGTGGCGCCGTGGAAGGTGACCTATTCGGGCGTCACCGCCAGCACCCCGTCGCTCAGAGGCATGATCGCGGCCAATGGCGATCTCACCATGATCGCGGGGCAGATCTACCCGACCACCGGCTCCAGCTTCGCCATCACCTCGGCGGCGGCCAACGGCGCCATCACCATCGGCCGCAGCAGCGCGGCCACGCCCGCGACGCCCTATTCGGCCGGCGGCAACCTGCTGATTCAAGCGGCGAACATCATCCAGGGTGGCGTCATCCGGGCGCCGTTCGGCACGCTCACGCTCGGCAGCAATGCGGCGTCCACCGCGAAAACCACTGACTTCACCACGACCTATGCGCCGGCAACAAAAAGCGTTGTCCTCGCCAATGGCAGCATCACCGGCGTCTCGGCGAACGGATTGTCGATTCCCTACGGCGCCACGACCGACACGGTCGAATGGTATTTTGCTCCGACCAGCAACAACGCCTTGACCGCGCCTCCCGCCAAGGCGCTGAGCCTCAATGGCGGCATCATCACGCTCGCCGCAGGCGCCGCCATCGATCTCTCCGGCGGCGGCGACGTCTATGCCTATGAATTCGTCGCCGGCACGGGCGGTTCCCACGACGTTCTCAGCCAGTTTAATTCCGACCAATACAGCGGCAACAAGATCAACGGCGTCGGCTATCAATACCCCGATGGGCGACAGGTCTATGCGATCGCGCCGGGGCTTTCGAATGCGCCGGTCGCGGCCTACGATCCGATCTATTCCGCAAATTATCCCAGCCTGACCGCGGCTTCCGAGGTCGGCAAGCGGGTCTATCTGTCCGGCGGCAACGGAGTGGCCGCGGGCTGGTACACGCTGCTGCCGGCGCAATATGCGATGTTGCCGGGCGGCATGCGGGTGGTCGAGCAGACCGGCGCGAACTACGTCACCCCCGGTCTCTCTGTGGCCCAGGCCGACGGCTCGCTTCTGACTTCGGGATACTACGGCGACGCGCTCTCCGGCGCCTCGCAGTCCCAGCTCCGGCTGTTCAGCGTGCAGTCGCAGGATGTGATCCGGTCCTATTCCAAGATCGTGCTGACCTCCGGCAACAATTTTGCGATCACCAAGGCGACCGGCAATGGCGCTGTCGTCCCGCGCACCGGCCTCGACGCCGGCCGGCTGGTGCTGAACCCGGTCACGGCCCTGAGCATCGAGGCCAGCGTGATGGCGGCTGCGGCGCCCGGCGGGCGCGGCGCGCAGGTTGATATCAGCGGCAGCAATATCGACATCGTCTCCACACTGGCCGCCGCGCCGAACGACGGCGCCATCCACCTCACCGCCGCCGGCCTGAACCGGCTGAACGCGGAGAGCCTGCTGATCGGCGGCGTGCGCACCGACAATGCCGACGGCGCCACCAGCCTTGCGCTCACCGCGCGCAGCATCCTGGTCGCCAACGACGCCGCCAATCCTCTGGTGGGACCGGAAATCCTGCTTGCGGTCGATGACGGCTCGAGCGGCAGCATCGCGTCGAGCCTCACGCTGAATGATGGCGCGACAATCATCGCCACCGGCGCGCTGAGCGACCAGCGCGCTGGCGCCTATGTCATCGACGGGCAGATCATTACCAACATTACCCTCGACTTCTTTGGCAACAAGCAGACCAATTATCTCTCGCCCTCCCAGATCGCGATCGGCGCATTCCTACGAGTCGCGAATGGTCCGCAGCGCGTGGTGCAGCGGCTGCGTACGCCGGTGTCCGCCACCAATCCCGGCAGCCCGGCGGGGCTCGCCGCCAATCTCAATGTCGGCAACGTGACGCTGCAGGGCAATGCGATCGGCCTCGACACCTCGCACAATGCCGCCATCGCGAGCGGCGCGCAGTTGCGCGGTCAGGACATCGCCTTCGGCGCCGGCGCGCTGGCCTTTACCAGCGGCAACGTCGCCGCCGGCGCGCTGGCGATCACGCCGCAATTGCTGGCGGTGCTGTCGCAGGGCAGTTCGCTGACGCTTCGCTCGCAGGGCTCGATCGGCTTCGACGACGGCAGCTATTCGTTCGGCGCCATGACCTTCGACGCGGCCACGCTGGAGTCGCGGCAGGGCGGCTCCGTTACGATCAACGGCACGCGACTGCAATTGACGAATTCAGGCACGGCGGGCGCGCCTGTCACCGGCGGCGGCGCGCTCTCGATCGCCGCGACCGAAATCTGGATCGGCAGCGGCACGCTCGCGACCGCCAATTTCGCGAGCGTCAGCCTTGCCGCGGCGAACGGCATGTTCTCGACCGCCGGCAATGGCGTGATCGATGTGGGGTCAGCTAATCTGGCCCTGGTCACGCCCTATATCGGCGACCGCGCCGTGGCCGGTACGGGCTCGAAGTCCGCGACCACGGTGACGCTGCGAACGACCGGCGCGGTGAACGTCAGCAATGCCGGCACAACCGCCATCGACGTCGCCAACCTTCCGGGCATTCCCGGCTCATCGCTGACCATCGCCGGCAACAGCGTCTCGATCGCCGGAACGCGTCTGCGCGCCACCGCCGGTTCGCTCACCGTGAATGCGGGCGGCAATCTCGTGCTGTCGAACGGCGCTGTGCTGGAAGCGCCGGGCTACAGCAAAACCTTCGGCGACGCCGCCGATCCGCAGACCGTGTCGGCGCCCGGCGGCGCGCTGTCGCTCGTGGCGCTCGGCAGTGGCGGCATCGCGCTCGGCGATGCCTTGCTGTCGGTCGGCGGCGGCGCCGGCAATGGCGGCAATCTCAAGCTCACGACCCCGAACGGCGCGGTCGACTGGGGTACGGCGGTTCTGAACGGCAAGGGCGGCGCGGGAGCCAAGGGCGGCAGCTTCGCGCTTGACAGCAATGGCAGCATCGATCTGGTCGCCATGAACGACCGCGTCGTCGCCAACGGCTTCACTGCCGGATTCGACGTGCGCACCCGCAGCGGCGACATCGTGCTTGCCGCCGGGCAGGTGCTCAAATCGGGCGCTGTCAAGCTGACCGCCGATGGTGGCTTCGTCACCATTGGGGGCACCATCGACACCTCCGGCGTCAATGGCGGCGACATCGAACTCTATGGTGTCAATGGCGTCACGCTGCAAGGCGCCGCGCGACTCGACGCCCATGCCAGCGGCTATGCTGCCGACGACACCCGGCAGGCCAAGGCCGGCAACATCACCCTCGGCGCCGACTTCCTGACCGGGCGCGGCGTCATTCAGGCCGACGGCAGCGTCAAGGGGACCACAGCCGACAGCGGCAGCATCGCGATCAATGCGGGCGCGGCGATCGACGCCTCGGCCAGCCGCCCGGGCGACCGGCTGGTGCGCGTCATGCGCAACGGCGCCGTCAACTATCAATATGTGCAGGGCGACCAGGGCGGCATCGTCAGTTTTCGCGCGCCGGTTGTCACCGACGGCAATGGCGACAAGACGGTGAACGTCAGCGTCGCATCGGCAGGCAGCATCAAGGGCGCACGCGCCATCGATCTTGAAGGCTTCAAGCGTTGGGACCTCGCCACTGTCGCCGCCAGCGGCCTCTACAGCGGCGTCACCCGCGACGCGACGACCAACACGATCACGCTCGACGTGACCGCCGACCTCGACACCGCCAATCCCAACGGCGCGACAACCAGCGTCGGGAAACTGAACTTCCTCGGCGACAACGGCGCAGGCACGGTGGTCGAATTCGTCCAGGGTTTCGATGTCTCGGCGGCCCATGGAAACCTCGGCGGGCTCGACGCGCAGGCCAATTTCAACGCCCGGCCCGGCGTCGAGTTAAGACACGACGGCAACATCACGCTGGCCTCGAACTGGAATCTCGGCGCCGGCGCGGTCAACGTGACGGCCGCCCAGGCCGCCGGCGCGATGGCGACCGATTCGTTTAGCGGGCAGGATTACGTCGTCGTCGGCCGCGAGGCCGACCTGCTGGCGAACTACACCACCATGACCTACCGCGTCGGCGGCAGAGCGACCGGCGCCGCGCCGCTGGTCTCGCTGCGCGCCAGTGGCGATCTGCATCTCCAGGGCAGCCTGACCGACGGCTTCTTCCAGTTCCGCGATCAATATGACGCGACCTATCAGAGCTATCTGTACGCCAAACGCTCATCTGACACGACCCTGTTGCTTGGCGCTTGGCAGGGCGCCAATGGCAGCAGCTATGTGAGCTGGCAAACCTATCTAGACAATCCGGCGACCAATTTCGATCCGAATGGTTATTTTGGCGGAAGCAATTTGATCTTCGATACGCAGTATTGGGGCGGTCAGAGCATCGATCAGCTCACCCCGAACCCTGCCAGCGGCGGGCCGCTGCCGAGGCCGACCATTCCTTTCAGCGCGGTCGGGAATTCGCCAGCGGCTCAGGGCACCGGGGCGGGCGGCGTCGGCGACCCGCTCGCCAGCGCCGTGGTCATGCCATTGCTGCCCAACGGCCAGATCGTTGCGTCTTCCGATTATCGGCTGACGGCGGGAGCTGCGTTGTCCAGCGTCGATCCGCTGCGCATCGCCGCTGCCTCTGCCGGCAATCTCCTCGTCGATGGCCCCAAACCTCAGACGATGTATATCTCGCCGGCAATGATCGGTGCTCCCGGCGGCCTTTTGGTCGGGGCGGACGACATCCCCGATGGTACTGGAGTGCTGGGCCCCCTGTTCCGGGCAGGACAGCCCGGCTTCGACGCCTATCTGCAGAACCTGATTCCCGGCCTCTCCGGTGACGCCGCGATCACCCTGCAATACGCATCAGACGTTCCGCCAAATCTCGCCACCTTCATCAACCAGACCCTTGCTGCAGATCCGAATGCTCACGTCGTCAACTGGACGGATCCAAACTACTACAACCATCAGGTAACGATCTCCGTTTCCCTGTTCTCTCAATTCCTGCAACAATATCCCGGCGGTTTCGGCGGCGCCCAAAAGGTGGCCATCCCGCTGCTTCCCCAGACCGTGGTGCGCACCGGCGCCGGCAGCATCCGCATGGCCGCCGCTGGCAATGTCGATCTGACCGGCGGCAGCGCCATTCAATACATCAAGTCCGACGGCAGCGCCGACACCACGCCCGATATCAGCAAAGGGCAGTTGGGCGGCGCGGCGGTCTACACGGCCGGCCATCCCGTCGCTTCGATCTCCGAGGTTCTGCCCGATCCGGCGACCGGCGCTGCCGTCCAGATCACCGCGCTGGCATCGACGACCTCGATCTTCAGCGCGCCGCCGGTGTTCACCTATGGTGTGACGGGAGACGGCGGGAGAAGGGACATCGCCAGCGTGGTGATCGCCGACACGATGCAACTCGTTGGCGGCGGCGACATCGGCGTGACCGCCCAGGGCGACGTGCTCGGCCGTCGCGACCTGTCGTTCGGCGTCCTTGCTAACAATCGGAACGCCAGCTGGCCGCTATCGCCGTGGATCGGGAAGGTGACCTTCCTGAACGGATCGCTGCCTGCGCTCGCTTACGATCAACCGTGGCGGATCGGCAGCGTGACGCAGGACGCCACGATGGCGTCGATCAATCCGCAGCTGTTCCGCGCAGGCATCGGCGCGCTGGGCGGCGGCAATATCCGCATCGATGCGGGCGGCAAGGCGTCGGATATCCTCGCGGTTGCCGATACGTCGCTTGTCACCGGCGTGGCGACGATGAATGGCAGCGCCACCAAAGTGTTGCTCACCCTGGGCGGCGGCAACGTCGCGATCCGCGCCGGGTCCGACATTCTGGGGGCGCGGATCGATGCGCCGAGCGGCGAGGCGCGGCTTTCGGCGGGCGGCAGCATCGGCGACCTTCCGGTCATGACCGGATTTAACAGCATCGCCTATCAAGATCCCGCCAACAAATGGCATTATGCCGATGTCCCGATCGTGCTGAACAGCGAAACCCAGTTCCGGATCGACGACGCCACCGTCGATCTGGCGGCGGGTGGCCGCATCAGCATCATGGGCATAGGCCAGCTCGACGGCTTCTATTCGGATCGCAGCGCATTGAACATGGTGGCCAATAGCGCGATCACCGTGTCCAACTCCGGCATGGTGGCGCCGGCTTTGTCAGGCATTCGGCTCGGCGCCTATGCGATCTATCCCGGTACGCTGACGCTGGCCTCGCTGCTGGGCGATGTGAATCTGCGCACGCTGGCGTCACCGGTCGGCTATCTTGGCGCCGCAGCAAATTCACCGCCGGAATATAATATTGGCGCGCCGAACGCGATTCTGATGGCGCCGAGCCCCGTGGGACAACTCGGCATCCTCGCTGGCGGCAACATCGGGCCGACGCAGATCGCCATGCTCGACTCCGATCCCTATTATCTGCCGGGGCTGTTCACCCTCGGCGGCAATGTCCTGTTCGACAAGTCTTTCACCGTGCTTCCCGCGAATGCCTATTATCAGTTCGATTTCCCGCGGGTGATCGCCAGCATGAGCGAGGCGCAGCTCGAACGGCTGCACAATGCCGCGACAACCCATGCCGGCGACGAAAAGCCGGTCCACATCTACGCGGGCGGCGATATCGGCACGGCGGTCAAGGGCGTGACGCTCTCGACGCCCAAGCAGGCGCGGATCGAAGCCGGGCGCGACATCGTCAACATGGTGTTCTTCGGCCAGAACCTCAGCCCGACCGACGTGACGCGGATCGTCGCCGGCCGCGACCTGATCGCCACCACGACGCTCGTCGCTTCCCAGAATCTCAGCCTCCAGCCCAACGGAGATATCAGTGGCCCCGCCGTGCCGGCCAAACCCGTTGTGCAGGGCAACACCTTCATCCTCGGCGGTCCCGGCGACCTGATGGTGGAGGCCGGACGCAACATGGGGCCGTTCCTGAACTCCGCCGAGATCAAGGACTGGAACTTCTCGGGGACCGGAGACGGCAATTACCTCCCACGAGCCTCGGGATCGACGCTGCGCTTCGGCGAGGGCATCGTCACCGTGGGCAACGACTGGAATCCCTATCTGCCGGCGGCGGGCGCCAACATCACCGTGCAGTTCGGCACGGCCAGGGGCGCGGATTACGATGCGCTGCGCGACGCCTATGTGGCGCCGGGCGCCGCGGCCAACGAACTCGGCGACTATGGCGCGAAGCTCGTCGACTGGATGCGCAAGCACGCGGCGGATATTCTGAAGGCGGAGTTCGGCGCCGGAGACATCACCGAACAGCAGGCCTATCAGGCGTTCCTGACGCTGTCGCCGTTGCGCCAGCGGCTGTTCCTGATCAATGAGGTCTATTTCGACGAATTGCGGGCGCCGTCGATCAAGGACGGACCGTCCTACTTGAAATATTCGCGCGGCTACGCCGCCGTGAACACCCTGTTCCCGGCCTCGCTCGGCTATACAACGAACGGGTTGCAAGGCGGCGCGAATGACGGCGCCATCGTCCATGCCGGCGATCTCGATCTGCGGCTGGCCGCCATCGAGACGGTGAATGGCGGCAATATCAATATCCTCGGACCCGGCGGCCGCGTGCTGGCCGGCTCGGTCGTCAGCACCGCGCAGCAGGCGGCGCGGCGCAACTATGCGGGCTACGCGCTACAGACCCCGCAAGGGGGAATGGTATCGCCCATCGCCGCAATTCCGCCGGGCTATGAAGGCGTCCTCACCCAGCGCGGCGGGTCCATCAACACCTTCACCGACGGCGACTTCCTGCTCAACCAGAGCCGGTTGTTCACCGTCAAGGGCGGCGACATCACGATGTGGTCGTCCAATGCCGATCTCAACGCCGGGCAGGGCGCGAAGACAACGCCGAATTTCCCGCCAGTCGAAGTCCGGATCGGCGAGAATATGTTTGCCGCGGTCGATCAGGCCGGAGCCACGTCAGGCGCGGGCATCGCCGCGCTGCCGCCAGATCCCGGCGCCGACGCGCCGAACGTCTATCTGCTGGCGCCGCGCGGCGCGGTCGATGCCGGCGATGCCGGTGTGCGCGCCGCCGGCAATCTCTTCGTCGCGGCGCTGCGCGTGGTCAACGCCGACAATTTCAAGGTCGGCGGAGCAACGACCGGCATTGCCACGGTTCAGGCGCCCAACATCGGCGGCCTGATCGAGGCCTCGACCGCGAATGCCACGACGCAACAGGCTGCGGCGCCCGCCCAGAACGGCGGATCAGACCGGCCGTCGGTCATCATCGTGGAGGTGCTCGGCTATGGCGGGGGCTCCGGAGAGACGCCGAACGACGGCGATGCGGATCGCCGTCGCAACCGCCCGGACCAGCAGACCTACGACCCAAGCAGCCCTTATCAGGTGCTCGGCGTCGGTGAAATGACGGACGAACAGGTGGCAGGTCTCGCTGCGGAGCGGCGGGCGTCCGTCGGCAGTCAGTAAGCAAATAGATTCCGTCGATGCCGGCATCGGCGGGTGTCGATGAACCGCGCCCGCCCCGACAAAAACGCTGCCGATCTTCACTACTGCCGAGCCCATGATGTCGGCTTTTCCGGTCTCACCGACTGAACTTATGCGGCATGGCGCTTGCCCGGGAGAATCAAGCTGCGATGTCGCCCATGAAGCGATCGACCTCGGCGCGCTGGCGCCGGGCCTGTTCGTCGAGTTGCTGCGAGGCGGCGCGAACGTGGTTCGCGGCGACCTTGGCTTTGCCGCCGAGCGGCTGATGGAGATGGAGGTCGCCGGCCTGACCGGCGCCGACTATGGCGAGAAGAGCCCCGAGCGCCTCGCCCAGCGCAATGGCTATCGGGCGCGCGACTGGGAGACGCGGGCCGGCACGGTCGAACTGCGCATCCCGAAGCTGCGCAAGGGCAGCTATTTCCCGGGCTTTCTGGAGCCGCGCCGCATGGCCGAGAAGGCGCTGACCGCCGTCATTCAGGAGGCCTATATCCAGGGCGTTTCGACGCGCTCGGTCGACGATCTGGTCAAGGCGATGGGCATGAGCGGCATTTCCAAGAGCCGGGTCAGCCGGCTGTGCGAGGAGATCGACGGCAAGGTCAAAGCCTTCCTCGACCGCCCGATCGAAGGCGACTGGCCCTATCTGTGGATCGACGCCACCTACGTCAAAGTCCGCGACATCCGCCGTATCGTCTCGGCGGCGGTGATCATCGCGGTCGGCGCCAACGCTGATGGCCGTCGCGAAGTGCTGGGCATGGACATCGGTCCCTCAGAGGCCGAGACTTTCTGGACGGATTTCCTGCACAAGTTGCGCCGCCGTGGGCTGCGCGGCGTCAAGCTGGTGATCTCCGACGCCAACGATGGCATCAAGGCGGCGGTGTCGAAAGTGCTGACGTCGAGCTGGCAGCGCTGCCGCGTCCACTTCATGCGCAATGTTCTCGCCCACGCCACCAAGAGCGGGCGACGCGTCGTGTCGGCCTTCGTCGCCGCCGCCTTCGCCCAGGACGACGCCGAGGCCGCCCGCGGACAATGGCGCAAGGTGGCCGACCAGTTGCGGCCAAAGACGCCCAAACTCGCCGCCTTGATGGACGAGGCCGAGGCGGACGTGCTCGCCTACATGGCGTTTCCGACGGCGCATCGGACAAAGTTGCACTCGACTAATCCGATCGAGCGCCTCAACGGCGAAATCAAGCGGCGCACCGAAGTCGTCGGCATCTTTCCCAACGAAGACGCCATCACCCGCCTGATCGGCGCGATCCTGCTGGAAGCCAACGATGAATGGGCCG
>NZ_NHSJ01000097.1 GCF_002937075.1 Rhodoblastus sphagnicola
CTTGGGGCGGCGGTCCTATCATCACGGACGCCTGCGCGAGGCGCTGCTGACGGCGGCGCGCGCTCTGATTTCCGAGCGCGGGCTGGCGGGCTTCACCCTGGCCGAGGCGGCCAAGCGCGTCGGCGTCACCGGCGCCGCGCCCTACCGCCATTTCGCCGACCGCGACGCGCTGGTGGCGGCCCTGGCGCAAGACGGCTTCACCCATTTCAACGCTCAACTCGGCCGCGCCTGGGACGGCGGCAAGCCCGACCCGGTCGCCGCGCTGCGGCGGCGCTGCGAGGCGTATCTGGACTTCGCGCGCGCCGAACCCGGCCTCTACCGCGCCATGTTCGGCGACGCCGGCCCGGCGCGCCGCCCGACGGAAAACGCGGCGGCGCGGACGACTTTCGAGGACCTGGTGCGCTCGACGGTCGAAGTGCTGCGCTACTTCCATGCGCCCGAGGGGGACGCCGAGACCCTGGGCGTGCAGATCTGGGCGATGAGCCATGGCGTCGCCGACCTGATGCTTGGCGGGCATTTTTCCGACCGCCCCGACGAAGCTTTTCATGTGCTGGGCGCGGGCGTCGCCGCGCTGGTCGAGGGCGCGCTCCGCGCATCGCTGGGCGTCAAGCCCGTGTTTCCGGCGTTCTAAAGAAATATTCGCGGCCGCATCTGGAAATCGCCTTAATGTAAATTCATATCACATCCACGCAGCCGGCTGGCGAAGCCCGCGGCGGCGATGGAGCAAGATCATGAGCTGTCACACCCATGTCCACCGTGAGGGCCGTTGCGGGCGAATGAACTGGAAGCCGATCGAAGTCGTGGCGATGATCCTCGGGTTCATCTGGTTTTTCCCGATTGGCCTCGCCATCCTGTTCTGGAAGATCTGGCAGTCTAAGTCGCGCTATCAGGGCGATTTCGGCCAGTTCGCCCAGGAAAAATGGGGCGAGTTCGAACAGCGCGCCGGCTTGAGCGGCATGGCGCGCGGATTTGCCGAATGGCCGAAGTCTTCGGGCAACGCCGCCTTCGACGACTGGCGCAAGGCCGAACTGGAGCGCCTCGCCGAGGAGCGCCGCAAGATCTTTGAAGCTGAAAAAGCTTTTGAAGACTATCTCGACGGCCTGCGCCGCGCCAAGGATCGCGAGGACTTCGAGAAGTTCATGGCGAATCGCGCCAAGCCGGACCAGCCGCAGGGCTGAACACGGCGCGGCGCCCGCCCTGGTCCTCTCTGGGACGAGGGCGGGCGCGTTTGTGTTTGAATCGATGTGCTAAAATTTGAAATATTAACCAATTCCCTTGAGGAACGGTTAAGCTGAACGCTCCATTTCTATGCGATGGTCCGCGTTCCCCCGATCCATGCCCTTGCCCTGACTCGCCCCGCCGGACTGGCGGCGCTCGCGCTGCTTGGGGCGCTGTCGGGGTGCGGAAAGTTCGGCAGCGCCGAGCGGCCCGCGTGGCGGGCGCAGGCCGAGGAAGCCTGTTTCGCCCGCGGTCAGGTCGAACTGTCGAACTATATCCAGCCGGCCGGCCGCGACATCGACGGCCCCTCCATTTGCGGTCTCACGCGTCCGTTAAAGGTCACGGCCTTGCTCGGCGGCAAGGTGCTGTTCAACGCCACGCAGACGCTCGATTGCCCGATGGTGGCGGAACTGGAGGTCTGGCTGACCCAGGTGGCGCAACCCGCCGCCGAGGCCCGGTTCGGCCAGCCGATCACGCAGGTCGATTCCATGGGGTCCTACAACTGTCGCGGCATGAACAACCAGTTCGGCGCGCGACTGTCCGAACATTCCTTCGGCAATGCGCTGGATATTGGCGGCTTCGTGCTGGCCGACGGGCGCAAGATCACCGTCGTTCATGACTGGACGCGCGGCGACCCTCAGGCACAAGCTTTCCTGCGCGACCTGCACGCCGGGGCCTGCGAGCATTTCACCACCGTGCTCGGCCCGGGGTCCAACGCCTTTCACTACAACCACATCCACGTCGATCTGGCGCTGCACGGCATGACGTCGAGCGGTCCGCGACGGGTGTGCAAGCCGGCGCCGCAAAGACCCGAGCCCAGAGGACTGGAGCCGCCTTCGCGCAAGGACACTTTGCCTGACAGCCCGGACATCGAGGACGAAATCGACGTCGCTCAAGGCTCCCCGCCGCGCGGCGCCAACACCTATGCGGTGCATCCCGGCCCCGATCTGACCGCCGCCGCTGCGGTTATCGCCCGCGCCCCCGAGGGGCGGGGCGGCCAGAAAGCGCCACCGGCGCCGCCGCGCCGCCCCGGCGCTGGCTCCGTCGTCGGGCCGGTCGCCTTGCACGCGCCGCCGCCGTCCCCGCCCGCCCGTGGCGTCATGAAAGCGGATGGGGTTTTCGTTCCAGAAGGCGACCCCGCCGATTTCGACCTGTCGACGTCGCGCGCGCGGCGGTAGAGTATTTTCAAGCGAAGCGGACACCGGTTCGCGTGAAGAAAATGCGTTAAAACAAGAATCTAGAGTATTTTCATGTTTCCACGAAACGTGAAAATACTCTAGTCGCGGCGCGCGCCCACGTCGGCGTCCGGCGCTTCCTTCGGGCGGCTATTCCTCTTCCTCGAATTCCTCGTCGTCGTCGAGTTCGATCACATCCAGGCAGACGGCGGGAATGGTGGCGGTGCGCAGCGCGTCATCGCTTTCCGCGTACCAGATCACATCGACGCCGGTCTTGTCGGCTTTGACGACCGTCATCGAGCGGCCGCCGGATTTCAGTTGCACGAGATCGCCGGGGCGGAATTCCATTTGAGGTCCTCGTCGTCAGCTAAAGCGTCCCCACGCGAACGCAGACCCGGTTCGCGTGAAGAAAACGCATGGAAACAAAGATCCGGATCGCGTTGGCGCGCGATCCAGGGAGGGGAATCAGGGCCATGTCGCCATGGGCGGCATGGAGGACATGATTGAATCGATATTTCCTCCTGTTTTCAATCCGAAAATGGTGCCCCGGTCGTAGAGCAGGTTGAACTCGACATAACGGCCGCGCCGCTCGAGTTGCTCCGCGCGTTGCGCCGGCGTCCAGCTCTTTGTCATATTCGCCTCGACCAGACGAGGATAGATGCCGGCGAACGCCTCGCCGACCGAACGGGTGAAGGCGAAGGCGGGCGCGAATTTCTCCCCCCCGGCTTCGAGATTGTCGTAGAATAGGCCGCCTATGCCGCGGGCTTCATTGCGATGGGGCAAAAAGAAATAATCGTCGCACCAGGTCTTGTAGCGTTGGTAATCGGCGACCGGATGCGCGGCGCAGGCGGCGCGCATCGCGGCATGAAAGGCTTGCGCGTCGGGATCGTCCTGGCTGCGGCGCTCCATCAGCACCGGCGTGAGATCGGCGCCGCCGCCAAACCACAATTTCGAGGTCGCCACCAGCCGCGTGTTCATATGCGCGGTGGGGATGTTGGGATTGAGCGGATGGACAATCAGCGAAATGCCGGCGGCCCAGAATCGGGGGTCTTCCTCGGCGCCGGGGATTTGCCGGGCGAATTCCGGCGCGAACGCTCCATGCACGGTTGAGACGTGGACCCCCGCCTTTTCGAACACGCGCCCCTTGAGCAGCGCCATCTTGCCGCCCCCGCCCGGCGCGCCATCGTGATTGGTCCGCTCCCACGGCGACAGCACGAATTTTCCCGGCGCGGCGTCCGGTTGCGTCAAGAAGGCGTCGTCGCGCCGCTCAAGCTGTTCCAAGGCCGCGATAATCCGCGCCTGCAACGTGGAAAACCATTCGGTGGCTTCATGCTTGCGATGGTCCAGTTCCGTTTCCAATAACCTCTCCTCTCGGAAAGCCGTCAATTTGCCGCAGGGCCTCGCCTAAAACCATGCCGGCGGCGACGGCGACGTTCAGCGAACGCAGGCCGGCGCGCAGGGGAATGCGCAGGCGCGCGTCGGCGGCGCGATGCACCTCGTCCGGCGCCCCCGCCGATTCGCGCCCGACCATGACGATGTCGCCGGGCTGGAACGCGAAAGCGGGGTAGGGCTGGGACGCGCGGGTGGAGAGTAGCAGCAATCTGCGTCCTTTTGTCGCACGCCATTGTTCGAATGCGGCGAAGGACAGGTGTCGCGTCATCATCACTTGGTCGAGGTAGTCGAGGCCGGCGCGGCGAAAGTGCCGTTCCGTCAAGGGGAAGGCGGCGGGTTCGATCAGCGCGGCCTCGACGCCGAGGCAGGCGCACAGGCGCAGCATGGTTCCTGCGTTTTGTGGAATATCCGGCTGAAACAGCGCAAGGCAAAGGGGAGAAGCGTCAGGCATGGCGGGAAGATAGCGACCTCGCGCCGCATCGCAAAACTTTGTTGGGCGCCTAACAAATTGCCAAGCTGTTTCTATGGACAATGAAGTTGAAAGGCGCCAAATAGCGTCGCCTGCCGAATGGCCTCCTCTGGCCTGCATTTCGTCATCGCGTCGGTTGTGATGCGTTTTCGTAGCGGGAGGGGTTAAGTTTCCGCCGCGCGGCGTCGCCAACCGAACCGCGTTTCGTAAAACCGCTTCGCTTATCGCAAGCAAGCAGAGCCGTCCCGACGCAGCGGGCCGCTCTTGAACCTGGGGATGTCGCCTTGTCCACAGCCACCACTTCGACGGATGAAACCAGTCGCAGAGATTTCCTCTACATCTCCACCGGGGCGGTGGCCGCCGTCGGCGCCGTCTCCGTGGTCTGGCCGCTGATCAGCCAGATGAGCCCGGACGCGTCCACGCTGGCGCTGGCCTCGACCGAGGTCGATGTCGCCTCGATCCCCGTTGGACAGATCGTCACCGTCAAATGGCGCGGCAAGCCGGTGTTCATTCGCCACCGCTCGCCGGAAGAGATCAAGGCGGCCGTGGATGTGGACGTCGGCAGCCTGCGCGACCCGCAGGCCGATTCGACACGCGTCCAGAAGCCCGAATGGCTGATTGTCATCGGCATCTGCACCCATCTCGGCTGCATTCCGCTCGGCAAGCAGGGACAATATGACGGCTGGTTTTGCCCGTGCCACGGCTCGGTCTACGATACCTCCGGGCGCATCCGCCAGGGGCCGGCCCCACGCAACCTCGACGTGCCGCCCTACGCCTTCCTGACCGACACCAAGGTCAAGATCGGCTAACTTTTCGCTGTCTTTCCAAAGAGATCTCACATGCATGGACTCTCGACTTTCGAGCCCAAGAACGGCTTTGTGAAGTGGCTTGAAGCCCGCTTGCCGATCCTGAGCTTCGGCTACGATTCCTTCGTCGCCTATCCGACGCCCAAGAACCTCAACTACTGGTGGACTTTCGGCGCGATCCTCTCCTTCATGCTGATCGCGCAGATCGTCACCGGCGTGGTGCTGACCATGCACTATACGCCGGAAGCGACCATGGCCTTTTCGTCCGTCGAAAAGATCATGCGCGATGTGAACTGGGGCTGGTTCTTGCGCTATGCGCATTCCAATGGCGCCTCGTTGTTCTTCTTCGCGGTTTATGTCCACATGTTCCGCGGCATCTACTACGGGTCCTACAAGAACCCGCGCGAGGTGCTGTGGATCCTCGGCGTGATCATCTTCCTGCTGATGATGGCGACGGGCTTCATGGGCTACGTGCTGCCCTGGGGTCAGATGTCCTTCTGGGGCGCGACCGTCATCACCAACCTGTTCTCGGCCATTCCGCTGGTCGGCAACGACATCACCACTTGGCTGTGGGGCGGCTATTCCATCGACAATCCCACGCTGAACCGCTTCTTCGCCCTGCATTACCTGCTGCCCTTCGCCATCGCGGCGGTGGTCGGCCTGCACGTCTGGGCGCTGCATGTCACCGGGCAGAACAATCCCGACGGCGTCGAAATCCAGGACATCAAGAAGGACTGCGTGCCGTTCACGCCGCATGCGACCATGAAGGACGGCCTGGGCATCACCGTGTTCCTGCTGCTCTATTGCTGGTTCATCTTTTACGTGCCGAACTATCTGGGCGACGCCGACAACTACATCCCGGCCAACCCGATGAAGACCCCGCCGCACATCGTGCCGGAGTGGTACTTCCTGCCGTACTACGCGATCCTGCGCTCCATCCCGGACAAGCTGGCGGGCGTGATCGCGATGTTCGCCGCCATCGCCGTGCTGGCCTTCCTGCCCTGGCTGGATACCAGCAAGGTGCGCTCGGCCAAGTATCGCCCGCTGTACAAGAAATTGTTCTGGGGCTTCGTGCTGGTGGGCATCGGCCTTGGCTATTGCGGCGCCATGCCGGCGGCCGAGCCCTATGTCACGGCCTCCCGCATCCTCAGCCTGCTGTATTTCGGCTTCTTCGCGGCGCTGCCGTTCCTGCCCAAGTTCGAACGGACGCTGCCGGTGCCGGCCACCATCGCCGAAGCGGTGCTGGCCAAGTCCGAACCCGTCAAGACCGCGAAGTGAGGACCATTTGATGACCTTCGCCTCATCCTTCACCAAGATCGTTGGCGCCGCCACGGCCCTCGCCGCCGTGGTCGCCCTGTCCAACCTGGCTGCTCGCGCCGAAGAGGAGCAGCCCAACCCGACCCGTCAGGAATGGTCCTTCGCCGGTCCGTTCGGAACCTACGACAAGGCGCAGTTGCAGCGCGGCTTCAAGATTTACAAGGAAGTCTGCTCCAACTGCCACGAGTTGCACATTCCGATCCGCACGCTCGGCCAGCCGGGCGGTCCGGAACTCTCCGTCGACGAGGTCAAGGCCCTGGCCGCCTCCTACACGGTGAAGGACGGGCCGAACGCCGCAGGCGAAATGTTCGATCGTCCCGGCCGTCCGTCGGACTATTTCCCGACGCCGTTCCCCAATCCGGAAGCCGCCGCTGCGGCTCTGGGCAACGCTCCGCCGGACATGTCGCTGCTCGCCAAGGCGCGCAAATACGAACGCGGCTTCCCCGCCTTCGTGTTCGACGCCCTGCCGATCCCCGGCGGCATGTACCAGGAACTCGGCCCCGACTACATCTACGCCATCCTGCATGGCTACGAGAAGGATGACGATCCGAACTGGAACGCTTATTTCCCCGGCCACAAGATCGCGATGGGCAAGCCCCTGGTCGAAGGCCAGGTGGACTATCCCGACGGAACCCCGACCACGCTCGACCAATACGCCAAGGACGTGGCGAGCTTCCTGTATTGGGCTGCCGAACCGACGCTCGACCAGCGCAAGTCCATCGGCGCGAAGGTGATGATCTTCCTGCTGATCCTCTCTTGCCTGATGTATTTCACCAAGAGGACGATCTGGTCGGACGTGGCGCACTGACGACGCGACGGGACTGGAAACAAACGCAAGAGGCCCCTGTCGGGGCCTCTTTTGTTTGGCGCGCCCGGCAGGGCGCATTGTTTATGACCTCAATCTCGCCAACCGCCCCGCGCGGACCCGCGCGCGGGGCGCCGTGGCGGGAAAGCGGTCGATGATGATCGCCCCCTATGCGGATTTACGGTCGAGTTCCAGGCAAAAACCCCGTTTTTCCTGGTTTTTTTTCGCGGTTCAGGCGTTCGCGTCCCTTGCTTTGTCTCGGATTCGCATCGAAAGTAGCCCCGTCGTCGCTTCACGATTCGAGCCGCGCCGCATCGGCGCGCTTCTCGTTTCTGCGAGGATCAAGCTTCAATCCGGACGGCGGTCCGCGCCCGGGACAATAACAAGGCCGTCTTGAGACCGCGCCGCACTGACAGGAGTTCCATATGACCAACAAAGCCGAACTGATCGACGTGGTCGCGGAAGCGACGGAATCTTCCAAGGCGGCCGCGGGCGCCGCTCTTGACGCCGTGATCGACGCGATTTCTCAGGCGTTGAAGCAGGGCGAGGAAGTTCGTCTCGTCGGTTTCGGCACCTTCTCGGTCAAGGAGCGCGCCGAAGGCAAGGGCCGCAATCCCGCGACCGGCGAGGAGATCAAGATCCCCGCGTCCAAGAGCGTGCGCTTCAAGCCCGGCGCCCAGCTGAAGACGCTGATCAACAAGTAACCTTATCGACGCGCGGACAAATGCGAGCCTGGCGAACCCCCCGTTCGCCAGGTTTTGTTGTCTTTGCGAATCTGGCGCCCTCCGTTCGCCAGCTTTTAATCACTTTGATGGACCATCTTGCCAGGGCGCATTGGGCGTCCTAAAGCGTTGAAACGATCTGTCGCGCCTTGACTTGGTCGGAGCCTGGCGGCGAAGGGCGGTTAGCTCAGTTGGTAGAGCATCTCGTTTACACCGAGAGGGTCGGCGGTTCGAGACCGTCACCGCCCACCACGTTCTGGAGAGTCCCCGTGCCGAACTTCCTGGGTCGCGGTTTTCCGCGGGTTTTTTCGCAATCCTTCCGCAACGGTCTCACGGCGCTCTCGCTCGGCGCGCTGCTCGCCGGAACCCCGGCGGGCGCGGCGAGCGCCGCGTCGATGACCTTCCGCGTCGAAGCCCTTGGCGGCGGCGGCGTGTGTCGGGGCGCGTGCCCTCTGGCCATTGTGGCGGAGGGTCAGATCACCAATTCGACGCCGGGCGACTTCCTGGAATTTTTACGCGACAACGCGGGGAATCGGGATCTCCATACCGTGGTGTTCCTGCATTCGGAAGGCGGCTATGTGGTCGCCTCGATGGAGTTGGGGCAGATCTTCCGCCGAATCGGCGCGGCGACCGTGGTGGCGCGGTTGGCGCCGTCCGATGGCCCGGGCGGGCGGTTCCTCTCGGCCAATTGCCTGTCGGCTTGCGTCTACGCCTTCATGGGCGGCCGCAAGCGCGTCGCGCCGCAGGGCAGCGCGCTGGGCATCCACCGCATGTTCGCCAACCAGGAGCAGGGGGACTGGCTCGATTCGCATGTCGTGCGCCGCTACGACAACGGATCGATGGCGGCGCATCTGATGGCCTATAGCGTGCGCATGGGTGTGTCGCGCGACCTGATTCGCACCGCCGAACACATTAACTCCTCGTCGCTTCACCTCGTGACCTCATCGGAAATGGCCCGCTGGAACCTGGCGAGCCGGGTTTTCTGACGTGACGACTCAAGGCGCTCTCCCGGCGTAGCCCGTCGCGACACGGGCGTCCGATGCGGGGGAGAGGGGCGGGCGCGGGGCGTTAGCCTCGATGTCCTCGGGAAGGCGTTGCAGACCCTTCGCGCTTTGTGTGCGCCGAACATTTCGCGCGCAGCCGCGACTCTCTTGGCGCAGCGCCTGGAACGCCGCCGATCCGGCGACAGGCTTTGACCCTCGGCTTTCCGAACGACGCTGAAGCC
>NZ_NHSJ01000098.1 GCF_002937075.1 Rhodoblastus sphagnicola
CGCAAAATCTCAAGCAGCGACACCGCCATCCGACAACCTCCGATTCGGGTTGTCGTTGATAGATTCACACATTTTCGCCCGCGGGAATCCTAAAGCTCCCTCAAAGTCTAGAGAACTGAACAGCCCTGCGGGTTGGGGCTATCTGACTCTCGTGAGTGATTCACTCATTTACGGACGCAGCCGAAGGCGACGCGCCAAATGGCGGCGTAAAAGTTACCAGTCGGGTTTGAGAGAAAAGGGCCGTGAAGCCCCGGTGTTTTGGCGTTGCCGCGCGCATTGAGGGGCGGGGCGCCGATTTAGAGTTTGGGCTCAACTTCCCCTTCGCTGGTCGCTTTTGTGCCGAGGCGACCCCACGACGATGACTTTTCCTGAAACAGACAATGCCGGATCTCGCGCAAGGCGGATCGCCCATCCGGTCCTCGCTGCTGACAGGTCCAAGCTTCAATGATGAGGCGGTCGTCGCGCCGTTGGGCTGACCCTGCGGATCGTTTTCGTCTGTGCCGAAAAAATAGCCGACGGTTCTGAAGGCGCAACCTTTCGCAGCCTCATGCCGGCGTCAAAATCGATCCTGCCGTCCACGTTCCGCGTCAGGCGAGAGCATTCAGGCTCAACATTTGTGAACAGGCAGCCAATGCTTTCTGTTACCGCAGAAATCTCGGAAAGAAGCACGTCGCACATGTCGATCTGATCGGAAATTTCGGCAGAAGACATCGTAGACGCGACGATGTAATCCATACGACGTCGCGCGAACTCAATTGATTTCAAAGAGTTCCTGATGTAGAGCTGAAGCTTGGTATCGGTAACGGCCTTTCCCATGCTGCACCTAAATTCTGCTTAATGTATCGTATGTTGAGTTCCATAGCCGAAAATGTCGCACGAGAAGCAATTGCGATCTTCGACGATTGAATATCATTGGACTCGACACGAACGCTGCCAAATGGCTCATGCTGCAAATACGGAATTGCGGCTTTTTTTCGATGGTGAACATACTAATGCCTAAATAACGTTAGGCAAGGGGTTGCGATACGGACGTTGCGAAACCTGGGGGTTGAAAGCGCGGACGAAGCCAAAAAAAACGTCCCGTTTGAACTCACCACCGGCGAGCTTCGCTCGTTCCAACCCATGCTCATCAAGGAGATTCAGCATGGGCGGTTCTGCGGGTGTGGATTCCCCCCCTAGGGGGGCGTGCGTAGACTTAGAGACCACCAGTGTCGCAGAATGCGAAGCCGCTATGCGGGGCATAAGCGGTAACGACTTGAAGCTCGCGTATAACGGTCAGGAAAAAGATTTCAGCGCTCATCTGCGTCCCGCTCGATTCGGTCAAGTGCACCTGATCCAGTGGAACTGCTCCGGCCTGACACTGACGCGGCGGGACAGCAAACGCTTTCAAATCTTGTTTCCAAACGAGGGCGCCTTCGCGTGTCGGACAGACAAGAGTGAGTTTGTTTTCGACGGACGGCCAATCGCCAAGGTCAACCGTCCCGGAGTTGTCTCGACGACGAGCGTCCGCCAGGCGAACGGGTTCTCCTTGTGCGTCCCGGGCGCAGCGCTGATCGCATGCGCCGAAAGACTGACTGGCAAGGCTTTCGGCCTCGGGCTTTTGGACGAGGCGGTCGACCAAATCGATCTGGGCGGCCATTTGGGTGACGGCTTGTCCAAGACCGCGCAAACGGCGATGAACGAATTTTCAAAATTTCATCAGACCGGACTCGAAGGTCTGATTGTGACCAGCTATGAAGATATGTTATTGAATCTCGTGACCTGCGCCATTTTCCCGAATGTCGCTGAAGAAGCAGGTCATGCGCCCCAACTCTGTGGGCCAAAGGCGATCTCGCGAATCCGCGATTATATTCAGGCGCATTGCACCGAGGCTATGGAACTGTCGCTGGTCGCCAGCCGTTTCGGCCTCAGTCCGCGCGCGATGCAGGAGAACTTCCGCCGTTATTATGGTTGCTCGCCACGCGATTACCTTTTTAACTGCCGTCTCGACAATGCACATCGCGCGCTGCGGTTTTCCGATCGCCCGCTTAAGGCTCTGGATGTCGCGATCCGTTGCGGCTTCAGCGACTACAAGCATTTCTCCGCCAAATATCGCGATCGCTTTCTGGAATCGCCGTCCGCGACGCTTCGGGCGGCCAGGCGATGAGTGCGCGTGGTCCCGCAAGGCAGCTGCCGCAGCGGCAAGAACCTGAAGCGCTGCGGTCCAGGCGGACGCTTGGCCGCCCCAGCATCGCTGAGGTCAGCACCTATGGCGCCGGTGGCGACGAAGAGGCCGCCGCATTGTTTCGATCCATTTATGGATCGGACGTTGTCGTCACCCATCTTGGGGGAGACGAGCCATTGGCCATGCACACCATCGCATCGACGCTTGGCGATGTGCGCCTGATCCGGTCGAACCTTTCGGGCTTGAGCCTGACGCGGTCCATGGGAGATGAGGTTCTCGTCGCATTTCCCATCGCAGGATCAATGGACTTCTCCGCGGGCGGCCGCAATTTCGTCGTCCGAGCGGACAGGCAAGCCGTCATCGGCTGGCCGTTCGAGAAGATCAACCTGCAAGTGGCTCGCGGCGAGATCATCGCGCTTGTGACGACGATCGATGCGCTCTACGCGCGCGCCGTGAAAATGGGCTGCAGGTTCGGCAGAAACGAACTGAAACCTGGATCTGGCAAAGTGCTCGACCTCACGCGGCCCATCGCGGAGTCGCTGTCGCGCGCCATGAAATCGGCCATTGTCGACACGATGGGCCTGGGCAACCTTGTCGCCGATGGCTGCGAAGACCTGCTCCTGGGCATGACGACGGCGGCGCTGTTTCCGTGCGTCGCAGATTGCCTTGGTTATACGTCAGATTGCGGCATCCCTGTCCTTCGACGCGCGCGGGACTATATCGAAGCCCATGCGACGGAAGTCATCAAGCTTTCGGGGCTCGCAAAGACGCTCGGCCTAAGCACGCGAGTCATGCAAGTCGGCTTCAAGCGTCACTTTGGCTATTCGCCGCGCGACTTCATCATCAACTGCCGGCTGGAGCGAAGCCGCAAGTTGTTGTCCGAACCGTGCGGCGTGCGCTCGATCACCCAGATAGCGTTCGATTGTGGCTTCCGCGATCTCAGCCACTTTTCAGCCAAGTACCGCGATAGGTACGTAGAGTTGCCGTCCGAAACGATGCGGGCGTCAGCCCGGCGACGTGAGGTTGGTTCGTCAACGCATTGACGGACTGTTCCGGATACGGCGGATTCAAACGGTCGTCGCAACGTTCTCATAGGAGGCTGCGATGGCAAGCACGAAAAGGAATATCCGAAAGTCAGGCGGAAAGCCTATGCGGTCTCCCGGTAGGCCATCGGTGATCGTGCCCCAAGGCGTGGTGTAGGTGAGACGACGGAGTCATCCGATCTTCAGCAAAGCCGGATCGGTCAGCCGGCCACGGCAGGCAGGCTGACGAGGGGATCAACGCTCAAAGGAGCGACACTTTCCACTGTCATGTAGCGCGAGCGCTGCACCGCCCATTTGATGGCATGGACCACCCCCTTTCCCCATGCGTCGTGCGGGGTCGGGTAGTGGAGTTTTCCAGCAGCCAAGGGTGCTTCCATGTCGAATGTTGTTACTGTAGGGCTCGATCTCGCGAAAACCGTCTTCCAGGTTCACGGCGTCGATGAAGCCGGCCGGACTGCATTGCGTCGACGCCTCGCCCGGCATGATCTTGTCGAATATTTTGCCAAGCTGCCGCCGTGCCTGATCGGCATGGAGGCTTGCTCCGCCGCGCACCATTGGGCGCGCGAGCTTTCCCGTCTTGGACATTCGGTCAAGCTGATCCCGCCACAATACGTCAAGCCGTACGTGAAGCGGAACAAGACAGACGCCGCCGACGCGGAAGCGATTTGTGAAGCCGTAGGAAGGCCGAACATGCGTTTTGTTCCAATCAAGTCGATCGATCAACAAGCCGTGCTGACCCTCCACCGGGTTCGCTCGGCCTTCGTTCGGCAACGAACTTCCGCCATCAACACCGCTCGCGGACTGCTGACGGAATTCGGCGTCGTCGCTGGCAAGGGCATTCAGAGGGTGGCCGAGCTTCGCCAGAGGATGGACAAAATCGATGTCGATCTTCTGCCCGAAGAGGCCCGCGCCGCAGTCACGGAGACATTCGACCACATCGACGCCCTGACCGAGCGGATCAAGGCGGTGGAAGCGCGCATCGTCGCTTGGCATAAAGGGTCTGAGGCCAGTCAGCGGCTCGCCTCAGCTCCCGGAGTTGGGCCGATCACCGCGAGTGCGATTGTCGCCAGCGTTGGCGATGGACGACAATTTCAGTCGGCGCGTCACTTTGCAGCCTGGCTCGGCTTGACGCCGAGGATCAACGCCAGCGGCGGCAAGGAACACATCGGCAAGATCAGCAAAGGCGGCGATCGCTATTTGCGGGCGTTGCTGATCCACGGAGCTCGCGCCGTCGTCGGAGTGAACTTCCGCAAGGATGCAACGCCGAGACCTTGGCTGAAGCAGCTGCTTGCGCGGCGACCGGTGAATGTGGCCGCGGTCGCTGTCGCCCACAAGACGGCGCGGTCGCTTTGGGCGATGATCACGCGGGAGGAAGGATATCGAAAGCTTGCCGCTCAAGCGGCATAAAGGATCGGCGCCGAGAACGATAGCTGGCGCCGCCTTGCGAGGGTGACACGAAGTGATGGCGAACCGGTCAGACCGGGTTCGGCAAAGGCCATTGAAATGATGCGAGCCGTTACGAGCTCGGCCATTTGTCCGGCCGCCGATCCGCGAATACCATCAGGGCCTGCGGCCATGTCGCCGCGCGACAAGGCCGGATACACGACCGCAAGACCCGTCTCCATCGCTGCGTGAAAATCCTTGCAAATCGGGGGTGGTCCATACACGTCTTTCTGCTCCAGCAGGATCGCGCCGATCAGGCGGGTGATGGCGTCTTCGTTGGGAAAGATGCCGACGACTTCGGTGCGCCGCTTGATCTCGCCGTTGAGCCGCTCGATCGGATTGTTCGAGTGGATTTTGGTGCGATGCTCCTTGGGAAAAGACATGTAGGCGAGCACGTCGGTCTCAGCCTCGTCCAGGAAGGCGGCAAGCTTGGGAACGCGAGGTCTCAGTTGATCGGCGACCTGGCGCCATTGCGCCTTGGCGGCGGCCTCGTCTTCCTCAGCGAACGCCGTGCCGACGAAGGCCGACACGACCCGCCGTTGGGTTTTGCCGGCGTGGGCCAGGGCGTTGCGCATAAAGTGCACGCGACACCTTTGCCAAGTCGCGCTGAGCACGCGGGACACCGCGGCCTTGATGCCCTCATGGGCATCGGAGATCACCAGCTTGACGCCTCTGAGGCTGCGGCGGGTCAGCTTGCGCAGGAACTCGATCCAAAACGTCGCGGCCTCGGAGACGCCGATTTCCATGCCCAGAACCTCGCGCCTGCCGTCCGAGTTGACGCCGACGGCGATGATCACCGCCACCGAGACAATCCGCCCGTTCTGACGAACCTTCAGATAGGTTGCGTCGAGCCAGATATAGGGCCAATCGCCTTCGATGGGCCGGTTCAGAAAGGTTTGAACTCGATCATCGATATCTTCGCAGAGCCGGCTCACCTAGCTCTTCGAGATCCCGCTCATGCCCATGGCCTTGACCAGATCGTCCACCGAGCGGGTCGAGATGCCTTGGATATAAGCTTCCTGGATCACGGCGGTGAGGGCCTTCTCCGCCAGCCGCCGGGGCTCCAAAAAGCAAGGAAAGTAAGATCCTTTGCGTAGCTTCGGAATCCGAAGCTCTACCGTCCCGGCCCGCGTCTCCCAGTCGCGGTCGCGATAGCCGTTGCGTTGCGCCAGTCGCTCGGGGCTCTTCTCGCCGTGCGCCGCGCCGGTCAGCGCGCCCACTTCCAGCTCCATCAGCCGTTGCGCTCCAAAGCCGATCATCTCGCGCAGAAAATCCGCGTCGGCGCTCTTCTCCATCAGCCCGCGAAGGGCCATGATCTCGTCGGTCATCCTCAGTTCCTTGGTCAGGGTTGGTGTCAGCAACCCGTCCTTACCGAAGAATCGAAGAATCGTGGATGACCACCCAACGCCTGCGCGCCGGCCGCTACGCCGCTCGCTCGCTACGGCGCCATGAGGGCGCGCGTCACGAGCGGCTACGCTACATTCTCAGAGCTACACCACCTCTGGGGGCACGATCATTTTGCGCGCGGCCATGCCGCCCGCGCCGTCGCAACCGCCTTCATTGAGATGGCCCCGGAAATTCGGACAGGGTGATCAGCAATTCCCGATCTGAGAATGACGGGACAAAATGGGCAAGGTTACACCCAAACGGCATACAGCAGAGTTCAAAGCGAAGGTGGCTGTGGAGGCGATGAAGGGCGAGCAGACGCTGGCCGAACTGGGAGCCAAGCATGGTGTCCACCAGACCATGATTGCCGCTTGGAAGCGCCAGGCGATTGACGGCCTGGCCGGGATATTTTCGGGCGAGCCGCAAGATTCAAAAGGGCTTGGCGATGAAGAAAAGGAAGTGACGCAGCTTCACGCCAAGATTGGCCAACTCGTGGTGAGGCGGGATTTTTTGGCCAAGGCCTCCGGTCGATGACTGTCGAACGGAGGCGGGCGATGGTTGAGACGGCGCAATCCAGCTTGTCGATTTTGCGGCAATGCAGATTGCTTGCGACCGCCCTCAAGCACGACGCGGATTTTCTCCTCGACCGAAAAATGCCGGCGGGTTGCGCGGCGAATGTCCTTCAGAACTTTCTCAGCCGCCGGCTTGGCGTCCGAAACAACTCTCGCAGGTCCGGATTTCTGTCTCATCTTCGCTCCTGGTCAGCTACGATGAGCCAGAAATCCTCCGTGCTCAATCAACCCGATTTTGTCCCAATCACGCTGACGGCGAACGCTGCTGACGTTCTTCGACTTCCCTTGCCGAGCACTGGGCGCATCGCCGCGCGACGAACCCGATTGAAAGCGTGTTTTCGACGGTCCGGCATCGCACCGTGCGCACGAAAGGCGCGCTGTCGCAGGATACCGCCCGGCTGATGCTCTTCAAGCTCGTGACGGCGGCGTCCACGAATTGGGGCCAGCTGAAGGGGCAAAACCAGTTGCCGAAAATCATCAGCGGCGTAAAGTTCCGTGACGGAATCGAAGTCGCGTCCGAAACCAAATTCGCCGCTTGATTCACGCCGTCACCCAGATTCGGGCATAGGCCAAGAATGGGACGCCGGTAGATCCAATGACAACTTTTCAGGCGGCGCATGAAGCTTCCACCTCATTTGCTGCTGTGGGCGACGGCAGAGCCGAAACGGCTTCCGGCGATCTTGCTCCGCCGATGCGATGGCCGGGCGGCATGTTTGGGGGGGAATTGATGGCGGTTGTTCTCGCGGGTTTTTCTGTCCTTGAATCGCTCTGCGCCACGCCCAAAGGCGACGATGAGAAAAACGAGGATCGGCTGGTGATCACCGATGATTTCGTCGCGGTCATCGACGGCGCGACTTCGTCGGTGACCATCAACGGCGTCTCGGGCGGAGTGCTCGCCGCCCAGGCGGTCGCCGATGTCCTGGCGGATCTCCCAAAAGATTCGACCGCGCGGCGTTTCCTCGACGCCGCCTCACAAAAAGTGGCCGAGCGCATCGGCGCATGGCCGGATCGGACGAAAGCGCGGCCATCGGCTTCGGTGGTCGTCTGGAGCCGCGCGCGCGAAGAAATCTGGCGCGTCGGCGATTGCCATTTCCGACTCGATCAGGCCGAATATTCCGGCGAGAAGAACATCGACCGGATCGCCTATGCGTTTCGCCGCGCTGTGCTGCGTGGGCGCGTTGCGTTTGGGCTGAGCGATGATGCGCGCGAGCTGCTGGTCCCGACGCTTAAACAACCTTTCATGCCGCTGGTCGAGGTTCAGCACGCATTCGCCAATGTCGACTGCCCCGATCCGCTGGCTTACGGAATCGTCGACGGCCGCTTTGTTCCGGATCGTTTTCTTGAGGTTTTTCCAGCGGATTTCGCCACCGACATCATCCTCTGCTCGGACGGATTTCCCGAGGCGTTTCCGACCTTGGCCGAGGGGCTCCAAGCGCTCGCGGCCTTGAAACGTGACGATCCCCTAATGGTTTTGGCGAGCTGCGGATCTCGGCCATTCCCGCCGGCGCAGCCCTATTACGACGACACGACTTATGTTCGAATCAAGCGCGATTTGTCCGACGCAAGCTGAATGGTCTATAATGATAGTCCTAATGATACTCATCAAGACAATCGCAAAGACACGGACAGCTATCGCGGGATCGAGCTGATCAGCGGGACGACGCGCCGGCGGCGCTGGAGCGAGGACGAGCGGGCCCGGATTTTGGCGGAAAGCTTCGAGCCCGGCGCGAACATCTCCGCGGTCGCTCGCCGACATGGTGTTCATGGCGGACTGCTGCATTCGAGCGTGGCGAACTCGACAGCTTCAAAGCTCCGCCGGGGCCCGCGCGTCGATGAATGACCTCCGCTTTGTAAAGCCCATTGATGGTTTCGGCGAGCGCATTGTCATAGGAATCGCCGAAGCTTCCGCTGCCCGCTGCCGACCGGGCTCGTCTAGAGCTATGCGCGAAACTGGGTGACGGCGTGAATCAAGCGGCGGATTTGGTTTCGGACGCGGCTTCGATTCCGTCTGTGAACTTTACGCCGCTGATGATTTTCGGCAACTGGTTTTGCCCCTTCAGCCGACGCCAATTCCTCGACGCCGTCGTCACGAGCTTGAAGACCATCAGCCGGGCGGTGTCCTGCGACAGGGCGCCCTTCGTGCGCACCGTGCGATGCTGCACCGTCGAAAACACGCTTCAATCGGATTTGTCGTGCGCAGATGCGCCCAGTGCTCGGCGGGAAATCGAAAAACGCCAGCAGCGCGTCGCGATCCTTCAGCAGGCATTTGACGGCGTCATTGTATTTCGGCGTGTATTTCTCGGCGAAAACCGCCACCGCCGCCTCAGCCTTCGCGCTGCTGGGCGACAGCCAAATTTCGCGCAGGTCCTGGTGCCCGCCGGTTGAAGCGATTTTAGCAACTTGTTGAGTACATTGCCCGTTTTGTGAAACCAGCACCTCTGATGCTGCGTCGTGGGGAACGCTTCCTCCAGCGCCTTCCAGAAGCCGAGCGCGCCGTCGCCGACCGCGAGTTCCGGCGCCAGCGCCAGGCCGCGCGCCTTCAGGTCGACCAGCAGTTCCTTCCAACTCTGGGCACTCTCGCGAAAGCCGGTTTGAAAGCCGACCAACTCCTTCTTGCCCTCCGGCGTGGCGCCGATCACGACCAGCATGCATTCCGCCTGCGGCTCCATGCGCGCCTGGAGATAGACGCCGTCGGCCCACAGATAGACATAGCGGCGCGCGGCGAGATTCCTCTTCTGCCAGCGCTGATATTCGTCTTCCCATTCGTCCTTCAGCCTCGAAATGACCGACGGCGAGAGGTTGGGCGCGTCCTTGCCGAGCAGCGCCGCCAGAACGTCCTGAAAATCGCCGGCTGAAACGCCGCGTCGATAAAGCGCCGGCAGCAGCGCGTCCAGGCTCTTGGTTCGCCGCGCCCATTGCGGCAGGATCGCTGAGGAATAGCGGATGCGCTCGCTTTCGCTCGTCGCGCCGCGGTCGCGTGCCTTGGGCTTCTGCACTTCCACCGACCCGATCCCGGTCTGGATCTGACGCGCTGGATCATGCCCATGGCGCACGACGCGCTGCCGGCCATCCGCCAGCATTTTTTCCGCATGGTCTGAAAGGAAAGCTTCAAACTCGGCTTCCACGGCTATGAGCGTCCTGACCATCCGCTCTACGCCGGCGCCTATGGTCGACGACAGTTCCGGCGCACCATCGAGGGCAAAAAGACCGTGCACGCCCGAGCCAACGACGATTGGCTGGCCTGCATTCCCAATGCCCATCCCGGCTTTATCAGTTGGGAGCGGCGTCAGGAGAACCTGAAGGTTCTCAAGGCGAACGGTCATGGCTATGACGCGGCGCGAGCATCCTTTCCAAGAGAAGGCCCGGCGCTGCTGCAAGGACGAGCCGTCTGTGGGCAATGCGGCGGGCATTTTAGCGTCCGCTACGCCGCCCGGCCCGGCCGACAGTGACCTCGTCCAAAATCGCGAGGCTTCTGTACGTCCGACCAGAACCGCCAGTGCTCGCGCCCGGAAAGAATCTCAACACGCGCCATCGCTCGCCACGTCGCTATTCGCGAAATTAGCGACGTAATTTCAGCCAACCGCTTGGAAATCCACAGGGCCCGTCACCGGACGCTTACAGAATCAGAGGTTCAAACGGCATAGCATTGTCGGTTGCAAGTTGCACAATCATCAGTCGGAAGGCGTCAGACACGGTGAGGCCGATTGTCACCAAGACGGCGGAAGCTTCTTCCTTGATGTGCGCGTCGATACGAGCTCGGACGACGGCATCGGGCACGGGCTCATCATGTCGCGATCCTGAAAGATGATTTCATGGCGTGCGGACGTGGACGACATCGACCCTCCGGCCAAGGTCCCCTTGGTAGAGCTATCCACGTCCTCCGCGGTTTGCGCCGAAAATCATGGCGCGCCATCCGTCCATTTTGCCCTTACTCGAATGAATGCCTACAACCGAATAGCAGGCGGTCGCCGCGCCGGCGCTGTTCGATGGCGAAGGCTTCGGCTCAACGCCATCTCGATGGGGCATCATGGCTCAAGCGGTGCTCGACGCCCGCGATTCTGGCGAAACGAAGCCCACTTTCCCTTTTTGTTACAATGAAGCTATCGCGCGGAGCGCTTCAGGTTTTCGTCGCGGGCGCGATGACGCAATATGGCGCCCATCACGTCGCGGCGGTTCGCAGGAAGCGGCGCCGTTCGCCGACGCCCGACCCGCCGAGCCGAAATTCGGCCGCCAGCCCCGCCCTCGTGGTTAACCATTTCTTGCGGACTTCGGACTCCAACCCCAGGCGAGGACAAAAAATGCTTGGTGATGCCGCCAGTGCGATGTAGTTTATAATCAATTATTTCATGGAGCGTTCAGTGTCGACTAATGTCCGGAGACGCTGAATGACGCAAGGTATCGGTGACATGTCCCCGATCGAATTCGTAGAGGCTGAAGTCGAGTCTGGGACAAGCGCGGAGCAATTTACCGGACTCCGTCTTTCTCTTCAGCAGAAAGTCGTCACCTTTCTGGCTGCCGATCTCTCTTTATTCTTCATCTGCGGTTTCTTGCCCTATGCGTGGGGCGTGGAATATAGCTCGCTCGATGACAAATTCCTGCTGCCGACGCTCGCGACGGTCCTCTACGTGATTTTGGGCCGTCTGCTGCGTTCCTTCAATTCACGGAAAATCCTGGATAGAACCTATACGGTTCCAAGACAGCTCACGACCATCGCGGCGACTTTCGCCATTTTGATCTTCATCGCGGTTGCGACGAAAACGGCGCAGAACTATTCGCGTCTCTGGTTCATGTCGTGGATGGCGTTGACCCTCATGGTCTTGCCGCTGGCGCGCATCGCGCTTTTGTCCCGATCGCAACGCCAACTCGAAACCGGTTGCTTCATATATCGCGCGCTTTCGGTGAGCGTGTTCAGCCAGCCGCTGCCCGCGACGGAAATTGCTAGGCTATCGGCCGGTCAGGTCAAAATCGTCGATACTCTGCGTCTCGGCGATATCGCCGAGCTCGAATCCCTGGCCGAGATCATCACCCGGGATGAAATCGACCAGATCTATCTGTCCACGCCTTGGGTTGACGCTCCCGCCCTTCTCCCGAAACTGCGGGGCCTGCAACAGCTCTCCGTCGATGTGTTCGTCTTGCCTTTAGACAATAGACTAAAGGCCGAACAACTGGACCTAACCACCTTCGGCGATAAGCTGTCGATGCGCGCGGTCCAAAGACCGATCAACGGATGGAATCTTTGGTTGAAGCGCGTGCAGGATGTCACCGTCGCATCGCTTTCACTGCTCGTCTTCGCGCCGGCGATGATCTTGATTGCGGCAGCCATCAAATTGGAAAGCCCAGGGCCGGTTTTGTTCCGGCAAAAACGCGTCGGTTTCAACGGAACGCAATTTGAATTGCTGAAATTCCGGTCGATGCGCCAGGAAGCCAGCGATCTCGGCGCCCTGCGCCAGACCTCGAAGGATGATGACCGTGTTACGATTGTGGGTCGGTTCATCCGCCGGACCAGTTTTGATGAAATGCCTCAGTTCATCAATGTCTTGCGCGGCGACATGTCGGTGGTCGGCCCGCGCCCGCACGCATTGCAGACACGGGCGAAGGGCGTTGATCTTTGCGATATTTCCGATCAATATGCCGCGCGTCACCGTGTTAAACCCGGACTCACCGGCTGGGCGCAGGTCAACGGTTACCGCGGCGAACTCGATAGTTTCACCAAGGTTCAGAAACGCGTCGAATACGACATGGAATATATTTCGAACTGGTCGACATGGCTCGACATGAAGATCATTGTACGAACCGCGCTGCTGCTCGTTTACGATCCCGCAGCCTATTGATTTAGGCGCTTTTCCTTCGACGGAATGCCTTGGAATGCTGCCGGGAGGGCCGCTTGAATGCTATATCGGCAGCGGCAAGCGCTTCAGCGAAGGACGTGTTGTAGCCAAAGCAGCGCCGGAACCCAAAACGCCGGGCCAAACGTTCCGGCAAGAGTCCATGTGCTCACCTTAAGCCAGTCGACCTTGCTCGCCTTGCCTAGGGACCGCGCGAAGCGGGACGCTTCAGGAAAGGGGGCGTGTTCCATTGTCCACGGATCCATGTCGCTGGGAGGGATCACGCTACCGCCAAGGATCCCATTATCCTCAGCGTCCATGCTTGCGCAAAACGGTTGTAATATACAACCGATAATTTGGTATTATCCGAAGCTATGCCGCCAGTGATGGCGATGGCCCAAGTGATGTCCGCGCAGGGCGTACCGTCCCGAGACGGACCGCGGATGCTCGCAGTCTTGAACCCCGAGGCTGATGGCCGTCGAACCCGACATCGTCGTCAGATCGTTCGAAGCCACCGCGTTATGGCGCATGACCCAGGCGCGGATCGCCGACGGATAGTGGTTCAAAAGGATCCGGGTGCCGAGGCTGTTGACCCGTCCGTCGCCGCCATGAGCCGCGTGGAACCACAATTGCGCGTCGCGATAAACGCAAGCGTTGCGCACGCCAAGCTTCATCGTGCAGGCCGAGGCGCAAACCCCGGCGATCTCGATGCGAGCGCCGCGGGCGTTCGCGGAATGCACCTGCTCCATGTAATCGAGGACCTCGCCACCGCCGTCGAAGGATTCCCAGTAGGCCCTGGCCGGAGCGACGGCGAACAACACAGAAACAGCGGCGATCGAGGCGAGCTTGAGGGCGGGTGCCTTGTAGCTGAAGGACAGAATACGCATGATTGGAACTCCAAGAGCAGAGCAAATTCTCTTGTCCGGCCGGAGCGCTTGAAGAAGTGGTTGCGCTATCAACCGAGCACACGCAAAGGTTGCGCCCGCCCCCTTGGATTTCGCTTTTCGATTTCGCTCAAATTGATTCTATCGGCGCAGATGAGCGACGGCGCCGTTGCGGAAGATCGTCACCGTGGTAAAATTTTGGTTGCGCCAGCTTGGGCGGCGTGTCGCCGTCGCGCCACCCTAAATACGCAATTACAAGGGGTTATGGTATGAAATCACCCCATAAAGATAGTTCCTGCCGCACTGGATCGCCGCAAGACTTTGTTAAGAAATGGCGCGATCAGGGCAAAAGTGTCGCGTACACGGCCGCCTTGGAGTTGCAACCGATTGCGCGATGCGGTCACTGGACGAAAGGCGCGTTCTTGATCTCCTCGCGCCGCCGCCGTTCTCTTTCCGCATCGCCTGGAAAGACCTTGGTTTTGTCCTCGACAGGCCGAGCGTCAAAATTCGGCTCGTTGATGTCGCGGACGTCCGACGGGCCGCTTATGATATCCTTCATGTCTCGCGGCGACGCGGTTTGGGCTCTCAGCCAGCCTTGCCAACTGTCTTGAACCTTCTTCTTCGCCGTCGATGAAATGCCGGCGTCCAATCGCAAGGCGGACCGAGACGAGAGCGTCACGGCCGGAAGCTCCGCCTCAAGGACCGGGCGGGCGATCTTGTCCTCGCTGGTGCGCGCCGTCACTTCGACAGCCTTGAGAGACGGACCGAACTCCACGCCGGCGCCGTGGAACCCCGCGATCATGCAGTGATGAAAATATTTCTCGCATTCCTCCCGCTTGGAAAAGCGAGGCGCCCCCTCGTCGACGGCGGCGCGCGCATTGAGGAATGCATATTTGCACTCGTCGCCGCTGAGCAGGCTATCCATGCGGCAGATGTTTTCCGTCGCATAGAGTCTCTTCTGGTAGGCGACAGCCGCGTGCGGAAGAAAAACCCCGAGCCAGGCCGAGAGCAGCGCCGCCGCGATGGGTGCACGATGAGGCTTCTCCCCGACCCCGCAGCGCAAGTCGCCGGTTTGCGAGAATGCGCCCCCGCGAGCGCTCGCCCCCTTGCGGCCAATGGCCCTCGCGGAGGTTTCCACGGACCAAGACTGAGAAAGAAGATGCCGCGCTGCCACGTCTGCTGTCGGCGGAATATCCCCCTGCGCCGCACGCCCTCTGGTCCGACATCCAGGAATTGAAGGGTCGCAATAGCTCGTCCGGTTGTTCACCTCAGCCGCCTTGATTTGCGAGCGCTCCATTGGCTCCGAACGGGTGCATAAAAACGGATCGCCGCGCATGACAAATCTCACCAGTTTCATAGCAACAGTTGCGAAGCAAGATCCCGACCACGCTCGCCCGCGAGCACAAACTCGGCGTCATCGACGACATAAGCGCGCGGCGATCTGACGGGGTTTGTCCACGAGGCGTTCAGCCCCTTCCCCTCAAGCTTTGACATTGGCGAGGTACCAAAGATACGCCGATTTCACTCCGTCCTTCAGGGAGACTTCCGACTTGAAGCCGAGCGCACTAATCCTGCTTGAATCCATCAACTTTTTCGGAGTGCCATCGGGTTTGGTGGCGTCGAAAACGAGATCGCCCTCGAATCCCACTACTTCGGCAATGATTTCCGCGAGTTGCCGGATCGAGATATCCGATCCCGCGCCGCAGTTGATCGGCTCATACCCGTCATAGTGATCCATGCAAAAAATCACGCCGCGCGCGAGATCGTCGACATGAAGAAATTCGCGCAACGGCGTTCCCGTGCCCCAGACTTCCACAGCTGGAGCGCCTTTCTCCTTTGCCTCATGAAACTTGCGGATCAGCGCGGGCAGCACATGGCTTGATTTGAGGTCGAAATTGTCGGCGGGCCCGTAAAGATTGCAGGGCATCACCGATATGTAGCGCCGGCCATGCTGCTTCCGATAGGCTTGGCACATCTTGACGCCCGCGATCTTGGCGATCGCATACCACTCATTAGTCGGCTCAAGCGAGCCGGTCAGAAGCGAAGCCTCCTGGATCGGTTGGGACGCGAACTTCGGATAGATGCATGACGATCCGAGGAACACCAGCCGATCGACGTTCGCCTTGTGCGCGCCATCAATGACATTGGTCTCGATCGCAAGGTTCTGGAACAGAAAATCCGCCGGAAAGGTATCGTTGGCGAGAATGCCGCCGACCTTCGCCGCCGCGAGGATCACGATGTCCGGCCGCTGCTTCGCGAGCCAATGATCAACTTTATCGCGGTCGGTCAGATCGACCTCAGAGCGATCGGCTGTCACCAATTCGATGGCGTCCCGCGCGCGGTCTTTCAGCGCGCGGACGATCGCGGACCCGACCATGCCCGTGTGCCCAGCCACCCAAATTTTTTTTCTGGCCATGCTTCGCTGTTCCGTGGAGCTTGAGAAGATATCCGACGATCCGCGTTTCACACGTGAGCTACATCCTGTAATGAAATTCGGTGATGGCCGCAATTGCACAGCGACGATTAAGCTGGCCGGTTCTCCGACAATTATCTTGGCCGGCTAGAGCGTCCGACAGCGTTTTTTCGCCCCTCTTTGGAGGGGCGCCAGCCGTTTGGCGTCGGGGGTGGTATCGCGGCTCAGTCAACCAACGATGTGAGTTCGATGCCGAACCTCCATGTGACCGACCGCCAGGCGATGCTCTACATGACCTCCCGTTCCCGACATCAAAGCTAGGAAGCCGCTGCGGCGAGCGCCGGCTTCATCCTCGACGCTGGCAAGCTGCCCGACCTCGCCAAACTCGAAGAGGAATTTGCGAGCAAGCCGGGCCCGGCGAGCGAGGTCGCCATCCCCGAACCACATCTGGAAGTCTATGATCTGCTTCTGCGCCCCGCTGGCGACGAGGCCCGGCCATGACAAACGCGACCATGACGGACGCCATCATGCCCGATGCGGCCTTCCTTGCCTCCTTGCTGACGGAACTGCGCCTGCCCAACATCGCGCGCAAGTGGCGGCGCATCGCCGAGGCTGCCGATTGCGACGGCTGGCCGGCTCAGAAAACCATCGCCGCGCTGATGGAGATCGAAGTCGCCGAGCGCGCCTCCCGTCGCATCCGGCGTCACCGCGATCAATCGGAGGCCCCGGCCGGAAAAACTCCGCCAGCTTCGATTTCGACGCCGCGCCGGGCGTGCGCAAACAGCATCTCCTGGCGCTCGGCGCCGGCGGAGACTAGATCAGGAAGAGGTCAGCTCAAGGTCTGTGGTTTTTTGTACGCCACATTGGACAAAACACGAACTTCGTCGGTTATGGCGCAGCTTGCGCGCCTGGGTTCAGGGTTGTGGACCGCCTTGTTCATCACGCGACGATCATAGAAATGAATGGCGAAAGTTACCGGGAGCGCACCGCCGCCCGTAGAGCCAAAACAGAGGAAGCCCCAGACTTGGCTTAGCTCGCCATAGCAGCACATCGCCTCACTGTCAGGTAATTTTCGCTCGCTAAACCGCCAACAACAATTACCCAGACCGCCGCAAAAAACGGGCAGCATCAATTAACGTATTTGTCGTTACGATACCCTCTTGCCAAACGATAATTATACAAATAGCGTCATCATCGCTACTCGACGACAGCCAAATTTTGCCATTCTGATTTCCGGTGAGCGGACTTCATAATTTTCGTGTTGCAACCGCAATCGCCGTCGAAAACTGAAAACCTCCTCGCGCAGCTGTTGCTCGGTCAACGCGAAGCAACCGCCTGAGCACGCCGGCGATCAGCATTGGCTGCCTTACGCGACCTTGCCTTATAAGCAAGTTTCAGGCTAGCGACTCAGGCTCCAATACTCGACCAGCGGGCGGCGTTTGGAACGCGCACGTATCATTCGCCCACGGAGAAGTCATGTTGAGAACCCTGCTCACCGCGACGTCCATCGCCGTCTTGACCAACCTATGCCCCAACTTCGCCTGGGCGGCGGCGCGCGAGCCCCTGCCCGCGGAGGAAGAGAGGTCGCGCGAGGAGTCCATTGGCGCGGCAATCAGTCTCGTGACGGCCGTGGTCCAGAATTGTCCGGGCGGCGATGCCGAAACCGAAAACCGGTTGCTCGGGCAGCTGTTTCGAATCGGTGGCGATCAAAATAGCCAGAACGCCATTGAACGCGCCGCTGCGCATTATGAGGATATTTTTCGCAAACAAATCAGACGGCTCGGGCGGAGCGACTGGTGCCTCGTTCACAAAAACGACTTGCAGGACATCGACCGTAAAATCGCTGCCTGGGAGCCTTCGATCGATAACAAGGCGGATGGAAGCCCCGAGGCGGTCTCGGCATCCCCCGCCACGGCGCAACAATCGCTGGACAGGCAATTTGCATCGATCGATCAAATCGTCCACAGCAATGTCCTGGATGGCGCGATCTACGACGCAAACGCGAACACGCTCATCCTGGCGAGCCATATTGAAAAGAGGTCGAATGGGGATGGCGTCGCCTATCTGCGCGCGCTCCTGGCCTTTGCGACCGGAAGCAATCCCTCGATCACATTCACGCTCGCCCAAGCATCGCGAGCCCAAATCGATCAATGGCTAGCGCAGCGGCGCTCCGGCGCGGCTGAGAAGATCGGCGTCAAGGTCGATGCAGCGGACTATTTTGAGTCTGACGGGACGCCGAACAAGCTCGGCGCCGAATTGCTGTCGAGCCTTGATTTAAGCCCCAACGATGCCAATCGCGCCGCCGGAAGCCTCGGAGTCACGGTCGCTCTGGACAGCGAACAGCCCGGTTTGTTCGTTCTCAAGGTCGCGCCGGGCTCCCCGGCGAAGAAAATAGGCCTTGTGCGCGGAGATCAGATTCTCGATGTCGACGGCGTCAGCGCCCTAACGCCTGAAGAATTGCGCACGACCTTGCGCCATAAGGGCCAGGGCGCAAGGGTCGCGCTCACGATCCGCAAACGCAAGCACAAAGCCTATGAGCGTCTGACCATTCTGGTGGATCTCGCTCCCATCCCAACGACCGTAAACTGGCTCGATGAAGGATCTTATGGATTCTCCCGCGCGGTGTTCCTGTCACAAGAGCGCGTTAAATTCGTTCGTCTGATCGACGCCCTCGCCGCATATGACCGCGTCGAAAAGTATCATTTCGTGGATCGGGTCAGGCGGCAGGCTTTGACAAATCTATTGGCCGCGTCGGGCGCCGAAACAAGCGCGGCGCCGAAGGGTCCAAATCCCGTCGCCGAGCCAACGATTCCGTCTATGACGCAATTCCTGGCGGTCGCCGACACGATCGATGAAACTTTCGGCTTCAGCGACCAATGGTTCCGGAAGGTCTTCGTCGCCAAACTGGAGAACTTGTCCGCCGATGAAGCATTTGGCGAAGCCGTCGCGGCGCTCCCGCCACAGATTCGCGCTCAAGCCCCCCGGCAACTCGCCCAGCTCATCGAAAGCCATGCGAGCGCGAGCTTTCCTGCAAAAGCGCTCTTTCCCGACGCCGGCTTGACGACCCGATTTGACGTCTCTTTCTCCGGAATGACCGATGTGACGCAACCTTTGTTTACGTCGGTCGCGGCAATGGGACCGCCGGCTCCGACTTTTTCGCGCGACGGACAGTCAAACGAGACCGAAGCGGCCACGACCTCCCTCGTCAGGTCGACGTGTGACAAGACGCTTTGCGCTTTGGCGATCACGCCTTCGGCCGAGGCGGGTTCCATCTCGGATCAGATATTCTTGTTGCGATTCGCGAGAGGCGCGCCGTCGCAGGGCGACGTGGAAACAGGGGGCGACGCGGCCGCGTCGCGGCCTTCGCAGCCGCAAATCAAACCGCAACTGCGCGAGTTGACCGAAATTGCAAAGCTCAAGACAATCCTCGCTTGGCTCAAGGACAAGGGCATGCATATCGAGGCAGCGCAAGCAGCGCCCTTCCATCCGCTTTCGGTCGCTCCATTCCTCGATGAAGCGCGCTTCACCCTGCAGAGAACGAATGAAGAATTGAAGTTCCTGATCTCGCCATCCAATGCGAAAAGCATCCGACTTGGATTTGGCGACGCGCAGATTGCGGCGGGCGATTTCGGCTTGGTCGTCAAAGGCAATGAGACGGCTCCGGAGAAACTCGACGCTCTCCAGATCGCGGTTCTGTGTGGCGCTCCCGACGCCCATTTGATCGATCAGTCGATCATCCCAACGTCTGAACGGATTCCAGCGGCGCCGATGAATGTCGCCGGCATCGCCCGATATGCCTGCGGCAATCGAGAAACCCGAACGGTGACGCTTTTGCTTCCCAACCGCACCGCCGATAAGAAATAATTCAAGACTTCTCAAATTTGGGAGGTCGAGCAATTCGGGCATTCGGCTTCGTCCGCGACCGAATGTCGGAGAAGAACGTCTCGCCGGGCGCGTCGGGTCCGACGAAGCTCATACGCTCTTCGCGCTTGCATGCGGCGTAAAGGCTGTCAGAGCTGATCGACCCCATTTCGGCGAGGCTGGCAATGTGTGCGCAACTTCCTGCGCAGGCGACACAAAACGCCAGGCTTCGGCGTTTTGCGCCTTCAACGCGGGCGCGGCGTGTCACCGACGTGAGCCTCGGGGTGAAGACGGTTGGAAAGCCGGAAGCGGGAAATCCGCACGTCCGGTTTGATGAGCAGGGAGGGGAAACGGGGCATCATATACTACCGCGCCTCTCTCTGACTTTACTGAGGAGCAGTCCAAATAAGCACATGGGGAGGCGCTTATGGACACCAAATTGCTGGCGGAAATCGACGAAATCAATCTCGCTTTCGCTAAAGTCGAATTGTCCGAACTTTGCGATGCTGGAGCCTTTGTCCGCGCTATTCACCACATCGAAGAAACGTTGAAAGCGCTGCCCGACACGATGAAAACAACAGAACGGAAGCGGCTTGATGCTCCCGATTACGCTGCGTCGCGCTCTTTTGGCGTAGCGTTTGCCTTGTCAGGCAACCAAGCAAAAAAGGCTACCGGACGTACATGCAGCACTCTGCATATATCGTACAGTTTGTCCGCGCCGATTCGCGTTTTGCCGCTCTCGAAATCGAGTAGGCAAGCGTTCGAGACGCCTATTGCCAAAGCCAGCTCGTGAAAAGACAAGCCCAGGTGCAACCGCGTATTTTGAAGACATTCACCCACTTTAACATCAATTGGATTGAGAACCAGCATGACATTACCCCTAGTAGTGATTCTAACCTTATGGCAACTTTAAATTGTGCTTACCGCATTATTAATAAAATGTGAACATGGCTTTTTTGTCGCAGCCTCACGTTGCAACAAAAACGGAACCACATCATCTGCGCGGTTGATGTGCGTCGCCTTGAGAACATAAGTACGCTATATAACATAGCGTTATGTCGACAGGCTGGGGTTTGCTCGGCGTATAGAGCCCCTACTCGAGGTTGTGGACGTTGCGTAGGCGAAAAGTTTCGCGCAACTTTCGGTCGGCAAATTTGCGAGGCGAGCGATACCAATTTTAATCCTGGGCACAGCCCGAAAACCGGCATAATTAGGAGGCGTGCATGAACGTCAGCCGGTTAGCGGAAGTCATCGAAGTCAATCTGTTCTATGCAAAGTCCGAGCTTTGCCAAATGGCCGATCCTTCAGCCCCCGCCCGTGCGCTTCGCCACATCGAAGGGGCGCTGAAAGAATTGCGCGCCGTCCAGCGTCAGGCGGCGAAGCCGCCAACGGGCAAGACTGAAGCGGCCTGAGTTCGGTAGCGCTTACGTGATCAGCGTTTATCCGAGCGCGATTAGATGCCGTAATGGCCCCAGCCTGAGCCTCTGGTTTAGGACGGTGGCTGTCCCCCGTATGATGAGGACCGGGATCCTGGTTAGCGCCGGCCCCAGGCATCGGGACGGCGGACAGCTGTGGAATATTAAGCCGGAATCGACGTGTCTTTGGAACTGTCGAGCGTCTGCATTGTCTACGCCAAAGGTAAGATTGTGAAGGAAACCAAGGTCGGGAGCGATCCAGACTCCCTGATCGCCTTTCTACGGGGGCCTGCCATGCCGATTGATCGCATCGGACTTGAGGCGGGGCCGCTGTCGCAATGGCTGCATGCCGGATTGACGAAAGCCGGCTTCGAGACAGTTCTTCTGGAAACGCGGCATGTGAAGGCTGCGCTCTCGGCGATGAGCGTCAACGCGCTTCGCGCGCATCTTTCGGAATTCGGCATTATTGCCGCCAAGGGGATCGGTCGCGTCGACGAGTTGCTCGATCTGGCCGAAAATGATGCAACTCTTCCGGTTGCCGCTGAGGCGGGCGGGAAGGTCTTGGCTTCCGCACTTGATGGGATCGACAAAGCAATCGACGATCTGGAAGGCGAAATCACTAGCGCCCATGCGCAAAGACCGGCAAAAGCTTCCGCACTGGGATGTTTGCGAAGGCGTAAAGAAGCCGCTCGCCTCCTCAAGGCAAACACAGGGAAGGGAGATTTGCAGGTTTGACGCGAAACGCTTTGGCGCTCATCCGCCTCGCTTCAATCCACCTCATGCTGCGAAAGCTTTGCTCGCTAGCCTGAACTTTCCGGACAGCCTCTTAGGCCTCGCCCAAAGCCTCGGTGAGGAGAGGAAAGGGGGGGGCTTTGTTCATCCGGGCGGACTGCCATGGGTCAAGCATGAGGTATGGGGTAGATGCAACTGCCACCAACTATCGTCTGGCACCGTTCAAGGTTCACGCAACAGCCCTTATCGACTTCTTGGCATCCCGCGATTGGCCCTGCTTGTGCGTGCGGATATCCCTCAGCGCTTCGTTGATATGCCGCAGCGCCCGAAGCAATGCACTTGGGTCGCTATTGGTCCCTGCCAGTTCCGCCTTTGCAAACAATAGGTTAATCTCAATCAATTGAACAAATTCGTTTTCGATGCTGGCCATCTCGTGTTCCTTTGGAGGGCATCCAGGCACTGGCGTGGGCAAGTTTGACGCAACCAACAACCTAGCGAAAGTTGTGTTTTTGCAATGATTGCAACTTAAAATTGCATGGCGGTTTTCGCATTTTAGTTGCATAGCGCGAACACTGCCTACCTCGGGTCATTTGTGTCGCAATGTCAATTAGTTGCATAGTTGCTCTAATAGAATTCTTTTAGGAACATTTAGAAATGCGCCGCTTCTAACTCGCTTGTCATTGAGAGTTCCGTAAATGGCACCAATTGCCACAACCAGACAACAACCTTAAGGTGAAATCGGTTCGTTCATCAATTGTTAATTTTCGAATCCTTACATCTTTTGATTGTCTCAGCGTCATGGGTTGCACATCAAGTGAGGAGGAGGCGAAAAGTGATTGAGGTGAATTTAATTGACCAAGATGTCGGCGAACGTTTGCGTGCGCTCCGGTTCCAGCACAGAATTTCAATTGGTGAGCTTGCCTCTCGCGCCCGACTGTCGCCAGAGCAAATTGTCTGTTTCGAAAATGGTGAGCTGAGAATCGACGCGAGAATAATGCTGAGACTGTGCAAGATTCTTGACATCCGCCCGATTGAATTTTTTGCTCCGCTCTACGCAAAACAGGCGACGAAAAATCAGGTTAAGCGCAGACACACCGACAAGGCTGCCGAGCGTTCTAGCCGCAATCATGCGGCGCTTTGACGGGTGGGTCGGCTGTTTTCGAATTTTCCGCCGCAGTTTTTCGCGCGCGGACGCAGTTCTCTGAGAGCCCCTCCCCCGAATCTAAGAGGGAAATCGACCTTTGGCGATTGATACGTCCTGCAAGCGGCCCGCGTCATTCCAGAGAATGGCGGTGAGGCGACCGTGAGGCTCAAGAAGTCGCCTTCCGCCGCTGATTGATCGCATTGACTCAGCGCAACGACGTAGTTCGCGAGTTATGTGAAGTTTTTTCCTGCGTTGGTGGCACAAGCCAGCGCGTCGCCGCCTTAGCCCGCTTCGTCGCCCCTGCGATGGATCGGGTTTTTTGTTGGCGTCCATGCTGCATCCCGGAAAACGGAAGCGGCGCTGGCGTGAGAATGCGAAAAGCTGACCAAGGATGATCTGGGACGAAACCTGCATCAATCGACTGAAAGACTTCTGGGCAGAGGGCAAGTCCGCGTCTGCGATAGCGGCTGAATTTGGGACCACGAAAAACGCCGTCATCGGCAAGCTGAACCGTCTCGGGCTGGCGTTCAAGCAGGGCAAGCCGCTGGCGATTGAAGACGAGGCCGTTTCCCAATCCGCCGCCGTCCCCACTCCCGCCAGGAAGGAACCCGTCATGGAAATGCTGCCTATCGCCAAACCGGCCGCGCGCCGTGTGGCGCTGAATGACCTGACTGCGACGTCGTGCCGCTGGCCTATTGGAGACCCTCGAAGCGAGGACTTCGGCTTCTGTGGCGCTCCAAAGGCAATTGGCGATCAGCCTTATTGCCCATCCTGCCGGAGACTCGCCTATGCCCCGATCGCGAAGACGATGCGCAAGGCGAGTTGATCGTCGCCAAGAGCTTCGCCGCGAGCGGCGGCGCGCTCTACCGTGTGCTTGTCTTTGCCTGTGGCTTCTGCGGTCGCGGTCGCAAACGACAAATTGTCGCTTGCGTCTCTGCCCATCGCACGGTTGGCCGCATTGGCGCCGACGACATGCTGCTTCGTCTCCAGGTGCAACTCCTCATAGATCGCCTTTCGCCGCTTGATTGCTTGCGCTTCCTGTGCGGACGTCAGGTTCGCGCGGGCATGAAGATCAAGAATGGCTTGGCCGGTGAGGCGGCTCCAGCCTTAATCCACCCCGCCATGGCAGATTGCCCCCAAAGGAAGCCACATGCCCACAATCGAAATGATCGCCGCCGCGCTGCTGTGCCTTGCTGGCGGAGCGGCAAGGGCGTGTAAGCGGGTTTTGATACAACCACCCGTCAAGGCGGCGAAAGCGCCCGCCAGCAAGGCCGTGCGGGCGAGAGGTTAACTTTGGCGTCCATGCCGCGAATGGCGTAAGAGCCGACGTGACTGAAGCCCCACCAGCCAAGCCGCCGACGATTGGCCGCATGAAGGCGCTGGGCCTCGCTGACGTGTGGGTGACTTGCACGCGCGCCGACTGCGGTCGTGATGTCACCCTCAGCTTCGATCAGCTCGGCCTTCCCGATGATCTGCTATGTCAATCAGCGTCGAATAGTTTCCAGGAAACAGCGCCCAAAAGTTTCCAGTTGGTCATCCCGCTTTCGGCTGCTTCTGGCGCTGTTTGAAGCGGAAGGAATCGTTTCCGGTTTCCAGGATGTCGCAGTGGTGAGTGATGCGGTCGAGCAAGGCCGTAGTCATTTTGGCGTCCCCGAAAACCGTCACCCATTCGGCAAAATTCAAATTGGTGGTGACGATCAGCGAGGTCTTTTCGTAAAGCTGGCTGATCAGGTGGAACTGAACCGCGCCGGGTTTGCCGGAGGCCTTTTTGTTCAAATCAGGCGGCCATGGCGGGCTGATCGTTCGCTACGTAAAAGCGCGCCTCTGCCTCGGCTGGCGGGATGTTTCCGATCGGCTCCAGCAGCCGGCGGTGGTTGAACCAGTCGACCCATTCGAGCGTCGCGAACTCGACGGCTTCAAAATTCCGCCAAGGTCCACGGCGATGAATGACCTCGGCCTTGTAAAGCCCGTTGATCGTTTCGGCGAGCGCATTGTCATAGGAATCGCCGACGCTGCCCACCGACGGCTCGATGCCGGCGGCCGCCAGCCGTTCTGTGTACTTTATCGACAGGTATTGGCTGCCGCGGTCGCTGTGGTGGACGAGGCCGCCGCCATGAGCCGGCCGGCGTTCATGCAAGGCCTGCTCAAGGGCGTCGAGCACGAAGGTCGCATGGGCCGTCCGGCTTGCCCGCCAGCCGACGATCCGCCGTGAGAAGACATCGATGACAAAAGCGACATAGACCATGCCGCCCCAGGTCGAGACATACGTGAAGTCGGACACCCAGAGCCGATTGGGCGCAGG
>NZ_NHSJ01000099.1 GCF_002937075.1 Rhodoblastus sphagnicola
CTTCAGATTGTCGGGAACCAGTAGCCTCGGGACGCCGCCGAAAAAACGGAACATGCGCACATGCGCGCCGATCCAGTCCGGCAATTGCTGGGTCCAGGTCGCCTCGGCATAGGTGAGGTTCGAGGCGTTGAGCGCGCCGACGAAAATCTCCGCCTCGCGGATTTCCCCGGCGGCGGGATCGACGATCCAAATCCGCTTGCCTGAGTAGACCGCTAGACCGCTCCGACCTTGCCAAGGCATACCTCCGCCACCATCCGGTCGAACCCGATGCGTTACACGCCGCCTGCGGCGGAGCGGCAACGATCCCCGTCGAGCGTTTCGATCTCGGAGAAACCCAAAGCCGACATCGATCCCGCATGCCGTATTGCAGCGCACGGCTTTCCCGGTTGTGCAACACCTGATGAGCGGAGGACTGGCGCACATGAAGGATCGCGCCCGAGACGGCAGCGGATGGCAAACTACCGGCATAACCAATCGCGGGAATTGCTTATTTAGCCGCAGACCTGTCCAGCCAACCGGGGCCACCTCAGTGAAGGCTTTCTGACGGGCGAAAGTCCGAAGCTCGAACGCGCCAGTCTCGGATGTCCGGGTCGCCCAGGGGCGAAACGCCGCTTTAACCGAGAACCGTTACATCCGATTTGCAATCCTTGCGTCTGCCGAGGCATTGAATAGCAAGGCGTTGATTAATATGGCGATTATGAAAGATTATGATTTGACGACATAATATAATAATTAATTGACTGACGTTGCATTAAATATAAGATGATTTCTGGCTGCTGTACACGTGCGATGCTAATCGCAAGAAAACCGCGTCACGGAGCGAGCGTCATGCATCATGTAAACATCCGCCTGCTGGGCGAGAAATTTTTGCGCTCGACAAAGGAAAGTGGCGTTGTCCATGCACTTGTACAGGGCTTCAACTCTCTATTGAAAAGTAATAAAATTGATGAATTCGATTTGAGATACGGAACTGACACATCCGGTGTAATTCCTCTTTGGCGGATGCACATCAACTCAGCCAATGTCAATTGTGGAGTTCGATATCAAGCAATACCGGTAGAGCAGTTTCGTTTAGCCATAGGGACGATCCAAGAAAATTTGTCATCATTTTACTTTGTTGACTTAGGTTGTGGAAAGGGTAGGAATCTCATACTTGCAGCGAAAATGGGTTTCGCGAAGGTTGTCGGCGTAGAGTTCGCGCGGGAGCTGGCGTGCATAGCGAAAACAAATCTTGAGACTCTCGGCATAGACAACGGTGTCATATTGTGTGATGACGCCGTCAATTTTCGCCTAGAAGATAATGATACGTTAATTTATATGTATAACCCATTTTCCGAAGCCGTAATGCAAATAGTCGCTGATAATATTGTAGACTTTATTGAAAATAATCCAACACGAAAAATATATATAGTATACCACGGGACGGTATGTCGACATATATTCGATAACATATCACGTATTGAAAGGGTTGTTCCAAATGGGATCAGTTGCGACGCTCTAATATGGAAATCAAGGCAACCTTTTAGCTCGCCCTATTCATGAGGCGGTTGGTTTCGTGAAGAGGTTTTGCATGTGTTGCTTCCGGGCGCGTGGCTCCGTTCCGGGTTAGGCGGCGCAGGCGGGCGCACACCCCAAGCCAGCTCTAGTGTCGCCGACGGCGCTTTCTCGTGCAGGTTCGGCATCGATAGCCCCCGCGCCCAGCAAGTGGCTGCCGGCGCTGGGTCGGGCCGCCTCCAACGACAACGGGCGTTATTTGTCGATCCGAATCTCAAGGTTGAAAGTCAGGGTCGAGTTTACGCCGTCGCCATAATAACCGCCTTCGACCGGCATGGTCGAGCGCTGATCCGGTCCCGAGCAGAGCGCGACATGACCTTCGCTCACGGCGACGCCATGAGTCGGGTCATAGCCCCGCCACCCGGCGCCGGGAAGGAAAACCTCCGGCCATGCATGCAGATGCCTTCTGCCGTCAGGCGTTTCGGCCTGCCCCTGGTAGCCGCTCACGAAGCGCGCCGGCAGGCCGACGCTGCGCGCGGCTGTCATGAACAGAAGGGCGAGATCACGGCATGCGCCCTTTGCCTTCGTCAACGTCTCTTCGGGATCTTGCGCGTAGCCGGCGTCGCGGATTCGCCGTTCCGTGCGAGAGAACAGTTCGCTATTGAGTTCGTCAAGAAAGATGAGGGCGTCGCCGCCGCTGCGCGCGGCCAGTTCGGCGGCGAAACTCCGCACTTTCAGCCCCGCTTCGCCCGCGAATTCGGCCCAGGCGCCGCACTCCGGCTCGGCGCCTCCCTGTAGGCGCCACGGCAGGGACGGGAGAGCGTTCTCGACATGCTTCGGCGGCGCCGTCTCCAGTTCGAAGCAGCTCTCGATCCACAAGCGATCGGTCACGCCGGCAAAATCAACCTGTGTCGTCCGGTTCGCGTGATGGTCTGACACCGTGGCCTGCAATGCCGGCGCTGGCTCGATCCGTAGACGCTCGCGCTGTATCGTCACATCGGTGTGCCGCGGATGCAGTCGCACCAGGTGTCTGCACAGCCGCACCGGAGCCGAATAGGAATAGAGCGTGCTGTGGCGAACGGAGAAACGCATCAAAGTCCCAATCGGTGTGCCTGATATAGCTCGATGGAGCGGCAAGTTCCCCACGATGATATGCCGAAAGACGCGCGATGAAGAGGGGCAGGGGCGACCGTCGCCGCGTCCTTCGCAACCAGCGACAGGAAGTCATGCGCGGCGCGATCGCAGACATCGATCAGTATTCGATCACATGCCGTCACACGGGGCAGTCGCGAGATGATCTTAGCGATCAATTGAGTCGCAAAGCGTCGAGGAAATCTCGGTCAGGTTAATAGCGCCTTCAGGATCGTCAGCAGGATCGCCGCCCCGACGAAGAGGAGCCACGCCCGGCGAGAGTCCTTGCGGGCCTGCATCTTCTTGGACTCCTTGGCCGACATTGGCGGCGACTTCTCGTTCAGTCGCCCGCGTTCACGAATGGCGTTGGGATCAAACTTGAATACGTTTGACATCCGTTTCTCCGTCATGTTGCCGGCTGGATCAAATAGTTCCTTGCGGTCGTCGAAGGCAATCGCGCCGGAACGGTCGCTTGCCCGGAGACGCCCTCCGAGGGAACGGCTGCCGTTCTGAATCGGCTGCCGCCGTGATTTTCGATTGCGACGACCTCAGGAACGCGGTCCATATGCATACCAACAACTGGTCCTGCCTTGGTGGATTGAAATGATCATCCCCGCCCTCCATGCGCGAAAGGCCCTGAAACCGTGACAGCCCTTGCCAAACTCAAGCACCGTTTCGAACGCATCGCCATCATCAATGAAGCCTCCTCGATGCTGGCCTGGGATTCCTCGGTGATGATGCCGCCGGGCGGGGCGGCGGCGCGAGGCGATCAGCTTGCGGTGCTGGCGGGCCTGTCGCACCAGTTGCTCACCGATCCGGCCACGGCGGAATGGCTGGCGGCGGCTTCAGCGCCCGCCCAAGAGCCCGCAGATGAATGGGAGGCGGCCAATCTTCGCCTGATACGCCGCGCCCATGCCCGCGCGATCGCCCTGCCGGGCGAACTGGTCGAGGCGCAGTCGCGCGCAAATTCCAGATGCGAGAAAGTCTGGCGCCAGGCGCGGCAGGAGTCCGATTACGCCCGCGTGAAGCCGTATCTGGCCGAGGTGCTGAAGCTGGTGCGGGAAGCCGCCCGGTTGTGGGCCGAACAATCCGGCTCCACGCCTTATGACGCGTTGATGGATGGTTTCCAGCCCGGCATTGGCGCTGCGGACGTGGCGCCGGTGTTTGCGCGCTATGAAACGTTTTTACGCGAGACTCTCGATGAGATCGAGGCGCGTCAGGCAGACGGGCCGGCGCCCGTCGCGCCTGCCGGCCCGTTTCCGGCTGATCGGCAGGAGGCGCTGTGCCGCAAGCTTTCCGAGCGCATCGGGCTTGATTATACGCGCGCCCGGCTCGATCGATCAGCGCATCCGTTTTCGGGCGGGACGCCGACCGACACGCGCATCACCACACGTTACGACGAGGCCGATTTCACCAGCGCGGCGCTCGGGGTGATTCATGAGACCGGCCACGCGCTGTATGAGCAGCGCTTGCCGTCCGCGTGGGCGCGTCAGCCGGTCGGCGAGGCGGCGGGGATGGCGGCGCATGAGAGCCAAAGCCTGATCGTGGAGATGCAGGCGGGGCGGTCGGATGCGTTTCTGCGCTTTCTGGCCCCCGAACTGGCGGCGACGTTTGGTCCGGACCCCGCGTTCGAGGCGGGTAATCTGGCGCGGCTGTGGCGGCGGGTGCATCGCGGCTTCATTCGCGTGGAAGCCGATGAAGTCACTTATCCGGCGCATGTGATCCTGCGCTTCCGGCTTGAGCAGGCGCTGATTGGCGGCGATCTGGGTCTGAATGATCTGCCTGCCGCGTGGAACGACGGGATCAAGGCGCTGCTCGGCATCGCGCCGCCCGACGACGCCCGAGGCTGTTTGCAGGATATTCACTGGTACGACGGGCTGTTTGGCTATTTCCCAAGCTACACGCTGGGCGCGATGGCTGCGGCGCAACTGATGGCCGCGGCCCGGCGCGAGGCGCCGGCGATCGACGAGGCGTTGGGCGTTGGCAGCATGGCGCCGTTGCAGGATTGGCTCACGCGGAAGGTCCATGTCTTCGGCAGCCGCTATGGATTCAATGACTTGCTGCGTCACGCCACGGGTTCGGCGCTGAGCGCCGATGCGTTCGAGGCGCATTTGCGGGCGCGCTACTTGGGGTGATGGCGGCAACGAAACAAGGACATGGGAAGGCAAGCTTGCCGTAGCCTCCAAAGGCGTCCGCCTGGAAGATTCCGAAATATCCGGCCAGCGTCGCCATGCAACCGCTCAGCCGCCATCACATGCGCCTCCACCAGCCGCAAAACGGCGCGAGCGCCGCGCACAAAGAGTCCACGGCGTCCGCCATGGTCTGATGATCGCGCCGATGGATTTCGCCGCCGCGCAGGCCAGCGCCCCGGATCTGGACGCCGGGCGACCGGGCGATCTCGCGACATGCCAGACCTGCGCGCATGAAACTCCGCGCCGCGCCAGGGGTTTTATGTCATCGGCGTGCGCGGCGACTTCGACGACGAGACGGAAATCGCCCGCTTGCGGCGGCAGGGATGTGTCGTCGAGGCGGTCGAGACCGACCAGATCGAGGCCTTCACGCCATATTTGCTTGGCGCGGTAAGGCGGGCGAACGCGCCGCGGACATGATTTTGAGGGCTGGCGGCGCGCGCCCCCTTTCGCGCAAGCCGCGCAAGCCGCCTTGCCAACCGCCGCCAATCTGGTTATGGAGGACTGCGCCGCTTCGCGGACGCCGCAATAGCTCAGCTGGTAGAGCACCTCATTCGTAATGAGGGGGTCGGGGGTTCGAATCCCTCTTGCGGCACCATCAAAATCAAGCACTTACGAGCCAAAAGGCCAAAGATCAGCGCTGCTGAGATTTTCCGGGGTAACTCCTGGGGTAACAATCGGCTCGGGGCTTGGGCTTTATCGTTCATGGCCACGCACGGGCGGTTCGCCCATGATTCGCTGCGCCAATCTATCCGCGGGGAGCGCGATCGATGTCCCGACCAAGATCGACATGAAGGCTTGCCCCCGACCATCGCGGCATTTAATCAAGAAAGGGTGCCGTTTTCGGCGCCCTTTTCGTTTTTCTATTGCTTGACAGCTATCGCGGCGCTCATTTCCTGCGTGGCTTCGGAGAAGGCATCCCTCCCCTGAGTATTTCCATGGCTCTCGCGAACGCCGCAGCCGATCTGGCCCTGTCGGTTGCTCGGCAAGCCCTGCCGAACTTTCGATTGTTCCGAGGTGAGTTTTGTGGAGGCGCCACGCAAAGCCGGTGGCGGCCGCCAGTCGGCGCGCGCCGCGACCTCCGCTTCCTTGTCGGCGATGAACTTGACCAGCTTTTTCGGATCGAACGTCCATTGCTTGCCGATCTTCGCGGCGCCGGGCAACTCGCCCTTGCCTGCCAGGTTTTGGACGGTCCGAGGCGTGACGCCCAACATCTCCGCTGCCGCTTTGGCTTTGATTCGCTTGGGTTGGCCGTCCATCGTGGCGCTCTGTTCGGAATTGGGCACGAAAAACCCCGCGATCGGTTTCCACCGTGCGGGGCATCTGTCCTTGGCGTCTGTACATCCGAGCTCGCCTTGGAATTACTTAGCATAATGCCTGGTGCTTATGGCGAACTTATGACGATCCAGGCGACCGTGCCGCGCTAAATCGACCAATTCCACAACCAAAGGGCCGCTGCGACACCCGCCGCGGCCCTTTTTTTCGAAAACTCGCTGATCGCGCTACCCGACCAAAGCGCAAACCTTGGGCTGAACCTTCGCGGGCAGGTCGCCAATATAGGCGTTCCGGCGCCGCACCCCGCTTTCCCGTTCTCTGGTGGATGCGACGGTGGCGTCGCGCGGCCGCCTCGTCTCGTAGGCCAGCGAGGCATGGCCGGCGCAATAGGGTTTTGTCGGCAGGGACTGCGCACCACAAAACAGGTACACGCGCGGCTCGAATTCAGCGACAGCCCAACGGCAATGACCTTGGCCCAATTCTTCAAGGGTCAGCACGGCGCGTCTCCAAAATGATTGCGGGCAATGCCGTCAGTTAAGACCTCATCGCCCGCCTGAGACAACGACTGGAGACAGTTCAGCCAGCCTCCGCATAATCCACGCTCCTCGTCGGTTGACACTCGCGCGCTGCGGAATACCGTCAGCAGAATTGCTACAGGCAGGAATTTGCGATGAACCCGCTTATTTTGTTCTCTGCGCTGGTGGCAGGTTTTCTGCTTTCGATCTTCACATACCGTGCAAGCGCCGGCATGGTAGAGGAATTCAGCGTCACAATAGCCACCGCAATTCAGTGCGGTTTTATGATCGCCGCAATGGCGAGTTTTTATGGCGGACTGTTCTTGGAAAAATCACATTACCGATACGCCTTGATCGGGATTGTCATGAGCATGGGTTTTTTCGGAGCGAGTCTAGGCTTCCATAAAGGTGAGCCCAGCCGGTGCTTGTCGCTTCCAGCCAAAGAACAAGAGGATTGCTATTTGCTTGAGCGGTATGAGGCTCTTGACGCGGGATATGATCGAGAACCAGACGAAGTCCACCGTGCGCGATGAAAAAGGGCCGCATCACTGCGGTCCTTTTTCCGTTGGCGGAATGCCTGCCCCGTCACGCCATGAATGAGCGCAGCAGCGCGGTGTAGCAGTCCTCGGGCATGGCCATGTAATCTACGTATGCGAACAGCGCGCCGGACTTTGCGCGAACATCCTCAACTGAGGAAACTGGATGCGCGCACAACGCCTCAAGCGCAGCGGTTTCTTCATCCAGAAGCCGGGGCAAGTCGGGGTGCTCGTCATCCGCGCGGCAAGCGACGCCATAGGCATCCTTCGCTCGGCGGTATTCGGCGATCAGCGCCAGGAGCGGGGACTCCTCCGCATTCGCCTTGCGAAGCGACGCCATCACGGCGGCGGCCGGGCCAGCGGCGAGGAACAGGCGGCGATCAGGCAAAGCGGTAGCTTTCGCCGGGGAGGCGTTATTGGACATGGTTTACTCCGTTGGGGCAGATGTGTTACGTTGGGCACCATGCCCAATCTTAAGGGCGACGTCAACGCCAAGCCCAAGGTTAAACATTATGCCCATTCTCCCGGCTCAATGCAGGGCGGCAAGAGCACTCGTCGAATTGGATCAAGCCGTCTTGGCGAAGCGGGCGAACATTTCCAGGAATGTGATCGTCGACTTCGAGAAGGGGCGGCGGACGCCAACGACAAACAACATGGCCGCGATACAGGCCGCTCTTGAAGCCGCTGGCGTCGAGTTCATCGCCGCAGACGGCGGCGGAGCAGGCGTGAGGATGAAAACGCCCTCGCCGTTTGGCGTGTAACGCAGGCAGAGAAGCCTTTCACCACAGCTGCGCTCGCGCGCAAAAATGGATTATGCTCCCGCAGCAATTGCGAGCCGGGGCCGCCGACGCGTGCGTGCAGATACCTGCGGATCGCCCTTTATTTTTGTTTTAGCAATCCACGGAGAAGTCCGTTGACGCAGGGCTGTTCAGTTCTTAATACAGTCGAGGCATAGCGAGGAGTAAGTATCCCCCGGCAAAGCCGGGGGCTTTAGGGACGTGAGCCGCTCAAAGCGGCAGATGGGGACGCTAAGGCGTCCCCGGATTATGGGGCCACCTGAAGGTGGCCGTCAGCGCCAGAGGTTCAGTTGTTCGAACCGCTGATCCTCTTGTTCTTGGTGTCGGATGTATTCGCGGATCACGGCTTCGTCGCGACCAACCGTCGAGACAAAATATCCGCGCGCCCAAAAATGCTGGCCTATGAAGCCACGCTTGCGTTCGCCGTAAACCCGAGCCAAATGGATCGCGCTCTTCCCCTTCATATATCCGATCACTTGGCTGACCGCGTATTTCAGCGGGATCGACAGCATCATGTGAACATGGTCGGGCATCAAATGCCCCTCCTCCACCCTGCTCTCCCGCTGCTCCGCCAGTTTCCGCAGAACCTCACCAAGATGCTTCCGTAACTCGCCGTACAGCGCCTTGCGTCGGAAATTCGGAATGAAAACGACGTGGTATTTGCACTCCCATTGAACCGCGCCGGGTTTGCCGGAGGCCATTTTGTTCAAATCAGGCCGCGATGGCGGTCTGATTTAGCGAGGCGTAGTAACGCGCCTCGGCCTCGGCTGGCGGGATGTTGCCGATCGGCTCCAGCAGCCTGCGGT
>NZ_NHSJ01000100.1 GCF_002937075.1 Rhodoblastus sphagnicola
CTCCGCCGCAGCAATCGGCGCGTCGATCAGTGTTACGATTGGCGCTGGCGGCGCCGGCGGAACGTCAGTTTCAGGAGCCTCCGCGGTTGTTGGAAATAATGGCGCGGCGGGCGGCAACACATCGTTTGGCTCGCTGCTGACCGCCTTTGGCGGCGGCGCAGGTGCTGGAGGCCAGCTTGCAGCGGCCTCGGGCGGCGGCGGCGGCGGGACTCCGTGGCTTCAAGGGGGGAATGCGTCCGGCTCTACGGGGGGGACATCGCTATCAATAGGAAGCGCCGGCTCGTCCGGCGCGGCGGTGGCGACTGTCGGCCTCGCAGGAGGTGGGAGTGGAGGCGCTGGATCTTCTGCGGCTGGCGCCGCTTTTACTGGAGGATCATCGCTGTTTGGGGCGGCAGGTGGGGGATCTGGAGCGGGGATCACTGCTGGTAACGCGGTGTCTAACGGGGCGACAGGTGGAGCGTCGATCGCAACCGGGACGCAAGGGACTGCTGGCGCGGGGGCGGGAGGAGTTGGCACATCTCCGGCGCTGTCCGGCAGACAATTCAATTTGTTTACTGGCGCTGGAGGTGGTGGCGGCGCGTCCGCCTTGGTGACGGCGTTTGCCGGCGGCGCAGGCGGAACTCCTGGTGGCGGCGGCGGTGGTGGCGGCTGCGCGCAGGTCAATGGCGCGTCTGGCGCAGGCGGGGCGGGTGGCGCGGGCTACGTTATTATCGTGGAGCATTTCTAATGCCCCAATCCTGTGCGCTCCTCGACCAAACTGGCGTCTGATAGCACACTATCGAATGGGACGGCGTCAGCGCCACGCTGACCAATGGCGCATGGGTTGCGCCCGCAGTTACACCCATCGTCCCACAATCGGTCAGCCGAGCGCAATTCTTCGCGGTGGCGGCCAATGCCGGGATTATCACCATCGCCCAGGGCGAAGCGCTTTTCGCTAATGGAACGATCCCGGCGAACCTCGCGACTGCGATCGCGACGTTCCCCCTGGCGGAGCAAGATGCCGCTGAAATCGCGATTCTTGGCGAGCCAACCTATTGTCGCACCGACCCGTTCGTTGCGGCGCTTGGCGCGGTCCCGCAAAGCCTTCCCTGAAAGGAATATCGATGACCTTCCTCACCGATCCGCGCGGGTTCACCGCGACGGAATTCGTGGCCTATGCCCGCGATCTGAAATGGGCGCACGGCTGGCGTCCGCAATTCGTCACCCTGCACAACAGCGCCGAACCGAACTTGGCGCAGTGGACGCACTTTGGCTTAGGCAAGGACCAGGGCGCCAAGCGCGTCCGCAACCTGAATGCTTATTACAAGGGTCTCGGGTGGCACAGCGGCCCGCACCTCTTCGTCGCGCCGGATTTCATCTGGCTCGCCTGCGATCTCGAACATGATGGCGTCCATGCGTCCTGCTACAACAAGACTTCGATCGGCGTCGAAATGGTTGGCGATTATTCGGTGGAATCTTTCGACAGCGGCGGCGGCGCAAACGTCCGCGACAATGCCGTGGCGGCGGTCGCGGCGATCTATCGCGCGCTCGGGACAGACCCGGTCACGCTGCGCTTCCACAAGGAATGCGCGCGCGATCATCACGACTGCCCAGGCAAGCATGTGGACAAGGCGGATTTCGTCGCGCGCGTGAAAAAGGCGGTGACGTGAGCCTCACCGCCGCGCTGAGCGAATGTGCGGCCAAACTCTCCCTATTTCTGGAGCGGAACATGGACATGAAAGCCTATTACGCCTCGGCGGCCATGATCCTGAAATTCTGGATCGCCGTCGGCCTCACCCTCGAACAAGCCTGCGGGATGCTGGCCCAGGCGGACGCGGAAAGCTCGCTCGATCCCAAGGCGGTCGGCGATCACGGACAGGCTTTCGGGCTGAACCAATGGCACGAGAGCCGCGTCGACGCCATCCGCAACGGTTGCGGCGTCGACTTGCGCGCGTTGCCCCCGCTCGAAGATCAGTTGAAGGCGGCGCATTGGGAACTGACGCACACCGAAAAGCGCGCCTGGACGGCGATCAAGCAGGCGAAAACCGCCTATGACGCCGGCTATGCCGCCTGCCGGTTCTGGGAGCGTCCCGGCGCGCCCGGCCAATACGCTAAGCGTGGCCAGAAGGCCGAAAGCTGGAAAACCCACTTTTTGAAAAACCCGGTCGCCTGACCGATCAAACCGCGCGTCGGGCGCCGGCGGGCGACGCGCGGTCTTTCACCGCGCCGGCAACCCTTTGAAGGTCTGAAAATGAAACAAGTTCTGTCCATCAGGGCGGCGCTGGCGCTTGCCTTCGTTGTCATCTGCGTCATCCTCGGGTTTACGCCGGCCAATGCCGCGGACGCCGCCGCCGCTTCGACCGATGTCGTCGTCCCCTGGGGCGCGTGGCTCTCGTCCGCGCTCGCCAGCATCGTTTCGATCGCCATTACGTTTCTGTCTTACGCGGTCGCCAAATGGGCGCCAGCCTATGTCAAGGTCTTCGTGACCGACGACCTTATCAGCAAGGCGGTCAATTACGGCTTCGGCGCGGTCGAAGGCGCGGTCGCCGGCAAGTCGCTCGACATCAAGACCGCGAACGCCGTGATCGCCTCGGCCGCGAATTACGCCGTCCAGTCCGAACCTCTGATCGCCAAATGGCTCGGCGCGAACCTGATGCCGACCATCCTGGCCAAACTCTCGGCGCTCGGCGTCCTGCCGGCGGACGCCTCCGCCGCGAATACCGGCGCCGGCGTGACCGGAGCGGCGAAATGAGCGAAGACACACAAGACATCCTCGCGGGCTTTGGCGTCGTCGCCGTGGTCATCGTGTTTATCGCGGCCGCTCTTGGTTTCTACCTCGCGCATTTGGGAATCACAGGGCCGCAGGCGTGGGGGCCGTGACCGCCGCGCGCCTCCAGACTATTGAGCAACTGCTCAAAAAGGTCGATGCGCTCAATATTAAAAAGCTGATCGCGGACGTTGAATCCGCGATCAAGCATCCGACGATTCCCGGCGCCATCGAGGCGCTGGAGGAGGGCGCGGCGGACGGGTCGGTCATCGCTGGACTTATTCCTGGCGGGGCTGCAATCGCGGTCGATCTCGGCCTCGCCGCAACTGTGCTCAGCCTGCTGGACGAGGCGGTGAACGCCGCTCCGCTCGCTCCGGATTTCGGCGCGCGCCTCGCCAAGGTCCATATCCATGCGCCGGCGCTGTTCACCGTCAACCACGGTCCGATCAAGTCGATTTTCGGCGACGACGACGGCCCGGAACGCGTCTTCGGCTTCACGCCGGACCCCTGAAACCCACCACGATGGAAGAACACCATGATCCGCATCTCTCTTGCGGGCGCGCTGGCTTGCGCCCTGTTCGCTTCGACGGCTTCGGCCATGTCGTACAAACTTCCCACCGCTGACCAAATCCAGCAGGACGCCAAGACCGCCGCCGCCGTCGCACAAATCTTCGCCTGCGACATCAGCGCCGCCGCCAATATCGCGCTTGTCGCGGAGGAAGCGGCGAACTCTGGCGGTCAGGTTGTCCGCACCGGAACCACGACCAAGATTGTCGGCGTCTCGACTGCGCTTTGCGGCGCCATTGGCGGCGCGTCCTCGACCATCGCCGTTTCCGCCGTTCCGGCCTCCAGGTAATGGTCGCCAGGGCCGCGCGGCCTCGGTCTCTATTGCGGGAGACCGGGTCCGGTGACGCGCCGGGTTGACTGGGACGCCGCCGCTTGAGGCGCGATCCATCCGTGAAAGCAAAGCAGGACGACGCATGTGATTATGGCCGAGATTCCCAGTTGGCTGGTGACATTGGGCGCCAGCGTCCTGACGGCGGTGGGCGGTTTCATTCTCGCTCTGGTCAATCGCGGGCCGGCGATGCAGACCGCGCTGGACGCCCGTCTGCAAACCTTGATCGACGGCTATGAGCGGCGGGTCGATGACCTGATGCTGGAAGTTCATTGTCTGCGAGAGGAGGTCGTCAATCTTCGTCGCGCGCTCGCCGAAGCGCATTACAAGAGTGGTTTCGGCGCCTGACTCTCGCCCCTCCGGGGTATTGAAAATCCGCCCCGTCCGGCTTGCGCCGGTGTAGCGCGGCAAATCAGATGGCCAAATGCGTCAGATCATTTGGCCAGACCCTCGTTTTTGCAAAAGGCCCCTTGAGCTAATTGCTCACAATGATCTCCCGCGCCGGTTGCTGTCTGCCGCTCCCCGGAGCCGAATAGGTCAGGGAAACTGCTTCGACCTTGAACCGTCTGTAGACTCGGCGTGTTTCTGGCAGGTCGTTTATCGTCAGGATGAAACGGCCTTCAATGCGGCTTAAAGCCTCCGCCATGTGCTCGTGCTGCGCTGGATCGAATAGGTCCTTCCCGTAATAGTCTTCCGTGCCGAAATAGGGCGGGTCGAGGAAGAACAGCGTGCGCGGACGGTCCCAGCGGGACAGAAATGCCGCCCAGTCCAGGCATTCGATCGTCACGCCGGCGAGCCGCGCATGGATGGCTTCGAGCGCCACCCCCAGCTTGATCACGTCGAACCGCGCCGGGCCGCCCATCTGGACGCCGAAGGTGCGGCCGGCGACCTTGCCGCCGAATGAGAGCTTTTGCAGGTAGAGAAACCGCGCCGCGCGCTCCAGATCGGTAAGGCTGTCGGGGGTTTGCGCCCGCAGCCGCTCGAACTCCGCCCGGCTGGTGAGCTGCCATTTCAGCATGTCCATGAACGCCTGGTAATGACGCTGGAGGACACGAAAAAAGATTGCGACATCCCGGCTCATGTCATTGATCACTTCGCAGCGCGGCGCGGTTTCGCGGCGGAAAAACACTCCGCCCATACCGACAAACCCCTCGGCGTAGACCTCATGAGGAGTCGCGGCGATCTTTTCCGCCAGCCGGCTCGCAAGCTGCCTTTTGCCTCCGATATAGCCAGCCGCCGGCTTGGCGCGCGGGGCGGCTCTGAATTCCTGATGATCTTCCATTGCACAAACATTCGTGATCGCGCACCATCGCACGGCCGCCGTAGGCCAGTGAGAGGGGCAGCGTGATGTGCTGATGCGTTGCGCGGGTTTGGTCGCCAAACTCACCCCGCGTCCGGGTTTAGGCCCGGCCCTTCTCGCAGCGGTCAACCGCTCGAGTCCTCTTTCGCCGGCGGGTTGGCCGCCTTCACCTCGCAGTCGAAGCTGATCTCGATCCCCGCGTGGAAGGCCGTGCTCTTGTGCTTGATCGTCCAGTCCCGATCGTCGTCATCACCGAAGCCGCTCGTGGTGATGATTCCGCCCGCCGCCGGCGCGATGATCCCGGCCCGCAGCGCGCCCCGGAAATGCGCCTCGTTGCGCTTGAAGTGCCCGGAATGCGCCGAAGCCGCATTCTTGGCCTCGGTTTCCGTCCCGAAAATGTGCGGAAACACATAGTCCGGCCCGTTGCTTTCATCCCCCGCCGAGAATGTCTTGCGCTTGCCCGACGCCCGATCGACCATGCTGGCCTTGCATTTGCCGCGCTTGGGCCGTTCCTTCGCGCCGAGCGACCAGCCATCGTGCAAATCGTTGGGCGTCACCACCAGCGCCGGAATGTCCGCGCCCGAGGCGCTCTGGCCTTGGCCCTTGGGCACGATCACCAGCCGGCCCTCGGCCACCTTGGCGATCGCGCCGACGCTCCGCGCCAGCCTGGTGGCGAAATGCATGTCGGATTCGCCGTGCTGGGCGACCACCTTCTCGATCTTGATCTGTGCGATCGAGGCGTGGACGGCGGCGGCCAACCCGTTGTCGCCGGCGAGTTGTTGGAACACGTCGCCATAGGTTTTCGGCGCCTTCCAGTTGCGGTTCTTCTGGGTTTTTAGCGTCTTGTCGAGCTGTGCGGCCTGCGCCGTAATGTCGAACACCGCCGCCTCGCCGTGCTTGGTGACCTCCTGGACCTTGAAACTGCCCTGTTTGGCGATGCCGGTTTCCCGCCAGCCGAGCACGACCTCCAGCACGGCGCCCGTCGCCGGCTTGCTCAGCCGGCCGTCGTAGTTGGACACCTTCAGCCGCAGCGTGTCGGTTTTCTCGCCATCGGTCTCATCGATCCGGGCCGCCAGCACGCGGCCGGCGAGGCGCCCGCTGATGTCCTGGCCGTTCAGCCAGATTTGCACAATTGGGTTCATGTCAGTCCCACAGGCTGAATGTAGCGAGGGTTTTGGCCGGGGCCGGCGCGATATAGGGCAGGATGATCGTGGTGGCCTGCGGCAGCACCGGGCCGAGATCGGCGAGGCCGGGATTGGCGGCGAGCACGGTTTCGGCGGCTTGCGCGACCGAGGCGCCGTAAAATCCGGCGCAGATCGCGTCGAGCATCTCGTTTTGCCCGGTGACATAGGTGGTTGAGCCGCTCATACCTCATTCCTCACGCTGGCCAAAATGCGAAAATGCCGCCGCCGAAATCGTCGGCCGCGCTGAATTTAAGGGTGTATTCGACCTTTTGCGGTCGGCCGTCTGGCAGATGACTGGAGGCGCGATATTCGACCTCCTCCAGCCGGAACAGCCCGAAGGCGTCGCCGCCGCCGGAAAACAGCATGTCCACCGCGCCGGCGCCGGCCGCTTGCTGCATGGCCACGATCTGGCCAAACGGGTCTCCGTCCATGGCGGCGGGGTAGATCGTGCCCTTGACGGTCAAATCCTCCTCGGCGGGGCCGAGATATTGCCCCGGCGGCCGGCGGCCGAACACGGGCGGTTTTGACCAGCGCCCCGCCCATTTGTGGGTCAACTCCTCGAACGAGGCGGCGCCGGCGTTGAAGGAATAATCGCCCCAAATCAGCAGAGACATCAGCGGTGCTCCGGTCCGTCATGGAGCGCGCCGCTCGACGGGCTGAATGAATGGCCGCCGCCGCCGGGTCCGAGGCCGCCGAGCACCTGTTTGAGCTTCATCGCCTTTTCGATCGCCACGTCGAACGAGGCCGTATCGATCTTCGGCGAGAATGTCCCGTTGATCTGCTGCAGCACGGAATGGGCCTCGTTGCCCTTGGTCACCGCCAGATCGAGCTGGCTTGCGTCCACGTTGGGCGTCACCTGCTCGCCATTGAGCATTTGCAACGTTTGGATGGCGCTTTGCCCCCGCTGTTGCACTTCCTGGAGCGCCTGCGTGGCGCTCGCAAGATTTTCGGGTGTTGGAAGAGGCAGGCCTACCGTGCCGGGCTTGCCGCCTGGACCAAACCACGGCTTGTCTGTCGGCGATGGGAAGGGGATAGCATTTTCCCCCTTGTTGCCAGGGACTGAGCCAAGCATCTCGCGGTTGGCGGCCCCCGCCGCCGCAATTATGGGAATTCCTGCGAGCGCAGCCAGCGTCGTCCAAAGGGGGAGACCACCAAGTGCGCCCAAAGGTGCAGCGCCCTTCGGCAGCGGGCCTTTTGTTGGCAGGCCAGAGCTAAGCGCCAGCTTGCCCGCAGCCGCGTCCAGCGCAGCCGCAGCTCCGGTGAGTTGCGTCGCCGCTACGGATAGGCCGAAGCCCTTGTAGAGTTGGTAAGCCAGATAGCCGGAGCCAGCGAGCGCGCCAGCGCCCAGGCCGGCGCCGATCCCCGCCGCAGCAATGGGATGCTTTGACGCCGCCTCGGCCAGGGCGTTAATGCCGGACGTGATCTTGTTGAGCCCTGCGGCGATGGCGGGCATGGCGCCCCGCGAGGTGGCGGCGCTGAGGTCATTCAGCGATTTGGTCAGCGCGGTGAACGAGGATGCCGCCTCCTGCGCCTGATTGGCGGCCGCCTGTTCCGCATCCGCCGCCGCCTCCAAATTCCTCTGGTGCTGCTTGATCGCCTCCTCCTGCTGGAGAAGCTTGGAGACGAGGTTGGCGGCTGTCCCTGGCAGAGCCTTGTTGGCGAAGGCTATCTGATCCTCAAGCGATTTGATGCCATTGGCCTGCATCGCCGGCTTGAAAACCTCCCAGACCCATCGGTCCGGGTTGGTGGCGAGCAGATCGTCGCCCTTGAGTTTACCGCCGTAGCCAGTGACCTTGCCGGCCTTGTTTCGGTGGATTTTGCCATCGTCGGCGAACAGACCTATGTCGCTCAGGAGTTGCGATGCCGTTCCCCGATGCTCCAAGCCGCCGCGCAGCGTCTTCACCATCATCGACAGCGCGTCGCCGGCCGAGGAGCCGCGCAGCTCTTGGATCAGGCTCGGCATGGTGGCGTTGATGAAATGGTCGGACAGCGTGCCGCCCGCCGACTTGGAATATTTCGCGGCCTCGTAAATCTGTTCCGGGGTGATCGTCTTGCCGAACACCTGCATGGCCTTCACCTGACCGTCCAGGTAGGCCTTGAACTGTTCGGGGCTATTCATGCGGCCAAGGGACTCGGCGGCTTTCACGATCAGCGCGAGTCCGCTGTTGTCGACACCCATGCCTTTCAGCACGGAGCCCGCGCGCGCGAGGTCGTTGATGATGTGGAACGTTTCTTCGGGATGTTTCACCGCCGAGCGCGCCTCGGTGAACAGCTCCTCGATCTCCGTCACGCCCATGTTGGGCGCGCCGCGCTTGGCCTCGATCGCGGCCTTCTGGATGCGCGCGATCTCGCTGGCGGGGATGCCTGCGTTGAGCGCCTTGACCTCGACATGCTGGCGCTCGGCGCCGGCCTTGATGGTCTCCTCGCCCATATGCCAGATCGAATGCGCCGAGACGGCCGAAGCGGCCCCGCCCAGCATCAAGGCGCCCGCGCCATGATGCCGCTGCTCGCGCTCGATGCGCGCCTGTTCGCGTCTTTCGCGCGCGGCGGCGGCTTCGCGGTCCCGCTCAGCCTTCACATAGGCCGCCGACCGCTGCCGCTGCAGGCCCGCCTGCGCCGCCGCCTGCTCCCTGGCCGACCGTTCGATCGCGGCGACCGTCCGCTGTTCGCTGGCGACCACGCGCTCGTTGGCGGCAACGATCTCATTTGCCGCAGCGGCGGCGCTTTCGGCCTTGGCCCGTTCCGCCGCCTCGACCGCGCGCGCGGCCTCCATCTCGGCCTTCTGCGTCGCCAGCATTTCCTCGCGGCGACGGACGAGGCCTTGCGACGCCCGGTCGAACGTCGCCTTGTCCCACAGATCCTTGGTGGTGCCGGTGGTGCGGATCGTGTGCAGCGCGTCCATCTCGCGCTTGAACTTTTCCGCCGCCGTCTCGGCGTTCTTCGCCGGCCCGGAGAACTGATCCACCAGCTTGAGGATCATCGAGACGGACATGTCAGTCATCTCAAGACCTCAAGTTTGGGCGAGACGGGCGCGGGCGCGCTCCCAGAGGCGCGCCAGCAGGGGCAGTTTCAGCCCGCGCAATTCGGCGAGCGTGTAGGGGTAGCAGAGACCGACATCGAGAATAAGATCGTCGAAACCGCCGGGGCCTAGCCCCACAAAAGCTTTCCCAGCGCGACATCCAGCGCCTTGGCATCGACCGAGGCCATTTTTTGCAACGCCTCGATCGGCAGGCCAGTGAAAGCCGTCAGGAGCCCGAATGTGTCGAGTTTCGCATCCTTGCGGGTGGAGCGCTCGTAATCGGCGCCCGTCGGGATGCGCAGGGCCACTTGCTTGTACGTGACGCCCTTCAGCTTGAACGGCCGCTTCAGCGCGACCGTCTCGCCGTCGAACGTCTCACCGGCATCGAAATCGACGATTTTAGGCTCGTCCGCAGCCGCGCCGCCCATGGTTTCCTCGCTCATGAAATCCTCGTTCAATCCCGTTTAAAGCGCCCAGGCTCAGAGAGCATTCGCGATCCAGGTATATTCGTCCGTGCCGCCGATGATGTATTTGTTGGCCTCGACGTCGATGTCGTAGATCGTTGTGCCGTCGATGATGAGCTTCAGCGCGTCGAGCGAGGATTTCACGGTGAGCTTGGCAAGCTTGCCCGCCTCCCAGCCGCCCGGATCGAGCGTCATGAACTGCCCGCGACAGGTCAGGCTGGCCGTGTGCGTCGCCCCGCCGTCGCCGTCGAGCGCGGCCGTGTTCGACAGCGTGATGCTCTTCTTCGAGAACAGCCCGGCCTGTTTGATCACCTGGGGATCGTAGGAATTGAAGGTGACCTCCCACTCGAATTCCTTGTAGCCCATGGCGATCTGGCGCGTGCCGAGCATGCCGCCGCCGCGGAACTTCTCCATGACCTTTTCGATTTTCGGCGTCGAGCATTTCTCGGTCGAGCCGAGCTTGCCCACGCCGTCAACATAGCTGTTGAACGCTTGCAGGACATAATCGAGCTGGTTGGACATAAGGGGCTCCTCAACCGCCGTTCAGGCTGGCGGCCACCGCCGTCACCAGCGCCGTGTAATAATCCTGGTTGCGGTGCGCGTAGTTCTGGATGTGCTCCATCGGCGCGACCGGCTCGGGGTCGAAATCCCACGCCCAGATGCCCTGGCTGGTTTGCTGCGGCGTGTTGCGCTCAGGATCGAGCCAGACCTTGCCGCCAACAATGGCGCCGAGCTTGGCCAGATAATCGAAATAGCCCTGCATGCTCGCGGCCATCTCGCGCAGCAGCTGCACGGAGGGCGGCTTGTCCACCGCCCAGGCCTGCACCGCCTGCACCGCCTCGTAGATCATGTCGGCGCAGGTGCGCACCGCCTCGAACACCCATTGGGGATCGTTGGAACAGGTGCCGTTGCCCCAGCGCCGCCAGCCGGGATAGCCGTTGTCGGGCGCCGACAGCGTAAGGATGATTTGCTCGGCGTTGAGCAGGTTGGCCTGGTCGTTCGGGCTGTCGGTGTAGTCGATCGGCGAGGATACGCCGCCCACGCCATTGTAGGCGAAGTTGGACGGCGAGAACCAGAATCCGTTTTCCAGATGCACGCGGGCGGTCAGGCCGGCGGCCGACGCCGAGGTCGGGCGCGCCACATAGGCGTTGGCCGTCTCGTCCCACACTTCTACGCTGGGATAGAACACGTTGATGCGGGCGCTGGTGAAATCGTTGCGATAGGCGATGGCGTCGCTGTCGGAGGTCGAGGGGCAATCGGCGTAGATGCGCCCGCGCAGGTCGGTTGCGATCGGCAGCAGGGCGGAGACGACGGGATTGACGCCCGGCGCGCCGCCAGCCACGGGACGGTCCGAGGTGAAGCCCGGCGCGATGAAAGTGCGTGGCTTCACGCCGGTCAGCGCGAGCGCGTTGCGGAAGGCGTTGACGCCGGTTTTTTGCGCAACCGATCCGACCAGGTCGGACAATTGCGAGCCGCGATCGGCCGTGCTGGCGACACGCACCACCACCACGGCGGCTCCGGCTTCCTCGTAAATCTGCGAGACGGAGTTAAGCAGCGTTCCGGACGTCCCCAGTTTCGCGGCGAGGCGCGGCGTGGCCGCGAGCAGGACCGGGGTGTTGAGCGGAAAAACGTCGGGGTCGGCGGCGTCGGCGGTGCCGATCAGGCCGATCGGCGCGGAAGCGGCGGTTTTTACCGGCCGAATGCCATCGTTCAGTTCGATGGTTTCGGTGCCGTGCAGGAATTGCGTGGTCATGAGCGCCCGCGTCTGGTTGAGAAATCTCAGGCCAGACGTTGCCCGCGCGACCCCGCGCCTTCCACGCTGGTGGGGCCAGCGGGAAACAAAAAGCCCGGTGCGGGTTCCGAGGAACGCGGCCGGGCTTTGAACGGAGCTTAAATCGAATTTATCCGGTGGGCAAATGGGCGCGCGCGACGTTACGCCATCACGTCGAGACCCGGATAGGTGGCTTCGAGGCGAAAATTCATGAGATTCTCGTTACTGAGCAAGCGCCGCATACGGAAATATCGTCACCTGAATCACCTCCTTTTGGGTCGAGTATCCGATGATGAGATTTGTGCCATCATAATCGACGCCGGGGTAGGATGGGCCGCCCAATTTGGCGGATCCCGCATAAACAGGATTCGGCTGCACGCCCGACCTGACCGCATAGACCGACTGCAGCGACCCGTCCGTGCGAAATATGCTGAGCGTCAGCGTGTCGCGATACGACGATTGATCCAGCGGGTTATGCACCAACCCTATTCGCCCATCCGGCAAGAGGATGCCTGCACCGTTCGACGGCTCGTTGGGAATGTCCGTGGGCGTCAGCGGCCCCCAGGTTTTGCCCGCATCGGTAGATTCCTGCCCCCAATACAGAGTCAGGCGGTTTGACGACCATGTGCCGAATTTTCGCCAAAGCCGTTGCAACCGCTGACCTGTGGAATCCGTCGCCAGAGTGACCGGCTCGATAAACAGGCCCGTCGCGGGAAAACCAGGAAACTGAGTCGTCCCGACCCATGACGACGGCTGCGTGGCGCCCGGCCAAGCGCCGCCGTTCGGGCCGAAAACATTCGCGGATCCGAACAGCAAGGGGGATACAGCAGGGTCATATGCGCCGACAGGATACCCAGACAGCGGGGTATAAGGCTCTGTCGAGATCAAGAACGGCGCCCCGACAGTTCCATCTGCCTTGCATTCGGTGGCGACGAGCGCCAGAGCTGTGACGGTGGAATCCTGGATCGACGATACGAGGTACAGCCGCCCTCCGTTTTTGACAAATTGCCTGGGCCATACCAGTCGACCACCGGCGCCGCCGACCATGGCATCGGCTTGGGCGGCGACGAGCGGTGCGCCAAAATTTGCGCCGCCGTTTGTGGACGACGACACCGCCGCGATTTGACCTCGACCGTCCTCGCCATTCAGACCGCTCGAGAATGCGACCCAGAGTCGCCCCGGCATGGACGCAACGCGCACATGATGATGGTATCTGTGCGACGCCAGCACCCCGTCCGTGGGTGTAGTGCCGTCCGGAGTGATGACTGTGGTTGTCACCGCCGACGGGATTGCGGTGTATGGTCCCCGCATGGCGACTGCGCCGGCTCCCCAACGTAGAAAATGCGACGTAGTGGTCGAAATCGTGCGCGAGGACGCAAATCCGGCGATGAGGCCCGAGACCTCGTAATCCGTCATGATGTTTGCCGACAAAATCAACGCGGCGATTTTGCCGTTGAAATACGACGCGCCCTGCATACCGATGTAGACCATCGTTGATGCGGTGGCAGAGGTTGCCCCCGTCGTCTGAAACGGCGTCTTGACGTCCATCGCCCAGTTGACCTGGTGCGTCAATTTCGCGTTGGTGAAATCGAATCGCGCGATCTCCACGTCCCACCCGGTATCAATCGGGAGGCCGGTCGTCTGAGCAAACGCATCCGTATCAAGCCGGCGCCCGCCGGCCTCGATCGCCCCGTTGTTCAGCCCCATGATCAGGCGGGTGGAACCGCTCCCCGACGACGCGTAGAATATCGGCTGCGCCGCACTGGTCAGTGTCGTGTCGTATGCGCGCAGAGCAGCAACAGTGACACCTGACGCGCCATTGGCAAATGCGGAGAGGGCCGACGTCGCATCGATGTAATTGGCGACGCCATCAAAGTCCCAGACGCCGCGACCGTCCGTGACCGTCCACAGAGGCATCTGAGCGACGGTCGAGATCGTGATATGACGACCCGCGCCGCTTTCGTCGTAAACCCGCGAGATCAGGCCGGGCGAACCCGCCAGCCATGCCCCTATGCGGGCGCTGTTTGGCCAGCCGTCGATGGCAGCGCGCGGCGCGTAAACGTCCAAAGTCGAGAGATCACTCTCGCGCGTGATTTGGTAAAGTGGCCCCGAATAGCTGCTGACGAGCCGACGCGCGCCATAAACGGCGTAGGGGGACGAGACTTGATCCAGAGGGGATTCGAGGGATGACGCCAGACTAACCGGCGCGCTCGGCGGAATTGCCGGAGGCCCTCCGGCGACGACGGCGGTCGCGCCAAAAACCAGCAGGAAGACGAGAGAGAGCAACCGCTTCATGGTCAATTCCCGGTGTACTGGACGGCGTCGGTCGTGACCGTACCCATGATGCAGATCGAGGACAGATTGGTGGCGCCGTAGGCGGCCGCCTGGCCGGGCGCGAGGCCAAACCCAGTGGACGCCGACAGCGTCGCGCACGGCCCGACCAGCACGGCCGCCGAGTTTGACGAGAGCGCCTGGATGACGACGCCATTGACCATCGCCTGCGACGGCAGCGCGGCCGGCGTCGCGGTCGCGATCTGGCGATTGGCGAAAATCGTCGCCGGATTGCCGGCCGACGCCACGCCGATCCGCGTCGAGGCGGCGTTGGCGCCCTGCAATGCGTACCAATTGCCGTTGGCGGTGAGCGCCGGAGAAATGGCGCCGAACGGCAGGAAAATTGCGCCGGTGGAACCGGTCGGCGTCGTCGCGGAATCCATCAGCCAAACGCCCTCGGTCGAGAGCGAATTGACGATGATCGTGCCGGTCCCGATCTGCGTCCAGCCCGTGATCGTCTTGACCGTCGTGTCAGCCCGCGCCGGAGGGGCGACTGCGAGCAGCAGCGCCAACACCGCGCCGATAAGCCGTACAAAAACCCTCATTTGAGTCCCCTTCAAGGCGTCGTCACGCCGGCGCTGATCGCGATGGCGAGCGGCGCGGCGCAGAGGTTGAGCGTCTCGCCGTCGCCCTCGGCGAGGATGTCGGCGACGGCTGTCGTCCCGGCATAGGGCGCCAGGAATTTGGTCTGCGCGGCGGTGAGCACATAGTGCAGGACGCCGCTGGCGTCGCCGGAGAGCGCGCCATTGGACGAGGACAGATCGGCGAGAATATTCGTCGATCCGACCGCATCGCGCACCTGCATCCGAAACACGATCCCGGTGAGATCGACGCCGGCCAGCACCGTGAGCGCGCCGCGAAAATCAGCGTTGGTCTCGATGGTGAGCGACGGCGACAGCGCCACGCCGGCGAGTTGGGCGATGTTGGTCATTGCCGCATCACGCGTTGACGCCGGCGATCGTGATCGCGGCCGGGGTGGAGATCGTGGCGCCGGCGGCGTTCAATTCCGCCGCGACAGCGCCGAGCGCGGTCTCGAACGCGGCCAAGGCGCTGGCGAGCGAGCCGCTCGCGCCCTGAGCCGCCGTCGCCGCGTTGGCGCTGGCCGTCAGCGCGGTTTGCGCCGCCAGCAGATCGAGCGAGGCTTTCTGCACGCCCAGAACCCGCGCCGCGAAGACGCTGGCCGAGGACGCCCCGAAAGCCGCCGCCAGATTGGCGAAGGCGGTTTTCAGCGGATCGGCCGTTGGCGCGTCGCCGGCGTTGCTGTTGAGGATCGACGCGGCATTGGCATAGGCCGTGGTGTGATTGGCGTCCGGCGTGATCTGGGTGACGATCGCGGCGCAGGCGGCGCCAGCGGCGGCGATGACGGCCGCGCGCATTTGCGGTAGCGTCGGAGCCGCCAGTCCCGTCGCCGGCAATCCCGCCGCAATCAGCACGGCGTCGAGCGCGGCGAAAGTGGCCGCGCCGGTCTCGTCGACCGGCCACGCCGGCGCCACGCCGCCGCGCGCGGCGACGAAGGCGAGGTAATTGGCGTCCGTGGCGGCCACGAGGGCGCCCTTGGCCGAGGAATAGATGACGGGCGACGTCTCGCCGACCGGTTGGCCAGACCAGAACCAGGCGGGTGGTGTGTATCTCATTTAAGGAGTCCGTTCGTGTTGGTGCCTGCGATGGTTCCGGGTATCCAGTACTCGCCCTGGCCTTGCGTGTTGAGTTCGGCGAATTCGATCGCGAACCGCTTCCCGGTCGGCGTCCCGTTGAAGGTGACATAGCCCGACGCGAAGCTCAGGGTTCCGGCGGCGCCACAGCACATGTTGGCGATCGCATAGGATGAGCCGCTGTAGGACAGCGCCAGCGGCGCGCCGACGCCGCCGAAAATGATCGAGGCGCCCTGCGCTGCGTCGGCGAACCAGCCGCTGGCGCCGGATGCCTGGACATTGCCTTTGAGATACAGGGCCGCGGCGCCGTTGACGTCGATCTGGCCGTTGGCGGCGGTCGGACCGAAATTGCAGTTGGAGATGTGGACGACGGCGGACTGGTCGGCGATCAGGCCGCTGCCCGCGCTCGACTGGATGGTGCAGCCGGACAGCGACAGGTTGGTGTTGACGGCGCTGACCGAAAAGCCGGTCGGCGACTGGGTGTTGAATATGGTCTGACCCGCGCCCGCGCAATTGACGATCCAATTTGAAATGCCCGACGCGCCTAGCGTCAGATTGTCGTATGTGCCCGCCGCGATGTTCAGCGTCAGGCCCGGCGAAGAGAATTGTGAGAGATAGCTGGCCGCGTGGTCCGTCGTCTTCCACGGCGCGGTCGCGGCGGTCCCCGGGTTGGAATCCGAACCGATCGCAGGGTTGATGAAGAATGCGTTCGCTGGCGCCGTGTTGGTCTGGCTGATGGCCTGCTTGACCGCGTTGGTTCCGGGCGCCTGGAGGAAAGCGAGGAATTTGGCAGGCGAGATGTACAGATTGTCGGCGGTCCCCGCGATAATGTCGGCGACCAGCGCCTCGGCGGGAATGGTCGATTGAAATTGCGCGATCAGCGCCTGGAGCGTGGTGTTTTCCGCGACCAGGGCGGCGGCGGCGGCGTTGATATTGTCGGCGAGAGCCATGGTTACCTCAGATCGTTGTCAGGTTGATCGCCGTGGCGATGGCGTCGATGCGCCGGCGCTGTTTGTCGAGCGCGGCTCGATGCTTCAGTTCGTGGCCTTGCAGCATGAGAATGGTTTGGTCGGCCTGCGCGATGGCCTGGAGCAGCGTGGCCAGCGCGGCGTCGATCGAGAGCACGTCGTCGCTGGTGGCATAGGTGACGGCGGGCGTGAGGATCAGCGGCGTGGCGTCGTCGACCGAGACGGAAACGGTCAGATTGAACGCCGAGACCTGTCCCGTCGCCGAGGTCGATTTCTCGATCTGGGTGTTGGCGACCACGACGACATTGCCCTGCTCGTCGAGGATCGCCACTTCGCGGATCCAGAACGGGCCGATCGCATTGCCAGAGCCGTCCACCGCCGGCAGCGGGCAGACGATATCGATCTGCTGCAAATTGCCGGGATTGACGGAGGCGCTCATGATCGGCGCCGCATAGACCATATGGATCAGGCCGCTTTCGATCGAGCCGAGCAGCGGCACGGCGCCATTGCCGTCGCCCACGGCGAAACTCACGAACTGGACCTTGGCGCCACCGGCCTCGGCCGCCGTGACGCGCTGTTTGTATTTGGCCGTAGTTTTCGAACCATAAGTCATTGCATTGGCTCCACCTGGACGTCGCCATGCACCCACAGCGCCGCGCCGAACACGGCGCCGCCCAGCGCGCGCGGATTGGGATCGTCGGGCAGGATCTGGATCAGACCGCCCACCGCGCAGGCCGCGCCGAACACGTTGCCGGCGGCGGGCGCCTGGTAACGGAGCGCCGGCCAGTCCCGCACATTTTTCCGCGCCATAACCGAGGTCAGCACGGAACCGGAATCGGGCGGATCGCGGGTCGGATCGAGCGTGACCAGCGCCTCGAAACCGGGCCAGGCGAGTCCGGCCTCGAAGAAGTCGCGGATCGTGACGGGATAGCCGAGGTCGAACGAAATCTCCGTTTCCAGCATGGCCGGCGTTCCCGCCAGTTCGTGCTCTACGAAGGCGTTTTGCGCGCGGGCGCGATTGAAATAGGAATCGGCCGGATCGAACCGGCGCAGGCTGCGCTCCCAGCACAACAGCGGCAGGAAGGCGGCCGAACATTGCATCGGCTGGCGGTTGCGCCGGATCGCCTGAACGTCGAGCGCCAGCATGCGCGCGCCAGCCGATGACAGCGCATGTTCGGTGGGCGATGCGGTCGGGGGCAGCATGGACTCGGTCATGAGCCCCTCCGCGACCACGTCAGATTGACGCCGGCAAGGATCGGCGCGGCAAAGGGATCGCCGCCGATCGCGGCGCCGGGCCGCGCCAGCGTCACGTCATTGACGAGGCCGGCGGCGTTATAGGCCAGCACCGCCGCGATCTGGTTGGGCGTGACGCGATTGCCGATGGTCGCGCGATCGGCGCAAAAGGTTTTCAGCGCCGCCGCCCGCGCCGCGACCACGGCGAGCGGATCGGCGCCGGTCTCCAGCACCAGATTGGCCTCGACCGTGTAGAACAAAGGCGTGGCGGCGAAGACGGACACGGAATCGTTGACCGGCCGCGCCGCGCGGTCCGAACAGGCGGCGAGCACGGCGGCGAGCACATCCGCGCTGGCGACGCCGCTGGGTCCAGACCCCAGGCAGTAAATCCATACCGCGCCGACCGGGACGCCCGTCGTCTCGTGGCCGTAAACCGCGACATCGGCGATCTGCGTAGGCGAGACGGACAGGGCCAAAGCCTGATAGCGCTGTGACGTGCCGCCGGTCGCCAGCGCCTCCCAGGCCAGTTGCGCGCGCTGTTTCAGGCTGGCGTTGGACTCGCCCATGGCGCGCACAATATTGACGTCGGCCGCGCGCAGATCGACGTCGGAATCCTCGACCGCGCTCGCCAAAAACGTGCTCGCCGCCGCCTCGTTGATGCGCTGGATCATCAGGCCCTCGCGATAGGCGTAGGCCGACAGCACGAAAGTGAGCGGATTGCCCTTGAGCGCGTTGACATTGTAAGCGATCCCCGCCGCTTGCAGCCGCGCGCTCGCATCCGACAGGGTGGCGTCGAGGATGGCCTGAAACGACCAGGGCGAAACCGCCGAGGGCGTGGGCAAAGCGGCGAGGTTGATGGTCTGATACATCAAGCCCCCACCGCGATCATGCCGGCCGGCGCGACCTGGACGGATTGGCCCTGCGGGTTGGAATAATCGCCCAGATGCCCGTTGGGATAGAACACGCCGGCGATATCGAAACCGACACCGCCATCGGAGCCCAGCCGCGTCGGCGTGATCTTCGTCAGCCGGAAGCCCGGCTCCCAGGCGCGGAAGGCGCGGGCCAGCGCGGTGAAATAGCGCCCGATGGTCGGGCTGTTCTGCGGCCGGTCCAGCAGGTCCGGGATATCCGAGCCGAAAGTGCGGTTGAGCACGAGCGAGCCGATCGCGGTTTGCGCGATGCAGTTGAGCGACTGGGCGCATTCGTCCCAGCCGGTCAGCGTCTCGCCAGTGTTGCTATCGAGCCCGACGCGCATCAGGACGCGGCCTTGTCCGTGGCGGAGGCGGCGGTTTTGGCGGGCGCGGCGGCGGCGCTGGCGGCGGCTTTAAGGGCGATCACGCCCTCGCTCAGCCAGTGCGCGGCGACGGGCGCGCTGATAGTGATTTCATTGCCCTTCAGAACCTTGCGGCCGGCGATGTGGAGGTTCTCGACATCGGCGACGACGACATAGGTTTGCGTCGGCAAGGTCTTTGGCGTGCGGTCGAAAAAGGGCATTTAAACACCTTTCAAGCTTGGTTCAGCGCTTCGGGTTTGATGGTGTATTTCGTCCCGCCCAGCTCCAGAACGAACTGGGGAATGGAGCCGGCGACGACATGGGCGCCATTGCCGTCCACGGATTTGAACTGACCGCCGCCGGGCTTCGACATCACCTTGGAGCCGTCATTGGCGGGCGGCTTCTGCTGGCCGGAATAGCCGGCGGCGCGGCAATAGGCGTTGGCCATGTCGCCCGACGGCGCGTAGACGTGGACGAGATCGCCCTTGGCGAGCGGCGACACATTGCCGCCGGAATCGCAGACGGGAATGTCGTGGCTGTCGTAGCCGAGATCGACCACGGCGACGTGCTTCTTGGCGTCGTAGCTCTTGACGATCGCCATCATGCCCGAGGCCAGATGGATGCGCCGCTCCATCTCCGCGAGGAGATAGGCCATGTCGTCGATCTGTCGTTGCAGGCTGGCCAGGGCGTCGTCGCTCATCCGACGCTCCCGTCCGGCTGGAATGTCCCGGCGAGCGGCGCGGCGTCGGGCGCCGAGACGGTGACGTCGGTCAGGATTTCGTCGCCGCTCTTCATCGCGACGCCGTTGATCCAGATGTCCGAGAGCGCGGCGATGGCGCCCGCCTCGATCACGCCGAAATCGGTGACGCCGAATGTGTCAGGGTCGATCATCTCGCCAATTTTCAACGGCGAGGTCCAGGTGACCTGCCAGATGGCGACGCCGGCGAGATCGGAGCCTCCCGAATATTCGTTCTGCGCGGCCAGATCCTCGGGCCGCCGCGCGCCGGCGGTGGCGAAGCGGTTTCCCTCCAGCGCGAGCGTCATGGCGCCGGCCATGGCGGCGGCGGCGATATTCCGATCCACCCTGTTCTGGCCCTTGATCTCGTCCTTGGCGATGAGCACCAAGGCCCAGCGGGTCGGCAGCATCACGCGGCCGTCGCTGACCCGGAGCGTGCGGCCGAAACCGACCAGGGCGAGCGCGGCGATCGGCGCGCGCACCGAATAGCGCTTCAGCTCTTCGAGCGTGAACGTGCCGCCATGGGTCTCGACCGCGACGCCCGGCAGGGTCTTTTCGACCTGGGCGAGGATGGCCTCGCGGAAGGAGAAGAGGGCGGCGGTCATTGCAGCACCTTGGCGACGAAGCGGGCGGCGGTCGCCTCCAGTTCCTTTGCGTTCTCGGAGGACACGCCGAGATATTGGCGCTTCGGCATAGTGACGCTCTTGACCACCGCGAATGCGACATGGCCCTTGCTCACCCACCAGAATTTCAGGGCGTTGCCGTTCACTGGCTTGATGACGCCGCCGAAGTTATGGATGCGCGCGCCGATCCAGCCCGAGCCCCAGATAGCGGCGTCGCCCTTGACAGCATGATCGATCGATCGCGCCAGATGCGCGCCGGTCTGGAAAAGCGCCGCGCGGCCGTCATACGTTTTCACCCACGGGAATCCATTGGGCGAGCGGTGCTCGACTTCGATGCGGCGCTTGGTCTGCTCAGCGCCGAGCCGCGAGAGGCCGTCGAGCAGATGATGGAAATCCAGCGACCCCATCGCGTTCAGCCGCGCGGTCGCCTGATCCAGTCCGGAGATTTCGAGTTTGAAGCCGATGCCCGACATCACAGCCTCCGCAGACGGCGGCGCAGGCTGTCGCCGGCGTCGTCGATCAGCACGGGCTCATCCGGCCCGATCGGCGTCCCGGCCTCGGCCGAGGGGATGATGTTGAGGGTGGCCTTGCCTTCGGAGAGATCGCGCAGGAAGGCGAGCGCGGCCTTTTCGGCGGCGATGATGATCTCGTTGCGCGCGGCGGGCGTGTTGGCGAGCTGGCCCACGGCGAGATCGCAGCAAAGGCCGCGCAGCAGGATGGCGGCGTCGGGCTGCGCCAGCACCGGCAGCTTGTAGCGCCGGCCGAGATAGGAATCCATGATGGCCGCGCCGGCGTCGAGCGCGCCGGAAATCCGGGTTTCGTCCGGAGCCTCGGCCGCATCATCCCACGCGAGGAGATTGACGCCCTCGGTGGACCATTTTCCGCGCAAATCTGCAATCGTCGCGTAGGCCATGCCGGCTCCTGAAAAGAGCCGGGGCTTTCGCCCCGGCAGTCTGGGAGGAAACGCGCCTGAATGGAGCGCGGGTTATCCGGGCGCCATGAACTTTGCGCCCGAATTCGTGTCAGGCCTGCGGCTCGGGCGCCTTGGGCGTCTCCGGCTCCGGCGCGGGCGCCGGTTCGACCCAGCGCACTTCGAGATAGCTGTCCGCCTCGATCTCGGCGAAAGCCTCGGCAGTGATTTCTGAAAGGTCGATTTCTCTTTCGGTCGGGCCGAACTGGACGCCGCCGCGCCAGCGCCCGTCCTCGGGACCGCGCACCTTGACCTTTTCGCCGGGAGCGCCGGCCATTTCCGGCGCGGCCTCTTCGTTTTCCGCCTGCGTGGATTTGGGTGTCTTCGCCATATCCACCCCCTCACGCCAGCCAGGGCGACATGAACACTTCGACCAGATTGCGGTCGGTGTTGTCGATCATGCCGAGCGCGCCGGACTGCACCGCGCCGCCGGGGACGCCGTCCACCGGCAGGAACTGCGACGTGATCAGGTCGCGCGCGACTTGATCCAGCGAGGGGCCGACCACCAACAGGTTCGGTTTGACGTTGAGCGGGCGGCCGAAGTCGCCCTTGAGATTGATCATGGCGGCGCGCGCGGCGCGGAAATTGGCGCGGGTCAGTGGCGCGTTGGAGGCGAAGGCGGTCTGCCAGAAGCCGTAGCCGGCATTGCAGCGGCCGTCCGTGCCATAGACATATTCGTTGCACTCGAACACGCGGTCGGAAGAGTTCGGATCGGTCTTTGAGACGAAGCCGAAAGCGCGGCGCTTCTGGTAGATGAAGGGCTTCACGATCTTCGTGGTGTCCAGCAAATACCAGGGCGCATTGGTCGGGCTGCCCACCGTCTGGACATTCGACACGAACGTGACGGTCCCGTTGACGTCCTTCACCGGATGGTTGGTGTCGAAGAAGTTCTGGCCGTCGAAACAGCGGCTGGCGAAGCCGCCGGCGAACAGGCCATAGACCAGTTCGTCGGGGAACAGGGCGACGGACTCGCCCAGGCCCGTGAACAGCGGGTTGAACAAGCCGTAGCTGTCATCCTCGATCTGCTCGCGCTTGACGGTGACCGTAGATTCGAAGGTGCGGTTCCTGATCTGGTAGCCGAAGCTGTCCAGCGCATTGGCGACGCGGTCGCCGACCCATTCGCGGATGCGCGGCATCTGGCCGAGCCAGCCGTAATTTTCGGCGGCGGCCGTGGACGAGGTTTCCATCGCCACGCGCTTCCAGGTCGGCTCGACGCTTCGCAAACCGCCGTTGAACTGGAAGTTAAAGCCCTGGAAGATCGCATCCAGGACGGAAGGCGTAATAATTCTGGGCATCGCGCGCTCCTATTCGGCCGGGGTCAGTTGAACGTCACCCAGGCGGCGCCGGTGGAATCGATGTTGAAGAGAGTGCCGGCGGCTGGCTTCGCGCCGGAATTGCTGGTCTTGGAAATCGTGTTGTCGTCACTGACGTAGACGGTGTTTCCGATGTCGGAAATCGTGACCGGGTCGGTCGCGTCATTGTTCATCAGATACGTGCCGAGATTGGCGTCGGCGCTGAGCGCGCCCGCGCCGCCGGTGCGGTTGTCGGCCGTACCGTCGGCGACGCCGACCACCTTCAGCGCCGCGCTGGCGGAAGCGGGAACGGCGACGGCGGACGAACCGGCGCCGGACAGGGCGACCATGCCGCCTTCCCAAATCACGGTGGAGGCGGCGACCGGAAACCGGCGCCAGGTGCGGTTGAGCAAAACCTTGGGCAGACGCCCGGCGGTGAGAGCGGCCATGGTGCGTCCTTACTTCTTCTGACTGGAGAGAAATTCGGCGAAGGCCTTGTCGTCGAGGCCCATGGCCACGGCGACCGCCTGCTGGTCGGAATTGAGCGCGACAGTCTGAGCGCCGGCCTGGGCGTCGATCTGGACATCGATGTCGGGCAGCAGCGCCGGCAGGTCCTTCACCATGGCGGCGAAGCGGTCAAATCCGATCTGGTCGGCGCAATTGGCAAGATGATAGTCGCGCGACGTTGGCGCGATCTTGCGGTCGCGGATCGCCTGATCGACGGCGGCTTCGGCGGCGGCCTTGAGGCGCGCGGCGCCATCGTCGGCGATCTTCTTCTCGGCCTCGGAAGCGCGGTTGAGCGCGACATGATAATCGGCCACCGGCACGAACAGGGACGGGTCGGGCCTTTGCGCATTCTGCGCGACCTGCAACCGATCGACCGCCGCGATGGCGTCGTTCTCGGTGGCCGTGTCGGGGAGGCCGAGTTTTTTGAGCAGTTCCTTCATGGATATCGACTCCTGATTGAGCGCCGCCTGTCTGAAATTGGGGCGATTGACGAGACCCGCGCCGACGACCTCGATCAGCTCGCCCCGCGCGTCATGCGCGAAGGACGGCGAGAGATAGCGGTACTCCCGGGAATTGATGGCGGCGGCGCCCTTTTGCGTCCAGGCGACGCGCCCGAAGATCTTGCCGTCGCGAATTTCCAGCGCCTCGATCCAGCCGGCGGCTGGGGCGGCCTCGCCCTTGGGGGCCTTGACCCATTGCGCGTGCTCGAAATCAATCGGCAGGTCGAGCCCGCGCCGGTTGAACGCGACGATCATCTTTTGCGGATCGGACAGCGTCCAGCTGCGACCGTCGACACCCTGGAGGCGCGGACCCGCAGGCAGCAGCTGGACCCATTCGGGAGCGCCTTCTGCCGCCTCGGCGTTCAGAGCGACCGCCGCGCCGAAAGCCGCGTCGGCGGCGTCGGAATTATGGGCGAGCGAAGTGCGGCGGGGTGTTGTCATGGCCCGGCGACAATCGCAACGGGGCCGGATTGCCTCCACGCTGGCGCCGCCAGCGGGAGCAAATCCTCGTCAGGTGAAACCGCGTGCGAGGGGCGCTTAAAACATCGCCGTTAAAGCACCATTGAAAGCCTTGGGCGGCCTTCGCGTCCGATCACGCCCGGATATGGCGGCGCAGCGACAATAGGGCTCAGCGGGCCTCCCTGCAATGGTTCCTATTCGGCAATGTCCTGCACGTAAATCGCCCCGCTTTTCTCGACGCGCAACGTCACGGCGCCAACATAAATCAGATCGCCCTCGCGACGAAACCGCCCGCCGTCGATCTCCGCCTGCAAGGCTGCGTACTGTTCCGGCGTCGCGCCGATCCGCGCGGCGTCCGCAACCGACAATCTGATCACCGAGGAACTGAGATCCAGCTGCTGCTTCTGGTCGTCGGGTAGCGAGGCGACCGGCGCCGCGATCTGCCCGCGCTGCAGATTGGCGACCTCGGACAAAGCCGGGTTGAACTTGATCTCGCCAGACTTGATCATCCGCGCGAGCCAGCTATCGGCAATATCCTCCACCGCGATGCGGCGCATCTCAGGCGTCATCGCGTCGATCTTGCCCACGAGGAAATCGGCCGCGCCGCGCTGGCGCACTATGCCGGGATTGCCCGCCCAGGCCGGATCGACGCCAACGGGCACATCGCGCACTTCGCCGGTGCGCTTGTTGACATGGGGACGCCGGCCGAAGCTCTGGGGACGATCGAGATTGTCTGGATCGACGCCGCGCTTTGCCGCCTCCCAGTCCGAAATCTGGCGCACGCGGCATTGGCAGCCCCAGCCGTTGGGCGGGTAATGCTCGGACCACCATTCATCGTCCACCGGCAGGATCGTACCCACCCATTCCAGATGTTCCAGACGCTTGTGGACGGCGGTCGAGATCAGATATTCGAGATAGGGTAGGATGTCCTTGGTGCGCTGGATGCGCTCCCATTCGCCGGCGGCATAAGCCGAATTGACGTTCGCCCAATAGATCGTGCGCAGCCGCCGCGATGAGCCAAGCTGAACTTCCTTCATTTCGCCGGTGAGCGGGTCGCGCTCTGTCGCCTTGCCCCACCAGCCCTTGGCTTGCAGCGTCGGCCGCAGGTTCTTGCGGAACTCCTCAAAGTCCTGGCGATTGTGGATCGCCTCGGAGACCGCCGCCTTGATGTCGCCAAGCACGTCAAAGCCCGCCGACTTCGCCACGGTGAAGGCGTGGGCGTGCTCCTCGACGGAAAAATCCTCGTAGTGAAACGACGGTTTAACGCCCTTTGAATCGAAGAAGCGCAGCACCTCCGCCGGCGGCTTCTTGAACAGGTCGGAGGAAAAAGCGTCAGCCATCCAGACGCCCGCCCGGCCCGGAGCCCTCGCCGAAACCGCGCGCCTTCATGGCGGAGATCATCAGCCTTTTGGCGAGTGGATCGAGCTTCAGTTTTCCTGCGAGCCGGTCCAGCCGCGCCAGAAAGTCGTCAAATCCCGTGGCCTGCGCCAGTTCGGCTTCGACCTGTTCAACGATTGGCCCGAGCTGCGCCTCCCATTCATCCGCCTCGTCCTCGCCGATCGCATCGACCACATCGGGCTCCGTGGCCGGCGCGCTGGCATTGTGGGCAAGCCGCAACGGCCGGCCGCAGCCGCAGGCGCACCGGCCCTGCGCATTGGTCGCGGCCATGCGCTCGGCCTGGCTGGTGTCCGGCGCCGGTTCTTGCGCCGCGCCCTTCGCCGCCGCCCGCAACAGCTTCTCGCCCTCTGCTGGCTCGCGCAGCCCCACGATCTCGCGCGCCTCCGCCTGCGCCACCTCCAGCCCGACATTGACCAGCGTCGCGATCGCCGTGCTCTTGACCGCAATGTCCTGCGGCTCCGCCACCGGGAATTTTACCCATGGCGCCTTCGCGCCCGCGCCGAAATTGATCTGGACGAACCATCTGATGACGTCGCGGTTGACCGTCAGCTCGGCCTCTTCGGCGTCATCCTCCAGGATGTCGATGCGGACTTCGTCATGCACCTTGGCTTGCGCCAGGCCGCCGGCCTGGCCGTCCGTGGTCATCGTCTGCCCGAGGATCGCCTTGGATATTTGCTTGTCGAGATAATCGGCGAAAGTGGCGAACGGCTTGTCGGCGTAGCCCTTGGCTTCGAGAAACTCGATGACCATGGTCTCCGGGATGATGGCGGCGGCGTCCACCGCGATGCGCGACACCGCCTGGAGCAGCTTGCGCTTGTCCTCCGCCGTCGCGCCCGGATGATATTTGCCGACCCGCAGCGGCATGCCGTAGACGTCGAGAAACGTCATCCAGTCTTTCAAGCTGAATTGCTTGAACAGCCACGACCAGGCGCACAGCCAGGCGTAGCCGCCGCGAATGGGAATGCCTGATTTGATCTCCGGCTTGTGCACCACGAATTTCGCCGGCGGCAGCGCCGCGCCGTCGATCGCGCCAAGCACGGCGATGCGCGCCTCGGTGCGCGACACATAATCGAAGGTGAAATATTTCGGGTCGCGCCAGACATAGGCGACCGGCTTGAGCAGGCCGTCATCGACCGCCCACATGATTTCCGTGACGGAAAACCCCTTGCCGAACGCATCCACCATGCTCTTCATCAGCGAGCGCCACGCCGGCGCCGCCACCAACTCGCGCACGGCATCGACAATCCGTTTATCGACGTTGCGCGCGCCCTCCTCGATCGACGGCTTCAGCCGCGCCACTTGCCGTTTGCGCGTGGACAGCACGGCGAGATAATGCAGGTCGCGCTCCTCCATCTCCTCCGCGAGTTCCAGGAAGGACCGGAGATCGCCACGCTTGGTGTTTTGCAGGATGCTGGCCAGCCGCTCGGGCGACAGGCCGCTGGCGACGCTCTGATCCCAGAACGAGCGGACGCCGATCAGTTCGGGCCGCGCCAGCTCTTCCGAAAGCTCCTCCACCTCGGGCAACGACAGCTCGCGGTCAGGGATTTGGCCGTCTTCCAGCAGCGGCGACGGGCCGTGCATGCCGACTTCGCCCTCCGGGGCCTCGCCGACGCGCGGCTGCATCGGATCGAGCGGCGCGGTTTGCTCCTTGCGCTTTTTCTTCTTGTCGCGCGCCATCAATACAGCCCTCTCGTGTCGACCAAGCCGGCATCCTCGGCCTCGTCTTTGCTGCGCTGAGCTTCCAGCGCGGTCGCGATGCTCTCGTAATCATATTCATGCAGCGACGACCGGCTGGCGGCATGGGCCAGCATCAGGGCGACGGCCGAGTCGCCGTGGCGGTCTTTTTTCACGCCCGACCGCAACGCCGGCATGAACGGCACGCCGCCCTTGACCTGGACGAGGCGGAGATCGGCGGTGATTTCCGCGTCGGCGGGAATTTCCAGCATGTCGTCTTCAAAGGCCGATTTCACCGGCTCGGCGTTCTCGCGATACCAGGGCACGTTCAGCATCACGGCCTCGGAGCGCAGCTCGCCCAGCTCCTGCTGCGCGGCCTCGGCGACGGCGAAGCCGAGCCCGGTGGCGTCGCCCTTGAACCCACAGAAGCGCGGCAGCCGCTTGAAGATGTAGCTCTGCACCTGCTTCTGGCAGTCGAACGGGATGGCGCGCATTTCGACCACGAAGGGCGTCGTGCGCTTCAGCGTGCGCTGGATGGCGAGTGGCCACAGCACGGAGAGATCGGACACGCGGCCGTAGTCGCCGCCCATGAAATGCATCAGCAACGGATCGCATTTCATCAGCAGCGGCAGCAGCTCGCGCTCGCACCAACTTTCGATGTCGGAGCGCCGCAAATGGTCGGACCAGAAGGTGAAGTCGCGCGGCCGAGTCAGCCGCAGCACCGGAATCCCCTGCCGCGCCCGCGCCTCGATCAGCGCCGCCGACAACCACGAGCCCTCGCCCTCGCTGGGGATGCAGAACAGCTCCTCATCCGCCGCGTCGCCATATTCCCGGATGATGCCGGCGCGCCAGGCGGCCTCGGCCTCGACGCTCCATTGCTCGCCGGTGCGCAGGCACACCCGCTTGTAAAGCCCGTCGCGCAGGGCGTCGTCGAAGTCGAACCGGCAATAGCCATAGCCCTTGGAGCCGGAGCGCGCCTCCTTGACGAGGGTGTTGTAATAATTGTCCTCGCCGTTGTGGGTCGAGATGACCAGGACGCGCCCACCCCAGATCAGGAGGGCGAGAGCGGCCTTCATGAGGCCCTTGAGGTCATCGTGGAAGGCGGCTTCGTCGATAATGACGAACCCCTGAAAACCGCGCAGCGAGCGCGGACGCGATGCCAGGGCGATGATCTCGAATCCGCTGGCGAAGCGGATGCGGAACGCCTTGATGTGTTTCGACGGGTCCGGCCCGTCATCGAACATGAATTCCTGAATGCCGGCTTCGGTGATAGCGTCGTTGAACGCACGCGCCCACATGCCGCAGCAGTCGATGAACTCCCGCGCCATGTCGAGGTTGTAGCCGATATAGAGCGAGTCCATGCCGCCTTCGGCGCGCTGCGACGCCGAGATTAGGACGGCCTGCGAACCCACACCCCAAGTGGCGCCCGTCCGCCGGGACTTCTCCACGACAGTGACGCGGAAGGCGGCGACGGTCGAAAGCAGTTTCTGCTGGTAGCCGAGCAGGATCGCGTCGAGGCTGTCGCCGGTGTCCACGCCGGCGGCCAGCGACTCCAGCCGCAGCTTCTTCCATTCAGCTTCGGTGATGAACCGGGCGGACTGGATTTGCTCTTTGGTCGGGAGCGCGGTCAAGCGGCGCTCATTTCTTCAACGGCCAGTTCCCAGGCGGCGTCTTGCGCCAGCATGATCACGCCAGTGTTGATCTGACGGCGGTACTTGTTGACGAGACGAAGGACCGTTTCCTTCTGCCGCTTGGTCCATTTTTCGAATGGCTTCTGAAGCATAGAATTAACGAAGCGCTTGTCCCAGCGGCCCGGCAGGAACGAGCAGCGCGCCAGCGCGGCGAGTATTTGCAAATAGGGGGATTCGGCCATCTCAGCAGACCTCCGCGAGAACGGCGCGCACGCGGATCACTTGGCCGCAAAGGCCATTCCACACCCAACCGCCGCCATTGAAGTCCGTCCAGTAGCCCTTGCACCACTCGCGCCAGCGTGCCTTCTCGTCGGCAGGCGCGTAGCGATACATCCAATGCTCGACCAGCAGCTCGACAGGTTCGTCAATTTCCTTCCACCAGCACAGCTCCGGGAGGCCAGTTAGCGCATCGCACATCTCACGCCCCCTTCTGGATAACGCCGAGCTGCTCCATGATCTTGTTGCGCGTCGCGGCGGTGAGGCCCTTGGCGCGCGAAACCGTCTCGACGGCGCCGGCCACTTTGCCCTCGAACTCCGCCAGCGCGCGGCGCTTGGCGTCGCCGGACAGCCTCTGGCCTTCGATTGTGTGCTTGTAGGCGCGCGAAAGCTCCATCGCGCCCTTGGGGTCGAATTCGTCGGCCTCGCGGTCGAGCAGCTCCGTGATCAGCGTCTTGATCAGTTCGCCTATCACGATATCGGCCTCGGCGATCTTCTCCGGCGTGAACTGCGGGGCGATGCCCTCGAACAGGGCGCGGCGCTCCGCGATCTTCTTCGAGGCCTTTGCAATCCGGATTGAACGGCGATTGAACGCCGATTTGCTGACGGGATCGACGCCCTTGACCGCGAGCCTGTCATTCAGTTCGAACAGGATATCGGCCTGCGAGCGCTTGCGCGCGTTCAGCTCGCTCATCGCCCAGACGAGATCGTCCTGCGCCTCGTCGGGCAGAAGGTCGAGGGAGGAGAGCCGGCCGCGTCCCTCCGCCATTTATGCCTCCGGCGGGCTGGGCCGCTTCACGCCCGGAAGCACGATGCGGCGCTCGACATGGTCGAGTCCGCGCGCGGTCAGCGTGGCGATCTTCACCGTGGCCACGTCCTGGACCGTGATGGCGCCCATTTCGGCGAGCCAGCCGAGCTGGACATGCAGCCAGTCGCGCGTGCGGTTGATGCCCCACAGAGCGTCCAGTTCGTCGCGCAGCATTGACGAATTCACCCGCAGATCCGGCTGCTCGGCCAGAACCCGCAGAATGACCAGCCGCGCCTCTTCTTCCAGACGACTCGCGAAGCTCATTTTGCATGCCCTTCCAGCGCCCAGTTCTGCAACCGCTCCGAAATCGCCTTGATCGGCTCGACGCGCGCCAGCAGCGTCTTCATCTCACCGCGCATTTCGGCCATGGTGAGCTGAAGCTCATGCACCAGGTCCACGTTCGGCAGATGCTTGACCTCGGTCTCGACGGTGGCGAGGCGCTTGTCGAGCGCGTCGCAGGTCGCCTCGACCGCCTCGATTTTGTCGGAGCGGCGATTGATCCAGGCGAGGACCATCGCCGCGAGCGAAAACGTCACCGATACGAACACCGCCGCCCACTGCGCCATAGTCCCCGAATCCATCAGCTCATTCCCATCAAGCGCCCGAGGCGCGCCAAAACACTGGTGAAAACGGCGAGGAACGCATCGTCCCGCGCCGGTAGAAGAATAAACCCCGCCTCTTCCAGGCGGGCGATCTCGCCCTCGACGATCAGGGCGTATTTGCGCCAGATCGCCTCGTCGTCGGCGGGGTCGAAATCGAACGACGACAGCTTGTTCGCCAGCATGTCCGGATCGAACCCGCCCTCGGTCGCGCGCCGGCGCGCCTCCGCCTCGATCAGCCCGGCGCGGCTCACTTGCCGTCCCTGCAGATACGGATCGCGCTGGTCTCGCGCTCCCATTCCTGCGCCAGCACCTGCATGCCGGGGTCTGTGCGGTCGCGGCGCATCACGGCCGCGACCTCACGCTTTTGCGCCGCCGTCCACTGGGTCGGCTGGCCGCAGCGGGCCTTGAGCGGCGCCAGCGCCGCCGCCGTGATCCTCGTCGTCGGCGTCGTGTTGCAGCCGGTCAGCAATATCGTCGACAGAGCGAGTGCCCCGATCATTCGCAAGCTGAGCATCGGCGGTCTCCACGGTTTTGGCGTCGATGTCGGAGGCGAGCGCGTCGGCGCCCGCCTGCCTGTCTTGTGCGCGCGCCGCCTCGGCCTGCCGCGCTTTCAGGGCGTCGAGCAGGTCCTTCAAGAACACGAAGATGGCGGCGAGCATTTGCAGCATGGATCAACCCGCCTTGAAGACCGGCGAGTTGGTCAGGGCGCGGACGCCGATGATGGCCGCGCCGATCACGCCGCCCGCCGTGGGCGACAGGCCGAGCGTGGTCCAGTCGATGCCCGCGATATAATTCACGGCCGGAGAGACGACGGCGACGCCGAGGCCAAGAAGAACAGTTTTCCAACCCTTCATGTCGAACCCCTCAGTTCAAATCTATAATCAGGACGCAGCCGGGGCTTCGGCGGCGGGGTCAGCGGCGGCCGGGGCGGTGGCCGAAGCAACGGCGGCTTCGGCGCCGACGGCGGCGTCCTTCAACGACGCGGTCAGGGCGTCGATCTGGGTGGCGGCGGCCTCGACAGTGGCGCTGTCATCGGAAGCGAGACCCGCCTTGATTTTCGCCGTCTCCGCCGTGATCGCGTCGCCGATCTCCTTGACGACGGGCGTCAGCGTGGCGACGGCGGAAGTGAGATGTTCGATTGCGCTCATGAGACTGTCCATCCTTTTCCCAAGGTCCAAAATCAGGGGCCGCAAATCGCCCCCGTCGTCCCGCCTCTGGGTCTGGCGGGAATTCGAACGCCGGCCGCTCACGGCAACAGCCGCGCGAGCAGCACCACCACGCCAAGCAAGAAAGCGGCGCAGCCGATATTCGCTGAGGGCGGGTCCTCAGCCAGCGCCACCAGCGCCAGACCGCCGAAGATGAGGAAGACGGGCGTGATCATGCCGCAACGCCCATGTGCTGCTTCACCCGCGCGACAAAATCCGCCTTGTCCACGGCCTTGCCGGGACAGTCGTGATGGTCGCGCGCGCATTCCTTGTGGAATTTCAGACTGTCCGCCGCGATCCCCAGCGCGTGGGACAACGCGCCGACCGCCGCCGCCGCATTGTCGCGCACCTTGGCGCCGTCGCCGGTGGTGAAGGACTCGACCGCATAGTCGCCGACCATCTCGACGCCGATCGACACCTTGTTGAAACAGGAGGCGTGAACGCCATCATGCTCAAGGTCGCAGGCGATCCAGATGAAATCCGGCGCGACGAAGATGTGCGGCCCGGAATGCCAGCCCTGCTCATCATGATAATAATGGTTGAGGTTGCGAATGCGGCGCTCGCCCTCCTCCTTGCCCATGCCGAAATGCGCCCATTGCTTCAGGCTCGGTTCGGCCGTGTTGTGCAGGGTGACGAATTTCGGACGCCACGCCGCCCACTTCAGCTTGGCGACGTAAAACGTGAATTCGGCGGGCGTGAAAGCCAGCGGATTGGCGAGGAAGGACATGGCGGCTCCGGGATCGGGCGCCGGGGCTTATCGCCCCGTCGGATGATCCCGAAATTGCACGGGAATGCCGCGCCGCTTCACGCTGGCGTCGCCAGCGTCAGTCGTCGAACAGGGAAAGCTGGTTGGATTTGACCAGGTCGCGCGCACGATAGGAATAGATCGTGCGGACATGGACGCCGGCTTTTGCCGCGGCCTCGTTGGCCGATGCGCCGGCCTCAAGCGCGGCGAGGGCCAGACGGCGCCGCCCGGCAGGGGTGTTCTGCGGCGCGACCGGCAGGACTATATCCTCGCCGCCCCGCCAATTGCAAATGGCCTGCGCCGCCGCCTCGCCGACCGCGAAACGCAGCCAGTGTTCTGGTCCGCAATGCTCCGGACGCGGGATGAAAACCCGCGTGCCGCCCTTGGCGGCGCCAAGCTTCATCACTGCGTCGAGGCCGGCGATTTCGGCGATTTCGCGATAAATCGGCGGCAGGAAATCAAGCATCGCTCGCCTCCCCTTGGGAGGTGCGGGCCACCCCGAACTTGCCGGCCTGGTCGCCCCAGCAATCCCAGCCCGGACGATTGGTGCGCGAGAACAAGTCGAGCCGGAACGCCGTGGGCTTGAAGCGCTCGACCGCCGCGTAGAATTCCTCCGGCTTTTCCGAATGGCGGCGCGCGACGCCGTCGAACATGCCGCCCTCAGCTGCGTCGAGAATGGACTCGAGCGCACCCGCATAGGCCGGACCGCCGCGCTTGCCGATCAGAATGTCCTCGTGCTGCGTCCGCACAACGAAGCCCGGCCCGGTGCGCACGGCGCCGGCGCGTGTCACCTTGCGCCATGCGATCCGCGTGCAATAGCGGAAACCCCAGGCGCGCAGCACGTCGAAGCTGCGATCCAGCAAAGGCGCGGAGGTCCACAGGAACAGCCAGGCGTCCCGCCGCGCCACACTGGCGACGTCGAGCGTGCAAATGCGCTCGATCGGATGGCAGGCGTAATGCTTTTGCGGCGCCTTCTCCCAGCCTTTGGGCGAATAGGTCTTGACCTCCCAGGGCGGATCGGCGGCGATGATGTCGTAGCGGCGCGAGGGCAGCGGCGGGAAAAGGGGTATCATGCCCGTTCTCCGTCACGACGGGCCGCCTCGCGGTCATAGGCTGCGCACAACGCCGCAAACAGCCGATTGCATTTGGCGTCAGCGCGACGGCACGCTGCGAACGCCTGTTCGCATTGGACATTGGCGACGAGATAAGCCCGATACTTGGAAGGCTTTGTTCGCGCCGCCTCTCTGGCGTCACCGCAGGCGCGGCTCTTGGCCAGATAGTCGGCCGAAGCGGCGTCGGCCTTGAGGGCGAGGATGGTCTCGACAGGATCAAACTCCATCGCCGCCTCCCTCAAACGCCTGCAAAATCCATTCCGGCACGTCATCCCGGCGCGCCGCAAGCGCGGCCAGCCCGCGTCCCACGGCTTCGAGCTGGGGCAGGCGTCCGCGCCTTTTGGCGATCTCTTCGACGGTAAAAGTTGTGCGCTTGTCGCCACGCGCCAGCGCCGCTTTTTGCGCCTCCAGGCGGTCGCGGCGCTCGGCGTAAGTCAGCCGCATCTCGTTGACGAGGGCGTCCAGCGCGATCATGACCGGCCTCCCATGCGGAAGGCCGGCTTTATCGCATTACTAATCCGGGTCAGACCGCCTGGCTGGCCACGGCGTCCAGATGGGCCAGTATCGTCTCGGCGTTCTGCGTCAGCATCTCCAACATGGCCGACAATTCGTCCGGAGTCGCGGCAACCGCCTTGCATTGCGCAACCAGCGCCGTGATTGCGCGCATGGCCGCCACCAGCTGCGCGGTCCGCGTCGTCGCCGAGTCGAGATTGCGCTGTGCGGCGCACCAACTCCGCAAGTCGGCCGCGCTCGGATTTAGGGCGAGCACCGGGCAAAGGGCGGGGGTGGAAAAGTCTAAATAACTCACAATGTACACCTCTCTGAGCCATTCGGCTCCGGGAGTTAGCAACACCGCCGTAAGCCGATGCCCGCGCGTCTTTAGGCTTGCACCCTGGACATACACGTGCGGCTCCCGGATGAACGTCGTGAGACGCTTTCTCGGGGCGTAGCCGCTTACGGAAGTGGATGTCCGGGCCGCTTGCTACGGCGGGACTGGACCTGAAAACGCTAGGCGCTTTAATGGGATTGGTCAATTTGATCTGGCGCAAGCCTGTCATGCGCGGACCCTCGCCGCTTCGCGCGCGACGGCCACGCGGCGCTGGAAGGCCTTGCCATAGGCCGTCCACAGCTTCGCCGCTTGCCGCGTCGACTCCTTGGAAATTCGCATCAGATTGGTGGTCGCCTCATCGAAACGCCCGGCCTCGATCCGGGCGCGGGCGGCGCGGGCATCGGCGATCGCCGTGTCGCTCGCCTTCTTCCAGGCGGAAAAGCTCGCCGCCTCCCGCTTGCGCGCCGCCTCGACCCGCGCGCGCAACAGCGCGGGACCATCCGCCGGGCAGAATTGCTCCGCCAGCGCCAGCAGTTCGTCGCGGTCGAGGTCGGCGAGCTGCATGTCACGCGCCCTTATCGAGGAAGGAGAGGCGCGGCAGGCTTACGCCGCCTCGCTTTACGACGCCCGCCGGCTCGGCCCGCGCCTGGGCGCGGCGCTCGTCTAGCGCCGAGCGCCCTGCCGGCGGCTCGCCCATGGGCAGGGCATGCCCGGACCGGCGCGGCTTCGGCTCCGGGCGATATTTCACCGGCGCGCTCCGGAGGATTTCGCGCACCAACTCGACCGGCAACGCGCATTCGCGCGCGATGAAGACGGCGCCCTGACCAGCGGCGGCGAAGCCGCGCACGGCGCTGAGCACCGTGCGCGGCATATGGCTGGCGAGCGCGGCCGGCGTTTCAGGCTGTGGCGCGGGTTGTTGGACCGACGGCGCGGGCGCCGCCGAAACGAGTGGCGCCGCGTCGAGCGGGGCTTCTGCCTCCGCCGCCTCGATCTCCGACGCCACAATGGCGCCGACAACCTCATCGACCCAATCCTCGCGCCACCAGGACGCGGACGCGCGATATTTCTGGACGTTCGAGGCCGACCCGCGCGCAAGGCCGAGCATCCGCTCGATCGCCACAACCCGCAGGTCGGGCAGCGCCTCGCGTAGCGCGACGAAGGCGATGGTCCGCGCGCGCGCCATGGGCGAAGACGCGCCCGTCCTGACCTCGTATAGCGTCAGGGGATCGGCCCCGGTGAGCCGCGCCGCCGCCACGACGGCGCGGGCGATCCGGTCGGCGGTGGCGAACTCAACCATTGGCGCCCCCGATCTCCTGCTGGCGGCGCAGCACCGCGCCCATTTTCGCCGCGAGCTTGTCGAGTTGCCGATCGGTGCAGTCTTCCAGCTTGCCGAACCCTTCGAGCGTGGCGAAACTGCCCATGTCGAAGCCGGCCAGCCCGGCCCAGCGGATGCGCCGGTCGATCGCGGCGAGCACCCGCAGCTTGTTGCGCCGCCCCGCATCGGCGCCGCTCACCCATTCGACGCCGGCCTCGCGCGCGATCCACGCCTTGAGCCCCTCGATGGCGGGCCGCGCGGCCTCGCCATCCACCATGAACCTGTCATGGTCGACCTTGCATTGCCGCTTCACGAAGGCGAGCATGGCCGCATCGTCGGGCTTCTCGACGATGCCGAGGTTGTAGGCCGCGATCCACAGCGCCTGAAGCACCGGCGCGAACTTGCCCGACGCCCGCTTGGCGGAAAAAGCGGGCTTCGGCTGACCGGCCGCCGCGCGCAAATCGTCGAGCAGCGCGCCGGCCTGATCCTCGGAAAGCTCCCGGCTTGAAACCACCTTGAAGCGGCCTTCAAGGTGGGCGCGATAGTCGGCGTCGGTCATGCCTGCCTGTTTTTTCAGGACGTGGATGGCCTTGGTTTGATCCAGACGGGGGCTCATGCGGCGGTCCTCGCCAGGCGAGAGATGACGCCGAGCACGGCGCGCGCCAAGGGAGTCAAAACGGCGCGGCCGTCGCGGCCCTCGCACAGATCGCGCGTCGCGGCCAAGGTGACCTCCTCCCAGGCCAGGGGAGCGCCGGAAAGCTCCGCCAAGGCGACGGCGGCCAGTTGCTTCAACGCGTCATCGGAAAGCGAGGCCGCGACCATATTCACGGCGAACAAAACGTTTTCGTCGCTCATCTCGCACCCTCCGCGAAAATGCCGACGCCACCGCGCGCCACCAGCACATGGGCGCGGTCGAAAACGGCTTGCGCATGCAGCCCGGCGGAGAAGCCGCAGCAGTAGTAGAACCCGGCGTCGAGGGGCACGATCTCCCCGGCCACGGCGTCGAGAAACCCGCGCCCATAGTCGGGATGATCCGGGCTGTCAGGCGGGAACGGCCGGGCCTCGAAAGCCCGGCACTCCGGCCCGTCCTCGCCGATTACCCAGGCTTCGGGATAGTCCGGAGCCTCGGCGTCGTAGATCGCGGCGGCGAACAAGATCCAGCAGCCCGAAGCATCCGAGGGATCGCCATGGCGTGAGCAATGCTCACACCAGGCCTTTTCGAAGGCGCGCGCCACCGGCCCGGTTTGCGGCTTGAACACGCGCCGCTCAGCCATGTCGGTCTCCCACGAAAGCGCGGAAGGAGATGTCCTCGAACTCCGCGAAGGCGCGGGCGCGGACGTGGTCGATCGCGAGGCCGAGAAACCCGGACGCGGCCGACACGCACAGGGCGGCGAGCCACCAGTCGGCGCGGAAGAGCTGAACGCCGGCGCCCGCCGCGAAGGCGAGCGCCGCGATGCAATAGGCGAGGAGTCTCACGCCGCCCTCCCGATGTATCGGCTGGACACAAAGCGCGCGATGCGCGCCAGCAGCGGCAGCACGCGCGAGATGCGGAAGCGCCGACGCATCGGCGCCAAGTCGAAGCTGTTGCGCACAACAACCAGCGCGCGCGACCTGTCGACGCGGAGGGACTCCACCCCCTTGGCTTCCGCCCAGGCCTGCTTCATGGCGGCCGAAAAATCCACCGGCGTGGCGGCGAGGCAGGCCTTCAGCGTCATCGTGTATTTGTAGCGACCGCAGACAACGGACCGGGAGTCCTCCCAGGCCGCGCGGGCTTTCGCCTCGCGGGCGTCGCGGGCGATTTTGTGGGCGCGCCGCATGATGTCGCCCTTGTTGTAAACGTGGATGGTTTTCATGTTGCCCTCCCGATGATGTCGAGGATGGCGTCGGGATAGACCAGAGCGAGGATCGGCCCGGCTTCGGTCTCGACGTCGATCAGCAGATGGCCGGCGCGCAAAGCGCGCACGGTTCCCTTGTGGCGAGCCCCCTGAAAATCCACCGTGACGATGTCGCGGGGCGCGACGGCGACGGGCTCGGCCGCCTTGGCGAGGAGCATCAGTTCAAGCATTCGCGGCCTCGCTATCGGCGGCGACCACGGGGCGGCTAAGCAACCGCGCGACGGTGTAAAGCCGCAAGAGGCTGTCTCCCTTTGACGTGCCGTAGCCCCAATCTCCGGGCGCGCCGAAAGCCTTGCGGACTTCATCGATGATCTGGACCACCTCCTCGCGCGTGGGCTGCGGAGGGAGCGGTTGTTGGCCAAGGCCCGCGAGCAATTCGTTCGTCATCATGCGTTGCCTCCCTCAAGCCGCTGCGAGATCGATGGTGATGCTGGACCAGGCCGCCTCGGGAGCCGGCCGGCACTGGAAGCGCAGATACGCCTTGGAGCCGAGGACGCGGATGGAATCGCGCACGGCGTCCATGGCCCGCTGCCAGCGCTCGTCGGCGATCTCGACGCGCAACAGCATGAAGATTTCCGCGCGGTTGATCCGGCCTTCCTTGTCGACCTGGAAGGCGCGCGTCACCAGGGCGCGGATGTTGGCCGAGGCGTCCGCCGCCCATTCGGACAGGCATTCGTCGACCAGCTTCTTCGCCGTCTGCAGCTCCGGCCCGAAGTCGAGCTGGTCCTGCATGTGCAACATCACGCGCATGCAGCCGTCGAAGCTGGTCAGCGTGAGATTACCTTTCGCGCCGCCCAGCTTGGCGCCGTATTCCTGATCGACCAGCGCCTGAAGCGCACCGATGTCCTCGAAAGTGTGCCCCTTGAACCGGGATACCTGCGCCGACAGCTCGGCCGCGAAGGCGAGAATTTTGCGCACCTGTCCGTCAATCAGCAGGTCCATCGCCTTGATCGATTCGACAGGCACGAGTGCGCCGCGCGCGTCGCGAAGGTAGGGACGACCGGAGACATCGATGGCGCCGGGATGAGAATGTTCAGAAGCCATTGTGATAAGCCTTTTCCATGCGCTCGATTTCGCGCCTTTGATTGTGGAAGGTGGAGATGATCGAGCCCGCCTCATGCGCGAGATCGGGAGGAACGGGCGCCGGCCCGAGCCGGGGCCGGCCCTTCGCCTTCCCCTTCATCCAGGGCTTTTTCCGCGTCTTCACCCGCTCCGGCGCGCGGGGCAGCTTTGCCGCCAGCGCCGCGTCGAGCGCGGCGAAGGTTTTGGCGAAACGGGCCTCCCGCAAATAGCGGTCGAAGCGCCGCCAGCCGCACGAGACCGTCTGGCCCATCGAATGGATCGGCGCGGCGATTTCCTCGGAGCTGCGCGCCGTGTAGCGCCGCGCCAGCTCTCCATAAGCAGCCCGCGCCGCGACGATGTTGCGTCGCTTCGTGGCCGTGCGCACCTCGGCGACGGAGAGGCCGAAAGCTTCCGCCACCATCACGATGAGATCGGCGAGCTTCATGCGACGCCTCCCGCGTTCGACGACGCCTTGCGCCGGCGCGACATCCGGTAAGCCGCCAGCACGGACAGCTTCCCGGACCGCGCGGCGGCGACGACGGCCTCGGCCTTTCGCGCCACCGCCAGATCGCGCGCCGCCTTGGCGGCAAGCCGTTTCAACCGCTCCGGCTGCTCCAGCGCCTCGATCTCGGCGACAGCCACCTCCAGCGTCAGCTTCAGCAGTTCAAGCCCTGGCCCCTTTAGCTCGACGCCCCAAGGATTAGCCGCCAGATAGTCGCGCCAGGCGCGCAGCCCCTCAGCTCTGGACATCGGAGCCTCCCTCGTCGTCGCGCTTCGACAGCCGCGAATGCGGGCAGCCGGAGCGGCAGGCGCGGGAAATCCGCGCCCGGAGGGAAGACGAGCCGATCCGCCTCATCTTCTGTTCGGAGAGGCAGCGGTCGCGGGTCAGTTCGCCGAGAACGGGGCAATCCACCGTCTCGTTCATCAGCGCGCCGCGCACTCTTGCCTCGACCGTGCCCATGTCGCCGGGATAGGTCCCGTTGATGACGCCGGTGACCACGGCGGGCGAATAGCCGAGACGCCGCGCCACCTCGGAGCCGGACGAGCGGTTTGCCTCCTCGGCGAGGACGCGCACCCAATCGGGCAGCGCCGCCCCCCAGTTGCGTTCGGCGTTCCCGACAAAGTTGGTCCGGGATTTAGACGAGGCCATTGCGCACCTCGCTTTCGCCGACGATTTTCTGGAGGTTTTGGTCGAACACGAAGTCGGCCTGCAGCAGCTTCGGCGGCAGCGGCCCCGTGTTGCCGGTGCGGGTCAGGTTGTAGCGCGCGGAGACCGAACCACGGCGGGTCCGGATCGGCGGCTTGACCACATGCACGATCCCGGCGCGAACCAGCGACCGAACATATCTTTGCACCGTGTTTCGAAGGACAACGACCTCTTCGGTGGAGGACGCCAGCGCCAGCTCGTCGGTTGTCCACGAGCCTTTCAGCATCCGCATCGTCTGCCAAATTTGCTCAGTGACCAGCCCGTAAGCGCCATCGGAGGTTGGCCGCCGCAGGCCCGGCCCCTTGGCGCGTGGACGCTTGACGGCGTAGACGTGCTTGGGCTTTCCGGCGAGTGAAGGCACAGAGCCCACCACGATCAATTCGCCCTCATTCCGCATGGCGCGAATCCAATTCCGCACGGTGGCGTAAGCCACCCCGCAGGTGCAGCCGGCCAGATCGGCGGTCGTGAATCCCTTCGATCCAAATTCGCAGGCTGCCTTCCAATAAAAGGCGGGCGACCGCATGAGGGAAACCTTGAGAGAGTGTGTCATAGCCACCCCCTCACAGCTTGCCGTTGCGCATGGCCGGCGCGTCGCCGGTCGCGATCAGAGCGCCGTAATTTGCGAGGGTCAGCCCACCTGCCGGCTGGTTAGTCGCGGCCCAGTCGCGCGCATTGGCCAAATTGGTGACAATGCGTCGGGCGCGTCCCTGCGTCTTTTCTCGGATGGCGACGATCAGCGCGTCCTCGATCGGGGTGTCGCCGAGGATCATCTGCGCCAGCGCCCGCGTATCGTCCTCTTCACAGGGCTGAGCCTGGACGAATTTCAGGACGCGATTGTGCACGCGCTCGATGCGCACGAGCAGTTGCGGCAGCGCCTCCTCGCCGATCAACAGCACCGGCACTTGCGACTTGTCGGCGATCTCGCGGACGATCTCGACATAGCCCTTCGTGACCATCTTGTCGGCTTCGTCGATGATCAGCGGACGGTCGGGTTCGTCGCCGAGCAGCCGCACCACCTGCTCGACCATATCCGCGACCGAACCGCGCGGATTCACGATTCCCAATTCATAGAGAATGTTGGTGGCCAGCGTTTTCGAGGTCCAGGACGATCCGACCTCAACATAAATTCCGCGCATCAAATTGCGCACGTAGGCGGCGGCGTAAGTCTTGCCGTAGCCGGAAAATCCTGAAAACACGCCGAAATTCGGCAGGCCCGGCGACCGGTCCTTAACCAGCATGGCAAGTTCGACGAAGGCGAGAACATTGCTGAGCACGATCAGCGATTGTCCGGTATTGACGTTTTTCGGCCTATCTGCCATTTTCTTCTCCTGTAAGGTCTATTTCGAAATCCGAAGCCTCTGAGGTTCCAGCTCAGGGGCTTCATTTTTTCGCGGATTGCTCCGCGAAAGCCTGCACAGCGACCAGGGCGCGGTACTCCGACCCGGCGCGGTAGCCCGCCAGCCAGCGGGCATCCTCAATGCTCAATGCGATCCCGGATTTTTCCTGTTCCTCCATCTGTTTGGCGCGCGCGAAGCGCTGGTGGCGGGTCTCGGGCAGCACCGCCAGAACGGGCAGTGGCGCGATCGTGATGCGCTCGATGTTTTGCGCGGGTGACAGTGCGGCAGGCGCCTGAGCCTGCCCGTCGATCGCGGCGCGCGCCGCTTCGAGCGAAGACGTGGAATAGGTTTCGGTGGGACGCGGCAGCGCAATCAGCTTGCCCGCCGCCTCGGCCTCGCGGCGGGCGATCTCGGCGGCGAGCGCCGGCTTGTTCTTCTTGAGGTCGCGCAGCTCGCGGCGGATTGGCGCGGTGCGCTCGGCCAGCAGCGCTGCCTGCGCCGTCTTGGTCTGCGCCAGCAGTTTCGACGGATCGACGCCCGCCATCTCCGGGCACACGCCCTCGCCGAGAAATCGCAGACCATCCTCGCTAAAGCAGAAGATGCGGCCGAGGTCGGCGGGGTCCATGCGCACGAACACGCGCGTCCCCGGCAGCACGGCGGGAACCATGTAAACCGAATTATCGGTCCTCACGCCCTTCTTGGAAACCGTGCGCACACCGTCGTTGCCGGCGATCGGAGCCATCAGCAAATCGAGCGCATGGACATCGTCGATCTTGCGGATGCTACCCTGGTACGAAGCCGCCTTCTGAAACGGCGACATCCGCCCCATGTCATCGCCGCCATGTTTGCGATGCTCGTAGCGCACGCCCGCCCAATGGTCGCAAGCCGCCTGAAACGCCTTGGCGTCGAGCGACACGTCGAACACTTTGTCGTCGGACATGCCCATGCGCTCAGCGAAGCTCCGGCGCTCTTCGATCACCTTGCGCTCGCCGACATTGTGGCCGACGAAGCCCGGCAAATCCGACGCGCAATCGTGCTGAAACGTCTTGATGACGCGCTCGACGTGCGCCTTGGCCTTGGGGTCATAGGCCCTGGCGACATTCACCTCGATCTTGAGCGCATGCTCCATCAGCGCGACGGTGCGCCGCGCCTTGAAATCCGAACCATTGTCGGTCTTGATCCGCTCGGGAACGCCCCACGCCAGCAGCGCCCGGCGCAGCAGCAGGCACACAGCCTCCGAGCGCGGCGTCTTGGTGACGTAAATGATGGTGCGGCGGGAGAAACGGTCGATGCAGGCGTAAATCTGATGCCGCCCGGAGGTCAGCATCACGTCGGCCGGCGAGGCGTCGATCAGCCAAAGCTCATTGAGCCGCGAAACCGCGTTGGAGTTGGCGCCGGAAATCTCATATTTCGATTTGTAGGCATCCGGATTGGTGACGCAGCTGAGCGCGACCTTTTCGACGTCTTTAAGCGCGGTTAAAGCGCGCGAAACCGTGACCACGGACACGTCAATCTCGGGGAACTGCGCCCGCAAATAATCGTGCGCCGACTGCGCTGAGGAATGCGGCTTGAGCGCGATGTAACCCAGCAGCCAGCCGCGCACTTCCGGCGCATCCAGCACGCCCTTGCCGCGCCGCCCGACGCCGCGATCGACAGCGAGACGCCCGATCTCTCCGGCCGCGCGCAGGTCGCGCCAACGCCGAAGCGAACGCGGCGACAACTGCTTCACCGCCGTGCGGACCCAATCATCCACCTCGACCTTGCCGGCATTGTAGTGGGCGCAGAAAATGGTGTCGGCGGTCTGCCGAGTCATCGCGCCGCCTTTGGCGATCCGGTCGGCGGCGCAAACCAGCGCGAGCCGCGCGTCGCGATGTTCCAACGCCGCCGCATTCACCTGCTCCGGCTCGAATGCCTCGCCGAGCAGCCGGTCCTCCTCCGCCACCACCACGCGCCCGGTCGCCTTGGCGACATAGGCCGCGAGCACGGCCGGCGGCAGCAGGTCCACATGATATTCCACACCTCCGCCGCGCTTCTGGCGGTCCCGGCTCAACCCCGAACGCTCCGCCCAAGCCTCGCGCGCAGCCAGATCGTCCCATCCCTGACGGGTGGAAGGGAAGCCGGGCAGCGCCAGCACCGCAAGTTCGGATGTGGTCAGCCAGGATTTCATGGGATCAGCGAGACCGGGGAGAGCGGGAGCGCGCGCGCCGCTCAAGCATGAGCGCGCCAAAAATCACGGCCGCCGCCACTGCCCAGGGCGCGAGACAGAACACGAGCAGGAGAAAGCGGTCGGGGGAGATCATTTCGCGGCGATCTCCGGGGAATTGAGATCAGCCACCGCCGCCATGATTGAGAAAAAGCGGTCGATCGGCGGCAATGTGCGGCCGGTGGAATAGTCCTTGAGTGTCCCGCCTGGAATCCCCGTCCTCTGGGCAATTTGCTGACGCGGTTCGGCCTCGCCGAGAACCTCGCGCAAGAACTCGGCGGCGTCGACGCTGAGCGAAGCCAAGATTTTCGCCTGATGGACAATGCCGACCTGCTCATCCTGCCTGACCAGATCACGTAGGCGCGCAAGCTCCGCCTCAATTTTGCCGATGGAGGCATAGATCGCGAGGCGGCCATCGTCGGAAGGGGAGCTCATTTCTTCGCTCCCCTGGTCGCCGCGTAGGAGAGTCCTGCGAATTCTAGAAACTGCGAGCGTGTGATCTTGTCGGCCCGGTCCCAGGCGCCGACCAGTTCGGCATAAATCCGCTTTTGAGGCGGCTCGATCGGCGGCGGCTCAGCCAGACCCACAGCAACCAGCGCCGGCGCGATGGCCTTGGCCCGCCCGTCGCGGATCGCAGCCGCGATCTGGCGCTGTTCATCGGCGGGCCGCTTCGCTAGCGCCAGCAATTCCCGCTGATTGTCTTCAATTGCCGAACCACGCAGGTCACGGACGGCCTGTTCGTCCAACTTTGAGATTTCGAGCAGATACTGGATGGCCCGCTCGGAGACATCGAGCTTACGGGCAATGTTCTTGGAAAACCGTTCGCCGAAGGTTCGCAAACTTTGCGATTTTTGAACCGCATGTGAATTCCGCGACTTACCATTTATCTTGTCGGGATAGATGCGGTCATAGACGCCCTGGCGGGCGGCGACGAACATGGCGAGATCGAGCTGCTTCAGCTCGCCGCGCATCAGATTTTCGTCAATCTCGGCAAGCTGCGCCTGATCGTCATCCATATCTCGGATGATGACGTGGCCGTTTTCACCGACCTCAAGCCGTTCGATTTTCAACAGCCTAAAACATTCCAGGCGATGTAGACCGAAGATCAGCCCATATTCGAAACCGTCGCACAGCTTCGGTCGCACAAGAATCGGAGAGCGCGGCTTGCCAGCATTGTCCCGGATTGACGGGGCGATGAATTCGACCACGTCCGGGTCAAAATCGCGCAGTCGATTGCGCGTATCAATGCTGGTGATATCAATGAAAGGAGGAGCCATCAGGACGCCTTTTTGCGGGACAACAGCGCATTTTCGGGTGTAGCTTCGGCCAGCGGCGCCGGGTAAAAGCTCGGCCAAAGTTCGTGAAGCGGTACGCCGATGAATTTGGAAATCGCGACGTTCGCACGCGGATGGCGCTTACCCAGCGCCCAATGCATGCTTTTCGGCGCTAGGCCGATGTTGCGACCCATCTCCGAGAGGGTCGAACCACGTTTTCGCACCGCAGCGATGATGTCGGCGCGATGCCAGCCGGAGGGAACATGTGAGGAAGCGGTCATCACCTAAATATCACCCACAAATCAGTTATGGGTGATTATTCGCAAGCGAACGAGATAACGTCAAGCGGAAACCATCACCCATGGGTGATTTATTGAAAAACGAGCATGATGATAACGTCGCGCGGTTCGGCGCGCGCGCGCTCGACCTGCTGCGCGGAGCGTTGCAGGGAACAGCCCAACGCAAGGGCATCGCGCAAAAGACTGGAATTTCCGAGAATACGCTCAAGGACTATTTCACCGGCCGCACGACTCCGCCGATAGACCGTTTTTTCGCGATCTTACTCGCCGCAGGTCTTAGCCCGGCTGACGCTATGCGCTTCGAGGGCGGAGCGCCGGATGAATCCTCCGACATTCTGTCCCTCTCAGCAAAGCAAGTAGATTACACTGCGTGCCAGTTGAGCGCGTTATTCCTTGAAAAGCTTCAGGGTTATCTCTATATCCCAACAAAACGACGTATAATCAGTACTTTAACAAAAATACCTGAAAAAACGTTGGTGGATTACCAGACCGGTCGTACATCTCCCACGGTCGATCGGTTCTTGTTGATAGCCGCCGCTTGCGACACCGTGCCGTCGGTTTTCTTTGGCGACGCTGAAATTGTGGCGCAGCCGCCTGGAATTTCATCCAATTTTGCCGCGCCGACATCGGCTCTCCCCGCCCCACCGATCGAGATCGTCCACATCCCGCACCTCGACGTTTCCGCCGCTGCGGGCGAAGGCAAATTCGTCGATGTCGTCCAGGTCGAGAGCGTCATCCCTTTCCCTTATGTCTTCCTGGAAAAGCTGCTCGGCGACGATGCGGCCAGGGCGAGGCTCGAAACCCTGCGTGCGCGCGGCTCCTCGATGAAGCCGACGATCGACGATGGTGCACTGCTGATGATAGACCGCGCCCAATCGATCCTGCCTTCGGCACACTCCAAGCGCAGCAAGAGCCCGCTCGACGTTTACGTGTTCCTTCAAAAGGGAGACGTGCGACTGAAGCGCCTGCAAAGGATCGATAATGACTGGATCTCCATCCACAGCGACAATGCTGTCGAATACCAGCCTGAAGTATTCAACCTGAAGCGCGACGGCTCCTTTAAAATTATCGGCAAAGTTGTTTGGTGGGATAATCGGCTATGAAGCATGCTCTCTTTGCATTCGTGATGTTGCTTTCATCTTCTTGTTTTGCGGCGCCTACGTTTAAGGCTGACGAATTCGCAACGGCTTTCAACGAAGCCGCGAGAAAGCTTAAAATCGATACCCGCTTTGCTCTCCAGCAGTGCGCCAAGGATGATCGAGACACTTGCACCTATCAGGCCAGTGAACATGTCGCCGCGTTAATCGTCAAAAGGGCGTCCGGCCTGACCGGCGTCGTTATCTGGGATGGCGACTCGAAGTCGATGGCCGACTGGCTCCTATCGATCTCCGTCGCGATGGAGATTTTTTCGCCCAGCGTCGATAAAGATCAGCGCGGCGTCGCCTTAAGAACGATCATGTCCGGCTTTAAAGGTAAGGACAAGAAGGGGGAGGCGATGCTCGATGGCGAGAAATATGCGCTCCAGGTGGTGCAAGGGATGGGTCTCTGGTTTTCAATTGATCCGGCCGAATGACCACACCGGGAACACCTTCGAGGCCCGTAAAATTTGCATGTTGGCCCAAAACGCCAAGTCGCGCCCAATGCACTGCACTCTCCCGAATTCCGGGCAAGTCCGCCAAATCGCGGCACGCCTCGCCGCGCGCCTGACCATTTGCACCTTCCAGCCGGACTCGCCCGGAATTCGATGCCGCCGCGTCGATTCTTGGCCATTTGATCTGACACACGCCTTCGACGTAAGCTCGCCTCGCCGCCGCCCTCTGACGCCCGGTTTCCTAGGCCCTCGGCGCGCTCAATCCCACCCAATGCCGGCTAATCCCGCTGGCCATATGATTTGATGCATTACAGCCGGGCGGGGCTTTTTTGCGTTTCGGGCGCGTGTCGCATGCTCTCTTGACTCTTTCGGCGTTTCGGGATTTGATAAGAACATAGCAAGAACAATCTCGTGCAAACGCCATGCATGTCATGCAGAGGGGCGAATGATGTCTCGCGTCAAAACCTTGGCTGGCTTGCGGTTGGTTCTCGCCCGGATCGCGATCCGGCATGGCCTTGGCGCGCCGGATCGCGAGCAGGCTTTCGCTCTTGGCGCGAGCGAGGTGGATCATGTCCTGGGCGGCGGATTGAACCGCGCCGCCTTGCACGAAATTCATGCGCCTTGGGCCGATTGGTCGGCCGCCGCCGGCTTCTGCCTGGCTTTGGCCCGGCGCGCCGCGCCGGAGCGGCCTTTGCTTTGGGCGCGGCCGGATTTTCTCGATGACGAGGCTGGGCGACTGAATGGCGTCGGTCTGGCGGAGTTTGGCGTCGATCCCGCGCTCTTGTCGCTGGTGCGGGGGCGCGATGCGCAAGCCGTCTTGCGCGCCGGGATGGAGGCGGCGCGCTGCAAGAGCCTCGGCGCCGCCTTGATCGAAATTGTCGGGACGCCGCATGTGTTAAAAAATCTCACCGCCACCTTGCGTCTGGCGCGGGCGGCGGAAAAATCCGGCGTCACCTTGTTCCTGCTGCGCGTCGGTCTCGAAGACGCGCAAACCGGCCCCCCGCCCAGCGCCGCCGCCTCTCGTTGGCAGGCGCGCGCCTGTCTGTCGCGCGCCCTGTCCGCCAATGCGCCGGGCGCGCCCGGTTTTGAGATCACCTTGCTGCGCCATCGTGGGCTAACGGCGGAACGTTCGTGGCGTTTGGAGTGGTTGCGTGACCAAGGCCTGTTTCACCAGATCCCAGAGCCGGACGATGCGGCTTTACCTCGCTCTCTTCCTGCCCTTCCTGCCGACGGAGCGGTTGCGCCTTTGCGGCGGCGCGCCGGATGAAGGCCCCTTCGCCCTGGTGGAAAAACGCGCCAATGCGCAAAGGCTTTTTGCGCTCGACCCCGCCGCCCTGGCGCAGGGATTGACGCCCGGCCTGTCGCTGTCGGATGCGCGGGCGCGTTTGCCAAGCCTCCTCGTCGCGCCCGCCGATCCCGCCGCCGATCGCGCCCTGCTGTTGCGCCTTGCGGCGCGCTGCGAACGCTACACACCGCTTGCGGCGCTCGACGAACCGCATGGCCTTGTGCTCGATATCGCCGGCTGCGCGCATCTGTTCGGCGGAGAGGAGGCGATGCGCGCGCGCGTCATCGCCGATTTCCGCGCATGGGGTCTCACCGCTCAGGCCGCCGTGGCGCCGTCGCCAGATTGCGCGCGCGCTTTGGCGCGGTTTTCCGCTGGCGGAACCTTTACGGACCAAGCGGAAGGCGCAGTCGCGCGTTTGCCGCTGGCCGCATTGGAAGCGGATGAGGAAATCCATTTCGCTCTTGGTCGCGCCGGCTTCAAGACGCTCGGCGATCTGGCGGCGCGGCCGACGCGGGTGTTCGCCGCGCGTTTCGGAAATGAGTTTCCTTTTCGACTCGAACGGCTGTTCGGCCGCGCCGACCATCGCATCACGCCTCTGAGGCCTCCGCCCGACCGCATGGTCGAACGGCATTTCCTCGAACCTTTTTCGCAGCGCGAGGCGGTGGAATCTGTCATCGACGACCTGCTGCATGACGTCGCTCTCCTTTTGGAGCAGCGCGGCGAAGGCGGACGCAGGTTCGAACTGTCTTTCTTTCGCGCCGATGGCCATGTGCGCCGCCTTGATATAGAAACCCTGCGGCCGACGCGCGACGAAAAATTCCTCGCGCGGCTGTTTCGCGAAAAACTCGACTCGCTCGCCGATCCGCTCGACCCCGGCTTCGGCTTCGACGCCCTGCGTCTCGCCGTGCCGCGCGCGGAAACATGCGACGCGCATCAGGAGAGTTTCGACGGCGCCGCCCGGAACGACAACGAGCGGGAGTTGAGCGAATTGCTCGATCGCCTCACCACGCGTTTCGGCCGCGCGCGCGTGCTGCGATTCATGCGCGAGGATGCGCATGAGCCAGAGCGTGAAAGCCGCGCGGTTCCCGCCTCCGCGCCGCCTTCAACATGGCCCGCGCCGGTTCCCGGCGAGCCGCCGGCGCGGCCTCTCACTCTGTTCGATCCGCCACAACCGGTCGAGGTCGTTGCGCTCGCGCCGGATGGGCCGCCCGCGCGATTTCGCTGGCGGCGAAAAATACATGACGTGCTGCGCGCCGAAGGACCGGAGCGCATCGCGCCCGACTGGCGGTTGCATGGACTGGAGGCGCCGGAGCGGGACTATTATCGCGTCGAGGATGCGGAAGGGCGGCGGTTCTGGCTGTTCCGCCACGGCCTTTACGAGCGCGGCGAGGCGGCGCCGCGTTGGTTTCTTCATGGACTGTTTGCGTGACTTACGCCGAACTGGCTTGCGCCTCGAATTATTCTTTTCTGCGCGGCGCCTCGCAGCCGGAAACGCTGATCCTCAGGGCTTTGAAACTGGGGTATTCGGGCCTCGGCCTGTGTGATCGCAATTCCGTCGCCGGCGTGGTGCGCGCGCTTGGCGCGCTGGAAGATTTTTGCGAGGACGAGAAGCTTTCCAAGCGGGCGAAAAATTTCAAGTTCATTGTCGGGGCGCGTCTGGTCTTCGCGGATGGCGCGCCTGATATCATCGCCTATCCAAGGAACCGCGCCGGCTGGGGGCGACTCTGTCGCCTGCTCACCGTTGGGAAACGTCGCGCGAAAAAGGGCGAATGCCTTTTGAATTTCGAGGATTTGCTGACCGACGCGGGCGACCTTCTGTTGATCCTCTTGCCGCCGCCCCCACCGCGTGAATGTGAGTCCTTTCTGGCGCGCGCGAAAAACAAATGCGCGGGGCTCTGGCTCGGAGTCGCCATGCCGCGCGGCGGCGCGGATCGACGCCGGCTTCAAGCCTTGCGGGAGATGGCGCTGCGGCAGGGCGTAAAGAGTCTCGCGCAGAACGATGTGCTTTATGCCTGCCCCGAAGACCGCCCCTTGCAGGACGTGCTGACCTGCGTGCGGGAGCATGTCACGCTCGCGCAGGCGGGTCGTCGCCTGGAGAGCAATGCGGAACGGCATTTGAAGGCGCCAGGCGAAATGGCGCGACTGTTCGCCGACGCGCCGGAGGCGATTGAAGAGACGCAAAACTTTCTCGCGCGGGTAAAATTTCATCTGCGCGACCTCGCCTATGAATATCCCGATGAACCCGTGCCGCAAGGCTGGACGCCGCAGGTCTGGCTGGAAGAGTTGGTTCACCGCGCCCTGCCGTTGCGCTATCCCGAAGGGGCGCCGCAAAAGGTGAGCGACCTCCTTGCGCATGAACTGGCCTTGATCGCGGAACTCGATTACGCGCCCTATTTTCTCACCATTCACGACATTGTTTCCTTCGCGCGGGAAAAGGGCATTCTGTGCCAGGGGCGTGGCTCGGCGGCCAATTCGGCGGTTTGCTATGTGCTCGGCATCACCGCCGTCGATCCGGCGGTCAACGATCTGCTGTTCGCGCGCTTCATCTCGTCGGAGCGGCGCGAACCGCCTGATATCGACGTCGATTTCGAGCATGAGCGCCGCGAGGAGGTCATCCAGCATATTTACGCGAAATACGGTCGCGCGCGCGCGGGGCTCGCGGCGGAGGTGATCCGCTATCGCTCGCGCAGCGCCTTGCGCGATGTGGCGAAGGTTTTTGATCTGTCCGAGGACATGATCGGCGCGCTGTCGTCGTTGCAATGGGGCGGCCATGGTTCGCCACGGCTCGGCGGCGCGGAGGTCGCGAAGGCGGGCCTCGATCCCGACAATCCCGTCATTGCGCAAGTGCTGTTTTTCGCGCAAAAAACTCTCGGGTTTCCGCGTCATCTTTCGCAGCATGTCGGGGGCTTCGTGCTCACGCGCGGGCGGCTCGACGAGATTTGCCCGATCGGCAACGCCGCCATGGCTGAGCGCACTTTTCTCGAATGGGACAAGGACGACATCGCCACGCTCGGGTTGATGAAGGTCGATGTTCTCGCGCTGGGCATGCTCACCTGCATCCGCAAGGCGTTCGACCTGCTTGCGGCGCATGAGAATTTGCGCATCGGGCTGGCCGATGTCCCGCGCGAGGATTCCGCCGTTTACGACATGCTGTGCCGGGGCGATTCCGTTGGCGTGTTCCAGGTGGAGAGCCGCGCGCAGATGAACATGCTGCCACATCTGCGGCCGAGGGCGTTTTACGATCTCGTGATCGAGGTCGCCATCGTTCGCCCCGGACCGATTCAGGGCGATATGGTTCATCCCTATTTGCGTCGGCGCGCGGGTCTGGAGCCGGTTTCGTATCCTTCGCCCGCGCCCGGGCGCGGCGATGCGAACGAATTGCGGAGCGTGCTCGGCAAGACGCTGGGCGTGCCGCTGTTCCAGGAGCAGGCGATGCGCCTCGCCATGGTGGCGGCGGAGTTTTCCGAGGCCGAAGCCAATCGGTTGCGGCGCGCCATGGCGACATTCCGGCATCTCGGCGAGATCGGCCAGTTCGAATCCTTGATGGTCGAACGCATGGTTTCGCGCGGCTATGAGCGCGCGTTTGCCCAGCGCTGTTTCGAACAGATCAAGGGCTTTGGCTCTTATGGCTTTCCCGAAAGCCATGCGGCTTCCTTCGCGATTCTCGTCTATATTTCCGCCTGGCTGAAATGCCGGCATCCTCAGGTGTTCGCCTGCGCGCTGCTCAACGCGCAGCCGATGGGTTTTTATGCGCCGGCGCAGATCGTGCGCGACGCCCGCGAACATGGGGTGGAAATCCGCCCGGTCGATGTCAACGCTTCCCAGTGGGATAATACGCTGGAGCGCGGCGACGCCGGTCTTGCCTTGCGCATCGGCTTTCGCCAGATCAGCGGGCTGCGCGAGGATGAAATTGAAAAACTTGTGGCGGCGCGGGGGCAGGGGTTTGACACGCTGGAATCCTGCGCGGCGCGCACGGCTCTGTCCTCGCGCGCGCTAAAACTTCTTGCCGATGCCGACGCCTTCCGCTCCTGCCGCGCGATGACCTTTGAGCCGCGCGAGCGGTTCGATCGCCGCGCCGCGCTATGGGCCGCGCGCCGCCTGCCGGGCGAAAAAACCTTGCCCTTGTTCGCCGCCGCGGGGGTCGAGGAACTGGCGCAGGAGCCCGATCCCTTGTTGCCGGCGCTCGGCATCGGCGAGCAGGTCGTCGCGGATTATCAAAGCTTGCGGCTGACGCTCAACGCTCACCCCATGCAATTGCTGCGGCCGCTTTTTTCGCGCGAAAAATATTCCAGCGCCCGCGCGCTGGCGGGATGTCCCGACGGCGCCTGGCGCAAGGCGGCGGGGCTGGTGCTGATCCGTCAGCGTCCCGGCGACGGCAAGATGGTTTTTGTCACGCTGGAGGATGAGACCGGCGTGATCAATGTTGCGGTTTACGCGCGCCTGTTCGAGCAGTTTCGCCGGGAGACCATGGCGGCGCGGTTGATGGCGGTGGAGGGGAGGGTGCAGAAGAGTTGGGCCGGCGTGGTGCATTTGCTGGCGCGGCGGATTTATGATCGCTCGGACGAATTGTCGCGTCTGGCGGAGGGGCTGCATGGACGCGCCGAGCGCGCGCATCATCCGCGCAATGTGCGGGTGATTCCGAAATCACGCGATTTCCATTAGAGCAAGTTCGGTGAACTCACGTTCACCGAACTTGCTCTAAATCTTTGGTTTTACGCATATTCTTTTCCGAAAACCGCGCACGCTTTTCGGGAATATGCGCTAGCCGCCGCGCCCGGGTTCGCCCGCAGCGGCGAGGGCTTCGGCTTCCGCGTCGGTGAAGACGCGCGAGCGGGTGTGGAAGCTGATCCCCTCCGGCGCCTCCAGCGAAAAACCGTTGGAGCCGCCCTGCGCCACGTCGATGATCAATTGCGTGTGGCGCCAATATTCGAACTGGTCCTCGCGGATGTAGAAGGGGCAGCCGCCGATCTCGCCGAGCAGGACGTCGCGCGGGCCGAGGTAATAGCCGTCGAGCGGATTGCACAATGGCGCCGAGCCTTCGCAGCAGCCGCCGGACTGGTAGAACAGCAGCGCGCCGTGTTTTTCGCGCAAGATGGCGATCCAGCGCAGGGTTTCTTCCGTGGCGATGACGCGCGCTGGGGCGGACATGGGCGGCGCTCCGAAAAAATGAAAATGCGCGGCCCGTCGCCGGCGCCGCGCAGAAATCCGTGGACCGCCCTCGTGGTTCGAGACGGAGGCTCCGCCTCCTCCTCACCATGAGGGCTTCAGGCCGCCCCGGTTCGCCGGGGCGGCCTTTTTTTGTTTTCAGAAGAACCCGAGGGACTTCGGGCTGTAGCTGACCAAAATGTTCTTGGTCTGCTGGTAGTTATCGAGCATCATCTTGTGGTTTTCGCGGCCGATGCCGGATTCCTTGTAGCCGCCGAAGGCCGCGTGGGCCGGATAGGCGTGGTAGCAGTTGGTCCACACGCGTCCCGCCTGGATACCGCGGCCCATCCGGTAGGCGCGGCCGATGTCGCGGGTCCACACGCCGGCGCCGAGGCCGAAGATGGTGTCGTTGGCGATTTCCAGGGCTTCCGCCTCGTCCTTGAAAGTTGTCACCGACACGACCGGTCCAAAGATCTCTTCCTGGAAGATCCGCATCTTGTTGTTGCCGTGGAACACGGTCGGCTCGATGTAATAGCCGGCTGCGAGTTCGTTGGTCATGGTCGCGCGCTTGCCGCCGGTGAGGCACTGGGCGCCTTCCTGCTTGCCGATGTCGATGTAGGAGAGGATCTTGTCCATCTGCATCTGCGAGGCCTGGGCGCCGCACTGGGTGCTCATGTCGAGCGGGTTGCCCTGCTTGATCGCCTGCACGCGCTTGACGATGCGCTCCATGAAGCGGTCATAGACCGATTCCTGGATCAGGGCGCGGCTGGGGCAGGTGCAGACTTCGCCCTGGTTGAAGGCGAACAGGGTGAAGCCTTCCAGCGCCTTGTCGAAGAAGTCGTCGTCCTCGGCCAGCACGTCGGCGAAGAAGATGTTGGGCGACTTGCCGCCCAGTTCCAGCGTGGCCGGGATCAGGTTGTCGGCGGCGGCATGCGCGATGGTCCGGCCGGTGACGGTCGAGCCGGTGAAGGCGATCTTGCGGATGCGTTTGCTCGACGCCAGCGCGCGGCCGGCTTCCGCGCCAAAACCGTTGACGATGTTGAGCACGCCTTCGGGCAGCAGGTCGGCGATCAGTTCGGCGAACACCAGAATGCTGACCGGGGTCTGCTCGGCCGGCTTCAACACGACGCAATTGCCGGCGGCGATCGCCGGGGCGAGCTTCCAGCCGGCCATCAGCAGCGGGAAGTTCCAGGGAATGATCTGGCCGACGACGCCGAGCGGTTCATGGAAGTGATAGGCGATGGTGTCGTGATCGACTTCCGAGATCGAACCCTCTTGCGCGCGCAAAACGCCGGCGAAATAGCGGAAATGGTCGGCCAGCAGCGGCACGTCGGCATAGGTGGTTTCGCGGATCGGCTTGCCGTTGTCGAGGGTTTCGACCAGCGCCAGCGAGGCCAGATTGTTCTCGATCCGGTCGGCGATCTTGAGCAGGATGTGGGAGCGCTGCGCCGCGGGCATGCGGCCCCAGGAGTCCTTGGCGTTGTGGGCGGCGTCGAGGGCGAGCTCGATGTCTTCGGCGGTCGAGCGCGGAACCTTGCACAGCACCTGGCCGGTTATCGGCGATAGGTTGTCAAAATACTGACCCTTGACCGGCGCGACCCACTTGCCGCCGATAAAATTGTCGAACTTGGACTTGATCAGGTTCTTGCCTGTCAGTTGCGCCACAGCTTCCTGGTACATTTGTCTTCCTCCACATTGCGCGTTTCGCGCTTACCGGGCCGACCGCCGTTGGCGGCGCCGTTCGAAACTCAAGCGTTCAATTTATGCGCGGGGGGCTCGCCGACGCGATGCAGGGACAGGCCCGCGCGACATCCGGTCACCGCCGAGGCGGCGACAAGGCAAGCGCTGGCCGTGGCGCGAAAACGCGCTGGACTCCTGTTTCGCATGACCTCCCCAGGGCATGTCGTTTCAAGATTATGACTTCGACATTGTGGATGCTAATCCCGGCCGCACGCCTTGCGATAGTGCTCTTTAGTGGGATTGACCCTTTGCCCCTGCCGGTATGAGAAGCTGAGGATTGGCGTCTCGCAAGCATCTACCGCGCCGCACAAGATTGTTTTCCTACTTTGGCGCCGTAGACGTTCCGCCTCGCTCCATTATCCTCATCCATGCGCCGAGAGCGCGATAACAAAGGGCCGAAACGGCTCCATGGTGGAGGAAGCACGATGAACGAGACAAGCTGGACGACGCCGCAGGCCTGCGAAGTTTGCGTGGGCATGGAAGTCACCGCCTATATGTCAGCGGAAATCTAGATCTACCGGTTTTAGGATTTCGCGCGCCTGGCCTCTCCCCGCTGATGCGCGCGTCTCGTTGCGGCGCGGGCCGGCCTCGCCCGCGCCGCAACGCATTTTTTGAAATCAGGTCGACATGCGATTTCTTGTGCTCGGCTCGGCGGCCGGCGGCGGCCTGCCGCAGTGGAACTGCCTGTGCGAAAATTGCCGCCTCGCTTACGCCAACAGCCCGCGGATACAGCGGCGCTCGCAGGCGAGTCTCGCCGTCAGCGCCGACGGCGAAAATTGGATGGTGTTGTCGGCGACGCCCGACCTGCGCCAGCAGATCCTCGACAATCCGGCGCTGCATCCGAAGGCGGCGCCGCGACATTCTCCAATAAAGGCCGTGTTCGCGCCCAACGGCGACATCGACAACATCGCGGGGCTGCTGGTGATGCGCGAGATGCAGCCCTTCACCTTCTTCGCCACCGAAGCGGTGATGGCGCACACGCGCGGCGGCGTGTTCGGCGTGCTCAACGCCGATCTCGTCGCGCGCCGCACGGTGAAGCTTGAGCAAAGCATCGACACGGGTCTGGGTTTTTCCATCACGCCGTTCGTGACGCCGGGAAAGGCGCCGCTCTACACGGAGGCGGCCGATGAAGCGGACATCGAGCTTGGCGCCGAGGGCGAGAATACAGTCGGGCTTGAAATGGCGTGGGGCGGAAAACGCTTCTACTACATGCCCTCCTGCGCGCGCATGACCGACGCCTTGCGAAAACGTCTCGACGGCGCGGACGTCGTCTTCTTTGACGGCACCACCTTTGAAGACGACGAGATGATCCGCCTCGGTCTTTCGCGCAAGACGGCCTGGCGCATGGGACATATGGCGATGAACGGCGACAAGGGATCGATCCGCGCGCTCAGCGGTCTGGCGATCCGGCGGCGCGTGTTCATCCACATCAACAATTCCAATCCGGCGCTGCTGTGCGATTCACCTGAAAGGGCGCGGGTCGAGGCGAGTGGCTGGGAAATTTCCTTCGACGGCATGGCGATCGACATGGCGGAGGTTTCATGAGCGAAGATAATTTTACGGCTGAGTCGCGACCTTTCCTTTTGCGTGGCGTGCGGCTCAAGCACGACTTGGTGCGCAAGTGCTGGGTGCTGCTCGCGCCCGAGCGCTTCTTGCGCCTCAACGGGATCAGCGTGGATATTCTACAGCGCTGCGACGGCTCCGCGCCCTTGACGCGGATCGTCGATGAACTCGCGGACAAATATCGGGCCGACCGCGTCGTGGTCGAGCGCGACGTGCGCGCGCTGCTCGCCGGCCTGCTCGAAAAACGGATGCTCGCCCTATGACTAACCCGCTCCCCCCGCCGTCGGGCATGCTGGCGGAACTCACCTATCGCTGCCCGCTGTCGTGTCCCTATTGCTCCAATCCGCTGGAGATGGCGGGTCGGCATGCGGAAATGTCCACGCAGGAGTGGAAACGCATTTTTTCGCAGGCGGCCGAGATCGGGGTGCTGCACGCGCATCTCTCGGGCGGCGAGCCGGCGTCGCGGCGCGATCTGCTCGAACTGGTCGCGCATTGCGCGCAGGTCGGGCTTTACACCAATCTCATCACCTCCGGCGTCGGCCTGACGAAAAAACTGTTCGACGATCTCGTCGCGGCGGGTCTCGATCACGTGCAATTGTCGATTCAGGACGCGAAGGCCGAAAGCGCCGACTGGATCGGCGGCTACCCCGGCGGTTTCGCCAAAAAACTCGAAGTGGCGCAATGGGTCGCCGAAAGCGGCCTGCCGCTCACCGTCAATGCGGTGATCCATCGCGCCAACATTTCCCGCGCCGCCGCGATGGTGGACTTCGCCGTAAACTTAAGCGCGCGGCGGATCGAGATCGCCCATGCGCAATATTACGGCTGGGCGCTGCGCAATCGCGGCCATCTCATGCCGACCCGCGAGCAGAGCGAACGGGCTTACGCGGAGGTCGAGGCGCGGCGCGTGTTTTACAAGGGACGCATCGTCATCGACCATGTCGCGCCCGACTATCACGCCAAATATCCCAAAGCCTGCATGAGCGGCTGGGGGCGGTTGACGTTCAACGTCACGCCGACGGGCAAGGTGCTGCCGTGCCATGCGGCGGAGACGATTCCGGGCCTGGAATTCTGGAACGCGCGCGAAAAATCCTTGGCCGAATGCTGGACCGACTCGCCCGGCTTCAACGCCTATCGCGGAACGGATTGGATGAAGGAGCCGTGCCGCTCCTGCGAGCGCAAAACGGAAGATTTTGGCGGCTGCCGATGTCAGGCGCTTGCGCTGGCGGCCGACCCTGCGGCAACCGATCCGATCTGTTCCAAATCGCCACGGCATCATCTGATCGGCGAAATCGCCGCGCGCGAATCGTCGGAAAAGGTCGAGGGTTTTGCGCCGCGCCGCATGGCGCCGACCAAGGTCGCCGACGAGGTTTGAGGCTTTCGCTGACAATGCCGACACCGAGCAAGCCGAACGTCGGCGCGCGGCGCGGCTCCCAAACGACGCGGAAGCTAAAAATTTATGCAAATCAATCAAATAAATATAGGCGACGGCCTGTCTAACCAAGGCGGTGGCGGTCTTTCGTCGAGGGCGCCAAAGTACAATTTCCCTCGATGCGGCTCGCTCTAAGATCGGGCAAAATTCTGGAGGATAACGTGTCGTCATTTACCCGCAAACTCGGGCTTTCCGTCGTTTTTTGCGCCTCCGTGCTGGGCGCCGGCTCCGTCCTGGCTCATGGAAACGTGACTCCGCAGGCGATCGACACAACCGGGCTTCCCCCCGCTGGTTCCGATTGGCTGGAAAAGAACCCTTATCGCGGCACGAAAGATCAGGAGTTGGCGACGAAGATCGGCTCTTCCGGCTTCAACCAGAACTGCGCCAGATGTCATGGCCTCGAGGCGGAATCCGGCGGTCTCGCGCCTGACCTGCGTTATCTCGACAAGGGCGACGAAGGCGACGCATGGTTCATCAATCGCGTCCGCCACGGCTATTCCCAGAACGGCGTCACCAAGATGCCGGTTTGGGAGGGCATTCTGTCGCAGGAAGCGATGTGGGCGATCCGCACCTATCTCGACTCCCGCTACCAGGGCGATTGAGGTTGATGCGCGCGTTTCGCGCCATCCTCGTTCTGTCCGCGCTGGGCGGCGCGCTGGCTGCTGAAGTGGCGCGGGCGCGTCCGCTCGACGTGGTCAAGTCCGGCGGCGTCCTGCGGATCACGGTTTACCGCGACTATCGTCCGTGGTCCTGGCAGGAAGGCGGACGCCTGAAGGGCATCGATGTCGAGATCGGAGCGGCCTTGGCCAAGGCGCTCGGATGCAAGGCGGATTACCTCGTGCTGCGCCCCGACGACAATCTCAACGACGATCTCCGCAACGGCGTCTGGCGCGGCTCCATTCTCGGCGAAGCGCCGGGAGACGTGATGCTGCACGTGCCCAACGATCCGCGCGTCGAAGAAGCCAACGACAAGATCAAGCTGACCAGCGCTTACCAAACGGAAGGCTACGCCATGGCGGTCGATCCCGCCAAGGCCGAGCGGGCGCAAGATTTCTCGCTGTTCGAGCAGGAGAAGGTCGCTGTCGATCTTGGCACGCTCGCGGACATCATCCTGCTGTCGGCGCGCGACCACAAGCTCATCAACAATGTCGTGCATGTGCGCGGTGAGGACAAAGCGGCGCAGGCCTACGACAAGGGCGAGGTCGCGGCCTTCTATGGCGAGTCTGCGCTGGTCGAGCATCTCGCCCATGCGTCATCGCGACCGGCGGCCATCATCCATCCCCCGCACAAGCTGGCGAAGACCATTGCGATCGGTGGAGCGGTGAAGGCGGATTCCGTCGATCTCGGCGACGAGATCGACCGCCAGATGACGGCGCTTGCCACTTCCGGCGCGTTGAAGGCGATTTTCGCGTCCTATGGCGTCGAATGGCGCCAGCCGGCGCAAGACAGGTGAGATCGCAAGGTCAGGCGCCTTGCGGGCGACTCTTGGCGCGGCATATGATCGCCGCGCCATGTTGGACTGGGGCTTGGGCCGAAAACCGCCGCGCTATGTTGGAACGCAGACGCGGCGACCGCCGCGCCTTTTGGACAAGGACGCGGCGGAAACCGCCGCGTCCAGTAAAATGGCTCCGGACCGCGGGGCGATTCTTGGGAGGAATGGGAATCATGAAACGCACAATTCTCGCCAGCGTCTCCATTCTGGGGATGGCCATGGGCGGCGCTCTCGCCGGCCCCGTCACCGATGCCGATATTCTCAATGACGGCAAGAATCCGAAGGAAGTCCTTACCAACGGCATGGGTCTGCAGGCCCACCGTTTCAGCATTCTCGACAAGGTCAACACCAAGAACGTGCAGAACCTGGTTCCGGCCTGGTCGTTCTCCTTCGGCGGCGAAAAGCAGCGCGGCCAGGAGGCGCAGGCGCTGGTGCATGACGGCATGGTCTTCGTCACCGGCTCCTACAGCCGCCTCTACGCCATGGACGCCAAGACCGGCGAGAAAATCTGGGAATATGACGCGCGCCTGCCGGAAGGCATCATGCCCTGCTGCGACGTGATCAACCGCGGCGCGGCGATCTACGGCGACAAGGTCTATTTCTCCACACTCGACGCGCAGATCATCGCGCTCGACTACAAGACCGGCAAAGTGGCCTGGCACAAGGCCATCGACGATTTCAAGGCGGGCTATTCGAGCTCCGCCGCGCCGATCATCGTGCCGACCAAGGCCAATGGCGCGCTCATCATCACCGGCGTGTCCGGCGGCGAATTCGGCGTTGTCGGCCGGGTCGAGGCGCGCGACGTCAACACCGGCGAACTGGTGTGGGCGCGTCCGACGCTCGAAGGCCTGGTGGGCCAGTACAAGGGCAAGGACACCACCATGACCGGCAAGGCCAACGAGACCTGGGCCGGCGACATGTACAAGACCGGCGGCGCCGCGACCTGGCTCGGCGGCACCTACGACCCCGAAACCCATCTGGTGTTCTTTGGAACCGGCAATCCGGCGCCGTGGAATTCCTGGCTGCGTCCGGGCGACAACAAATGGGCCGCCTCGCGCCTCGCCATCGATCCGGAGAACGGCGAAATCAAGTGGGGTTTCCAGACCACCCCGCATGAAGGCTGGGACTATGACGGCGTGAACGAAGTGGTGTCGTTCGACCTGCAAAAGGACGGCAAGACCATCAAGGCCGGCGGCACCGCCGACCGCAACGGCTTCTTCTACGTGCTGGACCGCACCAACGGCAAGTTCATCGACGCCAAGCCCTTCGTCGAGAAGATCACTTGGGCCAAGGAAATCGACAAGAACGGCCGCCCGGTCTTCAATGACGACATGCGCCCGGGCGACCCCACCAAGTCGGAAGACGGCAAGCAGGGCAAGACGGTGTTCGCGGTGCCGTCCTTCCTCGGCGGCAAGAACCAGATGCCGATCGCCTATTCCGACCAGACCAAGCTGTTCTATATCCCGTCGAACGAATGGGGCATGGACATCCACAACGAGCCGGTCGTCTACAAGAAGGGCGCGGCCTATCTCGGCGCGGGCTTCAACATCAAGGCGATCTTCGACGACCATATCGGCGCGCTGAAGGCCTTCGATCCCGTGTCGATGAAGATCGTCTGGCAGGTCAACAACAAGGCTCCGCTGTGGGGCGGCGTGATGACCACCGCCGGCGGCCTGGTGTTCTACGGCACGCCCGAAGGCTATCTCAAGGCGCTCGACGCCAAGACCGGCAAGGAACTGTGGAAGTTCAACGTCGGCACCGGCATTGTCGCGCCGCCGGTCGCCTGGGAGCAGGACGGCGAGGAATATATCGGCGTCGCCGCCGGCTGGGGTGGCGCGGTGCCGCTGTGGGGCGGCGAAGTCGCCAAGACCTTCAAGGGCATCAACCAGGGCGGCTCGTATTGGGTGTTCAAGCTGCCGCCCAAATCCGCCGCGAACTGAAGTCCGCCGCGAACTGACGCGTGACGAGGGGCGGCCGAACGGCCGCCCTTCTTTTGTCGGGGCTTGCGCCTCGGCGCGGCGCGGAGCAAACTCGTCAGGAAAAAGGCGGCGGGCGCATCAGCGCGACGGCGCAAAAAAGATTGCACTGGAAACGCCCTCGATGACCCGCATTCTCATTGTCGACGACCATCCCCTGTTCCGCGAGGCGCTGGAGAGCGCCGTGCGCATGGAGCGGCCAAGCTGCGAAATTTTCGAGGCGACCACCATCGACGAGGCGCTGGAGCTTTTGAGCCGCGAGAAGGACATCGATCTCGGCCTGTTCGACCTGTTCCTGCCGGGCACATCCGGCCTGTCGGGGCTGGTGCGTGTGCGCGCCGCCTATCCGCACCTGCCGGTCATGGTGGTTTCGGGCCACGAGGATCCGCGTGTGGTGCGCGACCTGCTGTCGATGGGCGTCGCCGGCTTCGTCTCCAAGGCGACGTCGAAAAGCGAACTCGCCCATTCCATCAATGAAGTCTTGAACGGCTCGATCTATTTGCCGGAGCGTTTCCGCGACATCAGCCAGCCGCAGCCCTCCGAGATTGAGCGCGGCGACATGCTGCGCCGGTTGCAGGACCTCACGCCGCAACAATTGCGCGTGCTCGACATGATCCGCGCCGGCTTGCAGAACAAGCAGATCGCCTATGAGCTTGGCGTCGCCGAAACCACGGTCAAGGCGCATGTTTCCGAGATTCTTCGCAAGCTGAATGTTTACAGCCGCACCAAGGCGGCGATCGAGGTCGGCAAGATGGATTTCGCGCAATTGCCGCTCGACATCGCCAAACCCAGCCATTGAGCGAGGACGCCATGATTGCTTCGCGCCTGTTCGCCTTTCTGTTCGCTTGCCTGCTGTCGCTCGCGCCCGCTTCCGCCGCCGAAAAAATCCGCCTCGCCACGCAGGCCACGGGCACGTTCGGCTGGGAGCTGGCGGTGGCCCGCGCCTATGGTCTCGACAAGGCCGCCGGTCTCGAGTTGGAGACCACCGAACTCGCCACCACGGAAGCCGGCAAGATCGCGCTGGTCGGCGGCGGCGCCGACATCATCCTGTCGGACTGGCTGTGGGTGGCGCGCGAGCGCGGACTCGGCCAGCCGTTGCTGTTCTTTCCGCATTCGACCGGGCTGGGCGCGGTGATGGCCAAAGAGCCGGCGAAGTTTTCGAGCGCCGCCGATCTCGTCGGGAAAAAACTTGGCGTCGCCGGCGGGCCGCTCGACAAGAGTTGGCTGCTGCTGCAAGCCTGGGGTCTGAAACAGGGCGTCGATCTGAAGAGTCAGGCCAATATCGTTTATGGCGCGCCGGCGCTGCTGGCGGAAAAGCTCGCGCAGGGTGAACTCGACGCCGCGCTGGAATTCTGGACGTTTTGCGCGCGACTCGAAACCAAAGGGTTTGGGCGGGCGGTCGATCTGATCGATGTCGAAAAAGACCTTGGCGCGAAAAGCCCGGTGATCGTGACCGGCTATGTGTTTACGCCGGCTTTCGCCGCGCGGCAGGGGCCAGCGCTGGCGCGGTTCTTCACCATGATGAAGCAGGCGAAAAAGCTGATCGCCGAGGATGACGCCGCCTTCGCCAAGATCGCCGGCATGACCGGACTGCCCGACGCCGCTGGCCAGGCCATTGTTCGGCGTTACTACCGCGCGGGCGTTCCGACGGATGCGCTCGACAGCGAGGTGGCGGACGCCGCCGCGCTCTACAAGGTTCTGGCGAAGATCGGCGGCCCGCAACTCGTCGGCGGCGCAACCGAGCTTGATCAGGCGCTGTTCTACCGAGCGCCATGATCCGGCTGTTTTCGCTCGGTCTTTTTCTTCTGGCGTGGCAATTCGGGGCGATGACGCTCGGGCCGCATCACCTTCCGGCGCCGGCGCAAGTCGCCGCGACTTTCGCCGACGAATGGCGCAGCGGCGACATGCCGCTCAATCTCGGCCTCACGCTGATGCGCGTGCTGGCGGGTTTCACGTTGGCGATGATCGCCGGTTCGGCTTTGGGCCTTGCGCTCGGACGCAAGCCGGCGCTCGATCGGCTGCTTGACCCTTGGTTGGTGATCGCGCTCAACACGCCAGCTTTGGTCGTGATCATCCTCGCCTATGTCTGGGGCGGGTTGAATGAGATTTCCGCCTTGGCCGCCATTGCGTTGAACAAGTTTCCCAATGCCGTTGTGACGTTGCGCGAGGGGGCTCGCGCCCTCGATCCGGCGCTCGATGAAATGGCTGAGGTGTTTGCCTTCTCGCGGTGGCGGCGCTGGCGCGACGTGTTGCTGCCGCAACTCGCGCCCTATTTCGCGGCGGCCGCGCGCGGCGGCCTCGCCCTGGTGTGGAAGATCGTGCTGGTGGTCGAGCTGTTGGGGCGGCCCAACGGGGTCGGCTTCAAGATGGGCATGGCTTTCCAATTGTTCGACCTGCCGCTGCTGCTGGCCTATGCCTTGCCCTTCGTCGCCTTGATGGTTGTGGCGGAAACTTTCGTCCTGCGTCCCGCCGAGCGCTCGGCCAATTGGTGGCGGCGCCATGGCGATTGAGATCTCTGGGCTCACCAAGATTTTCGCTCGGGTGAATGGCGATGGGCGCGAGGTGTTTCGCGACTTTTCACTGACGCTCGGCGCGGGCAAGGTCGCGGCGCTGCTGGGGCCGTCCGGCTGCGGCAAGTCCACCTTGCTGCGGCTGATCGCGGGAATCGAAAAGCTGTCCGCCGGATCGGTGGTCGTTCCGGCGAAGCGGATTGGCATGGCGTTTCAGGAGCCGCGCCTGTTGCCGTGGCGCAGCGTCGCGGACAATCTGCGGCTGGCCGCGCCCGGCCTGTCCGATGCGGCGCTGGACGCTTCGTTGGCGGCTTTTGAACTCGACGGGCGCGGCGGGGATTTTCCCGGGCAATTGTCGCTTGGCCTCGCGCGGCGCGTGGCGCTGGCGCGGGCTTTCGCGGTCGAGCCGGACCTGCTGCTGTTGGATGAACCTTTCGCCTCGCTCGATCTCGCTTTGCATCGGCGCTTGCGGGCGCTGCTGGCGCAAAGGATTGCGGCGCGGGGCATGACGGTCTTGATCGCAACGCATGATCTCGACGATGCGCTGCTGCTTGCCGACGAGGTGATCTTTCTCGGCGGCGCGCCGGCGCAAGTCAAGCAACGGCTCGAACTCGACATGCCACGAGAACAACGTGACGAAAATCTTACAAAGTTGAGAACGCTTGCGCCCTTTTACCCATCGTCGGAGGGAGAGGGCGGTGGTAAGTCTGGGTCAAGCTAAAACAACAATCAGGGAGAAGGAAATGTCCGGCGATGCGCTGCTGACGCACGAGGATTTTGAGGCCGCCATTCGCGCCGTGGGCGCGGAGCGCTACCACGACAAGCATGTGTTTCACCAAATGCTGCACGGCGGCAAGCTGAACAGGGGACAGGTGCAGGCCTGGGCGCTCAACCGCTATTGCTATCAGGAAGCCGTGCCGCGCAAGGACGCCGCGCTGATGGCGCGCACCGACGACCGCGAATTGCGCCGCGAGTGGATTCATCGCATCCACGACCATGACGGGCTCGGGGACGAACCGGGCGGCATCGAGCGCTGGCTGATCCTGACCGACGGCCTGGGCCTGGATCGCGCGATGGTGATCTCCAAGAAGGCGGCTCTGCCCGCCACCCGTTTCGCCGTGGAAGCCTATGTGCGCTTCGTGACCGAACAGCCGCTGGTGGTGGCGGTGGCCTCGTCGCTGACCGAACTGTTCGCGCCGAAGATTCACCGCGAGCGCATCGCCGGCATGCTGGAGAATTACGATTTTATCGGCGAGGACGTGATGGCTTATTTCCGCCGCCGCCTGACCCAGGCGCCGCGCGACGCCGATTTTGCGCTCGATTACATCAAGCATCACGCCCGCACCCGCGCGGCGCAGGAGGCGTGCGTGGACGCCGTGCGCTTCAAGTGCAATGTGCTGTGGGCGCAACTCGACGCCCTGCACATCGCCTATGTGCAGGGCATGGTTCCGCCGGGGGCGTTCGTTCCGGCGTAAGCATTTCTCGCTTTCCCCGCATGCGGCATGGTAAAGAAATCGTAAATTTCCTCAATAAATCCTAGGTTTCCCCAATCGCCACTGGCCCAGAACGGCGCCGCCGCTTGCGCGATGTCGCGCCCTTCTGGCGCCGAACTGTCTCTGCCTGACGCACATCCCCCTCGTGGCGCCCCTTGCAGCAATAGCGACGCCTAGTCGCGACGCTGGAGCTTCCCTCCGTCGCTTCAGCAGGGGAAATTGCCGATGTGGACGGTCGCCGATACGCTTTATGCCGATTTCGATCAAAAATCGGACATCGCCGAGGTCGATGGCCAGTTCATCAACATTTTCAATCCCGACCAGGCGGTGGCGGCTGTGCGCACGCGGCTGTTGTCCGGCCTCGGCTTCACCTTCGCGACCCTGAATCTCGATCATCTCGTCAAGCGCCGCGCCCATCGCGCCTTCCGAGAGGCTTACGCGCGGGCCACCCTGGTCAGCGCAGATGGCGCGCCGGTCGTCGCGCTCGGCCGCCGTCAGGCGCCGGCCTTGAGCCGCACCACCGGCGCCGATCTGTTGCGCCCGCTCTGCGCCATGGCCGAACGCGAGGGCCTGCCCGTCGCCTTCTTCGGATCGACCGAACAGGTTCTCGGCGGCGCGACCGCGCGGCTGCGCAAGGAATTTCCGGAATTGCGGATCGCCTTTGTGGAAAGCCCGGCCTTCGGTTTCGACCCTTACAGCGATGAAGCGGCCGAAGGCGGCGCCCGCATTGTCGCCAGCGGCGCCAAACTGGTCTTCCTCTGCCTCGGCGCGCCGAAACAGGAATTGTTCGCCGACCGTCTCGCCCAGATCCACGCGGGCGTCGGCTTCATCGGCGTCGGCGCGGCGGTGGATTTCATCGTCGGCGCGCAGACGCGGGCGCCGCGGGCGCTGCGGCGCCTCGGGCTCGAATGGTTGTGGCGCGCGGCTTCGAATCCGCGTCGGCTGGCGGGTCGCTATGCCCAATGCGCGCTGCTGCTGGCGCGGATCGTGATCGAGCAGCGCCTGTTTGCCGCGACGGCGTCGCGCGGCGTCCATCGCGCCGGGATTTCGCCGGCGGAATAGAAGCACAGAAAAACCTTGACGCTGCGCGGCGGTTTCGCGCATCGTCACCCCCGATCGGCAAACGGGGATTCCCATGCTCTTTTCGCGTCCCGCCCTTGCTGCGGCTTGTTTCTTTCTTGTCTCCATCGGCGGGGCCGCTTGCGCGCGACCGATTTCGCCGGCCGAGGATCGCACCATCGGCTATGACGGCGACCTGCCGTCCTGCGACGATTACGGCATACTCGGCGCCATCAAGAGCCAGTTCGACGCCAAGCAATTCTGGTTCGGCGAGAACGACCTCTCCATCGTCGCCTTCGAACAGGCCGGAGAACTGGGCTATCGCAAGCATGGCGCCGATTTCATTCCGCGCCGCTATTGCGAGGTCAAGGCCCTGTTCAACGACGGGCGGCCCCGCGAGGTGAAATACAACATCATCGAACGCGGCGGCTTCGTCGGCTTCGGTCCCGGCGTCGAGTTCTGCGCCGTCGGCGAGGACAGGGCGCTGGCCTTCCCGCCGCATTGTTCGGGCGCGGTGCGCTGAAATGAAGGTTTTCGTCGCGGCGGCGCTGCTCGCCGCGACGCCGGCGCTCGCCGCCAGCGACTGCATTCTCGACCATTGCGCCGACCAGCGCGCCGCTCCGGCAAATTCCGACGGTGACGCAAGAGCCCGCCCGCGCGGGACCACGCCATCGGGCGATTTCGACTATTACCTGCTGGCGCTGTCTTGGTCGCCATCGTTTTGCGCCAACGATGTGGGCAGGTCGCGCCATCAGTGTGCGCCCGGCGCCAATCCGGGCTTTGTCGTTCATGGCCTGTGGCCGCAATATCAACGGGGCTTGGCGCCGCCCTGCGACGGCGATGGATTTTTGCCCAACAGCGTGGCGTCCGGCCTGGGCGATCTTTTCCCCGATGACGGTCTCGCCCGGCACGAATGGCGCGCCCACGGCGCCTGTTCCGGCAAAAGTCCGGCGGGCTATTTCGCCGATGTTCGGACCGCGCGCGAGGCGGTGGCCATCCCCCCCGAGCTAAAGGCGCCGCGCGAAAACCTTGTTTTATCGCCGCTCGATGTGCAGCGCGTCTTTTTCGCCGCCAATCCGCGCCTGCGGCCGGGCATGATGGCGGTCACCTGTCAGCGCGGGGCCTTGCAGGAGGCGCGCATCTGCCTGTCCAAGGATTTGCGCGATTTCGTCGCCTGTCCCGAAGTGGTCCGGCGCGGGTGTCGCAGCCAGAGCATGAGCGTTCCGGCCGGCAGATGAACTACCGCCACGAATTTCACGCCGGCAATTTCGCCGATGTGCTGAAACACGCGCTGCTGGTGCGCGCGCTGCTCTATCTGCGCCGCAAGGACAAGGCGTTCCGCTATATCGACACCCATTCCGGCGCCGGGCTTTACGATCTCGAAGGCCCGGAAGCCCTGCGCTCGGGCGAGGCGCGCGCTGGAATCGAGCGCCTGCGCGCCGCGACGCTTTCGCCTGCGGCGACCGAACTGCTCGCACCCTATCTCGACAGCGTGGGCGCGGGAAATCTCTATCCCGGCTCGCCGAAAATCGCGCAAAGCCTTTTGCGCCCGCAAGACAAGGCTTTGTGCTGCGAACTGCTGCCGCAGGCGGCGGCCGACCTGCGCCGCGTCGTGGGTCGGGACAACAGGGTCAAGGTGATCGAGATCGACGGCTACCAGGGTCTCAATGCCTTCGTTCCGCCGCCCGAGCGGCGCGGCCTCGTACTGATCGATCCGCCGTTCGAGCGGCGCGACGACTACGAGCGCGCCTATGATTCGCTCGCTGGCGCGTTGAAGAAATGGCCCGGCGGGATCTTCATGATCTGGCAGCCGGTGAAGGAGCCGGACATCGCCGACGCATTCTGCCGGGAGGTTGGCGCCTTGGCCGAGTCGTTGCGAATCGACATGCGAGTGGCGGCGCCCGGCAAGGGGCTGGGGCGAACGGGCTTGATCGTCGTCAATCCCCCCTTTGTCCTCGAGGAGGAGGCGTCGGTTCTGCTTCCGGATCTGACGCGCATCCTCGCGCAGGATGATACGGCTCGGTTCTGGCTTGAACGTTTGGGCGCGGCCAAGCCTTCCTCACGATAATGATACTTTGGAATGCACGCGCGGCTCTTGCCATTTGCGTCGATATGCCGCAACTTGACGAGAGTTGGGGGGCGTTGACGGTAAAATCCGCTGCGCGGTCTTGCAAACAAGAAGCCTGTCATAAGCAAGACGATCCGCCAATCGGCCGGTAGGGCCGGGTGGCTCAGGGATTGCAGGAATGGCAATATCGACCGCCCCCCCGATCGGCGCAGGACCGGAGGAAATGCGTCATGATTCAACAGGGCGTGATCAAGTTTTTTAATGCGGAAAAAGGCTACGGCTTCATCAAGCCGACCGATGGCGGCAAGGATATTTTCGTCCACATCACGGCCGTTGAACAGGCAGGCCTCGCCTCGCTGAACGAGGGCCAGAAGCTCACCTTCGAGATCGAGCCTGACAAGAAGGGCAAGGGGCCGAAAGCGGTCAACCTCCATCTCGAATAGGCGAACGGCGCCAGTCGGAACAAGTAAAGCTGCGTCAGCTTGCCGGCGCGCGGAGAATCGGTTTGACTGGTCCGGTCCCGCGCGCCGCGCGGCTGGAGGTCGCCGATGAAGCTTTATCATGCCCCGCCTTCGCCCTTTTCGCGGAAGGTCCGCATCGCCGCCTCCGTGCTCAAACTCGGCGGAGAAATCGCCCTCGTCCCGACCGATACGCTTGATCCGGCCGACCCGATCCGCGAGAAGAATCCACTCGGCAAGATCCCGATGCTGGAGACCGACGAGGGAGAATACATTTACGACAGCGCGGTCATCGCTGCCTGGCTCGACGAACGCGCCGGCGGTGGTTTGATCATTCCGCGCGACCCAAAAGCGCGGTTTCGCGCCCTCGTGCTCGAATCCCTGGCTGATGGCCTGACCGACGCCGCCGTGCTCACCATTTACGAAACCCGGTTCCGTGAGCCGTCGGAGCGCAGCGCCAAATGGCTGTCGCATCAGGGCGGCAAGATCGAACGCGCCTTGGCGCAACTGGAGCAGTCGCCGCCGGTTCTGGAAGGAACGCCCGATATCGGCCAGATCGCGCTCGCCTGTGCGCTGGGTTATCTCGACCTGCGCTTTTCCGGCGCATGGCGCGCGACCCATCCGCATCTGGTCGATTGGCTCGTAACTTTCGCGCAACGCGTTCCGGCTTTCGCCATCACCGCGCCCGCCTGACGCTTGTTCCCGAATAACGGAATCCGGTCTTCCCTGACACGGGGCTTCGGTTCGGATCCGAACTGGCGCAAGAACCGACGAAAAAGCCCGGCGCAAGGCCGGGCGAAGGAATCGGGAGATGTTGTTGTCGTTAGCCGCGCGCAAGGCCGCGCGGCTTGTTCTCAGAAGTGGTAGTTCACGCCGGCGCGCACGAGGTTGAGGTTGACGCCGTTGGAGATACTGTTCGGGCTGCTGAAATAGGTGTTGTCACCCATCGAGGCGTAGAGATACTCGGCCTTGGCGGAGAAATGCGGGGTGATGGCGTATTCCATGCCCACACCCAGCGTCCAGCCATTGGCGACGCGCGTCTGGTCGTAGCCGAAGCCGCCCCCGGACAGCGCGCCGCGCACCTCGGAACCGGCATAGCCGCCGGTTCCGTACAACAGCACGCGGTCCATGGCGTAGCCGACGCGGGCGCGCACGGTGAAGAAATTCTCCACCACGCCGGTGGAGGATCCGGTGGCGGCCCCGTTGTTGAGGGAAGGCGATGCGGCGTCCGCGACGTGACCGAAGGCGAAATCGCCCTCGCCGCCGACCACCAGCTTGCCCTGCTGGTAATTGTAGCCGCCGGTGAAGCCGTAGAGACCGCCGAGTGGGCTACCGCCGAAATAGCGCTTTCCGCCATCAAACGAGCCGAAGGCGAGGCCAGCGTTCACGCCGAGATAGGCGCCCGTCCAAGTAAAGGTCGGGGCATAATCGTAAGGGGCGGGTGCTTCCTTGCGATAGGGCAGATCGGCGGCCTGCGCCAGTGAGGCGAAAGCCATCGCCCCAACTGCGGCGGCGATCAGGACCTTTTTCATAACACGCACTCCAGTTTCCAGCCGCGCACGGCCAGCCTGAAGCGATTTAGAACCGTAAAGGTTGTTGGGACGTAAAAATAAATGGTGAATGAAGATTAGTGAATGTGTTCAGAATGTAGGTTAAAATGTGTTGTCTAGGCAAGAATGTATTAAGTAAAGTTATATGAGTTAATTTGTCTAGTTCCTGTTGGAGAGTTTGATCATGTGTGCGAACAATAGAATGAATATCCTGGTTAATGAATTGTTATTTTGATAATTCATGTGAGACTGCCCTAATGAAGGCGCGCCTCCACAGGACGCTCAATCCGCGCTGGGCAACCTGCGCATGGTGAATTCGATCTGGCCGTCGGAGAGTTCGCGCCAGCTCTCGATTTCGGTCATGTAAGCCGCCTTCGGAAAATCGTCGAAGAACTCGCGGGCCTTTTCTCGTGCTTTTTCGCGCGGCAGGGTGAAGGATTCGCGACGCCAGCCGTCGGCGGGCCTGCGCTCGCCGGGGCGCGTCAGGCGCCGCGCCAAGCGTTCGGCCAATTCACCGGGATGTTTGTTGCTGATCGCCATGGTTCTATACTTTCCGCACCGCGCGCAACCGCCTAGCAGCCGGATACGTTCCTTTTGCGACGCATCCTGCGCTAACGCTCGTTTCGCGTCCAGCCGGAATCTTCTTTCTCTAAGCAGGCCTGTTCGATCAATTGCGTCACCCTTTGCGGGTCGCTGGGAAAACCCGCGCGAATCCAGAGCGCTTGCAAGGTTTTGAGCGCCGCGCCGAGCGCCGGCCCCTTTGGCACGCCGCGTGCGCAAATGTCCGAGGCGCGAAACGGCGGGCGTGGCGGCGGCGTGTCGCGCAAAAAAGCCCGCGCCTGCGTGAAGCTCGATTCGCTGGGGGACGCGCCGGCTTCGGCGCGAATCAATTCAAGGCCGTCGCGCGCGGCCTCCGGCCCGAAATGGAACAGGGCCTCGCGCAGGGAGGCGGCGGAGGGCGCGGCGGCCGCGCCATGCCAGAAGGCGGCGACCCGGGCCGCGCCGGCGAGACGCTGTTTTTGGGCATTGGACAGCCGCAACCCCCGGCTCAGGATTTCGACGTCGCCCGTGCTGTGCAGCGCCAGCGCCGAGAGGCTCAACAGGCCGTCGCCGCGTTGTCCGAGCGGGCGCAGGTTTTTCAGCCGCGCCGGCCAGGGGGCGCAACCGAGATAGGCGAACAGGCCCGCTTGCGCCACGCGCTCGGCCACAAAACCCGCGCGCGGCGCGGCGAGCAGTTTGAGCGTCTCCGCGCCGAGTCGCTCGCGCGAAAGGGTTTCAAGACCGCCGCGCAGGGCGATGCAGGCGTCGAAACCCTCGGCGTCCAGACCCGCGCCGTAGCAGGCGGAAAAGCGGAAGAACCGGAGGATGCGCAAAAAATCCTCGGCGATGCGCAAGCGGGGCGCGCCGATGAAGCGCACGCGCCGGGCCTCCAGATCGGCGCGCCCGCCGACGGGGTCATGCAACTGGCCGCGCCAGTCGAGCGACAGCGCGTTGAGGGTGAAGTCGCGGCGCGCCGCGTCCATGGCGAAATCGCGGCCGAAGCGCACTTTCGCCCGGCGCCCGTCGGTTTCGACATCTTCGCGCAGGGTGGTGACCTCGAAAGGGGTTCCCTCCACGACGATTGTGATGGTGCCGTGCTCGATCCCTGTGGGCGCGACTTTCAGCCCGGCCTTTTGCGCGCGCCGCGCATTGACTTCGGGAAGCGCGGTCGAGGCGAGGTCGATGTCGCCGATGGGCTCGTCGAGCAGGGCGTTGCGCACGGCGCCGCCGACGATGCGCAGTTCCTCGCCCTCGCGGTCGAGCGCGGCGAAGATGCGGCGCACGCCGGGACGCGTGAACAGCTGGCCAAGTTTTTCGGCGTCGCTCATCGGCTAGGGCTCATTGGCAATGGCTCATTGGAAATGACCGGGCAGCAGGCGGCCGTTCTCGACATGCGCGGGCGTATAGGCGCCCTGTTCGGGGCCAAGCAGGGCAAGGGCGACGAGCCCGGCCATGGCCAGCGCCAGCCCGGCGAGCGTCAGCCAGGACAGGGCGCCGCGCGACCACGAGGCGGCGACCAGCGGATGGCGCGCGCGAAAAATCAGCACGGCGGCGTATAACACGAAGGGCGCGAGAAACAGGCCGATCGACTCCAACAGCGCGCGCGACATCGCCTCAACCTCGTTTTCACTTGCAGGTGATATCATAACCGGCGCCGGGGCGCAGCGACGCCGCCATATGGCCGACGATTGCGTCGAATTTCGCCTTGTCCTGCTCGGGATAGTCGATGTCGAGGTCGTTCCACACCCGGTCGCCGCAGGACAGCAGGGCTTTGCGGTAAAAAACGCGGCCGTTGCGGGTTCCCGACACCACGATCCAGTTGTCGCCCCTGGTGGAATACGTGACCGTTTCGCCTTCGAGCGGTTCGGAGCGGCTGGCCATTTCCTCTTGGCGCGAATCCACCGCGAACATGCCGGAAATCGTGACTTGCGCCGTTCCGTCGGGCGACGAAAACACGCGCCCGTCATTGTTTGTCGGCTCCGGTCCCATTTTCCAGCCGGCGGGATAGGCGGCGGTGACGCCGAAACGGTCGTTGTGGTAGCTGCGCCAGCTTTCCGCCAACGCGGCGCCGGCCACGAGCAGAGCGGCGGCGAGGGTTAGTCTCGAAATCGCCATGGCGCCTTTCTCCCCTGTTGAGCGCCCTCGGGCGAACATTTGGTCATGTCGCATTCAAGAGTGAAAAGGCGAGAAACACAACATCTTGTTCATGTTTTGTTTCATGTGAAACACGCTAATGGCGTACAATCCCACAACTATCGGAATGTGAAAGACAAATCGTCCTCCCGTCCACCGCGCGCCGCAGCCGATTTCGTACGCAACCGGCCGCGTGTGTGAGCCGGAATCAAACGATTTTCGCGCGAATTTGCGCCAAATCTCACCGAATCAAACCGCTTGTTGCGGTTTTGAACAAACGTTCTGCAATCAGGGCGCGAGATTTGGCGCGCGTTTTCCTCCATCAACCGCATGCGTCCAGAAGAAACCTCGGGCGCCCGCCTAAATCGCCAGCAAGGGAAAACTGGGGCGGAAACCGAAAATTTCTCGAACGGCTGCTTGAAATGGAAGCCCGCTCCTTCGCAATCAATCGCGTGGCGCCGCGCGCGGCGAGATTTGCGGATTTTCCGGCCGAAACGCAGCGGCCTCGACGGATGTCGCCGGCCGAGGATCGTCAAGCAGCCATCATGGCGCCCCGCCGAAAGACGCGGGCGGACGGACGGTCGGCGTCACCAAACGTAGCGAATCGCCGCCGAGCCGGCATAGCTCTGGGCGCCCTTGGCGAACTCCCCGTCGAACTTCGCCGACAACAACCAGCCCTGGGCGACCCGCAATTCGGCGCCGACGCTGGTCAGCGCCGAATTTCGGGGAAGGGGCGCGCCGTAAGCGGTGAAACTGGCGCCGGGCAAGGCCTGGAGCGTCGCGTTGAGCGCCGGAGCGCCGATCGTATCGTGCGCCCAGGCGACACGCCCGCGCAGCGTGAACGGCATGCCGCCCAGGCGCGTCGGCGCATCGAAGCGGCCGCCAAGCTCGCTCCGGGCGTTGGTTGCGTTGGTGGCGCTGTAGTTCAAGCCGAAGCCCCCGGCCGTGGGATCGGCTTCGCCATAGCTCGGCGCGCTGTATTTTTGCATTTGCGCGGCGGCGTAGGGCGTCAGGGCGATCGCGGCTTCCGCCGTCGGCAAGTTGAAGCGATAGCCCGCTTCGATCCGGCCGCCGAAGTCTTGCGCCTCGAACTGCGCGGTGAGTTGATCGCCAAGCGCGCTGCGGGCTGTCTTCAGCCAATGGTTGGCGAAGGCGAAGTCGGCGGAGACGTAAACCGCGTTGAAGCGCGTCGCGCCGTAGACGCCGGCCTGGAATGTGGTTCCCGAGCCGGAGCCGAGACCCTGCCCCAAGCCCCAGTTGAGGCCGCCGCCGGCGAAAGCCAGGCCGACCACCGTGTCGGGCGCGAGGCGATAGTCGAGGCCCGCCGCATAACCGTAATCCCGGACGGTGATGGAGCTGGACCCCTGCGCGGCGTCGCCGTTCGCCCGGTTGAGGCCGCCAAATCCCGCGCCCCAGGCGCTCCAGTTCTGCGTGGACGCGGCCACCGCCGTGCGCGGCGTCGACGCCGCCGCCGCGCCAAACGCGGCGGGATTGCGACCGTCCACAAACGGATCCACCATCAGCCCGAGGAACCGGTTCATCACGTTGATGGCGCCGCGCTCGGCCCCGGTCGCGGCCTCGCCGTCGATGACGGTCAATTGCGCCGCCGACATCGCGCCGAAGGCGAGGGGGATGCTGCCGGTGGTGTTGAAGTAATTGGTCAGCGCATTCGCCACATTGCGCTGGTTGGTGTTGAGCGTCGTGGCGGCGGGCGTCGCGAAGTTCAAATTCAGGTTAAGGTAGGCGTTATCAGCATCATAGCTGAGCGTCGTGGAAAAATTCGTGGGCAGGTTGGTGTTGACGACCGTCGACGCGAAGGCGCCGGACACGCCGCCACTGGCGGTGAGGATCGTATAGACCTTGCTGATGTAGCTCCCATTGGCGAAAATCGCGCTGACCGTCGCGCCGCCGAGCGTCGCGGCGCCGTTGACGGTCGTGAACGAGGCCGTCGAAGGATTGACCTGCGCCTGATAGATCGCCCCGGCCTGGAAAACGAGATCCCCGTTCACGGTCAGCGAGGTTCCGGCCACGCCGGACCCCGGCGCGAGCGTGCCGCCCGCGTTGACATTGGTCGCGCCGACCGAGCCGACGCCGGAAAGCGTGCCGCCGGAATTCACGGTCGGATCGGTGATCGAGCCGTTCACGATCAGCGCGCCGCCGCTGTTGATGATGGTGCTGGCGAAAGTGCTGGCGCCCGTAAGCGTCTCGGAGCCGTTCGCGATGATCAACCCGCCCGAGCCGGTGATCGATCCGGCGAAAGTGTCGTTGGCGTTGGTCAGGGTGAGGGTGCGATTGCCCAGGACGACAGAGCCGCCGCCCGCCAGCGTGGTCACGCTCGCGCCCGAGGCGACGCCGGAAATGTCGAACACGCCATTGGCGACCAGTCGCGACGAGTCGGCTATGGCGCCCGCGCCCGACAGCATCAGCGTCGCGCCGGAGTTCACGGTCGTGGCGCCGGTATAGGTGTTCTGGCCGGAGAAGGTCACCGAGCCGCCCGAACCCGCATTGGCGATGATGATCCCGCCGCCCGTCGTCGCATTGGTGAGATTGCCCGAGAAAATGGACGTATTGCCGTGCTGGTCGATCGTGTTGGCGCCGGAAGTGTCCAGGGTGAAATTCTGGGCGTAGGTGTGAGTGGCGCCACTTTGGTCCATGACCAGCGTGCCGCCCTGGAACACCGGGCTGACGGAGTTGCCCAGATTGCTGGCGTTGCCGGAAGTCGTGATAGGCGCCGGCGGCGGCAAAGCGGCGAACGAAGTGACCGTGACAATATGGGCGCCGGTGGTGCCCGTTCCACCTGGATTGGAGACGCTATCGATCACATTGAGCACATTGCTATTGTTGAAAAGGTTGAAAGTCTCGCCCCCGGTAATTACGAATGAAAAACCTGCAAAAGAAGCGTATGGCGAATTCGCGCTCAGCCTGTTGTCCGCGTATCCGTACCCCGAGAGGCCGGTGATCGTTGTACCGCCAAATGTTCCTGTAACGGCTGACGCAGTCTGGCCAATGCCGGGCGCCGTAATGGTCAGGAGGCCCACCTGGCTTGTCGTCGTGTCCACGAAGTCGAACTGGTAGTTCACCGCCCAAGCCGCATTCGGCGCCGCAGCCACGGCGAACCCGCTGGCGAGGGCGAGCGCGACCGGCCGATTGGCCCGGCGGGTTTCGGATCTGTATCCAGGAGTCGAAACATTAGCCACTTGAAGACCTCGCGTGCTGACGCCAAAAACCTGGCGCCGGGGAGACATTTGTTCACTCGCCGCCATGCCGGGTTGATCCGGCTGGGCGACAAGCGGCTTCCCTCACAGGTTGTGTTTCGCGCGGCGAACGGCGCGCGAGCGCCTGTGGCAATCGCAGATAAAGAAACCGAGAGCATCTCTGCCGACTTCAGCCAGCGGCGAAGCTCCCACCTTGACTTCTCGACTTCCGTCAGGGCTGGGAATCAACACGGTTAATCAGAAAACAGATAATAGCAGCAATCTGTGGTTGTCCATTTCCAGAATGGACGGCAAGCCGGTCAAGGGCAAGCATTGCTCCCGATAAGTTTCGTGTAAAAACAATAATTTAGCTCTGGCGCGCCTAATCAGGGGCGCATCTTGCCGCCTGCAACCTTTTGCAACCTGAGGCACAATAAGACAATGTGTGTCACACAAAGCACAGCGGCGAACCAGGCGCCCTGCCATTTTTCAATTGGCCGCTTCCGAAAGCTCACGGGCCGTTGCCGGCGGCGAGCGAAGGTCTCAATCGGGTCGACACGAGGCGTCGGCGGGCGATGCCGGGAAGGACGGCTTCGACCCAATTCAAGCCATCAGCCTCGCCGGCATCCGCCTAGACCGCATAAAGTCGTTCATACAAATTGCGGATCATCCCCGCCGTCGCGCCCCAGATATAGCGGTCCTCCCAGGGCATGGCGAAGAACTGGCGCTCCTGGCCCTGCCACAGTCTGGCGTGAAGCTGGTGATTGGCCGGGTTCATCAAAAAATCCAGCGGCGTCTCGAACACATCATCCACTTCGGCGCCATCGGGCGCGAGGTCGAGCGGCGGCCGGGTCAGGCCGAGCACCGGGAAGACGCGAAAGCCGGTCGAGGTCTGGTAGGGATCGAGACAGCCCAAAATCTCGACTTTTTCGCGCGCGAGGCCGATTTCCTCCTCCGCCTCGCGCAGGGCGGCGGCAACAGGCGATTCGCCGCTCTCAATCTTGCCGCCGGGAAAGGCGATCTGGCCGGAATGGTCGCGCAGCGTCGCGGCGCGGCGGGTGAGCAGCAGGAAGGCGTTGTCGCCGCGCAGAACGACAGGGGCCAGCACGGCGGCGGGACGCGTGGGGGCGCGGGCTTCTTCCGCCGTCAGCGGATGGTTGAGCCGGTGGTCGCCGTTTTCAGGGCGCGCGCCGAGGTCGAAGGCCGTTTCCGGCCAACTGTTCGCCAGCTTGGCGCGGGCGCGGGCGAAAAAATCGTGGGGCGAGAACATCAGGTATCCTGGAGATCGCGCATCGGCGCCATGGGAAAGAAGGTTCCCGCCGACCACACCCCAAAAACATCCTCGCCGCCGATTTTTTCCGCGCGCCCCCATTCCGCGAGATCGTAGAACAGGGCGCGCTTGACCAAGGCCCAGAGGTCGTCGCGCACCAACACATAGGGTTTCAGGCCTTCGCTTTCGCCCGGCTCGAAGCGCAGCGGGTTTGTTGCGGAAATCTCCACCCACTCGTCCACATTGGTGCGCAACTTCAGCACCTGGGCCTCGCCCTCGCCTTCGCGCGAAAACTCCACGCCGAGAAAGGGCGCGTCCTCCACGGTGATCCCGACCATTTCGACCGGCGTGACCAGCACGTAGCGCTCGGGGTCCTTGCGCAGGATGGAGGAAAACAGTTTGACCAGCGACGGCCGCCCGATCGGCGTCCCCCCGTAGAACCAGGTCCCGTCGCGGGCGATGCGCATGTCGATGTCGCCGCAAAACGGGGGATTCCACAGATGCACCGGCGCCGGGCCGCGCTCGGGGGCCAGAGCCTGGCTGAGACCGCGCAGGGGATCCATATCCGAAACCGCTCCCAAAACTTCCTTGCCGAGACTTCTGTGCAAAGCGCTTCCTTGCAAAGCCTTGCGAACCTATATTGTTGGTTCGGTCGCGACAATCAGGCGCCCTCAGCCTCCAGGAAACGTTCCGCATGAATTACCCCGCCGGCCTCAGCGCCAGCCAGATGGAGCAGAAGGCGCGGGATGCGCTGGAAAAGCTTAGCCAAGCCCGCGCGGCCGTCGCCGAGCAGATTTTCGGCCAGGACGAGGTGGTGGAGGAGGCGCTCGCCGCCATCCTCTCCGGCGGCCACGCCCTGTTCGTCGGCGCCCCCGGCCTCGCCAAAACCCGGCTGGTCGATACGCTGGGAAAAGTCTTGGGCCTCGACGCCGCCCGTGTCCAGTTCACGCCGGACCTGATGCCATCAGACATTCTCGGCTCCGAAGTTTTGGAGGAGGGGGCCGGCGGCAAGCGCGCCTTCCGCTTCATCAAGGGGCCGATTTTCGCGCAATTGCTGATGGCCGACGAGATCAACCGCGCCAGCCCGCGCACCCAATCCGCCCTGTTGCAGGCCATGCAGGAATATCACGTCAGCATAGCCGGCGCGCGCTTCGACCTGCCGCGCCCGTTCCACGTGCTGGCGACGCAAAACCCGCTGGAGCAGGAGGGAACCTACCCGCTGCCCGAGGCGCAACTCGACCGCTTCCTGTTGCAGATCGACGTGGATTACCCCGACCGCGCCGCCGAAAAGCGCATCCTGATCGAAACCACCGGCGCCGCGCGGAAAGAACCGCGCGCGGTTCTCGACGCCGACGATCTCATGGAGATTCAGGATCTGGTGCGGCTGATGCCGGTCGGCGAATCCGTGGTCGATTGCATTCTGGACATCGTCCGCGCCGCCCGTCCCGGCGAGGGGCCGGAGGAGCTGACCAAGAACATTTCCTGGGGGCCGGGGCCGCGCGCCTCACAGGCGTTGATGCTGGCGACCCGCGCGCGCGCCCTGTTGCGCGGACGGCTCGCCCCCAGCAAGGCCGACGTCCTCGCGCTGGCCGCCCCCGTGCTGAAACACCGCATGGCCCTGAACTACGCCGCCCGCGCCGATGGCGACACGGTTTCCGCCGCGATTGACCGCCTGCTGCAAAGATTCGCCTGATGGCGGCAGGTTTCCAGCCGCAACAAGACATCCGCCCCGACGCCGCCAAAAGCCGCGCGGCGGTGGATCTGGCGCGGCGCTTGCCCGGCCTGACCCTGTCGGCGCGCCACGCCGCCGCTTCGGTCGCCGCCGGCCTGCATGGGCGCCGCCGCGCCGGCATGGGCGAGAATTTCTGGCAGTTCCGCCCGTTCATCTCCGGCGAGGCGGCGCAAAACGTCGATTGGCGCCGCTCCGGCCGCGACGACCGCCTCTATGTGCGCGAGCGCGAATGGGAGGCGGCGCAGGTTCTGTGGGTCTGGGCCGACCTGTCGCCCTCGATGAACTTTCGCTCGACGCTGGCGGAAAACACCAAGGCGGATCGCGCGCTGGTGCTGGCGCTGGCCCTGGCCGACGCCTGCGTGCGCGGCGGCGAGCGCGCGGGCTGGCTGGGCGTGACGCCGCTGTTTTCCTCCGCCGACGTGATCGAGCGCCTCGCCCTCGCCCTTCTGGCCGAGGCGCGCCGCGACGGCGACGCCTTCCCCGATCTCCCCCCGGTCGCCCGGCTGCGCCCGCGCGAAAAAGTGGCCCTCATCGGCGATTTCCTGGTCGAACCGGAAAAATTCGACGCGACGCTGGCGCGGCTGTCGGCGCAGGGCGCGCGCGGTTGCGCGCTGATGGTGTTCGACCCGGTCGAACAAAGCTTTCCCTTCGCCGGCCAGACCGAATTTTTTGACGAATCCGGCGCCAAACTGCGCGCCGGCCGCGCCGAGGATTTTTCCGAGCTTTACGCGCAAAAGCTGGCGGCGCATCGCGCGGCGTTGGCGGATTCGGCCCGCGCCCGCGGCTTCACCTTTGCCTTGCACGCCACCGACCGCCCGGCGACCGAAGCCCTGTTGCGTCTGCGCCAGGGCTTGGGGGAGGGCAGATGAACCTTCTGCTCGCCTTTTCCTCGCCGTGGATTCTGCTGGCCCTCGCCGGCGCCCCGGCCCTCTATTTCCTGCTGCGGGTGACGCCGCCGCCGCCGAAACAAATCGCCTTTCCGCCGCTCAAACTGATTCTCGGCGAGCGCCGCGACGACGCCACCCCCGCGCGCACGCCGTTATGGCTGCTGCTGCTGCGCATGGCGCTGGCGGCGCTGATCGTGCTGGCCATGGCTGGCCCGACGCTGAACCCGCCCGGCGCGGCCGGGGGCAGGGGGCCGCTGCTGCTGCTGATCGACAATTTCTGGACGGCGGCGCCGGATTTTTCCGCGCGGCAGGCGGCGGCGACCCGTCTTCTGGAAGCGGCGGCGCGGGAAAACCGCCCCGCCGCCGTGCTCGGCCTCGCCGAAAAGCCATTCATCAGCCTCGAAGACCCCGGCGCCGCGCTCGCCCGCCTGCGCGCCCTGACGCCGCGTCCCTACCTGCCGCCGCGCGCGCCGTCCCTGCCGGCGATTGAAACCTTCCTGCGCGAACATGGCGGCGATCTGGTCTGGCTGAGCGACGGCCAGCAGGACGCGGACGGACGCGCCTTCGCGGAAAAAATTTCCGCGCTGGCGCCGGGCGCGGCGCTGCTGACCGGCGACAGGCCGCCGCGCGCCCTGACCGGCGCGCGCAACGGCTCCGATGCGCTCGAAGTCGATGTTTTACGCGCGCAAAATGGCGCGCCAGAGGGTGTCGTGCGCGCCTTTGACGCGCATGGCGCGCCCCTGGGCGATTCCGCCTTCACGTTCGGCGCGGACAACCACGCGATCGCGCGGCTCACGCTGCCGCTGCAATTGCGCAACGATGTCGCCCGCCTCGCGCTGTTGGGCGAGGCGTCGGCTGGCGGCGTGTTCCTGCTCGATTCCGGCGCGCGGCGCCGCCGTGTCGGCCTCGTCGGCGGCGCCAAACCCGACCAGCCGCTGCTGTCGCCGCTGTATTACCTGCGCAAGGCGCTGCTCCCCCATGCCGATCTGCGCGAGGAAAAGCCCGGCGAGCCCGATCCGATCGGCCGTCTCATTGGCGAGGGCGCCGACGTGCTCATCCTCGCTGATATGGTGCTGGCGCCGGATGCGCGCGAAAAGCTGAAGAAATTTCTGGATGCCGGCGGAACCGTCGTGCGTTTCGCCGGCCCGCATCTCGCCGCCGCCCCGGACGACCTGCTGCCGGTCAAACTGCGGCGCGGCGGACGCACGCTCGGCGGCGCCCTGTCGTGGGAGCGGCCGAAAACGCTTGCGCCTTTCGACGAGGGCGGCCCCTTCGCCGGCCTCACTCCTCCCGCCGACGCCAATGTGTCCAGACAGATCCTGGCCGAACCCGAGCCGGGCCTGCCGCAAAAAACCTGGGCGCGCCTCGCCGACGGCACGCCGCTGGTGACGGCGGAGGCGCGCGGCGCCGGCGCGCTGATCCTGTTCCATATCGCCGCCGAAAACTCATGGTCGAACCTGCCGCTGTCCGGGCTGTTCGTGGACATGCTGAAAAAAATCCTCGCCCGCGCCGGCGCGGTTGGTCCCGTATCTTCCGCGCAGGGGGAGGGCCTGCTGCCCGTGCTGAAAAATCTCGACGGGTTCGGAACGCTCGGCCCTCCGGCGACGGAAGCGCGCGCGCTGCCGGCCAAGGGGGAAACGACGCCGGACGCCGAGCATCCGCCCGGCTATTACGGCGCGGCTGAAGCGCCGCGCGCGCTAAATGCCTTTGCGGATCAGGCGTTCAAGCCGCTCGATTTGTCCGGTCTCGGCTTTAACGCGCAAAACCTCGGCGCCGCGCGTGAAAAAATCGATCTGCGCGGGCCGCTGCTGCTGCTGGCGGCGCTGCTCGCCCTGGCCGACGCCTTCGCCGCGTTCTGGTTGGGAGACTCCTGGCGCCGGCAGGCGGCGCCGGTCGCGCTGGCGTTGCTGGTCCTGCTCGCGCCGCCGCCCGCCCGCGCGCAAGAGGCAAAGTCCTACCAGCCGGCGCTGACGCCTTCGCTGGCCTATGTCGTCACCGGCGACAGCCATGCCGACCGCATCAGCGCGCTAGGGTTGAAATCCCTGTCGGAAACCGTGTCGCAGCGCACCTCGTTCAATCCCGGCGCGCCGCGCGCCGTCGATCCCGCGCGCGACGAACTCGCCTTTTATCCGATGCTCTACTGGCCGGTGTCGCCGGACGCGCCGCAGCCGAGCGCGCAGGTCGCGCAAAAGATCGCCGCTTACATGAAACAGGGCGGCCTGCTGCTGTTCGACACCCGCGACGCCGCCCAACAGTTTGAAGGCGGCGAGACCACGCCGGCGCAGGACTGGCTCAAACTGTTTCTGCAAAAACTCGATCCGCCCCCGCTCGCGCCGGCGCCGAGGAACCACGTGATCTTCCGCACCTTCTACCTTCTGGAAGGTTTTGCCGGGCGTGTCGAAAACGGCCCGGTCTATATCGAGGCGCTGCCGCCCGACAATGAGGGCGAAAAGGCGCCCGCGCGCGCCGGCGATGGGGTTTCGCCGGTCATTATCGCCTCGACCGACCTCGCGGCGGGCTGGGCCAGCGATCAATGGGGCGAGGCGCTCTATCCGTCAGGCGGGGATGCGATCCGGAGCCATGAACTGGCGCTGCGTGGCGGCGTCAACATCGTGATGTACACGCTGACCGGCAATTACAAGGCCGATCAGGTCCATGTGCCGGAACTGCTGGAAAGGCTGGGGCAATGAGCCAGTACGGCCTGTCGTTCGCGCCGCTGGTTCCGCCTTGGGCGCTCGCTTTGCTGGCGGTGGCGGCTGTGGCCCTGATCGGCGCGCTGGTGTGGCGGCGCCGGCGCGGCGCGCTCTGGCGCGGCTTGGCCTTCGCCGCGCTGCTCGCCGCGCTGTCCGGCCCGTCGCTGGTCGAGGAGACGCGCGAACCCCTGCGCGATGTGGTCGCGGTGGTGGTGGATCGCACCGGCTCGCAAAAATTCGAAAACCGCGCGGCGCAAACCGAAAACGCGCGCAAAACCTTGCAGGCGGCGCTGGAAAACCTCGGCGGCGTCGATATCAAGACGATCGAGGCGGGCGACGCGCCGGACGGGGAGGGCACCCGCCTGTTCGCAGCCGTGGACAACGGCCTCGCCGATCTGCCGGCGGAACGTCTGGCCGGCGTGTTCATGGTCACCGACGGCGTCGTCCACGACATACCGGCGACGCCGCGCATAAAAGCGCCTGTTCATGTGCTGGTGACCGGCCACCAAGGCGAGCGCGACCGCCGCATTGAGCTGGTCGAGGCGCCGCGCTACGGGCTGATCGGCAAGGAGGTCGTCTTCACCGTCAAAGTCGAGGAAAGCAACGGGCCGGGCGAGGCGGTGGAGGTGACGGTCAAGCGCGACGGCGCGCTGGCGACGCGCGTGCTGGCGCGGCCGGGCCGGGCCGTGAAAATCCCGGTCAAACTCGAACATGGCGGCGCCAATGTCATTGAGTTCGAAGCCGAGGCCATGCCCGGCGAACTCAGCGAAATCAACAACCGGGCTTTGGCTTCGGTCGAGGGGGTGCGCGATCATTTAAAGGTCTTGCTGGTGTCGGGCGAACCCAATCCGGGCGAGCGCGCCTGGCGCAACCTGTTGAAAGCCGACGCCAATGTCGATCTGGTGCATTTCACGATTTTGCGGCCCCCGGAAAAGATCGACGGGACGCCGGTGCGCGAACTCGCGCTGATCGCCTTCCCGACCGCCGAGCTGTTCGGCCAGAAAATCAACGAATTCGACCTGATCCTGTTCGACCGCTATTCCAACATGGGCCTGCTGCCGCCGGTCTATTTCGACAATATCGTCAATTATGTGCGGCGCGGCGGCGCCTTCGCCATCGTCGCCGGCCCCAATTTTTCGCGCGGCGACGGGTTGTTTTACACGCCGATCGGCCGGCTGATCCCGGCGCGGCCCACCGGCGAAGTTTTCGAGACGCCGTTCCGTCCCACCCTGTCGGAGATCGGCGCCCGCCATCCCGTCACGCGCGACCTGCCCGGTTCGGCGCAAAAGCCGCCGGGCTGGAGCGAATGGTTCCGTCAGGAACAGTCCGAGGTTTTGCGCGGCGCCGCCGTGTTGAACGGGGCGGGCGATGCGCCCTTGCTGGTGTTGTCGCGCGAGGGCAAGGGCAGGGTGGCGCTGCTGCTCAGCGATCAATTGTGGCTGTGGGCGCGCGGGTTTCAGGGCGGCGGCCCCTATGAGGAGCTGATGCGGCGCATGGCGCATTGGCTGATGAAGGAGCCGGACCTCGACGAGGAGGTTTTACGGGGAAAAGTCGCCGGGGCCGATCTCGTGGTCGAGCGGCAGACGCTGGCCGCGCGGGCTGGGCCGGTCCATGTCACCGCGCCCTCGGGCCAGGAGAGCGAACTCACGCTGGAGCCGGCCGGCCCCGGCCTGTTCAGGGGCCGCGTCGCACAGGCGGAACTGGGCCTGTACCGGCTGAGCCAGGGCGAATTGACCGCTTTGGTCCCGGTCGGGCCGCAAAATCCGCTGGAATATCGCGAACTGGTCTCGACGACGGAAAAACTCCGCCCGCTGGCGGAAGCGACCGGCGGCGCGGTGTGGCGCATCGGCGCGGCCGGAACCGACGCGGTCAAACTCCCCCGTCTCGTGAGCTTGAGCGACAGCCCCTCCTATGCCGGCGCGGATTTTATGGCGATTCGCCGCACCGGCGCGAGCGTCGCGCGCGGCTTGTCGCTCACCCCGCTCGCCGTTGGGGTGTCCGGCCTGCTGGTCCTGCTCGGCCTCGTGATCGGCGCTTGGGCGCGGGAAGGCCGGGCCTGGGAAGGCCGGGGTTGGAAAGGTCGAGCCTGGCGCGTTCGGCGGCGCTAAAACTCGCCCTTCGCCGCCACCTTTCCTTAACGGAACACGCTTAACGTACCGAAAAGCCGGTTAATCGAGTGTTCCATCATGTTCTCCGACTTTTTCCCGACCGTCGGCAATCTGGCCTTTCTCGTGCTGTTCGCGCTGCTGGGGCTGGCCCTGCGCGATTTCGCCCGTGAAAAGACGGAGCCGGCGCCGGAGGCGGAGCCGGAACTCGACCCCCGTTGCTTCGCGCCGGCGGCCCGTGTCGAGGCCGTGCTGGCGCCATCGCGCGGCGCCGTTCGCGTCGAGCGTCGCGTCGCCTCGCGTCCCGTAAAAGTCGAGCGCCGCAGGGCGCTGGCGCCCGAGGGGGCGCAAGCGGAAGCGCCGGTCGAGGAGATCGTCGCTTATGAGAGCGTCGTCGCGCGCCTCGTTCCGCAAGTGCCGATTCGCCGCGACGAAAAGGCGCGCAACTGGTTCGGCGGCGAGCCGGAAATGCCGGCCGCCATGCCCTGGCCGAAATTCTCCGGGCGGCGCGGCCTGTTCCTGGCCCAGATCTGCTGCGCCGACCTCCCGGACGGGATCTGGAATGGTCTCGGACCGCGCCGGGGTTGGCTCGCCTTCTTCATCGATCCGCACGACGGTCGCGAATTGCGCGCGCTGCATTTCGCCGAGCGCGCCGCGCCCCGGCCGGCCCCGTCGCCGGGGGCCTGCTGCGTCTGGCCGCAGTCCGGCCTCTTAAGCGGCGACGCCGACGGTCCCCGCCGCATCGACGCCTTTCCGCGCTGGCCGCTGGATATTGTCGCCGTCAGCGCCGCCGACGAAGGCCAGGCGGGCGATCCCCGCCGCGCGGAGGGCGCCGACGAGGCGCGCCATGGCTTCAAGCGCGCCGGATTCGATCTCGCCAGCCCGGAGCATCATCCGTTCGACTGGGCGTCCGCGCTCGCCTTCTGCGACGTGGCGCTCGCCGCCATGGCGCGACGCCGCGCCCTGATCAAGGCGTCCTTGCCCGATGTCGAGAAGCCGCTCGCCAGCGCCCGCAGGCAGATCGAGCTTGGCGGCATGACCGGGGCCATGCTCGGCGAAATGCAGCGCAGGACCGAGGATTTGCCGAAGGTCATCGAGGGCTGGAAAACCGCCATCGCCGCGCTCGACGCCGCGCTGGAGCAGGTCAAGACGATGGCCGAGACGTGGCGCGAGCGCGAGAAAAGCGAGCCGTTGTCGCAGGAGATCGCGACCGAACTGATGGCGCAGGCGCGGGCGATCGAACTTATCCATGTCGAGCGCGCGCCCGATCCCGAACGCGGCCCCGGCGCCGAAAGGGTGCTGGTGACGCGCCTGCCGCTCACCACGCATCGGCCCGACGCCAGCCTGTTCGTCCACGATTATGAGACGTTGCGCGAGGATTGGGCCAAACACGCCTGGTGCGCCGATCCCGACGTCCTGCCGGAGGCGCAGCGCGTCTGGTTCGAAGCGCGCTGGCGCGACCTCGCCGCGCATGAAATGAGCGGCATGGGGCATAGGCCGTTCCGCGACATCGCCGGCTTCAACCCGGACAGCCAAACCGTCCTGGTCGAATTCGCCTCCAGCGAATTGCTCAAATGGCGTTTCGGCGCCGATGGCGCGCTCGCGGCGGTGATCGACGACAGCGCGCTCACGCAGAGCGATTTTACGCGGCTGCGCTCGCAGATCTCCGATTAGAGCATTTTGTTTTCACGCGTTTTCTTGACGCGAACCGGCATCCACTTCGCTTGAAAACGCTAGCCCGACGTGACGAGGCCGCGCAGTTCGCGGGCGCCGGGCTGCAATTCGAAAAACAGGATGCGGCCGGGATCGACCGGACCGGGAAACACGAACTGCCCGAAGCCGGCGCGGACGAAGCCGAGGCGCTCATAGAACGGCGGGTCGCCGACCAGCAGCGTCAAACCATGTCCGGCGGCCTTGGCGGCGTCGAGCGATCTTTGCGCCAGCGCCTCGCCGACGCCGCGCGCGCGGAAGGGCTCCTCGACAGTCAGAGGCCCGAGCAGCAGGGCGGGGGCGCCGCCGATGGCGATTCGGGTCAGGGTGCAGGCGCCCACCAGCATGCCGCCGATGCGGGCGATGGTGGACAGCGACAGCTCGGGCGCGACTCCTTCGCGCAGGCGATAGGCGGTCTTGGCGAAACGTCCGGGGCCGAAGGCGCGCTCCTCCAGCTTCTGGATGGCGGGCAGATCGGCGGGCGTCTGCAAGGCGAAGGCGAGCGACAATTCGGTCATGCGCGGTCTGTCCTTGGGCGCGAGTTCCTTGGGGCGCGGGTTTACCCTATCCGGCGCAAAAAACAACGCCGGCCGTCCGCGAGGACGCCCGGCGCAGTGTCGAAGCGCGCTGTCGCGGCTTACTTGGAGCCGTCGGCCTTGAACTGGGAAATGTAAGCCCAGACGTTGTCGCGGTCGCCTTCAGCCGGCAGGCCGGGGAAGGTCATCTTGGTGCCGGGAACCTTCTTCTGCGGCGCGGTGATGTATTCCTTGAAGGTGGCCTCGTCCCAGGTGATGCCCGAATTCTTGTTGGCGTCCGAATAGGTGAAGCCTTCGGACTGGCCGCTCTTGCGGCCGGCGATGCCGTTGAGCGAGGGGCCGACGCCGTTCTTGGCCCCGGGGCCGATCTTGTGGCAGGCGGCGCACTTCAGGAAGACCTTTTGCCCGGCGTCGGGATCTCCGGCGGCGAAAGCCGAGGAAGAGGCGAAGGCGAGAACGGCCGCGGCCGACAAAGCGTGAATGAGTTTCATTCTTGTTTCCTTCCTATCTCGGGACCGAACGTCCTGACCGGCGCAAATGACCGTGGGTTACCCGCATGGAATCTCCAGCGCACGCACTAAATAGGACCAGACGGCGCCGCTGACAATCGGGCGTTTCGCCTAGATGCCCTGTACTTTCGCGGCATTCGGCCTAAAAATCAGGCATGGACCGAAGGGAGGCGCGATGGCGGAGGCGTTCGATCTTGACCGCGAGCGGCGAACCTTAAGGGAAAGCTTCGGTTTCGACGATTTCCTGCCCCAGCAGCGCGAGGCCGTGGCCGCCGCGCTGGCGGGCGAGGACGTGTTCGTGCTCTGGCCGACGGGCGGCGGCAAGAGCCTGATCTATCAATATCCGGCTTTGACCCGGCCCGGCCTTTGTCTGGTGGTCTCGCCGCTGATCGCCCTGATGCGCGATCAGGTGGCGAAGCTGCGCGCGCGCGGGCTGGCGGCGGGCGCGCTGCATATGGACCAGGACCCGGCGCAAGCGACAGCCTGTCGCCGCGCCCTGGCCAAGGGCGACTTGCGCCTGCTCTATGTCTCGCCGGAGCGCCTGGCCGACCCCGAGTCGCGCGCGAGGTTGAGAGATGCGGGCGCGCGCATGATGGCTGTGGACGAAGCCCATTGCGTCTCGCAATGGGGCCACGATTTCCGCCCGGACTATGGCCGAATCGCGGAAGCCGCGGCGGCGCTGGGCGTCTCGCAGATGCTCGCGGCCACCGCGACGGCCGCGCCGCGCACGCGCGACGAGATCGTTGCCAAACTGTTTGCGCGCCCGCCAAAACTGATCCTCGGCTCGTTTCGGCGCAAGGCCATCAGCCTGTCGGTCGAGTCCTGCGCCGGCGATCCCTCCCGCCGCATCGTTGAACTGGTCGCGGCGCGGCGCGGCCAATGCGGCATCGTCTATTGCGCGTCGCGCCGCCAGACCGAGTCCGTCGCCGCGACCCTGGTCGAGGCCGGGCTGCCGGCCGCCGCCTATCACGCGGGACTGCCGGCGCAGGCGCGCGAGGCGCGGCAGGACGAATTCGTGGCGCGCGCGGATGGCGTGATGGTCGCGACCGTCGCCTTCGGCCTCGGCGTGGACAAGCCCGACGTGCGCTACATCATCCATGCCGGCCTGCCGGACCATATCGAGACGCTTTATCAGGAAACCGGCCGCGCCGGGCGCGACGGGCTGCCGGCCGAGGCCATCGCGCTGTTCGATCCGCGCCGCCTCGCCGCGCTGCGCGACGCCCGGCTGGAGATCGCCCGGATCGACGCGGCGTCCGGAGAGCGGGCCGAGGCGCTGACGCATTATTTCGTGACGACCGGCTGCCGCGAACAGGCGCTGCTGGCGCCGCTCGGCGAAGCCTGTCCGCCCTGCGGGCAATGCGACAATTGCCGGCGCGGCGCGCTTGGCGGCGCGGTCCGCGCCTTGCGCGGCGTCCCGGAGGCGGCGCGGGCAGGCGTCAGACGGCTGGCCGCGCGCGCCATCGGCCGCTGGACCGCCCCCGCGCTTGCGCCCCCGGCGCCCGAGCCGGCGGATGAAGCTTGCCTTGGCGAGTCCGAGCCCGCGCTGTTGGAGGTCGCCGCGCTCACCGTGGTCGAGGCGCGCCGGTTGCGCGGACTGCGCGAGGCGCGCAACCGGCTGGCGCGAAGCTTGAGCGTCGCGCCCGCGCGTCTGATCGGCGAAGCCGGACTGGCGCGGCTCGCCGTCGAGCCGCCGGAAAGCCTTGCTGTCCTGCTGGCGCGCGCCGGCGATGAAACCGGGCTGCTCGCGCGCCACGGCGCGGCGCTGCTGGAGGTCGCGCGGCGGAGCGACGACTGAACTTGCGTCCGGGCCAACGGACGAACCAACGCGCGCAACCTTCGCGTGTTTTCGGGCGCCGCATCGAATGGCAAGGCAATTCTTATCTGACTGAAATTGTGAAAGGAAGAGAATGTAAAGCATGCTTACAAAATCAGGAATTCGAGCGGAAACGTAACATTCACGCCATCTTTGAGCGATTAAGCTGAGGCATGACAGTTGCGTAAGGGTGTGAGGTTTTACCGATCTGGTGTCCCGATGCATCCAGTGATCTGGCAGATGACGTTGAGGAAGGCGTTGCGAGGCCAGCGCCGCTTGAGGAGCGTTCGGCAATGACAAAAATGGTCGATTTTTCATCGCTTCCTTCGGCGACGCCGCTCGAAGGCGTGACCGCCCCAATTTTGGCGCGCAAGGGTCTGGCGCCGGCCTGGCTCGACCGGAGGCGCGCGACCCTCGACGTTCATTTCGACCCGGACCATGGCGCGGTCTGGTGCGCGATGCGGCATGAGAATTCCGTGAGCTGGACCTTGCCAATGCTGCGCGAACTCAACGCGCTCGCCGATGATGTGCGCGCGCAAGCGCAAGCGGGCGAGACGCCGGTGAAATTCCTGGTCGGAAGCTCGCAGCGGCCGGGCGTGTTCAACATGGGCGGCGATCTCGGCTATTTTCTCGACCGCGTGCGCGCCCGCGACGAAGCCTCGTTGCGCGCCTACGCCTACGCGTGCTGCGACGCGATCCACAACAATTATCACGGCTTCGACGCGCCCGTGGTCACGATCGCGCTGCTCGAGGGCGATGCGCTGGGCGGCGGGCTGGAGGCGGCGCTGAGTTGCCAGATCATCATCGCCGAACGCGGGATCAACCTGGGCTTTCCCGAGGCGCTGTTCCACACTTTTCCCGGCATGGGCGCCTACAGCCTGCTGGCGCGCCGCCTCGACGGCGCGCGGGCCGAGAAAATGATGCTGAGCGGCCGCATGTACAAGTCCGAAGAGTTTTTCGACATGGGGCTGATCGACATCCTCGCGGAAAAGGGCGAGGGCGCGGCGCGGGCGCAAGCCTATATCGCCGAGCATTCCAAGCGCCAGAAACTGCTGGTCGCCATGGGGCAAGTGCGGCGCCGCGTCGCGCCGCTGACGCTACAGGAACTTCGCGACATCACCGACATCTGGGTGGATTCGGTGATGGATCTGGCGCCGATCAACCTGCGCAAGATGGAGATGCTGGCGCTGGCTCAGGACCGGTTGTTCGGCCAGACCTCGACCGAGCGGTTCAAATGAGCCGCGCGACGGAGTCCTGGCCGCGCGCCTGACGAAAACGGCGCGCTCCCGCCGAGAGCGCGCCGCGACTGTCAGCTCGGGCGCGATCCGCCGCCCGGTTCGCTCACCACACCGCGGCGAGCACGCCCGTCATGAAGGCGAAGGCGGCGCAGATCGAGACGATTTCAACCTTGAGAGCGGTGACCATGTTTCTCACTCCACGTGATCGAGGAAACCACTCGTAACGAGAGGTTAACAACGCGAGACTTAATTTTCCGTTTTCTTTCCAAAAATTTAGGATTTGTGACAGCAAACGCCAATCTCAAAATCCGTGCAGGACCGCTCCAATTGGGTGCATGTCGCGTGGACATGATCAAGAATTGGGCAGGGGCGCCAACCATTTGCCGGTCCGCCGCAAATGCGCGATGACACCATGTGAGGTGATATGGACTCGAATTCGACTGAATTGAGGCGAGGTGGAGATTTATGACGGGTGAGGCGCGGGGGTGCGGA
>NZ_NHSJ01000101.1 GCF_002937075.1 Rhodoblastus sphagnicola
CGCGTCCAGCGAGATTCCGAAGAGCGTCGAGGCGCTGAGGCAGTTCTGGATGCCGATCAGGTTCAAGCGCGACACGTGAGCCGGTCCCCACCGGGGCTTCAGCCCCTGGTGCGCTCGTGCCGCTTACCGTAGAACGCCAGCGAGGCCCCCGCCAGCACCGCCACGCCAAGCGCGCGATGCAGGCGCGACGCCAGGAAATAGCCGGCGAAGGCCAGCGGCAGGAACACAAGGATGAAGGGGAAGGAATTGAACAGCAAAAGGCGACCCGGACGCTGACGAGACCGCAGCCATCATGTCCCAAGCGCGTTAAATTTCTGGTTCGATGCAACCGGGCGCGAGCAGCGCTTTTTGCGGAAAACACCTAGAACGCAATGCGTTTCCTCGGAAACGCATCGCGTTCTAGAGTCCTTGTTTTCGCATGATCTTTTCCAAAAACCGGCGCCCACTTTTTGGGATCATGCTCTGGAAACGACGCCTATTCGACTTCGACCTCGGCGCGCCGCACTCGGTCGCCGATCTTTTTGGGAACCTTGGTCTTGTTGCGGGGACCGCCCTGTTGCAGCATTTCGATCTGCACCTGCTGGATTTCCGACAGGCGCTGCCATTGCCGGGAGATCAGATAGTCGATCTTCTCGTGCAGATGGTGGATTTCGAGTTCCGCCTTCAGGTTGACGCGATAATCGTTGAACGAGCGCGCGCGGTCTTTCTCCTCCTGCCGCTTCTGGCTCATCATGATGACGGGCGCCTGGATCGCGGCGAGCGTGGACAGGACGAGATTGAGCAGGATGAAGGGATAGGGATCGAAGGCCGCGCCTTCGCCGCGCACGACATTGTAAGCCATCCAGATCGCCAGCATGGCGGCGAAGGAAATCAGGAAGGCCCAACTGCCGCCGAAACTGGCGAGATGATCCGACAGGCGCTCGCCGAAGGTGCGATTTTCCTCGTATTCGCCCTCGGTGTTCTCGGCGATGGTGTCCTGGTTGGCGATGCTTTCGGCGACCTGCCGGTCGAGTTCGCTGAACTCGCCGTGCTCCTGTTGCAGCAACTCTTCGACATAGAGCATCTGGTAACGGGCGAGTTCGCCAAAACTGATCTTGGCGTTGACCGGCAGTTCCGGGTAGTCGCGTCGGATGCGCTCGGCGAGCGAAGGCCGCAGGCTGTCGATGCGGACCATCTGGCGCTTGCGATAGCGGCGGCCGCTGATCGCCGAGGCCACTTTCTTTACGCGCGCCTTTATGACGCCGGATTCGTCCTCGACGCCATCGATGACGTCCTGCTCGTCGTCCATGATCCGCTCGTCGAACGCCGGATCGGTCAGGTTCTCGTCGAGCGGAAGTTTTTCATCGGTCGTGGACAAGGTCGCCTCCAACGTCCGCGCGGATTCGGCGCTTCGCGGAGGGCGTTACCACGAGAGTCGTCCAAAGCGAAACGCCGGCAATACAGCGAGGTTGCGCTTTGTCCGGGGCTTTTGGCGCGCCGCCGCCTTCACGCGGTCATGACCGCGCCGCCGTTGACGTTGAAGCGCACGCCCTCGGCGGCGAGTTCGTCGAGCGTCATGCTGAACTGCGTCGTGATATTGACGCCGTTGGCGTTCCACGGGTTGTCGAGCGTCACCTTCTGCGTCGTGGCATTGTAGCCGACCACGGCGAAGCTGTGGTTGCTGACCAGGTTGCTGCTGAAAATTTCGCCGGTGCTTCCGGAGGTGCTCTGCATGGTGACCGTGTTGCCGCTCGACAGCGCGGCCGTGATCTGGTTTCCGAGCCAGGTTTTCATGGCGGAATAGTGCGCGTTGGCGGAGATATCCGACGTCAGGTTGTAGTGTGTCGTGGAGCTGTCCTGAAGCGAGAGTTGAGAGAAGTCCCCGAGCGTCGTGTTCAGACCGCTGGCAAAGTACGAATTGCCGTCCGACGCAATGTTGTACATGGCGTTGTTGCCGTAGTTGAGTTCTGACGTGAACTCCGCAAAGGCCTTTTCGGCGAGCTGGCCCCACAGGCTGCCGTTGGTGCTGCTGTCATAAAGCAGATTGCTGCCGTTGTTCTGGGTTCCGCTGTTCATGACGGCAAGTTGCTTGTCGACCGTGACCCATTGCTCCTTGCCGTTGAGGTAGAAGCGGACGCCAACCGTTCCGTTGCCGTTGTCCTGGAACATGCTCTGGATCGCGCTGGGATTCGTCGCCGCGAGCGAGGAAAGCGAGGCGAGGAAAGCGCTGTCCCTGAGGGCGCCCTGGTTGATGTCGGACGCCGACGGGCCGCCGCTGGCGAACAGGCTGCCGCTCACGGTCTGGTAGGTTGCGTCGGCGCTGCCGAGGCTCGGATTGTCGGTTCCCTGGAACCATTTGGAGACCAGGGCGGTCGTCTGCGCCGCCGTCGATGTGGCGGACAGGTTGCCGATCATGTAGTTCGCGGTGTTGCCAAGGACGACATTGTCGAACATCTGCTTGACATAGGTCGAGGTCGTGATGGCGTTGGAGCCGGTCCCGTTGAGGTTCTGGGCGATCGCCTGGAGGCCCGCCAGCTTCGTCGCCGTCATGTCGCTGGAGGCGGCGTCTTGCAGGATGTTGAACGCGCCATTGAAGTCGAGCGTGTTGCTGCTGGTGATCCAATTGTTGTTGATGGCGTCGGCGATGATGGGATTGGAGGTGTCCAGAGGGGCGGAAGCGCCGGTGGCGGTATTCTGGGCCGCGACATAGGCGTCGTTGGCCTGGGCGGTGGTGGCGCCGTAGCCGCCGGCGTCGGGAAGCGAGGTGGTCGCGGCCGTCTGGTAATTGAGAAGCTGGGTCAGCTTGCCGTCAATGTCCACCAGCAGCTTCTGAAGCGTGACGGAATCCGACGACGTCGCCGAGGAAGAGACTTGGCTGGACGAGGAAGAAGAGGACGAGGAAGACGAGGAAGAGGAAGACGACGAGTCCAAAAGCGCAAGTGACGATGCGAGTTGAGTCAACTGTTTGAAATTGAGGGCGCCGGAATAATTGGTCCAATACGATACCGAAGAATTGTTAATCGTGGATGATGACATGGCTTTCCTCGTGAATTTCCTTCGTCCGATGAAGGCAGACTCACGCGGGACGGTTAACAGATGGTTAATTTCAGTGGCGCAATTCACACGTTCCGGTTGTTTCTTGGTCCTTGGTTCAACTTTTTGGACTCCAACATTCTGAATTTAAATAAAATTTAACACATAAGGCGCACGCATCAAGGTTGATAAAAAATGCATGTGTAACCAGAAAGTGCATACATCGCCAGCGCTTGCCAGCCCCAAGCGGCGGCGGACAGACAGGCGCCCTTGCGCCAGACCAGGGCGAATCGCCAGACGACGCCGGTCTCGCGTGCGAGACCGGCGAACGGAAGGAAACCGTCGCCAGCGCCGCCGGACGTCATTGGGCGCGCGCGATCGAGACGCCGGTCTTCACGCCGACGAGGAAGACGCGCGAATGGTTGTATCTGTCGCCCCGCGTGAATTGGGTCTCGATATCGTCTTCGCAGTCGAACTGTTCGAACACCATGTCGAAGCCCAGTTCGCTCATCGTCTGCAACAAGGCCGTCTTTTCAATCCAGAACGACGCGTTGTTCGCAAATGACGACCATTTCATGTTGTCGCGATCGACGGCGGTCGCCGCGGCGTCGAATTCCGTGAACCAGCGCCCTTTGAGGCCCTCGTTGGTGCTGGTGTCGGACAGGCGGAAGATATCGACGGCGGGTTCGTGCATGCGGGGCGCCACATGCGTGTCGATGATGATGAACTTCTTGCAGACCTTGGCCGCATCCTCGAGAAACTTCCTGGGTTTGTCGAGGTGGTACAGCAGGCCGCAGACAAACAGGCCGTCATAGTCGCCGCACTGTCCGATCTCCAGCGCATCCCGTTGCAGGAAATGCAGATTGGGCAGCGAGGTGCGGGATTTCACCAACAGGCAATTGCGGAAGTTGCTGTCGCGGACCTCGATCCCGGTCGCCTCCATGCCGAGCCGGGCGAACTCGGTGGTGTAACCGCCTTCTAGGCAGCCGACATCCGCGATGGTTCGACCTTCCAGGTCGCCATTGTAGATGACGTTCAACGCGCGCTTGGCCGCCTTGTAGCGCCCGTATTGATCCATGTTCGGCGAGGCCGGATGCGTCTGCGTCCCATCTGCCAATCTTATGTTATGCGCAGTGAAAACGTAGTCCAAGGCCATTCTCCGCTGTTTTTTCTGAAGACAAGGCGGATTCTATCTGATTCGCGCATTTTATTTAAAGGAAACCATAAATAATGTCATGACTATTACCCATGGTCAGCCTGTTATTAAATAAATTCAGATGATTAAACATATCCCTACGTCATGTACTGCTATAACGGCGAATTATGCAGTATATCCAGTCAAGACCGCCAATTGCGCGCGGAAGGATCGCGCGGCGACCGCCTCATCCGGCCTCAATCGAACCGCGAGGTCATCGCCAGCGCCTGCCAGGCCCGCGCCGCGTCGGACAGATAGGCGCCCTTGCGCCAGACCAAAGCCAACCGCCAATCCACATCGGGCTCGTCGAGCGCCAGACTCACCACGCCGCGCCGCGCGTGGCTTTCCACCAGCAGGCGCGGCAGGAAGGCGGCGCCGACGCCGGCCGCCGCCAGCTCCACGATGAAGTCGATCTGGCCGGAGCGCGCCGCCACCGCCGGCTCGAACCCGGCGCGGTGGCAGGCGTTGATGATGACGCGATTCTGGGCGAAGCCGCTCTCGAACAGGATCAGCGGGGTGTCGCGGAGATCGCAGACCTTGATGCTGTTCCGCGCCGCCAGCGGATTGTCGGCGGCGACCAGCGTCATCAACGGGTCGCGGCGCACCTCGCGCGCCTCGAAATCGTCATCCACCGGCAGCAGCGAGGCGGCAAAATCGATCTCGCCGAGGCGCAGGATCTCTTCGAGTCGGGCGCTGCCCTGTTCGACCAGCCGGATGTCTATGCCGGGATAGGCCTGGCGGAAGCGCGCGAACAGCGGCGCGAACAAGATGCCGCTACCGACCGGCGGCAGTCCCAGCCTGAGCACGCCGCGCTTGAGGCCGCGCAATTCCGCGATTTCGGCCAGGAGGTCGTCGCGCTCGGCGAGCAGGCGCAAGGCGCGGGCGTAAACCACCTCGCCGATCGCGGTGAGACGCGGTTTTTGCGCGAGACGGTCGAGCAGGGGCGCGCCGATCTCGTCCTCAAGCTGGCGCACCGTCTTGCTCACCGTGGATTGCGTGGCGTTCAACACCTTGCCCGCCGCCGTGAAGCCGTTGTGGCGAACCACTTCCACGAAGGCGCGCAGGTTTTTCAGCTCCATCGTCATTCCGATCCAGAATAGTCGTCAGGAAATCAATTCATTTCCTGACTTGTCAACTGTGACATAAGCTCGCAGGCGCAATCGAACAAAAAAGGACGCGAGGCGGGACGAACCTGCCGCGCGGGAGGGGCGCAAGCCTGGAACAATAAGCCGAGGGTTAGACTTGAGGACGCGGGCCGTCCTTGAGACGTGGCCTCGCGTCCGGAGGGAAATCCATGGACCGCACCGAATCCGCTCGGGAAACGCAGCAAGAAACGCGGGAATGGCTGGAATCGCTGAATTCCGTGCAGGAATTCGAGGGGGTGGCGCGCGTTGACGAACTTCTGAACGACGTCGTCACCGAGGCGCGCAAGAACGGGGCGCAACTGCCGTTTGCCTGGAACACCGCTTACATCAACACCATCTCGCCGGAAAACCAGCCCGAGCATCCCGGCGTCAGGCGGATCGAAACGAAAATCCGCGCCGCCATACGCTGGAACGCCGCCGTCATCGTGCTCAAGGCCAACAAGGTCTCCTCCGAACTCGGCGGCCATATCGCCTCGTTCCAGTCCGCCGCCACGCTCTATGACGTCGGCTTCATGCATTTCTGGCATGCGCCCTCGGAAAATCACGCCGGCGACCTGCTGTTCATCCAGGGCCATTCCTCGCCCGGCATTTACGCCCGCGCCTTTCTTGAGGGCCGCCTCAGCGAGGAGCAGATCCTCAATTTCCGCCAGGAGGTGGACGGCAAGGGCCTGTCCTCTTATCCGCATCCCTGGCTGATGCCGGATTTCTGGCAATTCCCCACCGTGTCGATGGGCCTGGGGCCGCTGATGGCGATCTATCAGGCCCGTTTCCTGCGCTATCTCGAAGGGCGCGGCCTGATCCAGACCCACGAACGCAAAGTCTGGGCGTTCATGGGCGACGGCGAGATGGACGAGCCGGAGTCCCTCGGCGCCATCAGCCTCGCGGGCCGGGAAAAGCTCGACAACCTCATTTTCGTCATCAACTGCAACTTGCAGCGCCTCGACGGCCCGGTGCGCGGCAATGGCAAGATCATTCAGGAGCTTGAGGCCGATTTTCGCGGCGCCGGCTGGAACGTCATCAAACTGGTGTGGGGCGCGGGCTGGGACGAACTGCTGGCGCGCGACTTTACCGGCCGTCTGCGCCAGTTGATGGAAGAATGCGTCGATGGCGAATACCAGGATTTCAAGTCCAAGAACGGCGCCTATATTCGCGAGAAATTTTTCGGCCGCTATCCCGAGACCGCCGCCATGGTCAAGGACTGGTCGGACGAGAAAATCTGGAAATTGACGCGCGGCGGCCATGACTCGCGAAAAATTTTCGCCGCCTACAAGGCCGCCAGCGAGCACAAGGGCCGGCCGACGCTGATCCTCGCCAAGACCATCAAGGGCTATGGCATGGGCTCCGCCGGCGAGGCGCAGATGATGTCGCATCAGGCCAAGAAGATGAGCCTGGAGGCGCTGAAGCAGTTCCGCGACCGCTTCAAGATTCCCGTCGCCGACAGCGAGATCGAGCACCTGCCGCTGATCAAGTTCCCGGCGGGTTCGGAAGAAGACACTTACCTGCATGAGCGTCGCCAGGCGCTCGGCGGCTACCTGCCCGCGCGCCGGCGCGTATCGGCGCCGCTGGAGATTCCGCCGCTGTCGGCCTTCGACCTGCAATTGCAGAGCACGCAGGGGCGCGAAATCTCCACCACCATGGCGTTCGTGCGCGTGCTCAACCATTTGTTGCGCGACAAGAACATCGGCAAGCGCATCGTGCCGATCGTGCCCGATGAATCCCGCACCTTCGGCATGGAGGGCATGTTCCGCCAGTACGGCATTTTCTCGCAGGTCGGGCAGCTCTACAGGCCGCAGGACGCGGACCAACTGTCCTGGTACAAGGAAGACCGCTCCGGGCAGATGCTTCAGGAAGGCATCAACGAGGCCGGCGCCATGGCGAGCTGGATCGCGGCGGCGACGTCTTATTCCAATTCCAACACGCCGATGATCCCGTTCTACATCTATTATTCGATGTTCGGGTTCCAGCGCGTCCATGACCTGTGCTGGGCGGCCGGCGATATGCGCGCACGAGGTTTCCTCCTCGGGGGAACTTCCGGGCGCACCACGCTCAACGGCGAGGGCTTGCAGCACGAAGACGGCCACAGCCACATTCTGTCGGCCACCGTCCCGAACTGCGTGTCCTACGACGCGACTTTCTCCTATGAAGTCGCGGTGATCGTGCAGAACGGCCTCAAGCGCATGTATGGCGACAATGAGGACGTCTATTTCTACCTCACTTTGCTCAACGAGAATTACGAGCATCCGGCCATGCCGGAAGGCGCCGAAGAGGGCATCGTCAAGGGCGCCTATGTGTTCAAGAAGGCGCCCGCCGGGACGCCCAAGGAGAAGAAGGTCACCCTGCTCGGCTCTGGCGCCATTCTGCGCGAGGTGATTGCCGGGGCGGCGCAACTGGAGCGCGACTTCGGCGTTCACGCCGACATTGTCGCGGTGACGAGTTTTACCGAACTCAAGCGCGAGGCCGATCATGTCGAGCGCTGGAACCTGCTGCATCCGCTGGAGGACGCTCAGGTTCCCTATATCACGCAACTGCTGGATTCGCTGGGCGACAGCCCTGTGGTGGCGTCCACCGATTATGTCCGCGCTTTCGCCGAGCAAATCCGCGCCTATGTGCCGACGCGCTACAAGGTGTTGGGCACGGACGGGTTCGGGCGCTCCGACTACCGGCGCAAGCTGCGCGCGTTTTTCGAGGTGGACCGCAATTTCGTCGCGCTCGCTTCGCTGAAGGCCATGGCGGAATCGCAGTTGATCCCGGCCAAGAAGGTCGCCGAGGCCATCGATCTCTATCAAATCGATCCGGAAAAGCCCGATCCGACGCGCGTGTAAGCGTCCTCAATCCGGCTCCGCAAGATTCTGGAAAGTCCAAATCCATGTCCAAGATTGAAGTCAAGGTTCCCGATATCGGCGATTTCAAAGGCATTCCCGTCATCGAAGTGCTGGTCAAGCCCGGCGACGTCATCAAGGCCGAAGACCCGCTGATCGTGCTGGAAAGCGACAAGGCCACCATGGAAGTGCCCGCCCCCGCCTCCGGCGTGGTCGGCGAGGTTTTGGTCAAGGTTGGCGACGAGGTCTCCGAAGGCGTCGTCATCCTGACGCTGGACGCGCAGGGCGCCCCCGCCCCCGCTCCGGTGACACCGGCCGCGCCGCCGCCGGAACGGCGGCTCGAACCCATCGCCGTCACCGATACCGACGCCGGCAACATCGTCGCGCAGGCGCCGAGCCCCGGCCCTGCTTTGCTCGGCCCGCAAGGCGCGCTGGCCGATTTCGGCAAGGTGTTCGCCTCGCCCGGCGTGCGGCGGCTGGCCCGGGAACTCGACGTCGATCTGAATCAGGTGCCGGCCACCGGCGAAAAGGGCCGCGTCACCAAGGAGGATGTGAAGAAATTTTTGGCCGGCGGCGTGTCCGCCCCGGCGGTCGCGAGCGGCTCGGGCATTCCAGAAATCCCGGCCATCGACTTTTCCAAATTCGGTCCGATCGAGGAAAAGCCGCTGTCGCGCATCCGGAAAATGTCCGGGCCGTTCCTGCACCGCTCCTGGCTCAACGTGCCCGCCGTGACGCAGAACGACGAGGCTGATATCACCGACCTCGAAGAGTTCAGAAAAAAGCTCGACGACGAGGGCAAGAAGGCGAAAGAGCCTTATCGCGTGTCGCTGCTGCCCTTCCTGGTGCGCGCCAGCGTCGCCTGCCTGAAAGAGTTTCCCGATTTCAACTCCTCGCTCAGCCCGGCCAAGGACGCGCTGATCCACAAGAAATACTGGAACATCGGTTTTGCCGCCGATACGCCGGAAGGCCTTGTGGTTCCCGTCATCAAGGACGCCGACAAGAAGGGCGTGCTGCAAATCGCCAGGGAGCTGGTCGAGCTTTCGACCAAGGCGCGGGCGGGCAAATTGTCGCCGGCGGAAATGTCGGGGGCGACCTTCACCATTTCCTCGCTCGGCGGCATTGGCGGCACCTCGTTCAGCCCGATCGTCAATGCGCCGGAAGTGGCCATTCTCGGCGTGGTCCGCTCGAAAATGGCCCCGGTGTGGAACGGCAAGGAGTTTGTGCCGCGCCTGATGCTGCCGCTGAGCTTGTCGTATGATCATCGCGTGATCGACGGCGCGAGCGCCGCGCGTTTCGCCCGCGCCCTGGCGGGCGTGCTGGAAGACATTCGCCGGCTGGCGCTGTGAATTCCGACGCCTATGCGGCGCTGGAATTCACAGCTTTCCTTTAAACGCGTTTTCTTCACGCGAACCGGCATCCACTTCGCTTGAAAACGCTATGGTATCGAGGGCTGACATGAGCATCGAAGTCAAAGTTCCCGACATCGGCGATTTCAAGGACGTGCCGATCATCGAAATCCTGGTCAAGCCGGGCGACAGCATCAAGCCGGAAGACCCGCTTGTCGTGCTGGAAAGCGACAAGGCGACGCTGGAAGTCCCGGCCTCGCAGGCTGGCGTGGTCAAGGAGTTGAAGGTCAAGGTCGGCGACCGCGTCGGCCAGGGCGCGGTGCTGATGATTCTGGACGTCGAGGCGCAGGCCGTTGCGCCCGCTCCGACGCCGGCTGCCCCGCAAGCCGCCCCTGCCCCGCAA
>NZ_NHSJ01000102.1 GCF_002937075.1 Rhodoblastus sphagnicola
CAGCTTCTTGCGCTCTTCTTCCGCGCGCTTCTGCAACTCTTCCGCCAGCTTCTTCTGCTGCTCTTCAAGCACCTTGGGATCGACCGCCGGGCCGTCGAAGGCCGCGCCGAAGCCGGCCAGCGGCAGGTTGAACACCACTTCCATATTGGCCTGGTTCTTCACCGAAACCGCCATGGTCGTGCCCTTCTTGGCGGCGTCGACCACGTCCTTCTTCACCTTGGCTTCGGCGAAGCAGCCATTGGGGAAGCAGATTTCGTAGCCGCCTTCCGACACCGGCCCCTTGTCGATGGCGAAGCGGAAGCCCGGACGCAGCATCAGGCCGACCGGCATCAGGAAGCGCACGATCTTGGTTTCATCGCCCTTGACGTCATAGACGGCGAGCGCCAGCACCGGCGGCTGGTCGGTTTTCGCGCCGAAATCGCGGGTGGTGTAGCAGATTTCCTTGTTGGCCGCCTGGTCCTTGCCGCAGACCTTGGTCCAGGTCGGCTGCGAGGGCTGCAAGTCCACCTTCATCGGACCTTGCGGCGCGGCCGGCTGCGCTGCCGGGGCGGGCTGGGCCGGCGCCGCCGGCTTCTGCGCCTGGGCGAAGGCCGGGTTAGCAAGCATGGCGCCCGCGACAAATGCGACACCAAGGCGAGTCATGGACATCCGAAATCCTTTCAACTGATCCTCATTTCCGACCGCGTCGACGCTGAACTTTTCGGCCAGACCATTCGGTATTCGCGAGCGAGGGCGCGCGCTCTTCGCCCCTAAATGAGGCGATTAATTGACGGGCCTTCATATCTGCTTCGGCCCGTTTTTTCCAGCCGCCAATTCCCACGATGCGCGATTTTCTGGCCTTGTCGCGCCGATTCGCTTAGATTTGCTGGATGCCGAGGTTTTCGCCCGCGATTTTCGCGCTGCTGTGCGCTTGCTGCTTCGCCGGTCCCGGTTTTCAGGCCCGCGCGCGGGAGGATGGGGCGCGAATCACCCACGCCATCGCGATGCATGGGCCGCCCGCCCTGCCCGCCGATTTTGAGGCTTTCCCCTATGCCGACGCCGGCGCCAAGACAGGCGGGGTGCTCAAACTTGGGGCGGTCGGCGCCTTCGACAATCTCAACCCCTACGGCGTCAACGCCGGTTCGACCGCCCAAGGCCTGATCGGGCCGGTCTATGAAAGCCTGATGGCGCGCAATTTCGACGAGCCGTTTTCGCTCTATGGGCTGGTGGCCGAAAGCATCGAAACCGATGACGCCCGCGATTTCGTCACCTTCCGCCTCGACCCGCGCGCCCATTTTTCCGACGGCGTCGCCATCACCGCAGCCGACGTGGTGTTTTCCTTCAACCTGTTGAAACAGCACGGCCGGCCGCAGACCCGCGCCGCCTACGAGCTGGTCGCCGCCGTGACGACGCCGGACGCGCGCACGGCGCGTTTCGACCTGACCGGCGCCGATGACCGGGAATTGCCGCTGATTCTCGCCTTGATGCCGGTGCTGCCCGCCCATGCGCTCAGCGAAAAGGCTTTTTCCGACAATGGCCTCGCCGTTCCGCTCGGCTCCGGTCCCTACAAGGTTTTGGAGGTCAAGCCGGGCGAAAAGCTGGTTTTGGGCCGCGATCCCGATTACTGGGGCCGCGATCTGCCGGCCACGCGCGGTTTTTACAATTTCGACCGGGTGGAGTTTCTCTACAGCCGCGACGACAACAGCCTGTTCGAGGCGTTCAAGGCCGGGCTGATCGATTACCACGAGGAAAGCGATCCGCACCGCTGGGCCAGGGCCTATGAGTTCCGCGCGCGAACACGCGGCGATGTGCTGGTGGAAGCCCTGCCGGTTGGCGGCCCCAAGGGTTTGGAAGGGTTGGTTTTCAACACAAGGCGGGAAAATTTCGGCGATCCGCGCCTGCGCGAGGCGCTGGCGATGATGTTCGATTTCGAATGGATCAACGCCAATCTGTTCGACGGGCTTTTCACGCGCACCAAAAGTTTTTTCGACGAGTCCGATTTGTCCGCCTCCGGGCGACCGGCCGACGCCGAAGAACGCGCGCTGCTGTCGCCTTTTCCCGACGCCGTGCGCGAGGATGTGATGGAGGGCCGCTGGGCGCCGCCGGTTTCGGACGGCTCCGGCCGCGACCGCGACATCGCGCGCCGCGCGTTAAAACTGGCGCGGCAGGCGGGCTGGCGCATGGTCGATGGCGCGCTGCGCAAGGACGGGCGCGCCTTTGCGTTCGAGATCATGACGCAGAGCCGCGACCAGGAGCGCATCGCCTTGACCTATGCCGGGCAACTCCGGCGCATCGGCGTGGAGGCGCGGGTGCGGCTGGTGGACGAGGTGCAGTTCCAGCGCCGGCGCCAGAAATTCGATTTCGACATGACGTTCGCGCTGTGGCAGGCCTCGGCCTCGCCGGGCAACGAACAGCGCAACCGCTGGAGCGCGGAAGCCGCCGGTCGCGAGGGCTCCTACAATTTCGCCGGGGCGCGGGAGCCGGCTGTTGACGCCATGATCGCGGCTTTGGTGGGGGCGACAAGCCGGGAAAGGTTCGTCGTCGCCGCCCGCGCGCTCGACCGGGTGCTGCTGTCGGGGTTCTACGCCGTCCCGCTGTTTCACCGCGACCGCCAGTGGGTCGCCTATTGGCGGCGCATCGGGCGCCCGGATGGACTGCCGCGCTTCGCCCAGCCCTTGTTCGGCGAGGCGCTGGAGAGCTGGAGCTTGCGGTAGCGCGCGCCCGCCCCCATCTTGTCCCGACGAGGGATTTTTATGGATTTCATCAAAGCGTCGCTGGATTTGCGCGCGCCCAAGACCAGCCGGCGCTGGCCGCCGCGCCGGCTCGGCCTGGCGCTTCAGGGCGGCGGCTCGTTCGGCGCCTTCACCTGGGGGGCGCTCGACCGCCTGCTGGAAGAGGAAGCCGTCGAACTCGACGCGCTCTCGGGCGCCAGCGCCGGCGCGGTCAACGCCGTGCTGCTCGCTTCGGGTCTGGCCTCGGGCGGGCGCGACGGGGCGCGCAAAACCCTGGAAAGCTTCTGGACCCGGGTCAGCCAGTCCAGCCTGTTCCTGCCAAAAGTCGCGCATCTGCCGCTGGAGTTCTTTACCAGGGCGCTGACGCCCTATCAGTTCAATCCGTTCGATCTCAATCCGCTGCGCGACGCGCTCAACGCCCATGTCGATTTCGACCTTTTGCGCGAGAGCCCCGGGCCGAAATTGCTGATCGGCGCGACGCGCGTATCCGACGCCGGCCTGCGGATTTTTACGCGCGCGGAAATGACCGTGGATTGCGTGCTGGCCTCCGCCTGCCTGCCGCTGTTGCATCACAGCGTCGCCATCGACGGCGAATTCTACTGGGATGGCGGCTATGTCGCCAATCCGCCGCTCACCCCGCTGGTGGTCGAAACCGAGGCGAGCACGGTTCTCATCGTGCAGGTCGCGCCCAAACGCACGGATTTCGTGCCGCGCAGCCGGCAGGACATCGAGCGGCGCATCGACCAGATCAATTTCTGCTCGACGCTCGACCGCGAGATCGACGCCATCAGGCAATTGGCGCCGCTATGCGCCAACGGCGACGCCTCCGGCAAATGGGCGAAATTCCGGCTCGACCGCATCGCCGCCGAAAACGAGATCGAGGCGCTGGCCGAGGAGAGCGCCGCCAATCTGAGCTGGTCCTTCATCAGCAAACTGCGCGACGCCGGCCGCGCGGCGGCGGAGGGCTGGATCACGCAAGAGGTGGGGTGATGGACTCGGGTGTCGGGTTCTATGTCCATCTCGCCGTGGACGCGCTGGTGGTGGCGGTGGTGGCGCTGGCCTGGGCCGCGCCGCGTCTCGTACGGGTTTTCGGGCGCGGCGGCGGGCGCTGGCGCGATCTGGCCAGGATATTCACGACGTCGCGGCCCATGCCCGAAGGCGCCCGCGCCGGCCAGACCGTGATGATCGGGCCGTTGCTCTATCGCCACGCCATGACGGTCGGCGCCGACGAGGCCGGGATTTTTCTCGCGCCGGGCTTCCCGCTCGCGCTGGTGTTGCGGCGGCGGCTGCTGATTCCCTGGGCGCAAATCGTCAAGACCGAACCGGCCCGTGTGTTCTGGGGCAAGGCGACCAGCCTGATCGTCGGCGCGCCGGTGATCGCCACCCTGACCTTGGAGGAGGATTTGTTCGAGAACATGGTCTTGCCGAGGCTTTCCGCGCTAGGGAAGGATCGGCTCACGAAACCGGGGCGCTGAAACGACAGCGACGGCTTCGCGCCAGCGACTCTAGGAGACAGGACTCTTAGAAAATTGCACTCGAAGGAGAATCGTCTTGGACCACATGTTCGGAATCGGCTTGTCGGCCGAAACCATCAGCACGCTCAGGCTTGCGGGGATCGTGCCCTTGCTTGCGGCCCTCGCCGCCTATTTCATCTTCCGCCAGAGTAGAGTCCTGGTCCTGGCGGTGGGCACGCTCGTCTATCTGCTTTATCAGGCGAGCATTTTCCTGTTCGTCTATCAAATCTGAAACGCGGGCGGGACCGCGCCGGCCGATGCGCGCGCAGGCGTATCGGCCGGGAACTCTGACGCGACCTTGACCGTTATAGGAGCGCGGCGCTCGCGCCGCCTTTTTCAGGAGCGGTCATCCCCGGGAGAGATCATGGCGCAGCAAAACCTTCATTTCGTCACTTTGCTCGGCAGTTTGCGCAAGGCGTCCTTCAATGGCGCCATCGCCCGCGCCCTGCCGAACCTCGCGCCCGAAGGCGCGACCATCGCCCCGCTCGGATCGGTGCGCGATTTCCCCCATTACGACGCCGACCTTCAGGCGGAAGGTTTTCCCGCCGCCGTCGCCGCCATGGGCGCGGCCATTCGCGCGGCGGACGGGGTGATCATCGTCTCGCCGGAATATAATTATTCCATTCCCGGCGCGCTGAAAAACGCCATCGACTGGCTGTCGCGCCTGCCGGACCAGCCGTTCAAGGCCAAGCCGGTGCTGATCCAGAGCGCCTCGCCCGGCGCGTTTGGCGGCGCGCGCATGCAATATCAGCTACGGCAGTGCTTCGTCTTCCTCGACGGCCGCGTGTTCAACGCGCCGGAAGTCATGGTCGGCGGCGCGACGGGCAAATTCGACCAGGACACCGGCGACCTGACCGACCAGGGGACCAGGGATTTCATCGCCAAGCAACTGGCGGCCTTCGCGGTTTTCGCGCGGGGATGAGCCGTTACGGCGCGGGAACCTCGGTCGGCGCGTTGGGGCCGAGCTTCTTGCCGAGTTCGATGAACGGTTTCTCGATCGAGAAATAGGTCAGCAGCGACAAGGCTATCGAGGGCAGGAACACAAACAGCAGCGTGCGGAGGAAGCCGGCCATGTGCAGGTCGGGCGCCCATTGGTTCACGAGCTTCAAGACCACGGCGCCGACGAACAGATGCAGGAGATAGAGCGAGTAACTGGCCGAACCCAGCACCGCCAAGGCCCGGCCGACCCGGCCGCGAACACCCCCGGCGGCGTGGAACCCGATGATAACAATGGAGAAAAGAAGCGCTTCGACGGTGAAGGACAGCATGTTGAGCGGATAGTTGAGCGGCCCGAAAATGGCGAGCCAGGCGGTGAGCAGCGCCAGCGCCAGCGCGGCCAGGGCGAAGCCCAGGCCTTTGGAAATCCTGCCGCGATAGTGGGCAAACACCGCAGCCGCCGCCATGCCGATCAGGAACTGGTCGAGACGGCCGAGCATGGTGTGGTAGATGTTGTAATAGGCGGCGGGTCCGAGCGTCCAGGCGCCGAGCATGAGCCGGAACAGCACGATCGCGAGCACACGCCGCAGATCCTGCGCCAGTCGTAGGCCGGGACGGCGGCGATCAGCAGCGGGAACATCAGGTAGAACTGGAATTCGACGCCAATCGTCCAGATCGATCCGATCGGCAGGAAATCATTGCCGAAGCCGGACATATGGTCGCCGGCGTTGACCTGAAACAAGGCGAAATTCAGAAAGGCGCCTGCGGTCCAGGTCTCTCTGATCTGCGTCATCAGCAGGAACATGACGATCAGGTACATCGGGACAATGCGCAACGCGCGCTTGGCGATGAAACGCCCATAATGCACCGGAAGCCGACCGGCGTCGAAGATCATCGAAAACAGGAAGCCGGTCAGGACGATGAAGAGGGAAACCCCGACGCCGCCGTGTTGCAGCCAGAGGTCGCCCATGTAGCGCAGGCCGCTCGCCCCTTTTGAAATTTCCGAGAAAGGCTTGAAATGATGAAATAATACCAAGGTGGCGGCAAGAAAACGGAGCTGATCCAGCGCTGGACTATATCCCCATTTTGGCGTCGAAATAGCCATCGGTCCCCAGTCCAAAAAGCAGCGGCCCAGTAAACGCATGGCTCCCGCTCTGTCAAGGGAGCGACAACGCGATTCGGGGTGGGCGACT
>NZ_NHSJ01000103.1 GCF_002937075.1 Rhodoblastus sphagnicola
CAAGGAGAGGCGCGCAATCGAGTTCGCCCGGCAGCGCGCAATAGAGCGCCACGGGGGTTTCCGCGGGCGTCAAGCCTGCTGTTTGCGTCAGGCGGGTCAGGAAGGGCGGCGCCTTTGCGGCGAGGACGCGCGCGGCGGCTTGGGCGAGGTCGGGGGCGATGGTGGCGCGAATCTGCTTGAAGCGCTGCCGCAGCGCGGCCTTCGAATCCTTGTCCTGATCCAGCTTGGCGGTCTCCCCGCGGGCGCGAACCGCGCGCGCTCGAAACAGAAGTGCGGGCCACAAAAGCCGTGGGACGGATCCCGGGTACCTACAGAGTAGGTGGGCGCCGTGTGCCCAAGTCCACGGACGAGGGCAGGGACAGCTCCCTAGGGGATCGTAAGGCCCCGGGGAAATATCCACACGCACCCCGCAGCGCCGCACTGCTAATCTAGGGGCGTTCCGCCTTTGGCGCCATGACAAAATCGCTGCGCGCGCCTGTTTCAGACAAATAATCGCGCGCAAAAAAAGCCCGCGATGGCGTCGCGGGCTTAAAAAATCAGTTGTCCAGGAAGGACCGCAGCTTGCGGCTGCGCGAGGGGTGCTTGAGCTTGCGCAGCGCCTTGGCCTCGATCTGCCGAATACGTTCGCGCGTGACCGAGAATTGTTGGCCGACCTCTTCCAGCGTGTGGTCGGTGTTCATGCCGATGCCGAAGCGCATGCGCAGCACGCGCTCCTCGCGCGGGGTCAGCGAGGCCAGCACGCGCGTCGTCGTTTCGCGCAGGTTGGACTGGATCGCCGCGTCGATCGGCAGGATGGCGTTCTTGTCCTCGATGAAATCGCCGAGGTGCGAATCCTCCTCGTCGCCGATCGGGGTTTCCAGCGAGATCGGCTCCTTGGCGATTTTCAGCACCTTGCGCACTTTTTCCAAGGGCATGGCGAGCTTTTCCGCCAGTTCCTCCGGGGTCGGCTCGCGGCCGATCTCGTGCAGCATCTGGCGCGACGTGCGCACGATCTTGTTGATCGTCTCGATCATGTGCACGGGAATGCGGATGGTGCGGGCCTGATCCGCGATGGAGCGGGTGATGGCCTGACGAATCCACCAGGTCGCATAGGTCGAGAATTTATAGCCGCGCCGGTACTCGAACTTGTCCACCGCCTTCATCAGGCCGATATTGCCCTCCTGGATCAGATCGAGGAACTGCAGGCCGCGATTGGTGTATTTCTTGGCGATGGAGATGACGAGGCGCAGGTTGGCCTCGACCATTTCCTTCTTGGCCTGACGGGCTTCGCGCTCGCCCTTCTGCACCATATGGACGATCTTGCGGAATTCCTGGATCTCCAGCCCGGTTTCGGTCGCCAGCGCATGGATTTCGCCGCGCAATTCGTGGATTTCGTCCTTGGAGGTCGCGACCAGATCGCGCCAGCCGCGCGCGCCCAGCTTGGAAATGCGCAAAACCCATTTCGGGTCGAGTTCGGCGCCGTGATAGTTCTTGAAGAAGTCGTCGCGCGCGACACCATAACTTTCGGCCAGACGCAAAAGCTTGGTTTCCAGCCCGATCAGGCGGCGGTTGATGTCGTAGAGCTGCTCGACCAGCGCGTCGATGCGGTTCTGGTTGAGCGACAGCGACTTGACGTCGGTGACGATTTCCTTCTTGAGCGTCTTGTACTTGCGCTCCTGGGCCGGCGTCAGTTGCTCGTTCTTGAGCTTGTTCTCGACATTCTGGTCCTGTAGCCGGCGCAGCTTCTTGTAAGCGTCGGCGACGCGGTCGAAGGTCTCCAGAACCTTGGGCTTCAGCTCGGTTTCCATCGCCGAGAGCGATACGGAATTCTCCATATCGTCCTCGTCGTCGAAATTCTCCGGGACGACCGGCGGCTCCTCCTCGAGGCCCGCCGGGGGATTGCGGGGGGCGGTGGCCGGGGCTTCGCCTTCGGCCTCTTCCGTTTCCTCTTCGCCGCTGGTTCCGCCGCGGCCTTCGGGACCGGCGTAGGTGGCTTCGAGATCGATGATCTCGCGCAACAGCACCTTGTTTTCGACCAATTCGTCGCGCCAGATGATGATGGCCTGGAAGGTCAGGGGGCTTTCGCACAGACCGGCGATCATCGCCTCACGGCCGGCCTCGATGCGCTTGGCGATGGCGATTTCGCCCTCGCGCGACAACAGCTCCACCGAGCCCATTTCGCGCAGGTACATGCGGACGGGGTCGTCGGTGCGGTCGGCGGGTTCGGAGGTGCGGGTCGCGACGGCGCGGGTCGGCGCGGCCTCGGTCAGTTCGCCGGCCTCGGGCTCCTCCTCCTCGGCGGGGGCGGCCTCTTCCTCGGCCTCTTCGGCGTCGTCGCCCTCGATGACATTGATGCTCATTTCGTTGAGCATGGCGTAAACGTCCTCGATCTGGTCGGAGGACACCTCCTCGGACGGCAGAACGGCGTTCAGTTCGGCATAGGTGACGAAGCCGCGCTTCTTGGCGGTCTTGATCATGCGCTTGACGGCGGCGTCCGACAGATCGAGCAAGGGGCTGTCGGCAACATCGGCAACAGCTTCGCCTTCGGGTTTCGCGTCGTCTTTCTTGGCCATATGGCGACTCCAGAACTGATCCTGCCTGGCCCGACGGCGGACGCCGCAGGCGGGCGCTCGATAAGCGCCAATCGAGCCTGCGCGCGCTCCTCTAGCAAGAAACGCGGGCAAGCTCGGAATTCATCATCGGCGGCCCGCGAAATGCGATTCGCCCCTGTCCACAGGTTGCGCGGAAAGATTTAAGGCCCGCTTAACCATGTGTTCTGCGGCGCGTTTTCCTCCCGCGACCGCGCGTGGCGCCGAGGACTCAGACATTCCTGTCCTCCCGGCCCGAGGATGCGCCGAAGCCCTCAATTGTCGCCTCCGCGCCCTCAAGCGCGGACAGTTGCGCTTTTATGTCCGCCAGAGCCGCAAAACTGGCCTCGCTCGGCTCGCCCGCCGACGCCAATTCCCGCGCGAGCGCAGCCTCCGCCTGCCGCAATTCCCTATTTAACGCGCGCTGCTTGTGATGCAAGGCCAGAGCCTGGCGCAAGACCTCGTCCGCGTCGTTTTCGTGGGCGTCGGGCCTCACGCACCAAAGTGTCGAAAGTGTGGCGTTGGCCGCGATTCCGTCGAAAATATCGGAAAATCCTCTTGATCCGAGCTTTTCCCGCAGGGTTTCCGCCGTCATTTCCGGTTCCGCCAGTCCCAGCAGGGCGTCGCGCATTTTTTCTCCGGACGCGCCGGTGAATTCGAGGCGGGCCACATCCTCGGCATGGCGGACGATCAGGTTGGGATGGTTGACGAGCAGGGCGAGGATCAAGGTTTCGCGCGGCGCCGGGGCCTCCTTGGGCAGGGAGAACAGGCCGGATTGCAGCAGCGCCGCGCTCGCCGCCACCGGCCCGCGCGGCTGGCCAGAGCCGGCGCCATACCCCTGGCGTCCGCGCGGGACGAATTGTTCGCGGCGGGCGCTATAAGGCTCGCGGCCACTATTATAGGACTCTCGGCGCGCGCGTCCGAACAGCTTGTACTGGCGGTCGCGGAAATCGTCGAGATAGTGCCGGCGCAGCACTTCGTCGCGGATCTGCCCGGCGCAGTCCCGCAACCGCCGCTCGAAGGCGGCGCGGCGCTCGGGCGTGTCCAGCGTCTGCGCTTCGGCTTCGTGGGCGAAAATCATCTCGGACATGGGTTTCGCCGCCCCCAGCACGGCCTCCAGCGCCGAGGCGCCGCCGGCGCGCGCGAGATCGTCAGGGTCCTGGCCTTCCGGCAGCAGCGCGAACCGCAGGCTTTTGCCCGGTCCGATCAGGGGCAGCGCGGTTTCGACGGCGCGAAACGCCGCCTTGCGTCCGGCGCGGTCGCCGTCGAAGCAAAGAATGGGCTCCTCAGCCATTTTCCACAGCAGTTCGCATTGATCCGGGGTGAGCGCCGTGCCGAGACCGGCCACCGCATGGTCGATGCCGACCATGCTCAGCGCGATGACGTCCACATAACCCTCGACCGCGATCACGGTTCCACGTTCATGGGCGGCCTTGCGGGCGACATGCAGGTTGTAAAGGTTCGAACCCTTGTGAAACAGCGGGGTTTCCGCCGAATTCTTGTATTTGGGCTGGACGTCCTTGCTCAGCGCGCGCCCGCCGAAGGCGATCACCTTGCCGCCGCGATCGCAGATCGGGAACATCAGCCGGTCGCGGAAAAAATCATAGGGAACGGCGATGTCCTCGCCATGCGTGAGAAGCCCGGCCTCCTTCATCACCTCGGCGTCGCAGCCTTTTCCCGCCAGATAATCGCGCAGGGCGTAGCGCTCGTTCGGGGAATAGCCGATCCGGAACTTTTTTTGCGCCTCCAGCGTGATGCCGCGCTCGGCGAGATAGGCGCGCGCTTTTGCGCCGGCGCCGCCCTTCAGCGCGCGCTCGAAGAAATCGGCGGCGAACTCCAGAGCCTCCAGATGGGTCGCGCGTCGTCTCTCGGCGGCGGCCAGTTCCGGCGTCTCCACCGGCATGGAGAGTCCGGCGAGCGCGGCGAGCTGCTCCACCGCCTCGGGAAAGGGCAGGCCTTGCGTCTCCATGACGAATTCGAAAATGTCGCCGTTCTTGCCGGCGGAGAAATCGAAAAACTGGCCCTTCTGGTCGTTGACCCAGAACGATGGGGTTTTTTCGCTGGTGAACGGCGACAAGCCGCACCATTCGCGGCCCCGCTTCTTCAGGCGCACGCGCTGGCCCACGACTTCCGACACGGGAAGCCGCGCCCGAATCTCGTCGAGAAAGGTGGGCGTGAATTTCATTTTTCGGACAGATTGCTCGCATAGGTCACATGGGGCCGCGCGGCCCCAGACGCAAGCGGCGCGACGACTTGTCGCCGCTATCCACAGGGACCAAAGCCATATGGACGTTTCATTGGGCTTTGACTAGACACGTCGCGCCCGCAACGGGCGCAGAATGGAAATGCGAGACGTCATGCGCCTGCTTGCCAAATTTGCCGAAATGAAAGCCCAGGGCGAGAAGATCGCCACCATGACCGCCTATGACGCGCCGCAGGCGCGGGCGCAGGCGGCGGCGGGGATCGACGCCATTCTGGTCGGCGACAGCGTCGGCGTGAACATTCTGGGTTACGCCAGCGAGCGCGAGGTGACGCTCGCCGACATGATCCACCACACCGCCGCCGCGCGGCGCGGCGCGCCCGACACGTTCATTTACGCCGACCTGCCCTTCGCCACCTACGACACGCCGGAGCAGGCGGTGGCGAGCGGGCTGGCGTTGCAGAAGGCCGGCGCCGATGCGGTGAAATTCGAGGGCGCCCATCCCGACATCGTGCGCGCTCTGACCAGCGCCGGCGTGCCGGTGTGCGGCCATATCGGCTACGAGCCGCAAACGGGCGAGCGCCGCGTCCACGGCAAGACATTTGAAGAGGCCGAGCGCCTGCGCGCCGAGGCTAGGGCGCTCGACGAAGCCGGCGTGTTCATGATCGTGCTGGAACTCGTGCCCGCCGAACTCGCGGGAATCATCAGCAAGGAGATCAAGGCCGCGACCATCGGCATCGGCGCCGGGTCGGGAACCGACGGGCAGGTTCTCGTCTTCCCCGACGTGCTCGGCTATACCGAGAAGAATTTCCGCCACAACAAGCGCTATGCCGAAGTCGGCGCGACGATGGAGGCCGCGACCGCATCTTACGTCGCCGACGTCAAGGGCGGCGTTTTCCCGACCATGGCCAATTGCGCCGCGCTGCCGGCGGAGACGCTCGAACAGCTTTGCAAAAAAGCGGGCTGAACCTCACCCCGCTTTTGATCAACCCGTGGACCGCCCTCGTCCTTCGAGACAGCCGCTTCGCGGCTTCCTCAGGATGAGGGCTACTTTATTGTTTCCCATGGAGAACGCCCTCATGGTGAGGAGGCCCCGAAAGGGGCCGTCTCGAACCATGGCCATGGAAACGGGATTTTGGCGTCAACCCTCGGGGGATGAGCGTCAGCCAGCGCCGCCGGGAAGAAACCGGCGGAAGGCGCGCATCGGCTCGAACTGGAAGCGCGCCTTGTGCGCGCCCGGCGTGAGTTTGACCGCACGGAACATCAGATTGGCCTTGAGCAGGTCGGCCTCGACGCCATCGACGTAAACCGCCTGCCAGTCCTGCCAGACATCGTTGAGGACGAGAAAGCCGCCGCCGGCCGGCGCCCGCGCCTCGACCTCGACAAAAGTGTTCTCGTAGGTCGTGATTTTCGCGTCCCCCTGTCCTTCGGGTCGCGCCCCATCGGCGGCGGTTGCTGGGGCCTCCTGGCATTGCAGCGCCAGACGCGCGCAATCGGCGCGGTCGATCAGGACGTTGTGGCGATAGTCGATGTCGGGGACGCCGCCGTCGCGCTCCAGCGCCGCGAAATCGGCGGCGACGGCGCGGCCGGGAAGCAGCACGCGCGGCAGGGCGTCCTTGTTTTCGTAAATGAAGGCGTCGGCGGTCTGCTTGATCAGCGGCAGGTCGCCGGGTTTCAGGCTCTTGTCGATCTGCTCGGCGGGCACGCCGGCGGCGATCCAGCGCAAGCCCATCAGATTGGCCATGGGCGATTTGTAGGACGGGAAAGCCGGCGAAAACACCCTTTGTTCCGGCAAGGCGACATGGTCGATGGCGTGGGTGACGTCCACGAACAAACTCAGCCGGATCGGATTGTAGCCGAGATCCATATCGAAACCGTGGGTCAGTCCGGCGTTGGGCCAATGGAAATCGATTCCCGCCAGTTCGACGCGGTCGCGGCGATCCGGCGCGGTGTTTTCGGACAGCTTTTGCTTGAGGAAGCCAATCGTCTCGTTCCCCGTACCCTCGCGCAAAACGTCAAATGTTTCGGGCGGGAGCGCCGTGGACTGATTCGGGCGGTTGTTGAGCGAAAGGTCGAAGGTCAGCGGCAGCGCGATCAGCAGCAGCGCCAGCGTGGGCCAGCCCTCAAGCCGCCGCGCGGCGAACAGGCCGGCAAAGGACAGCGCGAAGCAGACCAGCGCGAAGCCAATGGCGGGAAAGGCCTCGCTGTGCCCCTTGACCACGGCGACCCCGACGCAGGCGAGCAGAACCGCGCCAAGCAGGCCATAACCGAGCGGCGCGCGACGCCCTCCGGCCGACGCATTCAAATAGTCCGAGACGCAAGCGCCGCCGAGCACGGCGGCGAAGGCGCCGATCTGGAAGGTGGCGTCGGCCGGGCGGCGGAACAGATTGGCGCCGGGCACGTCGAACAGGGCAGGGAAGACCGGGGTATATTTGCCGATGGCGTAAACATACATCACCAGCAGCGCGCCGAGGAAGAAGGCGGCCGGACGGCGAAAAACCCAGCCGCGCCCAAGGCCGAACACCAGCAGCATCGCCACAGGCAGCGCGCCGAAATAAAGCTCGCCCATGTTGCGGGCGATATAGAGGCCGGTTTCGCCCCAACCCGGCGAGGGCGGCCCCCAAAAGCCGGACAGCGGGCCATGCACGTTGAACAGGTCGGCGACGAAGGCGGTCAGCACGGAGGCCGGATGCAGCGAGCCGCGCATCGCCCCTTCCAGCGTGATCTCCGAGCGATTGGATTGCTCGGCCAGCGCGATGGTCCACAGCAGCGCCGGGCCGGCGACGATCAGGCCGACCAGCGTGCCGCCCGCCAGCGGCTTGAGCATGTTCAGGAAGCGCTTGCCGGCGCCAAGACCGTCCGGCAGCGGCGGCGCGAACGCCCGATAGACCACGAAAGCCGCGAGCACCAGACAGAACAGCCAGGCGATCTGGTCGCGGCCGAGCACCATGAAGGCCGCGAACAGGCCGGCGACCATGCCCCACCCAAAGGAGGCGCGGTCGAGCGCCCGGTTCAGCGCCCAAAACGCCAGCGGAAACCAGGACAGGCTCAGGATCTGGCCGGTGTGCTGGATGCGCCAAGCCGCCGAACCGCCGTAGGCGAAGGCCAGCGCCGCGACCAGCCCGCCGGCGGCGCGCCAGCCCCGGTCGCGGAAATACAGCATCCAGCCGATGCCGCCGAGCGTCAGCATCAGGAAGGCGACGCCGTCGGCCTCCTGAAAATTCGGCTCAGGGACGAGCGCCGCCAGCGCCAGATAGAGCGGCGCAAAGATCAGGCTTTGTGGATCGGCGATCTGCGGCATGCCCGCGAAGACGTTGGGCGTCCAGAACGGCGCGGCGCCACGATGCAGCGAATGGGCGAGAAACGACAGTTGCGGCTGGAAATGCGCCTTGGCGTCCCAGGGAATCGTCACCTGACCGGAAATCCACGGCCAGCACAGGTAAAGGCTGGCGACGCAAAAGATCAGGATCGAGGCGAGAAAAACCCGTGCGGGTTCAGTCTTCGGCGGTGGGGACATCAACATCGAGCAAATGACCTGCCCTGTCGCGCTTGGTGGCGAGGTAATGAATGTTCTGCGGCGTCGGCCGACCCTGGATGCGCTGATCGCTGACATCCAGCCCGGCGGCGCGCAAGGCTTCGATTTTCTTGGGGTTGTTGGTCATCAGCCGCACGCGGGTCACGCCGAGAAGGTCGAGCATGCGCGCGGCATAGCCGAAGCGGCGCTGGTCCAGGCCAAACCCTAAAATTTCGTCGGCGTCATAGGTGTCGTGGCCCTGCGCCTGCAAGCCATAGGCGCGGATCTTGTTGGAGAGGCCGTTGCCGCGCCCTTCCTGATCCAGATAGAGGATCACGCCGCCGCCATTCTCCGCCATGAATTTGGCGGTGTGGCGCAACTGGTCGCCGCAATCGCATTTGAGCGAGCCGAACAGGTCGCCGGTGAGGCAGGCCGAATGCAGCCGCACATGCACCGGGCCGGCGAGGTCGGGTGTCCCGACGATCACCGCCGCCTGATCGCGCAACCCCTCGCCGCCGCGAAACACCACGATTTCCGAATGCGTCGCGCCTTCGAGCGGCACGGGCGCGCGGCCGATCAGCCGCAGCGAGGTGATTTTTCGCGCGCGAAAGGCGCGGATGTCGCAGCCGGCGACCTCGTTGACGCCGGCGACGGGAGCGTCCAGTTTTATCAGGATGGCGGCCGGCAGCAATTGCGCGAGGCGCAGCAGGTCGAGCGCGGCCTCTTCCGCCGGAATGGGATGGACGACCGGGGCGTCGATGCGGGCTTCCTCGTCCATGATCAGGGCGGCGATTCGGTCGAGATCGATTCGCGGCAAGGCGATCAGGCCTGGCGCATCGCGCGCCACGCCAAGCCGTTCGAGCCGTTGCATGCTGAGAATGAGCCGCGCCCCGCCGATCCGCTCCAGCGTCTCGGCGGACGTCTTGTCGAGTTGTTCGGCGGGATAGACCAGCAGACGGCCGGTCGCCTCCGCGAGCACGACCGGCCGTCCCGCGCGCAATTCCGCGACGGCGCGCTCCACCGAAATGGCCCCGAGGTTTTCGTGCGCCGGAAACAGACCGGAAATATCGTGCATTGACCCTTTGCGACTCCGAAAGCCCGATGGCGGCGACGTTGCCTACATAGTGCTTCCAATCGCGTGAAGCCAGCCTCAAGCCGCGCGCCGTTACGGCGCCCAACTGCCCGTCTCACCACTGAAGCTGTGAACGGGGCAGCAAATCACCGGCTTAAAAAAACAAAAGTTTTTGTTTGATTCCCTGCGTCGTCTCCTGGAGGAGCTTTGGATTATGAGCGAACTCGTCCCAAACCACCTCCTCAAGCTTATTTCCCCTTGTTAGTCCCGTCTTGCCTTGTGCTTGGAACGTTTTGTCGAAACGCCTGAAGTTCATCAGCTTCATATAGACGCCGTTTGGATTTCGGAATTCTGAATTATATTGTCGATCGGCAGATGTCAGCCGGTTTAACAACATCGAGAGTTCGACTATCTCTGCGCTCGATTTTCCGGGCGGATTGCCCGCGAAGCGGATGTAGAGGTCCAGAGCGAGTATCAATTCTTCTCGGTTCCACGGGGGATTTCGGCGCGCGGTTCCTGACATTCGAATCTCCTTTTCGTCAACCTGACGGAAAAACGGTTTGCGATCCTCTGAAAGAAAGACAAGTTAGAATAACTGATTTGGCCAACCGCCCGCATTACCTCGTAAAAAAATGACCAAGGCGGCCGAAGCTGCCGCGATGCAAGAATACGGCGAGGACTCGCGTCACACGAACCGAGAATCTCGGTAGGCTCCGCATCATGTCAAACCCGCGCAGGAAGCCGAAGCGTGTCTACGGTGATATAGTTGCTCGACGCGGCGATTGCTTCGTCTGGACGCCGCCGAGACCAGCCCCGCGCCACCTTGATTGAGGATCCTTCCCGCCTGAAAAAATTTCCAAATCGAATGGGCCGGGACCTATGGTTATCTTCGCTGAAATTTCGCCGGGCGAGTTGATCGACAAGATCACCATTCTCGAGATCAAGCTCGAACGCATCCAGGATGAGGGCAAACGCGGCAATGTGCGGCGCGAACTGAGCGTCCTGAGCGCCACGCTCGCCGCCGTCGCGCCCGAAGGCGCGGAGCTGACGCGCCTTCGCGACGAGTTGAAGGCGATCAACCTCTCGCTGTGGGAGATCGAGGACGCGATCCGCGACCAAGAGCGCGCGCAAAATTTCCGCGAGATATTCATCGACCTCGCCCGCGCCGTCTATCGCACCAATGACCGCCGCGCCGAGGTGAAGCGGCGGATCAACCTGCTGTTGGAAAGCGAGTTGATCGAGGAAAAGAGCTACGCGGCTTACTGACGTCGCCGCCGGCGTCCGGGCGCCGGCGGAAATGGCGCAAGTCCGTCTCAGGGTTCGTTGGGATGCGCTTCACGCGCCTCGCGCGCTTCGCGCGCAGCCGCCGCTTCGGAAATGCGAAGCGCGGACTCGTTGACGCGCCAATCGAGACCGGGTCTCGTCGTCGTTCCATCCGGCTTGAGGGTATGAACGATGCGGCGGTCGTCGTAGCAATAGGTGGAGCCGGCGTGGGCAAACTGGTTCTGCTGGCACGCGCTGGCGAACCCCGCCTCGGTGTGTTGCGCGTAGATCGTCTGGGCCGTGGAGCCGAGCCAGACGACGAAGCCGAGCAGGATGAGCGAAGCCACGATCATATGCTTGGATTCGTCGAGCAGCACGCTTTTCATGCGCGACCACATGGAGGGGCGAGGCGCCGGTCGCGGGCGGCCGCCCAGCGAGGTCGCGCGCGCGCTCGCCGGCTTGCTTGGCGCCGGCCGACTGCGCTTCTCATTGGCCATCTTCATGCGTTTGACCACGTTTGCGTAGTCGAAGTGGCTTGAATGGTTCAGTTCGTAGCTGTTCATGTGCCTGTCCGGGAAAGGAGCGCGTGGCGCGTGCGATCAGAAAAATGGCGGTTAAATATTGAAAAACCGGAGCGCGAATGGCTCGTATTTTACAAATTATAACCGCAAAAACACGCGCCGCCTCTTGAGGTGCAGGCAAAACAAGCATTCCCGCCCCTTTCCGATGCGTAACTCCTGGTTGAGTCTAGGATGTATACGTTCATCACGGCTGGGCGGCCTCGCTCCGCTCGTAATGACGGCGTCAAGATTATTAATTCCTGATTATAAGCTTGAATTGGACAGGGATAAGTTCACTCGCCCTGGTTTTCTTCGATAAAAACCACCGCCGAGCGTGCGGCGATGACGCCGCGTTCCGCGCGGGGCGCGCCGTCTTCGCTCTGGGTGTCGAGCGCGCGGCGCCAGCTTTTGCCAGCCCGCGGCGGCAGCGCGCAAGCGACGGGCGCCCGGCCGGCGTTCAGCAGCAGGGCGGCGCGCGATTCGCCCAATGTGAACACGGCGCCAAGGAAAAGGCGCTCGCCGCCGCGCCAATGGTCCGGCGCGCGCATAGGGTCGCGCTCTCCAAACCATTCCACATCCGGCGGGCTGTCGCCCTGGTCCGCGCCGGTCAAAAAGGTTTCGTCGGTGAAGGCCGGGGTCGTCCGGCGCAGGGCCAGGGCGCGGGTGACGAAGGCGAGCAGGCGCGGATCGGCTTTGTCCCAGTCGAGCCAGGACACTTCGTTGTCCTGCGCGTAAGCGTTGTTGTTGCCGTTCTGGCTGTGGCCGAATTCCGCGCCCATCGACAGCATCGGCGTGCCGCGTGAAAAAATCAGCGTGGCGAGCAGGGCGCGCTGGTCGCGCCGGCGCGCCGCCAGGATCGCTTCGTCCTTGGTCGCGCCCTCCACGCCATTGTTCCAGGAAAAACTGGCGTCCGTTCCGTCGCGATTTTGCTCGCCATTGGCCTCGTTGTGCTTGCGCGCGTAGGAGACCAGGTCGGCCAGCGTAAACCCGTCATGGGCGGTGACGAAATTCACCGAGCGCGACGGCGGCTTTTTTCCCGCGAACAGGTCGGCCGAGCCCGCGAGCCGCGTCGCCAGTTCGCCGATCATGCTGGAATCGCCGCGCCAGAATTTTCGCACGGTGTCGCGGAACTTGTCGTTCCACTCGCCCCAGGGCGCGGGGAACGCGCCGAGTTGATAGCCGCCCGGCCCCAAATCCCACGGCTCCGAGATGATCTTCAGTTCGCGCAGAGCGGGATCCTGGGCGATGGCGGTCAGCAGCGGCGCATGAGGATCGAAGCCGTCGGCGCGGCGACCGAGCGTGGTCATCAGATCGAAGCGGAACCCGTCGACGCCGCCGTAAATCGCCCAGGCGCGCAGGGCGTCCATCGCCAGCCGAACGACAGCCGGATGATCCGCCTGCAAAATGTTGCCGCAGCCGGCGTCGTTGATATAGCCGGCGGGGTTTTCCGGACTCAGGCGATAATAGGCGGGATTGTCGAGGCCGCGCAGCGAGACCATCGGGCCGTGTCCGTCGCCTTCGCCACTGTGGTTGAGCACCACGTCGATCAGAACTTCCAGCCCCGCCGTCTGCAAGGCGGCGACGGTCTCGCGCACCTCCGTCCAGCCGCCGGGCGCGAGGCGCGGATCGGGCGCGAGCAAGGCGATGGGGCTGTAGCCCCAGTAATTGGGCAGACCGAGATCGACCAGATGGCGCTCGTCGAGCCAGGCGGCGCAGGGCAGCAGTTCAAGCGTGGTGACGCCGAGCCGTTTCAGATGGGCTATGGCTTCAGGTTGCGCGAGACCGGCGAAGGTTCCGCGCAAACTTTCGGGAACGCCGCCGAGACGCTTGGTGAAGCCGCGCACATGCATTTCGTAGATGACGGTGTCGCGCCACGGAATTCTGGCGCGCCGCGCCGGCGCCGGCTCGGGCGCGCAGGCCTTGGCCTTGGGGGCGTGGGGGCCGCTGTCGTCCGGCGAGGGAAACAGCGACGGGTGCGAGCGGGGCGTCTGGTTCAGCTCCAGCGCGAAGGGGTCGAGCAGCAGTTTGCGCGGGTCGAAATACAGGCCGCGCTCCGGCGCGCAGGGGCCGTGGGCGCGCAGGCCGTAGAGCGCGCCGGCTTTCAGGCCCGGGACGAAGCCGTGGAACACCGGACCGGCGCGGCCCGGCAGTTTTACGCGCGAAAGTTCGCGCGCGCCGGTGGCGTCGAACAGGCAGAGGTCGATCTGTTCCGCGGTTTCCGAATAAACGGCGACATTGGCTCCGCCCGCGACGAGTCGCAGGCCGAGCGGCTCCGGCGCGCCTGGCGTGATCTCAAAACTCATGCCGCCGGCCGCGCCACTTCGCGCTGCGGCGGCGCCACTTGCCGGTAGATTTCGGCGTAATGCTTGGCCGGATGGGTCCAGCTCACATCGGTCTTCATGCCGTTCGACTGGATCTTCTTCCAGATCTTCTTTTGTTGGAACAGGTTCGCGCCGCGCCGCAGCGCGCCGGACAGAGCTTCCGACGTCACCGGCGCGAACTGCAGGCCGGTGGCGCAGCCCGCTTGCACCGCCATTTCATTGGCGTCGACGATGGTGTCGGCAAGGCCGCCGACCCGCGCCACGATCGGCGCCGCGCCATAGCGCAGGGCGCAAAGCTGGGTGAGGCCGCAGGGCTCGAAGCGCGAGGGCAGGAGAATGGCGTCGGCGCCCGCCTGGATGAGATGGGCGAGCTTTTCCTCATAGCCGAAATGCGCGCCGATCCTGCCGGCCTGCGTCCGCGCCTCCTCCTGAAACGCGGCTTCAAGAGCGGAATCGCCGGAGACCAGCATGACCAGTTGGGCGTCGCAAGCCTCAAAGGTCGCCAGGCAGCCGAGCAGCAGGTCGAGGCCCTTTTGCCAGGACAGACGGCTGACGATTCCGACCAGAAATTTCTTGTCGTCGCGGTCGAGGCCAAACCGTTCCTGTAGCGCCTTCTTGTTGGCGAGGCGTGGCCCGAGGATTTTCGCGGAATAGTTCGCGATCATCTTGTCGGTCTGGGGGTTCCAGATGTCGCAGTCGATGCCGTTGAGAATGCCGGAAAGCGCGCCCGCGCGCGCGCGCAACAGGCCGTCGAGCCCCATGCCGGCGTGGGGCGTCTGGATTTCCTGCGCATAGGTCGGCGAGACCGTGGTGATGCGATCCGACAGTTGCAATCCGGCCTTCAGGAAACCGACGCCGCCGTAATATTCGACGCCCTCGATCGAAAAGGCCTGAGGCGGCAGGCCGAGCTGGCCGAAAACATCAGCCCCGAACTGGCCCTGGAAGGCGAGATTGTGGACGGTGATGACGCTGCCGGGACGAGGAGCGTCGTTATAGTGCAGATAGGCGGCGGTGAGGCCGGCCTGCCAGTCATGGGCGTGGACCACATGCGGGACGAAGGCGGGAACAAGGCCCTGGCCGATCAGCGCGCCGACCTTGGCCAGCGCGGCGAATCGCAGCGCGTTATCCGTGAAATCCTGGCCGTCGGCGCCGGCGTAGGGGCCGCCGTCGCGTGCGTAAAAATGCGGGGCGTCGAGCACGAACAGATTGAGCGCGCCAACCTTGGCGGCGAGCAATTTGGCCGGCGCGCCGAACAGGTCGTCGAAAGCGACGACCTGTTCGGTTTTTTTCAGCGCCGCCATCACCGGCCGGTAGCCGGGAATCAGGCTGCGCATCGCCACGCCCTCGGCCTGAAGCGCCCCGGGCAGCGCGCCCGCGACATCGGCGAGGCCGCCCGTCTTGATCAGGGGAAAGAGTTCGGAGGCGACGGAGAGAATGTTCATGCCAAAGGTCTTCAGTCTTTCAGTTTGTCGATCATCGGCTGGGTGATGAGGCAGACGCCGGTTTCGCTGCGGCGGAAGCGCTCGGCGTCCAGTTCCGGGTCTTCGCCGACCACCAGGCCCTCGGGAATGCGCACGCCGGCGTCAACCACCGCCTTGTGCAGCCGCGCGGACCGCCCGACATTCACATCGGGCAGGATCACGCATTCGCTGGCGCTGGCGAAGGAATTGATCCGCACATTGCTGAACAACAGGGTTTCGCGCAGCGAGGCGCCGGAGACGATGCAGCCGCCCGACACCAGCGAGGACACCGCATGGCCGCGCCGCCCATCGATGTCGTGGACGAATTTGGCGGGCGGGGTCAGTTCGGCATAGGTCCAGATCGGCCAGTCGCGGTCGAACAGGTCGAGTTCGGGCGTGATGCCGGTGAGATCGATATTGGCTTCCCAATAGGCGTCGAGCGTGCCGACGTCGCGCCAGTAGGCGCGCGTCTCGTTGCGGGAGCGCACGCAGGAATCGGCGAAGCGATGGGCGACCGCCTTGCCGTTCTTGACGAGATAGGGGATCACATCCTTGCCGAAATCGTGGCTGGAATGGAGGTCCGCAGCGTCCTGGTCCAGCAGGTCGAACAGGAATTTTGTGTTGAAGACGTAGATGCCCATGCTGGCGAGGCAGGTGTCGTCCGAGCCGGGAATCGTCGGCGGATCCTTCGACTTTTCCACGAAGCTGACGATGCGCTGGCTCTCGTCCACGCCCATCACGCCAAAGCCGATGGCGTCGGCCTTGGGGACTTCGAGGCAGCCGATGGTCACATCCGCCCGCGCGTCCACATGCTGTTGCAGCATGAGTTCGTAGTCCATCTTGTAGATATGGTCGCCAGCGAGCACGATGACATATTCCGGGCCGTAGTCCAGCACGATGTCGCTGTTCTGGTAGACGGCGTCGGCCGTGCCGACATACCATTTGTCCTCGGAGACGCGCTGCGAGGCCGGCAGGATGTCGAAGCTTTCATTGCGTTCCGCGCGCAAAAAGGTCCAGCCGCGCTGAAGGTGGCGGATCAGGCTGTGCGCCTTGTACTGGGTGGCGACGGCGATGCGGCGAATGCCGGAATTGAGCGCATTCGACAGCGCGAAATCGATGATGCGCGTCTTGCCGCCGAAATAGACGGCGGGCTTGGCGCGGCGGTCGGTCAGTTCCAGAAGGCGGGAGCCGCGGCCGCCGGCCAGCACATAGGCCATGGCCTGACGGGCGAGTGGGGCATGTGAATTGGCCGGCATTGGGCTTTCCTCTTATTTGCGCCGGAAACTAGTCTTCTTCTGTTACATGCGCGTGATTCTGGATCAATTCTGGTCAAGAATTAAGATGAGCGCGGCCAATGGCGGCGCTTTGACCCGCGCGGAGGCGGGAAAGTTCTTGTACGCATGGGGTTCGGCCGTGACGCCGCCGCAATTGCCCAGCCCGGAGCCGCCGTAGATTGCGGCGTCGGTGTTGAGAACCTCCCGCCAGCGCCCGGCCTGGGGCAGACCGATCAGGTAATCGAGGCGCGGCACCGGCGTGAAATTCACCACGAAGGCGACGGTCGGCGCGCCCGCGCTGCGCCGAATCCAGGCGAGCACGGAATTGTCGGCGTCGTCGGCCTCGATCCACTCGAATCCCTCGCCCTCGCAATCCCGGCCGTGCAGCGCCGGCAGGTCGCGATACAGCCGGTTGAGATCGCCGACCAGCCGCGACAGGCCCTGGTGCGGGGCGTATTGCAGCAAATGCCAGTCGAGCGAGCGATGCTCGGTCCATTCGCTGGTCTGGCCGAATTCCTGGCCCATGAACAACAATTTCTTGCCGGGATGCGCCCACATGAACGCGAGATAGGCGCGGGCGTTGGCGAAACGCTGCCATTCGTCGCCGGGCATCTTGCCGATCAACGGCCCCTTGCCGTGCACCACTTCGTCATGGGAAATCGGCAGAATGAAGTTTTCGGAAAACGCGTAGAGCAGGCCGAAGGTCAGCCATTGATGGTCGAAACGGCGATAGACGGGATCCTTGCTGATGTAACGCAAGGTGTCGTTCATCCAGCCCATGTTCCATTTGAAGCCGAAGCCGAGGCCGCCGGCATAGACCGGCTGCGACACGCCGGGCCAGGCCGTCGATTCCTCGGCGATCATCAGGGCGCCCGGATGGTTTTGATAGACCAGCGTGTTGACGCGCTGGAGGAAGGCCACGGCTTCGAGGTTCTCATTGCCGCCGTGCTGGTTGGGCAGCCATTCGCCGTCCTTGCGCGAATAATCGAGGTAGAGCATGGAGGCCACCGCATCGACGCGCAGCCCGTCGACATGGAACTGCTCGAACCAGTAGAGCGCGTTGACCGTGAGGAAATTCGCGACTTCGCGCCGGCCGAAATCGTAGATGGCGGTGTTCCAGTCGGGATGGAAGCCGCGGCGCGGATCGGCGTTTTCATAGAGCGCGGCGCCATCGAATTCGGCGAGGCCGTGGGTGTCCACCGGGAAATGGGCGGGCACCCAGTCCACGATAATCCCCAGGCCTTGCGCGTGGGCGCGATCGACGAAGCGCTTGAAACCGTCGGGATCGCCGAAGCGCGAGGTCGGGGCGTACAGGCCGATCGGCTGGTAGCCCCAGGAGGCGTCGAGCGGATGCTCGGACACCGGCATCAATTCGAGATGGGTGAACCCCATGTCGCAAGCGTAGGGGATGAGGCTGTCGGCCAGTTCGTCGTAGCTGAGGAAGCGCCCGTCAACCTCGTTGGCGTCGAAGCCGCGCCGCCAGGAGCCGAGATGGACCTCATAGATCGCCATGGGGGCGCGGCGCCAGTCGGTGTGGGCGCGGCGCGCCAGCCAATCGGCGTCGCTCCAGGCAAACGGCTTTTCGGAAATGACAATGCTGGCGGTCGAGGGCCGCAACTGCGACTGCTGGCCGAACGGATCGGCCTTGAGCGGCAGAATGTGTCCGCCGGCGCCGAGAATTTCATATTTGTAGAACAGGCCGACGCTCTCGCCAGGGATGAAAATCTCCCACAGGCCGGAATCCACGCGCTTGCGCATGGCGTGGCGGCGGCCGTCCCATTGGTTGAAGTCGCCGACCACGGACACGCGCTGGGCCTGCGGCGCCCAAACCGAGAAATGCACGCCCTCCACGCCTTCATGGGTCATGACATGGGCGCCGAGCCGCTCATAGAGTCTTAAGTGCGAGCCCTCCACCAGCAGGTGATCGTCGATCGGGCCGAGCACCGGGCCAAACCGGTAGGGATCGTCCCATTCCCAGTCGCCTCCGGCGTTTTCCGCGCGCAGGCGATAGGTAAAGGGCGGCTTGCGGGGCGTAAACCCCTCGAAAAAATCCTGGCCGCGCGGCGTGAGGACAAGCTTTTCGCCGCCCTCCAGCAGCGCGGTCACCGTTTCGGCGCCCGGCGCCAGAACGCGAAGCGCCGCGCCGCCGCGGGTGGCGTGCGGGCCGAGGATGGCGAAGGGATCGGCATGCCGCGCCCCCGCGAGGGCCGCGATCTCCGCGTCCGAGGCGCGGTCCAGAATTTGTTTCATTGCAGTTGCTTAGTCCTTTGGCCGGCTGACCGGGACGTTCCAGATTTGGTCGGCGTATTCGGCTATGGCGCGATCTGACGAAAACCAGGCGGTGCGTGCGGTGTTGAGAATGGCGGAGCGCTGCCAAGACTTGCGGTCGCGCCAGCGGCGCGCCACGGCGGCCTGCGCGGCGCGATAGGAATCGAAATCCGCCGTCACCAGGAAGTAATCGTGATAGGTGATCGCATCGACCAGACCCTGGTAGCGGTGGCGGTCGTCATGCGAGAAAACGCCGTCGGCGATGCTCTCCAGCACTTCGCGCAATTGCGGCGAGGCGGCGATGGTTTCGCGCGCATCGATGCCCCGGGCGCGGCGCGCCGCCACTTCATCGGCCTTGAGGCCGAAAATGAAGATGTTCTCGCTGCCGACCTTCTCCCTGATCTCGACATTGGCGCCGTCGAGCGTGCCGATGGTCAGCGCGCCGTTCAGCGCCATCTTCATGTTGCCGGTGCCGGAAGCCTCCATGCCGGCGGTGGAGATCTGCTCCGACAGATCGGCGGCGGGAATGATCGCCTCGGCGAGGCTGACATTGTAATTGGGCAGGAACACCACTTTCAGCTGATCGCGCACCGTCGGATCATTGTTGACCACGCGCGCCACATCATTGGCGAGCTTGATGATCAGCTTGGCCTGCTGATAGCTCGCCGCCGCCTTGCCGGCGAAGATTTTCACACGCGGCGCCATGTCGCGCATGGGTTGCGCGCGGATCTCGTTGTAGAGCGCGATCGTGTCGAGGATGTTGAGGAGCTGGCGCTTGTATTCGTGCATGCGCTTGATCTGCACGTCGAACAGCGCGTTCGGGTTGATCTTGATCAGCAGGCGGTCGGCAACCACGCTGGCCAGATGCTCCTTGTTGAGCTGCTTGGCCGCCGCCCAGCGCGCCTGGAAATCCAGATCGTCGGCGAAGGGCTCCAGTTTCTGCAATTGCGAGGCGTCGTCCAGAAAACCCCGGCCCAGCGTCTCCACCAGCAGTTTGGTCAGATGCGGATTGGCCTCGTAAAGCCAGCGGCGGAAAGTGACGCCGTTGGTGACGTTGCAGATGCGGTCGGGGAAGATTTCATGCAAGTCGCGGAACACGGTCTGCTTGACCAGTTCCGAATGCAGCCCCGACACGCCATTGACCTTGTGCGAGCCGAGGAAGGCGAGATGGCCCATGCGCACATGGCGCCCGCCGTGTTCGTCGATCAGCGACACGGCCGACAGCTTGCCGGCGTCCTCCATGCCCTTCGCGCGGAGACCGTCGAGATGTTTGGCGTTGATCAGGAAGATGATCTGCATGTGTCGCGGCAGCAGCCGCTCCATCAGCGGCGCCGGCCAGGTTTCCAGCGCCTCCGGCAACAGCGTGTGGTTGGTGTAGGAGAAAGTGGCGACGGTGATCTCCCAGGCGCGGTCCCAATCAACGCCATGGACATCGACCAGCAGGCGCATCAATTCCGCGACGCCGATCGACGGATGGGTGTCGTTGAGCTGGATGGCGACCTTGTCGGCGAGAAGCTCGATATCGCCATGTTGCTCGAGATGACGGCGGATCAGATCCTGCAACGACGCCGAGGCGAAGAAATATTCCTGCCGCAGCCGCAATTCCAGGCCTGCGGGCGTGGAATCGCTGGGATAAAGGATTTTGGAAATGCTTTCCGCGCGCACCTGGTCGGCCAAGGCGCCGACATAATCGCCCGAGTTGAACACGTCGAGCTTGAGCGGATCGGGCGCGCGCGCCGACCAAAGCCGCAAGGTGTTGACATGCTTGCCGCGCCAGCCGACCACCGGCGTGTCATAGGCGACCGCCTCGACGGTTTCGGAGGGATGCCAGACGTGGGCCGGGTGGCTGTTGCGCGGAATGCTTTCGACCGCGCCGCCGAAGCCGATCATGTAGCTCACTTCCGGGCGCGGAAACTCCCAGGGGTTGCCGAATTCCAGCCAGTCCTCGGGAAATTCGTGCTGCCAGCCGTCGGCGATGGTCTGGCGGAACAGGCCGTGGTCATAGCGAATGCCGTAGCCATGGGCGGCGATGGAGAGCGTCGCCATGCTCTCCATGAAACAGGCGGCGAGACGGCCGAGGCCGCCATTGCCCAGGGCCGCGTCGGGCTCGATGTCGCGCAATTTTTCCAGATCGACGTCGAGGCTGGCCAGAGCCGCGCGCATCGGCTCGACAATGCCGAGATTGGTCAGGGAATCGACCAGAAGCCGGCCGATGAGGAATTCGAGCGAGAGATAATAGACCCGGCGCCGGTTGTCGCGATAATTGCCGCGCACCGAGGTCATCCAATTGTCCACCATGCGGTCGCGCACGGCGAGCGCGACGGCGATGAACCAGTCGCGCTCGCTGGCGGCATTGCGGTCCTTGCCGACGGAATAGGTCAGCTTTTCCAGCACGGCGTCGCGCAATTTGGCGATATCGCCGTTCAAGGCCTCGGCTTCCGGCGCCTCGTTGGGACGGTCGGAGGCGGCGGCGATGGTTTCGGTCATGTGTGTTCCTGAATGGCGAATGGCGATTTGCCGCCATGGTAAGACCCCGCGACGCGCTTTGCCAGCGGTAAGAGGGCATTTTGTCAGGGCGACTGTCGCGGGTTGGCAAAAATATCTCTGTCATCATTGCGAGCGCGTCGAAGAAATCCAGGAATTTTGCTGAAGCTCTCTTTCGGGGGGCGGCGTCAATGAAACCTTGAGCTCGTCTGTGGCGTCGTCTGAACTGCTTCGTTTGTCGCGCGATGACAGAACGGAGGCTGCGCATTTTACTTCTGAAGTCACCTTGTCCTACTCCAGCCGCACGCTCACGCTGTCGCTCGCGCCATTGGCGTCGATCACGGACACGCGGGCGAAACCCGCGCCGTCCGGCTTCCAGCGGGCTTCATGGCGCGGGTTGGCGGCGTCGATCGGCGCGCCGTTCACCGTCCAGGTGAACGGCGGCGCGCCGCCTTGCGCCTTCAGGCTCAGGTCGGCCTTGTCCGGTCCGTGGCTCAGGCCGAGATCGATTCGCGCGCCTTCCGGCGGATAAAAGATTTTTATCGGATGGGCGTAGGTCGCGGCGATGGTTTTTGGCGCGCCGTGGCGCAAATGGCGCAGCGGCGGCGGCAGGTCGGCGCTGTTGCGCGCCTCCAGCACGTTTTCGGGCTTGGCGATTGGCTCGTTGGCGCCGCCCAGACGTGCGAAGGCGTCGAACAGGATGGGCGCCGCCACCTGTCGGCCGATCAGGCCGGGGACCGGCGCGTTGTCGGCGCGCCCGACCCAGACCGCGATGGTATGGGCGCGGTCGAAGCCGATGGCGAGCGCGTCGCGATAGCCGTAGGACGTGCCGGTCTTGAAGGCGATGCGGCCGGCCGACCCATTGTCCGGCGGCGGCGCGCCGCGCAAAATGTCGGCGATCTGCCAGGCGCTGGCGGGTTCGGTGAGGCGGCGGTTTTCGGGGCGCGGCGGATCGTCGAGGCTTTCGACCAGATCGGGCGCGACGCCCTCGCGTGTAAAGGCGGCATAGGCGCGGGCGAGATCGATCAGTCGCGCGCCGACGCCGCCCAAGCCGATGGCCAGGCCGACATCGGAGTCTTTGGGCAGTTTCAACTCCAGTCCGGCGCTGCGCAGGCGGGCGAGCAGGCGCGCGGGGCCGACCTCGTTCAAAAGTTGCGCCGCCGGCAGGTTGAGCGAGAATTGCAACGCCTTGCGCGCGGTCACCGCGCCATGAAACACATCGTCGAAATTGACCGGGCGCCACAGGCCGTAGCGCGCCGGGGAATCGTCGAGCAGGGTTTCGGGATGGGCCAGCCCCTCGGAAAATGCGGTGGCGTAGATGAAAGGTTTTAATGTCGAACCCGGCGAGCGCAGCGCGCGGGCCATGTCGAGCGATCCGGCGCGCGCCTTGGCGAAATAATCGGCGCCGCCGACATGGGCGAGCACATGGCCGTTGGCATTGTCGATCACGATGAGCGCGGCGGTGAGTTTTGGGCCGAGCCGCTCGCATTTTCGCTTGGCCAGGTCTTCCAGGCTTTGCTGGAGTCGCGCGTCATAGGCGAGATGGAAGACGCGCCGCTCCGGATGCGCCTTGACGAACTGGTCGGTGACCTGGGCGGCGAGATTGGGAAAATTCTGGCGCAGCGGCGGCGGTTCAGCCTTGGCGCGGCGGGCTTCTTCCGCGCCGAGGACGTGGGCGGCGCGCGCGCGGTCGATCACCCGGTCGCGGGCGGCGCGCGCCCGGGCTGGAAAATGGTCGGGGCGGCGGGCTTCCGGCGCCTGCGGCAGCGCCACCAGCAGCGCCGCCTCGCCCGTGCTGAGCCGGCGCGGCTCCTTGCCGAACCAGGCGAGGCTCGCGGCGCGCAAACCCTCGACATTGCCGCCGTAGGGGGCGAGCGCCAGATAGATTTCGAGAATCTCTTTCTTCGAGAACCGCGCCTCCAGTTGGACGGCGCGATAAATTTGCTTGAGCTTGGCGGGAAACGAGTGTGGCGCGCGCGGCGAGTCCTTGTTGGTCGCAGCGCTTTCTCGGAAAACCGGCACCCACTTTTCCGAGCGCTGCTCCAGCAGACGCGCCGCCTGCATGGTGAGGGTCGAGCCGCCGGAGAGCGCGTGGCCGTGGGTCGCATATTGCCAGAGCGCCCGTCCCAGCGCCAAAAAATCGACGCCGGAATGGCTGGCGAATCTCTTGTCCTCGTAAGCTTTCAGCAGGACGAAGAATTTGGGATCGACCTCGTCGGCTTTCGCCGGTAGCCGCCAGCGCCCGTCCGGCGCCGCGAAGGCGCGCAACAGGACGCCATTGCGGTCGAGCGCGAAGGTTGAACTGGTTTGCAGGGCGGAAAGATCGGGTGGCCCCATCCGGCGCTGAATCTCTCCCCAGCCCCACGGCAGGGCGAGGCCGAGGACGAGCAGCGCGACAAAGATTTTGAGGAAGCGAGGATCGCGTTGGCTCACTTCTTCGCCGCCTCGATCGCCACCTCGCCGAAGCCGGTGCGGCCGAAACGTTCGGGACGGTACATGTCCTCGATCAACGCCGGCGGCTGCACGTAGCGGCCGGGGCTGACGGCGCGGACGATATAGGCCACGGTGAAGGTGGCCTTGTCGGCGCCCGAACGTTCGAACGAGGCGACGAAACGGTCGTCTTTATATTCCGTGTGGCTCGGCTCCACGCCCGCCTTGACCCAGTCCAGCCCCTCGCTCGAACCGCCGTCATAGAGCGCGGGATTGTCGATCTCCAGACCGGCGGGCAGGCGGTCCTCCAGCACGAGACGCGCGAAGGCGGCTTCGCTCTCCACCACTTTCAGGGTCGCCACCAGCCGCTCGTTCTGGGTGAGATGCATCGGGTCGGCGGCCGAGCCGTCCATGTGGAACAGGCCGCGTTCGAGCGAATAGCCGCGCGTTTCCGCCGGCTCCGGCGCGCTTGGGCGGCCGGATACGTCGATGCCGATGCGGACAGGCTTGTCGCTGGCGTTGGTGATGGTCACGGGTTTTGCGCGCAAAACCGCATCTTCGTAGCGGGCGCTATAGGCGCCTTGCTTTTCGACGCCATCCACGGTGATTTTTTGAGCTTGCGCCTGCGTCGCCGTCGCTTGCGCCGCCAGCACCAGCCAGCTTTGCTCTTGCGTTGAGCTCTTTTGCAGGTTGGCGCTTTCGCCCTCGACGAAGCGCGCGGCTTTGACCAGAACCGCCGGATCGGCGGCGCTTTCCGCGCCCAGCGCCAGCAGGCCGGCGCCGTCGCGCAGCGACGAGCCAAAATCGGGACGCGAGTATTGCGAGGGTCGCGCCCCATTCAGCGCCTCGGCGGCGGCGACGAAGATTTTTTTCGCGCGCGCCTTGTCGCCCAGCAGCGCGGCGGCCCCCGCGAGTTGGGCGCGGGCGAGCGGCGTCGTGAAGGCGTCGAGTTTGGCGTCGGCGAGATAGCGCAGGTCGCCGCTCACCGGCCGTCCGTTGCGCGCCAGCACATAAATCGCATAGGCGAGCGGCGCGCCCTTGTCGGCGTCGACCTCGGTGGTGTTGACGACATAATTGCGCAGACGGTCGAGCGCGAGATCCATCGCCTTTTGCGGGACGTCATAGGAAGTTTCACGCGCGCGGGTGAGGAAATCGCTGACATAAGCGTTCAGCCACATGTCCTCGGCGCCGCTTGCCGACCACAGGCCGAACGCCCCGGAGGAATCCTGCCGCGCCAGCAGGATTTTGATCGCGCTGTTGACGCGAGCGGGAATGTCCTGCGCCCAGGCGACGTGTCGGTCCTGCGCGAGTTTGTTGACATAGAGCAGCGGCAGCGCGCGGCTCACCGTCTGTTCCGAACAGGAGAACGGATAGGCGTCGAGCCTGTGCAGCAGCGCCGCCGCATCAATGCCGGCCAGCGACGAGACGCTGACCGCCACCGCGCCCGCGCCGGGCAAAAAGTCCGCGAGCAGAGCGCCGTTCAGCGTCAGGCTTTCGCCGGGGCCGAGTTCGCGAATGTCGCGGCGCACCACCGGCGAGGTTCCCGGCTGCACCGCGAGCGGCAGGGTTTGCGTTGCGGAAAAATTCGGTCCCGCCAGCGCCACCTCGACCGCGCCGTCGCCAAGTTTTTCCGCGCGCAACGGAATGTCCAGCACGGCCGAAGCCTTGGCCGCCAGCTTGATCGTGCGATGCAGCGCCGCCGGATCGCCGGCCACGCCGCCGCGCGTCCGCACATCAATGCGATAGTCGCCGCCCGCGCCCTCGACATTGTCAAGACGCAGGTTGAGCCGCGATTGGTCTTTCAGCGCGAGGAAGCGCGGCAGGCTGGCTTGCGCCACCACGGGATCGCGCACGATCACGTCAGCCGAGGCCGAGCCGGCGGCCTTTTTCGCCCAGGCGACGGCGGTAAGGCGCACTGTGCCGTTGAAGGCGGGCAGGTCGAACGAGACCTGCGCCTTGCCGTCCGGCCCGACTTTCACCAAGCCGGAATAGAGCGCCAGCGGCTCCTGCGTCGGCTTTTCCACGCCCGCTTCCGGGCCGCCGGAATCGCCGCCGCTGTGGATCGCGCCGCGCGTTCCCTGAAGGCCGTCGATCAGCAGGCCGTAGAGGTCGCGCACCTCCGCCGCCAGAATTTTCTGGCCGTAAAAATAGTCGCGCGGGTTGGGCGTCTGGTAGCGCGTGAGATTGAGTATGCCGAGATCGACGGCGGAGATGGTGACATAGGCCTCGTCCGCCCCCTTGATTTCGAGCGGGATGGTCAGCTTTTCTCGCGGCTTGGCCTTGGCGGGCGCTTTGAGCGCCACATCGAGGCTATGCGCCTTATGGTCGATGCCGAACCAGGCGACGCCAATGGCGCGGCCGGGATTGCGCTGCGCCGCCTTGTCGAGCGGGCGATGGGCCAGCGCGACGGCATAGGCGCCGGCGCCCCAGTCGGCGCCGACGGGAATCTTGATTTCGTTCTCGCCCTTGTTCAGATCGGCGAGAATTGTGGCGTGGACCTTGTCGCTGACGATCGCCAGCGTCGCCTTGCTGTCGGCGCGCGCCGTGATTTTCGCGACCAGGATTTCGCCGCTGGCGTAATCTTGTCTGTCGAGCGTGAGGTCGAGCAGGTCGGGCGTCGGGGCCTTGGCCTCGCTCGACCAGCCGGAATCGAAACTCACGGAGGTCTGGGCGTCCTTGGGGTCTTCGCCGCGCAGGTCGAGCCGGTAATGGCCGAGGCCGACCAGGGCGGCGATTTTGCCGGGCTGGTCCTTGGCCAGATCGAGCGTGCCGGAGGCGATCTTGCTGGTGGAATTGACCTGCTCGAAGGTCCAGCGGCCGTCCTGCTTGTACCACTGATAATCGTTGTTGACGCGGACCAGCGTCCATTGCACGTGCGGCTGCGCCTTGCGGCGCCCGTCCGGCCCGACCGCGATGACATCGAACGTCGCCTGCGCGCCGTCGCTCAGAGTCCCAAAGGTCTTTTTCACGCCGATCAGGCCGGTCGCCGGCAGCAGCGGCAGATAGACCTGCCGCTCGATGGCGTGGCCGCCGACTTCGCCCGCGCGCAGCGTGATCTTGGCCTCCAGCGGCCGGTTGGCCTCAGCTTCCGGAAGGGCGACCTCGACGCTGGCCTTGCCGGACTCATCGGTCGCGGCGTCGGTTTCAATGTCGTTCTTGACGGCGGAAAAGTCCTCGTCCGTCATGCCCGCGTCAAACCCCGCCAGCGCGGGCAGGCCGTGGTCCTTGGCCTGGCTGATTTCCACATCGCCCGAAAGGTTCAGGCCGGCGCCGGGGGCGCCATAGAGATAGCGCAGCGCGACATCCAGTTTTACCGACGCGCCCGGTTTGGCGCTCGCCGCCTTGGGCGCGAGCGTCATGTCCATGCGCTCGGGGACGTAGTCCTCGACCAAAAACGAGGTTTCGCCCAGCGCTGGGCTTTTCGGATCGACGAAAGCCTCGACGGTCCAGCCGCCGGATGCGGCGTCATTGGGGAGTTTGAAGGACAGGGCGCGACCACCCAATCCTTGGTCGGGAGAGGTCGCGCGCAAAAACTCGACGCCATCCGGCCGCTTGATCACCAGAGTCAGCGGCGTTTGCGCCACCGCCGCCCCCTGCGCGTCGCGCAGCAGCGCGGTCAGAAAAACGTTCTCGTTGGAGCGGTACACGCCGCGTTCGGCATAGACGAAGGCGTCGAGCTTCGCCGGCGCGGCGCGGCCCTTCACGCCGCGATCGGCGAGGTCGAAGGCGCTTTGCTGCAAATCGAGAAAATTGGCGTCGGCTTTTCCGTCATTGGCCACGATCAGACCGGGCGCGAGTCCGCCCTCGCCGCGCGACAGGCCGGGATCGAAACGCACCGCGCCCTGCGCGTCGGTTGTCGCTGTGGCCAGCGGTTCATTGTTCTTGGCCAGCAGGCGCACCTCCACGCCCGGCTTCGGCGAAGCGTCGGCCAGCGAACGCACCAGCACGGTCACGCCGTCCGGGGCGCTCAGCGCGGTCAGGCCGAGGTCGGACACCACGAACCATTGTGTCGCCTTGGTGTCGTAGGAATCGTCGCTCGTGGAGAGGTCGTCGGCGGCCTGCGCGCTCATCACGTAGACGCCGGGTTGCGGGGTCTTCAAAATTTCGAGAACCGGCAGGTCCGTCACGACATCCTTGTTCGCTTCGCTTTGCGCGTCGAGCGTTCCGCTCCAGATTTTTTCGCCGTCGCTGTTCGCAAACTGTTTCAGGCGATAGCCGCTGAGTTGGCTGAGAAAGTCTTCGGAACGGACGGTCGGCAGCAGGTTGCGGTCGCCGACGCGATAAATCTCGACCTTGATTTTGCGCGTGTTGACCGAGACGATCGGCAGGCCTTCGGGGCCGACGCGCGGCAGAACGTAATTGCGGCCGGTGAAATGCGCGCTGGGGCTGCGGTCGCGGATATAGAGATCGTAATTGAGCGGATGCAAAAGGTCTTCACCGACCTGCGAGGGCAGGCCGGCGCGCAGCGTCACCGCGTAATGTTCGCCATGAACAAGGTTTTCGACGCAAATTTGCTGGCTCTCCTGCGAAATGGCAGGGGAGTCCTGGCCGCCGACCGTGACGAAGGGCGAGAAATCCGTGCGGCTGCGCAAAAGGTCTTCGGAAAACTGGAAGCAGGCGCGCGGATTGGCCGATTCATTGTCAACCGTATATTTCAGCACGCGAAAACCGTGTTTTTCGCGCATGTCCTCGTAAGTCTTGCGCAGATCCGGATTGTCCTGCGCCTTCAGCGCGGCGGCGGTGGCGTTGAGCGCCTCGCGCCAGGATTCGCGGTTGGCTTGGATCTGGCCGATCAGGGTGAGGGCGGCGGCCTCGTCGCCGGGGGCGCGCGCCTTTTGATAGGACAGCCACGCCGCCGCCAGCGCCAAATCCTTGAATTTGCTCTCGTCGGCGTCCTTGACGGTGGAGGCGGAGAGTTCGACGCGGGCCAGCGCCAGCCAGCCGTAGGGATCGTCCGGCGCCGAAGCCGCCAAGGCTTCGAGCAGGGTCAGTTGTTGCGCGACATCCCCGCGCTTTTCCGCCTCGTCCAATTGCTTGCGCAATTCGAGCGGCGGCGTGTGGCGTAAGTCCCTGGTGTCCTCTTGCGCCTTCTGGGCGAGTTGTTCGCCGGACGCCGCGAGGTCGTCGTTGACATAAGCCTTGGGAGCTTGGGCCTTGAGGGCTTGGGCTTTGGGGTCTTGCCGGGTCGCCGGCGCTTTCTGCGGCTGCGGGGCGGCGGAAACTGAAGCAATTGCAAGAAAAAAACCGAGAACTGCGAGGCAAAGGCTGCGAGTCGGGCGCATGAGGCGCTCTCCTTCAGGGCAAAATGCACGACAGTATTTCCCGGCTCGACGCCAAGGGCAAGCGATCAAAAAGTTGTGTTTTCAGGCTTTCGTAGCGTCAGGGGTTTGCGCGGTCTCTTCCTCCGCTTGCAGCGCCAACCGCTCGATCAGCCGGCGTCGCGCGCGATTGACGCGGCTCTTGATCGTGCCCACGGCGACGCCGCAGATTTCCGCCGCTTCTTCATAGGAAAAGCCGGAGGCGCCGATCAGCACCAGCGCTTCGCGCTGGTCCGCGGGCAGTTGGTCCAGTTCGGCCTTGAAATCGGTGAAGTCGAGATGCGACATCTGGTCGGGCAGGGCCACCAGCCGCGCCGCCGCCTCGCCGTCGACGTCCTGCACTTCGCGCCGCGCCTTGCGATACTGGCTGAAGAAGGTGTTGCGCATGATGGTGAACAGCCAGGCGCGCATGTTCGTGCCGTGGGTGAAGGAATCGGCGTTGGCCCAGGCCTTGACCAGCGTGTCCTGCACCAGGTCATCGGCGCGGTCCGCGATCCCCACCAGCGACAGGGCGAAGGCGCGCAATGACGGAATTTCCGCCAGCAATTGCTCCTTCAAGCCTGGCGAACTGTTTTGGCTCATGCCTGATCGGCCTTGCCCTCTGCTTTGCTCCCGACGCCTTCCAGTTCCCCGTTTTCAAGCTGGTCCAGCAGCAGCTTGAAGCGATCCGGCACCGGCTCGCGCACGGCGGAATCGTAGAATTCCCGGAGTTTCCGACCGATATGGGCTTGCAGCAAGGGCTCAAGGCCGATTTCAGCGCTGTTCTCGTCTTTGCTGCTTTCCGTCATGGGGCCAGATTTTGGTTTGCGACTTGAGCGTCGCGCGAAAGGACCGATGGCGTCAAAACGCGCCCGGCGGGATTTCGTTCCCGTGGCCGCGCTGGCGCCATCAAACAGCCTAACCTATATCTCATTTCATGTATTTGTGTATTGTCTCCTCCGAGGCAGAGGGTCCTGAATGTCGGTTGCCAAGGTTATTTTCGAGCACATGCCCCATTTGCGGCGCTACGCCCGCGCCTTGAGCGGATCGCAGCCTGTGGGCGACGCCGCGGTCGAAGCCCTGCTGGAACGGCTGATCGCGGAACCCGCCCTGTTCGACTTTGATGAGGAGCCGCTTGAAGAAAGTTTCCGGTTGTTCTCGCTGGTCTGGAACGCGCGCGCGCCGGTCACGGGGATTTGCTCGGTATCGACCCTCCCGGACCAGCGCATCGAGGCCATCGGGCCGGTGGCGCGGCAGGTGTTCCTGCTGACGGCCGTCGAAGGTTTTACCCCCGGACAGGCGTCCCGCATTCTCGATTTGCCGGAAGAGAAAGTCGGGAGGCTGATCGCGGAGGCCGGGCGCGTCATTTCCGCGCAGGTCGCCTCGAAGGTGGCGATCATCGAGGACGAACCGATGATCGCCATGGATCTCGAATCCATCCTCTCCAGCCTGGGCCATCAGGTGGTGGGGCCGGCCCGCACCCATAGCGAAGCGGTGGCGCTGGCCCATGCCGAGCACCCCGGGCTTGTTCTCGCCGACATCCGCCTCGCCGACGGCAGTTCGGGGCTGGACGCGGTCAACGAAATTCTGGAAAATTGCGCCACGCCGGTGATTTTCATCACCGCTTATCCCGAAAGCCTGCTCACCGGCGAGCGGCCGGAGCCGACGTTCCTGATCTCAAAACCGTTCCGCGCCGAGACGGTCAAGGCTTTGGTGAGCCAGGCCCTGTTCTTCGACGAACAGGCGCGCCCGGCGCAGCCGCGCGTTGCGTGAGAGGCGGGGCTGATCCGTGAACCGTCCTCGCGCTTCGAGACGGCGCTGAAGCGCTTTCTCGAAGCGTGAGGACGGGTTGATCGAGCAAGCTCACTTCAATGCGAGAACAGCGCCGGCAGGGTCATGTGCTTGAGCAGGTAGCGCGAGCCGCTGCCGCGCGAAAACAGGGGATAGCGGAAGCCGCCGAAGGCGCCCATCACCAATAGGTCGGCGCTGTGGTCGGCGGCGCGGTTGAGCAACGAATCCATCAGGCCGAGCTCCCCCAGCACGATTTGCTCGGTTCGCGCCTTGACGCCATGGCGGGCGAGATGGTCGGCGGCGAGCGCCAGCGATTCCTTGCGATAGGCCATTCCCTCCTCGTCGCCCGGTTTGGACAGGCTCACGATCAGCGCGTCCGCGTCAGGCGCGATCAGCGGAATCGCATCGGCGAAGGCGCGGGCGCAGGCGCGGGAATCCGACCAGGCGAACACCGGCCGCGCGCCGAGGCTTGGGAATGTGCCGACATAGGGCGTGACCAGCACCGGGCGGCCGGACTGCACGATGATCTGTTCGTGAAGGTCGGGCGGGATCAGCGAATGGTCGGGCATGCGCTGGCCGAGCACGATCAGGTCAAAATGCCGGGCGTAATCGACGAATTGCGGAACCATATCGGCTTCGGCGCCGCGGTTGAGATCCTGAAAACGCGCGTCGAGGCCCTCGGTCGCGAGCGCGAACGCGGCGCGGGCGGTCTCTCCGGCCTCCCGGTAGTCCTGCGAAGGCCATTGCGAGGCCACGCCGATCCGATGCGGCGCGGCGACTTGCGCGAACAGGCCGGTCAGGCGGGCGTCGCTCCGGCGCGCCAGTTCGACCGAGAGCTTGAGCCGCGCCTCGCAGCGCGGGCTGGCGGTGACATGAAGGAGAATCGAGCGCAAAGTCATGAGGATCAAGCCAATTCTTGCAGGAAGGGATTGTTGCGGCGTTCCTCGCCGATCGTGCTCATCGGCCCATGGCCGGAAATGAAGGTCATATTGTCGTCGAGCGTTAAAACCTGCGCGGCGATGGAGCGCAGGAACAGCGTGTGGTCGCCGCCGGGCAGATCGGTGCGGCCGATCGAACCCTGAAACACGACGTCGCCCACAAGGCAGAAGTTCATGGGGGTGTTGATGAACAGCACGCTGCCGGGCGTATGGCCGGGACAATGGCGCACGTCGAAGGCGGCGTCGCCGAACGTGACCACGTCGCCATGCGCCAGCCAGCGGTCCGGCGTCACGTTGCGGCAGGCGAAGCCGAACAGCGCGGAGGTCTCGGCCTGGCTGTCGAGCAGGAACTTGTCGCCAATATGCGGCCCCTCGATGGTTACGCCGAGCTTCTCCCGCAATTCGGCGGCGCCGCCGGCATGATCGGCATGACCGTGGGTCAGCAGGATTTTTTCCACCTGCGCCCCGGTCTGCGCGATGGCGCGCAGGATCAGCGGCACGTCGCCGCCGGGATCGACCACGGCCGCCTTCTTGCTGTTTTCGCAAATCAGCAGGGAGCAGTTTTGCTGGAACGGCGTCACGGGAACGATGGCGACCTTGATCTGCGTCATGAACTTGAACTTCCCTCCGCGCCGCCGCCGGTCGCCCCGGTTCCCGCGATCATAGCGGCGCTTCAGGCCCGGCGAAAAGGTAAATTTAACGGCATTATCCGAAAAGCCGAGTATCTGGCGCCTTGGTGGGATCTAGGTTTTGTGGACGTCAGGGTTTTCCATGTTAATTTTGAAAAATCGGCCCGGCGCAAAAACAACAAGCAGCGCGCCGGCGGGAGGATGGTTCCGTCATCAGACGAGAGCCACGTGTCGGAGCGTAAAAATGAATCGTTTTTCTTATCAAATCTACGAGATGGCCCAACTGGCCATGGCGCCGGCGCGCGCGTTTTCCGACCTGACCCGGATGACCTTCAAAAACCCTGGAAATCCCTGGGCCTATACGCCGGTGGGCCGCAACATCGCCGCATCGGCGGAAATGTTCGAGCGGGTTACGCGGCGCTACGGCAAGCCGGCCTTCGACATCGCCACGGTCTTCGTGGACGGTCAGGAGGTCGGCGTCACCGAGGAAACCGTCCTGGTCAAGCCGTTCTGCCATTTGGTGCATTTCGCGCGCGACCTGCCCGCCGGATCGGCCCCGCAGCCGCGCCTGCTGCTGGTCGCGCCCATGTCCGGCCATTACGCCACCCTTTTGCGCGGGACGGTCGAGACCTTCCTGCAAACCCACGACGTCTACATCACCGACTGGGTGGACGCCCGCGTCGTGCCCCTGAGCCTTGGCAAGTTCGATCTCGACGACTACATCGATTATGTCGCGGACATCTGCGAGCACCTCAGCCTTGCCGGGGGAACGCCGTTTCACATTCTCGCGGTGTGCCAGCCCTCCGTGCCGGTCCTGGCGGCGGTGGCGCGCATGGAGGCGCATGACAGCCCCCATGTTCCCGCGTCGATGACGCTGACGGGCGGCCCGATCGACACGCGGCGCAGCCCGACGCAGGTGAACAAGCTCGCGGAAAAGCGCGGCCCCGCCTGGTTCCGGCAAAATTGCATCCACCTGCTGCCCTTGCCTTATCCAGGCGCGGGCCGCTCGGTCTATCCGGGTTTCCTGCAACTGTCCGGCTTCATGGCGATGAATCTGGACCGCCATGTCAACGCCCATCTCGACATGTTCAACCATCTGGTCGAGGGCGACGGCGATTCGGCGGAAAAGCACCGCGACTTCTACGACGAATATCTGGCGGTGATGGACCTGACCGCCGAATTCTATTTGCAGACCATCGACACGGTGTTCGTGCATCATTCCCTGCCCAAGGGCGAGATGATGCACAGGGGCGAGAAGGTCGATCTCAAGGCGATCCGCCGCGTCGGCCTGCTGACCGTCGAGGGCGAGAAGGACGATATTTCGGGCGTCGGCCAGACCCAGGCCGCGCAGGATCTGTGCTCCAGCATCCCCGACGCCATTCGCCTGCATCACTTGCAAGAGGATGTCGGCCATTACGGCGTGTTCAACGGCTCGCGTTTCCGCAAGCACATCGCGCCGAAGGTGTGCGCCTTCCACAAGGCGGTGGAGGAGGCGGGGCTGTTCCCGGCCTGACGGCTCGCGGGCTGTCCAAGGGGGGGGCGCGGCGGTCAAACCTCCGCCTTCGCCCGTCCCCGCCATTGCGCCAGCAGGGCGCGCAGCGCCGCCGGCTTCAGCGGCTTGCGCAGCACGGCTATGTCCTTGTCGGAGGCGCGCTCGCGCATGTCCTGCGAGCGGTCGGCGGTGATCAGCGCGGCCGGCAATTGCGGCCCGAACTTCCAGCGCAGCGCCACAATGGCGTCGACGCCGTCGCCCTCGTCGAGGTGGTAATCGGCGAAGACGGCGTCCGGCGCGCAGCGCAGCCGCGCCAGTTGCGAAATCGCGTCGCGCTGGCTGCCGGCGGCCACCACCTTGCAGCCCCAGCCGGACAGAAGGGCTTTCATGCCATCGACGATCTGCGGATCGTTGTCGATGGCGACCACCACCATATCGGCCAGAGGTCCGTGCCCCGCCGGCGCCGGCGCGGCCTCGGAGGCGCCTTCCGGCGCGCGCGGCGGCGCGGGCGCTCTGAGCGCGGTCACGGAAAACACCGAGCCCCGTCCGGGCCGGGACTTCAGCGCGATCTTGTGGCCGAGCACGCGCGCCAGCCGTTCGACGATGGACAGGCCGAGGCCCAGGCCCGGCGCGACGCCGGCGCCGGCGTCCAGGCGCTTGAATTCCTGGAACACGCTCTTCTGCTTGTCCGGGGGGATGCCGATGCCGGTGTCCCAGACCTCGATCCGCAGCCGGCCGCGCACGCGCCGCGCGCCGACCAGCACGCGGCCTTTTTGCGTATATTTCAGCGCGTTGGAAATCAGGTTCTGCAACAGGCGGCGCAGAAGTTTTCTGTCCGAGCGCACCGCCAGCGAACAGGGCGCGAAGATCAGCTCCAGATCCTTTTTTCGCGCCAGCGGGGCGAATTCGATTTTGAGCTGACGAAACAGATCGTCAATCGGCAGATTGGCCGGCTCGACCCTCATGGCGCCGGCGTCCAGCCGCGATATTTCCAGCAGGGCCGAGAAAATGTCCTCCACAGCCTCCAGCGCCGAATCCACATTGCGCGCGAGGCTGACCACCTCCTGCGCCGGCGCGCCGGAATCGGCGCGCTGCTGCATGGCGGCGGCGTAAAGGCGGGCGGCGTTGAGGGGTTGCAGGATGTCGTGGCCGGCGGCGGCGAGAAAGCGGGTTTTCGAAATATTGGCTTCGTCGGCTTCCGCCTTGGCGCGCGCCAGTTCGTCGTTCACGCGGGTGAGTTGCTCGGTGCGCTCACGCACGCGCCGCTCAAGGGTTTCATTGGCGGCCTCCAGCCCCTGTTCGGCGGCGTGCTGCGCGGTGACGTCGGTATAGGTGACGACCAGGCCGCCGTCGGGCATGCGCGCGGCGCGGGTCTCGATCACCCGCCCCGACGTGGCCAGGGCGACGCGGAACGGTTCGGCGGCGGTGAGCCGCTCCAGCCGCGACGCCACCTGTTCGTCGACGGGGCCGGGCCCGTAGAGCCCACGCTCGGAATTGTGCCGCAGGATCTCGTCGAGCGCCACGCCGAAATGGGTGAGGTCGGGCGTGAGTTCGAACATTTCGCGGAATTCGCGATTCCAGCAGGTCAGCCGCAGGTCGGCGTCAAACACGGAAATGCCCTGCCGCGCGAAATCCAGCGCATATTGCAGCATGTCGCGGTTGTTGAGCAAGGCGGCGGAGGCCTCGTCCACCAGCTTCAGCGCGGCGGTGCTGGAGAGATTGCGCCGGCGCAGCAGCAGCGACAGCACCAGTCGCGAGGAGGCCGCGCCGATGGCGGAGGCCAGCATATGTTCGGCGATGCGCAGCAGGTGAATGTCGGCTTCTTCTTCGGGATCGTAGCTCTGCCCGCGCGCGGCGAAAAAGCTCTCGAAGGCCTCGTGGGTGCGTTCGTCGCCGAGATAGCGGGCGACGGCCGCCTCGACGTCCGATGCGGGAACCGAGGACCGCCACAGCCGGAACGCCTGGGCCATGGGCGCCTGGGTCTTGCCGACAAAAATATCGGCCTGAAGCCGCTCGATCGGATGCGGCCGGCGCGCCAGTGAAAACACCACATAGGCCAGCGCATTGCCGGCCAGACTCCACAGCGCGCCGTGGGCAAGCGTGGACAATTGCAGTTGATAGAGTTCTGCGGAGGGCGCGAAGGCGGCGTCGAGCGAGGGCGCGAGCAGGGCGTAGGCCCAGATCGCCACGCCGGTGGTCAGCCCGGCTATGGCGCCGAGCGCCGTGCCGCGCCGCCAGAACAGGGCGCCGATGAAGGCCGGGCCGAGTTGCGCGACGCAGGCGAAGGACAGGATGCCGAGCGAGGCCAACAAGACCTCGCCGGCGGCGCGATAATAGAAATAGGCCAGGGCGAGAATGGCGACGATCGCCAACCGGCGCGCCAGCAGCAATTGGGCGCCGGCCCTCCCCTTGTTCGTAGCGCGGTTGCGACCGAATCGCAGCAGCACCGGCAGCATCAGGTCGTTGGTCACCATGATCGAGAGCGCCACCGATTCGACCACGACCATGGCGGTGGCGGCGGACAGGCAACCGATCATGGCGAGCAGCGTGACAAAGCCGTGGCCGGCGGAGATCGGCAGCGCGATCACGGAGAGGTCGCGGTTGATGGCGTTGGGAAAGGTCAGCAGGCCGGCGATCGCCAAGGGAATGACGAACAGGTTGATGGCGACCAGATAGAACGGGAACGGGAAGGCGGCGGCGTGGATGTCGGTTTCGTCGTGGTTTTCGACGATGGCGACGTGGAACTGACGCGGCAGGAACAGCATGGCGCCGCTGGACAGCAGGGTGAGCGACGCCCAGACCCAGGGGTCGGGCGGCGAGGAGATCACGCCGTGAATCTTCGGATCGGCTGCGGCGCGGCGGAACAGATCGTCCAAGCCGTCGTACATGCTCCAGACCACAAAGCCGCCGACCGCCAGGAAAGCGAACAGTTTGACGGTCGATTCGGCGGCGATCGTCAGCATCAGCCCGCTCTGGCGCTCGCCCGCCGCGATTCGGCGCGTGCCGAAGGCCATGGCGAACAGGGCCAGCAGGATGACGCTCGCCGCCGACAGCGGCTCGGCGATATCCGCGGCCGGTTGGGCGAAGGGCTCGGTCAGGCCGAGGCCGATGGCCAGCGTGGTGGCGATGGCGCGGATCTGCAGGGCGATGTAGGGCGTGACGCCCAGCACCGAAATGGCGGCGGTGACGGCGGCCACGGCCTGCGACTTGCCATAGCGGGCGGCGAGAAAATCGGCGATGGAGGTGATGTTCTGCGCATGAGCGAGCCGCGCCACCCGCGCCACCAAGGGCCAGCCGAAACCGAACACCAGCATCGGGCCGATATAGATGGGCAGGAAATCGAGTCCGTTGGACGAGGCGATGCCCACCGAGCCGAAGAAGGTCCAGGAGGTGCAGTAGACGCCGAGGCCGAGCGCATAGATGATTTTTCGCGCGGGATCGCGCGCCAGCGCCTTGGCGCCGCGGTCGCCGTAAATCGCCAGCCCGAGCAGCGCGAGCAGATACAGGGCGATGACGGCGACGCCGATCACGCGATCAGGCATGACGCGAGGCCGCTGGCGTCAAGCGGTTCGCGCCTGGAGCGGGCGATGTCTGGCGCACAAGGCCTCCCTTTTTTCGCGGAGCCGATCGCGATTTGCGCGGTTCATGGGCCGGGAGAAGCATAGTCGCCTTCACGGACTCCGCAAGTCGGGGAAAAGCAGCCGAAAGGATGTGCGATCCGCGCGCGCCGGCATGGAGTAAAGGCGATACGGCGCAAAGCCGCCATGAAACAAAAGAGCCGGCGTCAAGCCGGCTCTTCCGATCTCGGTGTTTGGCTTGGCTTATTCGGCCGCGCGCTTGATCTGCGGATAGCTGCAATCCTGCTTCTTCTGCGGATAGGTGCAGTCCGCGTCATTGGCGAAGGGCGATTCGATGTCGCTCGCCGCCGCGAAGGCGATGCCAAGTGTCTTCCAGACATCAACCATGGATTCGACCAGATGGGTGATGTGGGCGTCGCCGTGATGCGGCGTCGGGGTGATGCGCAGGCGCTCGGTGCCGCGCGGCACGGTCGGATAGTTGATCGGCTGGATGTAGATGTTGTGGCGCTCAAGCAGCATGTCGCTGGCGGCCTTGCACAACTGAGCGTCGCCCACCATCACCGGGACGATGTGCGAAGTGTTGGTCATCACCGGCAGGCCGGCGCGCATCAACGCATGCTTGGTGAGCCACGCCTGACGCTGATGCGCCATGCGCAGTTCGGGATGGGCCTTGGCGATGCGCACCGACTGGGTCGCGGCGACGCAGACGGCCGGCGGCAGGGCGGTGCTGAAAATGAAGCTCGGCGCGAAGGAGCGCACGGCGTCGCAGATCGCCGCCGTCGCGGCGATATAGCCGCCGACCACGCCAAAGCCCTTGGCCAGAGTGGCCTCGATCACGTCGATGCGGTGCATCTGGCCTTCGCGCTCGGCGACGCCGGCGCCGCGTTCGCCATACATGGCCACCGCATGAACCTCGTCGATATAGGTCATGGCGTTGTATTTTTCGGCGAGGTCGCAGATGTCCTTGATCGGCGAAATATCGCCGTCCATGGAATACAGGCTCTCGAACACGATCAGCTTGGCGCGCTCACGCGGCTGGGCCGCGAGCAACTCCTCCAGATGAGCGACGTCATTGTGGCGCCAAATCTTCCGCTCGGCGGAGGAGCGGCGGACGCCTTCGATCATGGAATTGTGGTTGAGGGCGTCGGACAGGATCAGGCAGTTCGGCAGCAGGTCGGCGATGGTCGAAATCGACGCCAGATTGGAGATCCAGCCGGAATTGAAGACCAGAGCGGCTTCCTTGTCGTGCAGGTCGGCCAGTTCGGCTTCGAGCGTGACCAGCGGATAGCTGGTGCCGGAAATGTTGCGGGTGCCGCCGGCGCCGGCGCCGTGTTTCTTCGCGGCGGCGGCCATGGCCTTCGTCACCTCGGGGTTGCAGCCCATGCCGAGATAATCGTTGGAACACCAGATAGTGACGTCGCGGGCCGGACCATTGTCCGGGCGCCAGATCGCATTGGGGAAACGGTCTGTGTCACGTTCAAGGTTCGCGAACACGCGATAGCGCTGTTCCGCCTTCAGTTTGCCGATCGCATTTTCGAAAATCTCGCGATACTGCATCGTCTTCAACCTTCCGGTCCGCAACGGCTCAATTTTGCCGCGGTTGATCTGAGCTAGTTCATTGCGGCTCAGTCGTTCCCGGCCAAGCCTCGGCTTACCCGACGCATCCCTTATCAGGGTTCCGCGCCTTTGATCGACCGCCACGATGACGCATCTGGAAGATGCTGTCGTAGGCAGTCTGCTTAACTCGACGTCAAACAATCACGCCGGGCGCCCAGTTTCCTTGCGCCAGATCATTCTTGGCCGATTTCACAGGGTTGGACAAGAGCCGCGCTCGGGCGCGCGGCCATCGCATGTAAAGATTACTTGACGTCTGTTCCGATTGACAAAGGGCTGGAGGCGCCTTCCGCCACCAAGGCGCTTTTCAATGGACCAAATAAAGACAAATGCAAAGCGGACGTCCGACAGAAATGGATTTTTTTTCATTGCATGATCGCCGCTCTGTCTTCGTGAAAGACAGGCGAGATGCTGGAGGATTGAGCGACGCCTTCGCACGACTGGCGCGCCAAACGTTACAATAAGCTGAACCCGCGCCGCAAAAGACTTCGAAATAAAACTTGCGTCGCATATGGACAAAATTGCCTTGACAGTCTTTAGTATGACACGCAAAGGGGAGCTTGAATTGGCTCGGGCGCCATAGCCCCGGAGGCAGTGTGGATCAGCTGAAGACGCGTATTTTGATCGCCGACGACCATCCGCTCGTGCGTGGCGCGCTGAAACAGGCGGTCGCGTCTGCGGTCGCCGGGGCCGAATTGGTGGAATGCGGCAGCCTCGACGATGTGACCCGCTCTCTCGACGCCAGCGGCGACGCCGATCTTGTGCTGCTCGATCTCGCCATGCCGGGCGTGCGGGGTTTTTCCGGGCTGCTGGTGCTGCGCGCGCAATATCCGGGCACGCCGGTGGTGGTGGTCTCGGGCAATGAAGAACGCAGCGTCATCCGCATGTGCATCGATTTCGGCGCTTCGGGTTTCATCCCCAAGAGCACGGACATGGAGACCATGCAGGCGGCGATCCGCGCGGTGCTGGCCGGCGATGTCTGGGCGCCCGCCGATGTCGATCTCGCCGGCCCCGCCGACCGCGACATGGCCGACAGCGTGCGCCGTCTGGCCTCGCTGACGCCGCAGCAGGTCCGGGTGCTGATGATGCTGTCGGAAGGTCTGCTCAACAAGCAGATCGCCTATGAATTGTCGGTGTCCGAGGCCACTGTGAAGGCCCATGTCTCCGCCATCCTGCAAAAGCTCGGGGTGGAGAGCCGCACCCAGGCCGTGATCGCCGCCGCGCGAATCGAGGCTTTCTCCGGCGCCGTCAACACCGTCAACGGCATAGCCGTCGAAGGGCCTCATTAGACTTCCCGCCATTAAATTTCGGCAAGATCGCGCGCGGCCTCTGGCGCCGCGGCCCCTCGCCCTTATGTTCTGGCTGTCGTTCCGAGGGGAAAGGCGGCTCGTCATGTCCGCGACACGAAGATCGTTTTTTTGCGCCGTGGGGCTGTTTTCCGCCCTCGCGGGGCCCGTGCGCGCGCAGACGCCGGCGCCGGCCGAGGCCGAGAACGGGCGGTTCGCCATGACGCCGGTCGCGAACGGCTTTCTCCGCCTCGACACCAAGACCGGCCAGACCTCCTTGTGCACGACATCGGCCGATCAGGCGCAATGCCGCGCCGGAGCCGACGAGCGCGCCGCGCTGGAAGCGGAAATCGCCCGGCTGTCGAAGGAAAACGCCGCGCTCAAGGCCGGGGCCGCCGCCCCGCCCGCCTTGGCGCAGCAGGACGAGGAGGACCGCCGGTTCAACCGCGCCATGGACCGCGCCGAAACCTTCATGCGGCGCATGCTGCGCCTGTTCCGGGAAACGGAAAAGCCCGCCCCGCCTTCACTCTAGATCTGTTGCAGGAATCGACGCCATGTCCGAGGAAAATCTCAAGACCCAGCATCCGTTCGCGCCGCGTCCGGCCGACGTCGCCGCGCGGCCTCCGGACTCCGACCTTGAACGCTTCCTTGGCGGTTCTCCCGGCTCCGTGCTGACCCGACTGGTTCTGCTGTCGCTGATGGTCGGTTTCTTCCTGGTCTGGCTGGATATCCGTCCGATGGAGGTCCTGACCGGCGTTCAGCGCATCTTCGAGCGGTTCTGGGCCGCCGGCTTCGACGCCGTGCGCGAGATCGCCAGTTATGTCGCGGCGGGCGCGGCCATTGTCGTTCCGGTCTGGCTGGCCTTGCGTCTGATCGGCATGAAGCCGCGCGGTCCGAAAAACTAACCAACAATCCGGTCGCCTCCATGCGCTCGGCGCATGGCAGTGTTGCGGTATGAAAAATTGTGGCGCGGCAACTGTTAAGCGATAGAAGGGGCACACCACGTACGGGCGAGTGTCCTCCCCATTTCGCTCCAGTGGCGCCAACTTAAAGCCTTTTTGGCAAACCGGGCACGCAAGTGTCCGGTTTTTTTTTGCTCGGGTCCCTCGGTCCTGCCGTTTCCCTCGGCCCTGCCTTTTTTTGATTTGGCTCCTTGTCGCGCGGCGAGGCTTGCGCCAATTTCGCTGCGAAGACTCAAGTTCAAAGGATTGGCGAATGACCAAAGCGCTTCTTGGCATCATCGGCGGCTCCGGCGTCTATGATTTGCCCGGCCTCTCGGACATCAAGGAGGAGAAGGTCGATTCGCCCTGGGGAGAGCCTTCCGACGTGCTGCGCTTTGGCCGGATCGGCGGGACCGAGGCGGTGTTCCTGCCGCGCCACGGCAGGGGCCATCACCTGTCGCCGTCGGGCATCAATTATCGCGCCAATATCGACGCGCTGAAGCGGGTCGGCGTCACCGACGTGATCTCGGTTTCGGCCTGCGGCTCGTTCCGCGAGGAATTGCCGCCCGGCATGTTCGTCGCCGTCGATCAGTTCGTCGATCGCACCTTCGGGCGGCAAACCTCTTTCTTCGGCAACGGCTGCGTCGCCCATGTCTCCATGGCCCAGCCGGTGGCGCCGCTGCTGCTGCATCGCCTGATCGCCGCCGCCCGCGCCGAGCAGATCGAGATCGTGAAGGGCGGCACCTATGTCTGCATGGAGGGGCCGCAATTTTCCTCCAAGGCGGAATCGCTCAGCTACAAAGCCGCCGGCTATTCGGTGATCGGCATGACCGCGCTGCCCGAGGCCAAGCTCGCGCGCGAGGCGGAAATGTCCTACGCCACCCTGGCGATGGTCACCGATTTCGATTGCTGGCATGACGAGATCGCGGCGGTGGAGGTCACCGACATCATGGAGGTGGTGAAGTCCAACGCCGACAAGGCGGCGCGACTGGTGGCGCGGCTGTTGACCGATTTCCCCGTCGAGCACCAGCCCTGTCCGGTCGGATCGGACCGCGCGCTGGACTATGCGCTGACCACGGCAAGGGACGCGCGCGATCCCGAACTCTTGAACAAGCTCGACGCCATCCTCGCCCGGGTGAACGCCAAGCAGGCCGGATGAGCGCCAAGCAGGCCGGATGAACCCCAGGACGGCGTGACGTCGCAAGCGTGACGCCAAAAGGAACGGGCGCGCTTGCGTTTTCGGCGCGGCGCGATTAAAAGCGCCGCTTCGCGTCCGTTTCCGACACCCCTGGAGGCGTGGGCGCGATCTTTCCAAAAAGGATGAACCCATGGCCGAGATCAAGACCCTCGCCGCCACGGTTCGCAGCGGGACCGGCAAGGGGGCCGCCCGCAGCGTTCGTCGTGAAGGCAATATTCCCGGAGTGATTTATGGCGGCGGCGAAGCCCCGACCCCGATCACCCTCAACTACCGCGACCTCAACAAGCTGATCTACGCGGGCCACTTCCTGACCACGATTTTCGAAATCGAGATCGACGGCAAGAAGGAAAAGGCCATTCCGCGCGACTACCAGCTCGACGTCGTGCGCGACACGCCGATGCATGTCGATTTCCTGCGCCTGAAGCCGGGATCGCGCATCAAGGTGGCGGTGCCCGTGCATTTCGCCAACCAGGAAGTCGCCCCCGGCATCAAGCGCGGCGGTTCGCTGAACATCGTGCTCCACGCCGTGGACATGCTGGTTCCCGCCGACAACATCCCGGATTCGATCACCATCGATCTCTCCGGCCTGAACTTCAACGACGCCGTGCATATCAAGTCGATTGAACTGCCGGCGAACTGCACGCCGGTCGATCGGTCCAACTTCACCATCGTCACGGTCGCCCCGCCGCCCGGCGGCGCGGTCGCCGCGGCCGAGGAAGCTGCGGCCGCCGCCGCCGCGGCAGCAGCCGCTGCGGCTCCGGCCAAGGGCAAGAAGTAAGCTTCGGCTTTCGGAAGACCGCCCGCTTGAAAAAGCGGGCGGTTTTGTTTTGAGGGTTGGTCATGCTGCTACTGGTCGGACTGGGCAATCCCGGTCGGGAATATGCCGGCAATCGCCACAATATCGGGTTCATGGCCGTGGACGCGCTGGCGCGCGCCAGCGACGCCGGGCCGTTCCGCAAGAAATTCCAGGGCGACATGGCCGAGGCGCGGTTCGGATCGGAGCGCGCCATCCTGCTCAAGCCGCAGACCTACATGAACGAAAGCGGCCGCTCCGTCGCCGAGGCCGCGCGCTTCCACAAGATCGAGCTTGCCGACATTTTCGTCTTCCACGACGAACTCGACCTCGCGCCGGGCAAAGTGCGGGTGAAGATCGGCGGCGGCGACGCCGGCCACAACGGCCTGCGCTCCATCACCGCCCATATGGGGTCGAATTACCGGCGCATTCGGCTGGGAATCGGCCATCCCGGCGACAAGGCGCGCGTCCATTCCTATGTGCTCGGCGATTTCGCCAAGGCTGAGCAGGGCTGGGTCGAGGCTTTGTGCGACGCGCTCGCCCGCAACGCCGACCTGCTGGTCAAGGGCGACGACTCGCATTTCCAGAGCAAGGTGCATCTGGCCATGGAGACCGCCGGTTTTGGGCAGGCCGCGCCGGTGACGAAGGGCGCGTAATTCTCTTGGCTTGAGCGGAGGCGGCGATCGGCGTAGACCGAACTGCAAAAGGCCCGCATGACCGAGCGCAACCACACCCCCCGTAAAATCCCGACGCCGCCCAAACCGGAGCGGCGCGAGCCGCTGCCCGGGCGCAATCCCAAGCCGCCCGCCGACGATCCCGCCGCCCATGCCCGTCTGGAGGCGATCACGGCCAGCCCTTCCTACCGGCTCGCCGTGGAGGACCAGGATTTCCTGGATGGCCCCGCCGCGCGCGGCGCCCGGCTGCAACTCGACTATCTCAAGGCGGAGGACGGCCTGCGGGCGGCGGGGATCGAGCGCTGCATCGTGGTGTTCGGCTCGACCCGGCTGTGCGAGCCCGCCGCCGCGAAGCGGCGCGTCGAGGCGGCGCGGCGGGTCGTCGCGGCGGCGGACGACCGGCGAGAAGACCGGCGTGCGGCCGAGGTCCGGTTGCGCGCGGCGGAAAACGTGCTGGCGCTCAGCCGCTATTACGACGTGGCCAGGGCGTTCGGCCAGACGGCCTCGCTGGCTGATTGGGGCGGACTGGGCAAGATTCGCATCATGACCGGCGGCGGGCCGGGCATCATGGAGGCCGCCAATCGCGGCGCCTTCGAGGCCGGGGGGCAGAGCGTCGGCCTCAACATTCATCTGCCCCACGAGCAATATCCCAACCCCTACATCACGCCCGGCCTGTGCTTCCAGTTCCACTATTTCGCCATGCGCAAGCTGCATTTCCTGCAACGCGCCGTGGCGCTGGTCGCCTTTCCCGGCGGCTACGGCACGTTCGACGAACTTTTTGAAGTCCTGACCCTGGCGCAGACGCGAAAAATCAAGCCTATCCCCATCGTGCTGGTGGGGGAGGCGTTTTGGCGCGGCGCCGTGAACTTCGACTTTCTGGCGGAGCAGGGCGTGATCGACCCCGAGGACCGCGAATTGTTCTGGTTCGCCGAAACGGCTGAAGACATTTTCGACGCCATCATGCAATGGGAGCGCGGAAAATCATGAAACTTTCCTTCCACGGCGCCGATCGCAACGTCACCGGCTCCTGCCACCTGCTGGAGGCGGCGGGCAAGAAAGTGCTGGTCGATTGCGGCTTGTTCCAGGGCGGGCGCGAAAGCGCCGAGGAGAACGCCGGCGATTTCGGTTTTTCCCCTGGAGACATCGATTTCGTCCTGCTCACCCACGCCCATCTCGATCATTGCGGACGGCTGCCGCTGCTCAACAAGCGCGGTTTTCGCGGCGAGATCATATCCACCGCCGCCACCCGCGATCTCGCCCGCCTCGTGCTGCTTGATTCCGCGCACCTTCAGGAGGAGGAGGCCCGCGCCCATGCGCGCCGCGCCGAGCGCCGCGGCGAAACCGGAGCGCCGGCGCCGCTTTATGACCTGATCGACGCGCTGAACGTGTTCGACCGCTTCGGCCGCGCAATTGCCTACGAGACCCGCGTCGAACTGGCCGACAACCTCGCCGTCACCTTTTTCGACGCCGGCCACATTCTCGGCTCCGCCAGCCTGCTGGTCGAGGCGGAGGGCAAAAGGCTGCTGTTTTCCGGCGACATCGGCAATTGCGACCGCGCCATCCTGCGCGATCCCGTCGTCCCCCATGGCGTCGATGTGGCGGTGATGGAAAGCACCTATGGCGACCGCGACCATCGCGCGCTCGCGCCGACGCTTGAAGAATTTTATCAGGCCCTCAACGAGAGCTATCAGCGCGGCGGCAATGTCGTCATCCCCACCTTCGCGCTGGAGCGGGCGCAGGAGTTGCTGTTCTACATGCGCGAAGGCATGGAAAACAACAAACTGCCCTCCGCCCTGGCGGTCTTCCTCGATTCCCCCATGGCCATTTCGGCGACGGAGATTTTTCGCGCCCACCCGGAATGCTATGACGGCGAGACCTCCGCCCTGCTGGCGCGGGGGCGCGATCCCTTCGCCCTGCCGCGCCTGCATTTCTGCCGCGAGGCGGCGGAGTCCATTGCGCTGAACACCATTCGCGGCGGCGCGGTGATCATGGCCGGCGCCGGCATGTGCAATGGCGGGCGCGTGCGCCATCATCTGCGCCACAATCTCGGCCGCGCGGGCGCCAGCGTGATCTTCGTCGGCTTCGCCGCCAAGGGAACGCTGGCGCGCCAGATCATCGATGGCGCGCGAAAAGTGTCGCTGTTCGGCGAGGAGATCGCGGTGCGCGCGCATATCCATACCATCAACGGCTTTTCCGCCCATGCCGGCCAGGCCGAGCTGGTCGCCTGGCACAAGTCGGCGGCGCCGAAACGGACTTTTCTCGTGCATGGCGAGGAGGAGGCGATGGAGACGCTCGCCGGTCTGCTGCCCGGCCCGGTGGATCGGCCCGAGTTGGGGAAGAGCTTTCTGCTGTGACGCGGCGCAACAGGGAAACCATTCGTTAAGACTGTAGAAAATTTCGCTAAACTTGTCGGCGAACGCGCGCGCGTTAACCGGAATCCCCGCATTCGGACAAGCCTTCCTTAGCGGCTTGGGCACAGTCTCCCGCTCGACGCGGGCCTGAGGCCCGAGGCGCGAAACCCTTATGATCCCCCAGATTTCTGTCATCATCCCCACATTCCGGCGGCCTGAACATCTCGTCGAAGCCATCGAAAGCGTTCTGGCCCAGACAGGCGTCGCCTGCGAAATCCGCGTGGTCGACGACTGCCCCCAGGGCTCGGCCGAAAACGTCGTCGCGCCCTATCTCGACCGTGGCTTGACCTACCAGCGCTCCCCGGCGCCCTCGGGCGGCCGGCCCGCCCTGGTGCGCAATCTCGGCTGGCGGGGGGCGCAAGCGGAGATCATCCATTTCCTCGACGACGACGATCTCGTGCCGGACGGCTATTACGCCGAGGCGCTGAAAGCCTTCGCCGAGCGCCCGGAGATCGGCGTGGTGTTCGGCAAGATCGAGCCGTTCGGCGACACGGAGATTTCCGGCGAGCGCGCCTATTTCGACCGGGCCTTCCGCCGCGCCAAAAAATACCAGCGCATGGGCAAGCTCGGCTTTTCCGCCGCCATGTTCTTCCAGGAGACGCTGCTGGTGTGCAGCGCCGCGATGACCCGCAAGCGCTGCGTCGCCGAGATCGACGGCTTCAGCAATGGTCCCGTCATCGCCGAGGACGTCGATTTCTATGCCCGCGCCATTCGCAAATTCGGCGCGGTGCTGCTCGACCGCACCTCGATCCATTATCGCATCGGCCCTTCGCTGATGCGCCTGCCCGACCGCCAGCCGCTGATCGAGCAATCCTACCGCGACATTCACAGCCGCTACCGCGCGGAGCATGGCGCCGTCGATTTCTACGCCATGAAGACTTTCGCCAAATTGTTGAACAAGATCGATGATCTCAATTAGCGTCCTCAGCTCCCAAGAGGAGCTTCAGGCGCTCGCGCCGGAATGGCAAAGGCTGTTCGGCGCAATGACCCTGCGCACGCCGTCGAAATCGCCGCTGTGGCAATTGACGTGGTGGAAGCATTTTGGCGCGCGGCCCTCAGCCCTCGCGCGGCACGAGATGCGCGTGTTCGTGCTGCGCGACGACGGCGGCCAACTCGTCGCCGTCGCGCCGATGATGCGGACGCGCCGGCCCGGCTTCGGGCCGGGCCTGTTCAGCGAATTGCAGTTCTTCGGCGCCGATCCCTATGTCACGCAATTGCGCGGCCCGGTGTGCCGGCGCGAGCGCCTGCCCGAAGTCTGCGCCCGGCTGGCGGCGCATGTCAAAACCTTGCAAGACTGCGATTTCGTGCAATGGCGCGGCATGGCGCCGGGCTCTTCGCGCGAGGACTGCATCGTTCAGCCGCAATTGGAGGATGTCGATTCCGTGCTGCCGATGGCGGAAAGCTGGGACGCTTTCCACGCGGCCCTGCCGAAAAAGACGCGAAAGCATCTGCGCAAGAGCCAGAACGATTTATGCGCCGACAACGTGCATTACGCGTTTGGCGTGACCACCGCGCCGGAAGCGGCGTGTGACTCGTTGCAAAGATTCTACGCGCTGCATGCCCGGCGCGCCGCGCTCAAGGACGTGACGTCACACCCGAATGTTTTCGATGGCGCCCGGTCGCGCGCCTTTCTTGACGATTATTGCGGGCGGATGGCCTGCAACGGCGACCTGCGCCTGTTCGAGATCCGCGTCGGCGGCGAAATCGTCGCGATCCGCCTCGGCTTCGCGCTGGGCGACGAACTCTACCTCTATTTCTCCGGCTACGACCCCGATTACGGCCGCTACAGCATCATGACCACGCTAATGGCGGAGACGCTGAGATGGGCGCATGAGCAAAACGTGCGGCTCGTGAACCTGTCGTCGGGAATCGATCGCTCGAAAACGCGGTTCCGGCCGGAATTGGTGACCACCGAAGGTTTTTACACGCGCGGCGCCGGCTGGCGTGGCGCGCTCGCCTTGCCTCTGCTGCGCCGGTTGCGCCACGGCGCGCGGCCGGTGGCGGAGCCGGATGCGGACGATTGCGTCGAAGCATAACAAGGGAGAGGTGATGCGCTTTCATGCCCTGGACGGACTGCGTGGCCTCTGCGCCCTGACCGTGGCGCTGCTGCACCTCTACACCCACATGAATGTGACGCCGCCGGACTTCATCGCCCACTCCTTCGCGCTGGTCGATTTTTTCTTCGTGCTCAGCGGCTTCGTTCTCGCCCACGCCTTTTTCGAATCGCTGGCGGCGCGCGGCGAGGGCGCGGCCTTCGCGATCCGGCGCGTCGGGCGGCTTTACCCGCTGCACTTCTTCATTCTCGGCCTGTTCGTCGTGGTCGAGATCGGCCGCTACGTCGCCAGCCTGAAGGGCGCGACGCTGGCCGCGACGCCGTTTTCGCAAGGGACATCGGTTCCCTCGCTGCTGAGCAATCTGGCGCTGGCGCAGGCGCTGGGCCTGCACGACGGCATCACCTGGAATTTCCCGGCCTGGAGCATCAGCGTCGAATTCTGGGTCAACATGCTGTTCGCCGCCGTGCTGGCGCTGCCGCTGTCGCGGGCGGGTCAGGACCCGCTGAGGGAGAAGACGCGTCTCGTCGTGCTGTTGGCGCTCGCCGGCGGCGTCGCCACCTTTTTCGCGGCGCGGGTCAGCAAGGATCTGACTTTTGACTACGGCCTGCTGCGCTGCATTTATGGCTTCTTCCTCGGCGTCGCCGCGCAGAGGTTGCGGGCGGAAAACCGCGATCTCCTGGCCCGCTGGCCGCGCTGGGCGCTGGCGGCGGCGGAAGTCCTGGTTACGCTCGTCGCGATCGCGTTCATCGCTTATGGCGAACGCTTCTGGCTGTTCATGCTCGCGCCGCCGCTGTTCGCCCTGGCCACGCTGATTTACGCGCGCGAACAAGGGCCGGTGTCGCGCCTTCTGCTGACGCGGCCGTTCCACGCTTTCGGCGAATGGTCCTATTCGATCTACATGGTCCACGCCTTCCTGCTGGTAAACGTGCTGGGACGGGCGGCCTCCGTCGCGGGCAAGTTCGGGCTGTTCGGCGTGGCGCCGGGAACCGACGGCGGGCGCGCCCTGGCTGCGGTGTTTTCGCAAGGTTTGCTGGCGCAGGCCGGCGTGTTCGCGGTCTATGTCGCGCTGGTGCTCGGGGTGTCCGCGCTGACCTTCCGTTTCATCGAGCGGCCCGGCCGGAGCTGGTTCAACGCGCTGGCGGCGCGCGGCCAGACCCCGGCCCGGCGCGTGCTGCCGGCTTGATGCCCTCGTCATTGGGGATTATCGAAAGCTGGCTGCGGACCCGCCCCTCCCGGCCGGTCCGCGACAGGAGCCTTGCAATTTCGCCAGATGGCTTCGGGAGCATGATTTTGCCAGGACGCATCGCCACGATCTTCGCGCCCGCATTGGCGCTGCTGCTGCTTTCGGCGCCCGCCCGCGCCGAGGAAGGCCTGCGCGAGCAGGTCTGCGGCATGATCGAAAAGGCCGCCTCGACCCACAACCTGCCGGTCTCTTTTCTCACCCGGCTGATCTGGCAAGAGAGCGCGTTCCGCTCCAATGCGGTCTCGCCCAAGGGCGCCCAGGGCATCGCGCAATTCATGCCGGGCACGGCGGCCGAGCGTGGGCTTTCCGATCCGTTCGACCCGGAGCAGGCCATTCCCAAGGCGGCGGAGCTGCTTTCGGAGCTGCGGACGCGGTTCGGCAATCTCGGCCTCGCCGCGGCGGCCTATAATGGCGGGCCGAACCGCGTCGCGGCCTGGCTGGCCGGGACCGGCGGCCTGCCGTTCGAAACCCGCTCCTATGTCGAAATCATCACGCGCCACGTGGCGGAAGACTGGCAGGACGCCAAGGCGGCCGAGACGATCAAGCTGCCGGGAGGCTCCTGCCTGGAGCTGGCGTCGCGCATGGTGCGCGACGAGCCGCTCCAGTTCGCCCGCTCCGCCCTGATGGCGCCCTGGGGCGTGCAGATCTCCGGCGCGTTCAATCGCGGCGCGGCGATGGCGGCTTACACGCGGGCGCGGCGGAGTTTTGGCGGCCTGCTGACCGGCGAGCCCATGATCATCGGCCGGCGGGCGCCGGGGCGCGGTTTCGCGCGGTTCTGGGCGATCCGGGCGCCGGCGCAGAGTCGGGCGGCGGCGGAAGCTTTGTGCGCAAAAATCCACGGCGCCGGCGGCGCCTGCGCCGTGCTGAAAACCTGAGATCGGCCTGCTTTACAAACGCCGCGATTGGGGACAAAACCTTAACAAACATTTTGCGCCCGCGTGCGGGCGCAGGCGGGAACCTTCATGTCCAGAACGAAACTCCTTCAATCGCTGGTGATCTTGGCGAGCCTTGGCGCCTTTGCGGCGCCGGCGGACGCGCAGTTTTACTTCTTCGATCCGCCGCCGGGGCCCCAGCCTGAGCCGCGCGTCCTGTCCGCGCCCAAGCCCAGGCATCAGCCCCGGCCCGTCCTGCGCGACGACGACGACGATCCCGGCGTGGTGGTCGATCTTCACCGTGGCGGCTCGATCTACCGCGAACCCGGCGTCGAACCGCCGCGCGGCGGCTCCAGCTACGCGGCGCTGCCCCCCGACGCCGACCCCAATTATTCGACCCCGGTCGATCTCGACAACAAGGTCAATTTCAAGCTGACGACGCAGCAGATCGTGTCCGATCCGACCGGCGAGGCGGCGGGCACGCTGACCGTCAACACAAGGCAGCGCAAGCTTTACTATTCGTTGGGCGGCGGTCAGGCGGTGCAATATTCCATCGCCGTGGGCAAGGCGGGTTTCGCCTGGAAAGGCTCGGCCACCATCGGCAGAAAAGCGTTCTGGCCGGGCTGGACGCCGCCGAAGGAAATGCTGGAGCGCCATCCCGACCTGCCCGAACATATGGATGGCGCGCTCAACAATCCGCTCGGGGCGCGCGCGCTTTATCTGTTCCAGGGCAAGACCGACACCTTGTTCCGCATCCACGGCACCAACGAGCCCAAAAGCATCGGCACGGCGTCGTCCTCGGGCTGCATCCGCATGCACAATGCCGACGTGATCGACCTTTATGGGCGGGTGTCGGCGGGCACCAAGGTCGTGGTGATGTGAGGGCGGCGATTTAACGTCATTCCTTCTGGCGGAAGAAGGATGACGTTATTTTATCCTCATCGCTTCAAGGCGCGACCCGACGCGGGGCGCCATAGATTATCCCCGCTTCAGTCGACGCGGGGATACTCTATGTTGATTTGAAAACGCATATTCTTTTCAGAGAACCGCGCGCGCTTTTCGGGACTATGCGCTAATTCGTGGCCAGCTTCTTCAGCCAGTCCTCGGTCAGGGGCAGAATGCCCGATACGATGCGCGCAACGCCCGCCTTGCTGGGATGCAGGCCGTCGGGCAACTGGTTTGGGACGACCCCGGCGACGCCGTCGAGAAAGAACGGATAGAGCGGCGCCTGGTATTTGGCCGCGAGGCTCTGGTAGATCGGTTCAAACTGCGCCGCATAGGTTCCGCCGAGATTGGGCGCCGCGCGCATGCCCGCGATCAGGAACGGGATTTTCCGCTCGCGCAATTTTCCGAGGATGGCGTCGATGTTGCGCTGCGTTCCCGAGGGCTCGAAACCGCGCAGCATGTCATTGGCGCCGATTTCGACAATGGCCGCGTCGGCGCCCTCGCCCAGCGTCCAGTCGAGCCGCGCCAGCAGACCGGCCGATGTGTCGCCGGACACCCCGCCATTGACGATCTCGACGTCTATACCCTTGTCGCGCAATGCTTTTTCCAGAACGACGGGAAAGGCGGCGTCCGCCGGCAGGCCGTAGCCGGCGGTGAGACTGTCGCCCAGGGCGACGATCCTGGTCGGCTTGGCCAGCGCGGGCGCGCTCAGGCCGGTCACGACGCCGATCAGCATGGCCGCCAGAAACAAAACTGGACGAAGCGGGTTGCGGCGCCCATATGCGCCATAGCCCCGCCTCCAAAATCGCCTTCCATGCAACACGCTCAATCCTTTCCGGACTCACTCCATGCCACAACGCGCCATAAGCCTTGTCGATGTCAATCTAACGCTTGGAGACGGTGAAGCCAGAGCTCACATCCTCAAAAACGTCTCGCTCGACGTTTTTCGCGGGGAAACCGTGGCGTTGCTCGGCCCGTCCGGCTCGGGCAAATCCTCGTTGCTGATGGTGATGGCGGGACTGGAGGGGGTGGAATCCGGCGCGGTCGAAGTCGCCGGGCGCCGGATCGACCGCATGGGCGAGGATGAACTGGCGCGGTTTCGCGGGGCCCATATCGGCGTGGTGTTCCAGGCCTTCCATCTGGTGCAGACGCTGACCGCGCTGGAAAATGTCGCGCTGCCGCTCGAACTTGGCGGCGTGGCGGACGCTTTCGGCCGCGCCCGCGAGGCGCTCGCGCAAGTGTCGCTCAGCCATCGCGAACAACATTATCCGGCGCAAATGTCGGGCGGCGAGCAGCAGCGCGTGGCGCTGGCCCGCGCCCTGGTCGTCAACCCCGACATCCTCTTTGCCGACGAACCCACCGGCAATCTCGATTCCGCCGTCGGCGCCGAAATCGTCGAACTGATGTTCGCGCTCAACCGGGAGCGCGGCTCGACGCTGGTGCTGGTGACCCATGACGAGGATCTGGCGCGGCGCTGCCGGCGCATCGTCCGCCTGCGCAATGGCGCCGTTGAATCCGACGCCACGCGGGACTTGCAGGATGCTTAATCGCGCGCTGCTTCGCTTCGCCCTGCGCGACCTGCGCGGAGGCTTGAGGTCGTTCGGCGTGTTCATCGCCTGCCTCGCCATCGGCGTGATGGCGCTCGCCGCCGTCGCCGCCACCTCGCGCGCCATGCGCGACGGGCTGGCGGGGCAGGGCGCGGTCATCATCGGCGGCGATTTGAGTTTTTCGCGCGCGCAAGGGTCGCCCGCCGACGAACACCGCGCTTTTCTCGCCAGCCAGGGCGGGTTGAGCGAGGTCGTCATCCTGCGTTCCATGGCGCGGCGCGAGGATTCCAGCCACGCCACGCTGGTCGAGATGAAAAGCGTGGACGCCGCCTATCCGCTCACGGGCGAGATGCGGACCGAGCCGCAAGCGCCGCTTTCGGAGCTGCTGGCGCCGCGCGACAAAGGGTTTGGCGTGGTCATCGACCCGCAACTGGGCGCGCGCCTCTCGCTCGGACTCGGCGACAGTTTCTTCATCGGCGACGCCAAATTCGTGATCGCCGCCTGGCTGCGCCGCGAACCGGACGCCATGGGCGCCTTCAGTTTGGCGCCCCATGTGCTGTTGTCTGCAAACGCCTTGGCCGCGAGCGGCCTGAAGAAACCCGGCTCCCTGACGCGCGCCTCGTTGCGCCTGTCGCTGCCGGGCGCGGACGACGCGCGGGTCGAAGCCGTGAAGAAGGCGTTTTTGGCGCGCTTCCCCGATTCCGGCTATGAGATCCGCACCCGCGCCGACCCCTCGCCGCAATTGTCGCGCAGCATCGAGCGCGTCGCCCAGTTCATCACGCTGATCGGGTTGACCGCGCTGGTCTGCGGCGGCATCGGCGTCGCCAATTCGGTGCGCGCCCTGATCGACCGCAAGCGCAAGACCCTGGCCATCATGAAAGCGCTCGGCGCCAGCGGCGGCGAAGCCGCCGGCTTCGTGCTGATCCAGGCGATGATCGTGGCTTTTGGCGCGGCCTTTTTTGGCGCGGCGCTGGGACTGGCCTTGCCGGCCCTGCTGCTGACCGGCTTCGCGGACACCCTGCCTTTCCCCATCACGCCGGCGATCCATCCCGGCGACGCCGCCTATGCGGTCGGCTTCGGCCTGCTGATCGCGCTGACCTTCGCCGCGCCGCCGCTCGAAGAGGCGCGGACGCTGCCGGTGACGCGGCTGTTGCGCGAAGACGCGATGCGGACGGGCGGTCGCCCGAGCCGGCGCGGTCTCGCCCTCGGGGTCGTCGGAGGCGCCGCCTTGTTCGGTCTCGCCCTGCTCACCTCGGGCGACGCCATGCTGACCGCGCAGTTCGGCCTGGGCGTGCTGGCGAGTTTCGGCCTGCTCTACGCCATCGCCCGGCTGGTGATGGCGCTGGCGCGGCGCGCGCCGCATGTCGGCAGCGTCAGCCTGCGGCTGGCGGTCGCCAACCTCCACCGGCCCGGCGCGCTCACCCCGTCCTTTCTGCTGTCGCTCGGCCTCGGCGTCACCCTGCTGACGGCGTTGACCGCCGTCGAGCACAATCTGCGCGCCGAGATCGGCGACTCCCTGCCCAAGGACTCCCCGAGCTATTTCTTCGTGGACGTGCAAAGAGCCGAAGCCGAGGATTTCGAGCGGTTCCTGCACGCGGAGGCGCCCGGCGCCAAAATCGTGAGCGCGCCCATGCTGCGCGGCCGCATCACCCGCATCAAGGGCGTTCCGGCCGAACAGGTCACGCCGGGCGACAAGGCGCGCTGGGCGCTGGAAGGCGATCGCGGCATCACCTTCGCGACCACGCTTCCGCCGGGGTCGCGGCTGGTCGCTGGCGAATTTTGGGCGCCGGACTACAACGGTCCCCCGCTGGTCTCGATGGAAACCGAGGTGGCGCGCGGCCTGGGCTTGAGCGTCGGCGACGAAATCGCCGTCAATGTGATGGGACGCGCGGTGACCGCGAAGGTCGCCAATCTGCGCAAGGTCAACTGGCGCTCGTTCGGCATCAATTTCGTGCTGGTGTTTTCGCCCAACGTGTTCGAGGGCGCGCCGTTCACGTCCCTGATGACGCTGACGCCGCCGGAAAAGCCCAGCCCCGCGCGCGAGGCGGCGCTGTTGGGCGCGGCGGCGCAAAAATTTCCCTCCGTCGTCGGCGTCTCCTTGCGCGAAACCCTGGCGACGCTCGACGATATCCTGGGCAAGCTCGTGGTCGCCACCCGCGTCGCGGCTTCGCTCGCCTTCATCGTCTCGGCCCTGGTGCTGGCCGGCGCCCTGGCCGCCGGCCAGCGCGCGCGGCTTTACGAAGCGGTGATCCTGAAGACGCTGGGCGCGACGCGGGGCAAACTTCTCGCGGCGCTGGCGCTGGAATTTTCGCTGCTGGGCGCGATCACCGCCGCCTTTGGCCTGCTGGCGGGCGGTTTGGCGGCGTGGCTGGTGACGGTCAAGCTGCTGGACGCGCCTTTCGCGCTGTTTCCCGCCCAGGCTGCGCTGGTCGCGGGCGGCGCGACGCTGTTCGCCATCGTCGCCGGTCTGCTCGGCACGGCGCGCGCGCTCGGCGAAAAACCGGCGCGCTGGCTGCGGCAGGAATGAGTCGAATGAACAAAATGTAATGAATCGAAAGGGTCGGCGCCGCTTGTCTTTTGAATTCCCTCCGGCCATATTTTCAGTGAGCCGCACCGCGTCCGGATTGTCCTGATGCGGACGCGCGGCGGGAAACGAGGATTTCATGTCCAACTTTGACCGCAACGCCGCTCCGTGGAGCCGGAGCTATGCCCGGACGGGCGCCGAGGTCGATCAAGGTCTGCGCGCCTTCATGCTGGGCGTCTACAACAATATGACGATTGGCCTCGCGCTGACCGGCCTGGTGGCGCTCGGCGCCAACCTGCTGACCGTTTCGGCGACGCCCACCGCCTATCACGTCGGCCACTTGTATCTCACCGAAGCCGGCGCCGCGCTGTATCTTTCGCCGCTGCGCTGGGTGGTGATGTTCGCCCCGCTCGCCTTCGTGTTGTTCTTTTCCTTCAAGATCGGCTCGATGGCGGCCGGTTCGGCGCGCACCCTGTTCTTCGCCTTCGCGGCGGTGATGGGCCTGTCGCTGTCGTCGATCCTGTTGATTTACACGGGTTCCTCGGTGGCGCGCGCCTTCTTCATCACCGCGGCGGCCTTTGGCGGTCTGAGCCTTTACGGCTACACCACCAAGAAAGATCTTGGTCCGATGGCCTCGTTCATGATCATGGGCCTGATCGGCGTCATCATCGCCGGCCTGGTCAACCTGTTCGTGCAGAGCGCGGCCTTCCAGTTCGGCCTGTCGATCCTGTCGGTGCTGATCTTCGCCGGCCTGACCGCCTATGACACCCAGTCGATCAAGTCGATGTATTACGAGAGCGACGGTTATGAGGTCGCCACCAAGAAGTCGGTCAACGGCGCGCTGATGCTGTACCTCGACTTCATCAACATCTTCACTTCGCTGATCCAACTGACGGGCCAGCGGAACGACTGAAGCAGCCAAGCCTCCTCTTCTGAAAACGAAAGCCCCGCTCCGGCGGGGCTTTTTTCATGAGAGCGCCCGATCCAGTCTGGTCAGAACGAGGGGCCTTCGCCCGCCGCGCCAGTTCCTGTTCCGCCGCGTCCGCGCGCGCCGCCGAAAACAGCGGCCGCCATTGCGGGCCGGACTGGGGCGCATCATCGGAGGAGCCAGGAATTTGCCAAGCGCAAATTAGAAAAACTCTAAACAGCACGATTTATTTTGCGCCTCGCGCCTGATCGCGGAAACATGGCGAGAGACTTTGTCCGGCCGGTTGTTCCGGACCCAAGGAGCCAGGAATGTACAAGAAAATCATCTCCGCCACGCTGTTCGCGCTGACGCTCGCCGGCGCCGCCTCGGCCAAGGAATATCCGGTCGGGCAAAAGCAGCAGTTGGGCGGCATGGAGGTTGGCGCGGTCTATTTGCAGCCGATCGAAATGGACCCGCCGGGCATGATGCGCGCGGCAAAAGAGTCCGACGTGCATCTGGAGGCCGACATTCACGCCGCCAAGGGCAATACCAACGGTTTTGCCGAGGGCGACTGGATTCCCTATCTCGCCATCCAGTTCGAACTCACCAAGCTCGACGATGGTCAGGTGGTGAAGGGCGATTTCATGCCCATGGTCGCCAATGACGGCCCGCATTACGGCGACAACGTCAAAATGTTCGGCCCCGGCAAGTACAGGCTTAAACTGCTGATTTCCCCGCCGAATTCCTCGATGCACAACCATTTCGGCCGCCACACCGACAAGGAAACCGGCGTCGGCGAATGGTTCAAGCCGCTGACGGCGGAATATGATTTCACCTATGCCGGCATCGGCAAGAAGGGCGGCTATTGATTGGCCCGCATCCTGCTTGAGTTTTCGGCATGACTGGGAGAGCGACGATGAGGGCGACAAGATTGCGGCTGACGACGATCTGCGGCTTTCTGCTGCCGCTTGTGGTCGCGCCCGCCCTCGCTGCGGAGGATCCGACCTTCACGCTGGAATTCAGGGACGGCGCGATCACGCCGTCCCGGCTCGAAGTTCCCGCCAACACCCGCTTTCGGCTGGAGCTGAAGAATTCCGGCAAGACCCCCGCCGAATTCGAGAGCAAGGAGTTGAAGAAGGAAAAGGTTCTGGCGGCGGAGAGCGATTCCGTGCTGGTGATCCGCACGCTCGATCCCGGCGAATATCCCTTCTTCGACGACTTCCACCCCGATGCGCCGCCGGCGATCCTCGTGGCGAAATAGGCTGAAGACATGACCATGGCGATCCGCGAACTTCAGCTCCAGCCCGCTTCGCCGCCGCGTCGCGGGCTCGCCGCGCGGGCCTTGGCGGCGCTGGGCGACGCATTGATGCGCAACCAGAAACTGATCCGCCGGACGCAATGGGTCGTGGTCGGGTTTTATCTGCTGCTGGTCGGCGTCCCCGCCTTCCTGCCGCTGCCGGACGCCACGGCGCATGTCTGGAACAATCTCACCATGATCGCGCAATTCGCGTTCTGGGGCTTGTGGTGGCCGTTCGTGCTGCTTTCGATGGTGCTGGTCGGCCGCGCGTGGTGCGGCCTGTTCTGCCCGGAAGGCACGCTGTCCGAAGTCGTGAGCGAACATGGCAAGGGACGTTCGCTGCCGCGCTGGGTGGCCTGGAACGGCTGGCCCTTCGTCGCCTTCATCCTCACCACCGTCTATGGCCAGATGGTCAGCGTCTATCAATATGCCGCGCCGGCTCTGTTGATTCTCGGCGGCTCGACGGTGGCCGCCATGATCGTCGGTTATCTGTGGGGTCGCAACAAGCGGGTGTGGTGCCGCTATCTCTGCCCGGTGTCCGGCGTGTTCGGCCTGCTGTCCAAGCTGGCGCCGCTGCATTTCAATGTGGACCGCGACGACTGGCGGGCGCATGACGCCAGCGGCGCGCCGACGCCGAAAATGAATTGCGCGGCCCTCGTGCCGGTGAAAATCATGAAGGGCGCGAGCGCCTGCCACATGTGCGGGCGCTGCTCCGGTTACAAAGAGTCGGTGTCTCTGTCGTTCCGCGCGCCCGGCAGCGAGATCGTCCATGTCGCCGGCGCGACGCCCCGCCCCTGGGAAACCGCGCTGATCGTGTTCGGCCTGATGGGCGTGGCGGTCGGCGCCTTCCACTGGACGGCCAGCCCCTGGTATGTCGCGCTGAAACAGATCGCCGCCGAAAAACTGGTGGATTTCGGCGCGGTGTGGATGCTCAAGCCGCTGGCGCCCTGGTGGATTCTCACCAATTATCCCGACCAGAACGACACCATGTCGCTGCTCGACGGCGCCATGCTGCTCGGCTATATCGCGGGAACCGCCGCCGTAATGGGCGGCTTCGTGCTCGCCTGTCTGGCTCTGGCCGCCCGCGCGCTCGGCCCCTGGTCCGGCCCGCGCCTGCACCATCTCGCGCAATGCCTGATTCCCATCGCCGGCTGCGGCGTGTTCCTCGGCCTGACCGCCCTGACGGTCACGCTGTTCAAGCAGGAAGGCTTTCCTTTGCCTCATGTCGCGCAGATTCGCGCGCTGCTGCTGGCTGGCGCGAGTCTTTGGGCGGCGAGCCTTGCGTGGCGGGTGAGCGGCCTCTATGCGGCGACGCCGCGCCGCCTTGCGGCCATGGCCCCGATGCTGGCGGCCATCGGCGCGGGGGCCGGCGCCTGGGTCTTGATGTTCTGGATCTGGTAGTCAGGTTTTATGCGCTCGGGCCGCCTTGCGGGCCTTGCGCGTTTCCAACCGCCAGAGCCAGCCAAAAAATTTCCAGGATCTGGATTGCTTGATGGACGCCAACTCGCGCGACAGCGCGCGCTGGTCGGGTCCGGGCGCATCCCGTTGCGCGCGCAACTCGCGCAATGCCCGCAGCGCCCCCGGCAGCGGTTCCCACAGCAGCGGGTCGGACTGGTCGCGGCGGGCCGTGATTTCGTCCTTGAGCGCGCCATTGGCGATCAGCGCCAGTTGCTCCGCCTCGCTGCGCGGGTCCGCGAGGAGAAAAAGCGTGGGCAGCAGCGGAAATCCCCAATTGGCCGACAGGCCGGCAAAATAATCGTCTGCCGACGCGCCCGCGTCGATCCTGTCGTGCCGCAAGGCCGAGGCCCAGACAAAGGCGTCCTCGACCGTATGCGCCCAAGGCTCCTCCTCGAAAATCGTGTTGCCGCCGTGGATGCGATAGGCGAGCAGGTCTTCCGCGATGCGATGGACGTTGAAACGGGACGAGGCGCGCAACGCCCAATCCCAGTCATGGGCATAGCGCAAGGCGCGAAAAGGTCCGACCGCGTCATAGACTGACCGTGAAAAGAAGAAATTCGAGGTGGTCATGGCGATATTGCCGCACCAGAACCCAAGCAAGTCGGGCTTGCCCGCCGTGAGACGGCAGACCATGTCATAATATTCGTTGTAGCCGCTCGACGGATCGAACGGATTTCCCGCTTCATCGACGAGGCGCAGCGCGGAGATACCGAAAAACGGGCCGTCCTGCCGCCCGGCCGCCGCGACCAGCGCCTCCAGCCGCGTCGGCTGATAGAAGTCGTCGGAATTCAGGATCGATATATAGGCGCCGGTTGAAGCCGCGATGGCTTCGTTGAGGGTCTGGTGCGCGCCCCTGTTTTCCCGGCGCGTCGCTTTTACGCGAGGGTCATGGCCGTAACGTTCCACCACGAAATCGTAGGAGCCGTCGCTCGACCCATCGTCGATCACGACGATTTCCACATGCGGGTGCGTCTGACCCAAAACGCTGTCGATCGCCCGCCCCAAGAATTTGACGTGATTGAAGGACGGGATGACGACGCTGACCAAAGCGCGATCCTGCATGGCAAACCTCTCCTCGCGTCCACGTCCAAGGTTTTTCACATCCTCAAAACCATTGCAACTTGACCTGTCGCGCGTCACGGGTCGAACGTGTCTCCACGATAGCGGAGAGACACAATGGCCGCCCAGCTTTCGACCCTGCGCTTGACGATCTTGACGCTCCTGGCGGCCGCGCTCGTCCCCTCCGCGGCCTTGTGCGGCGAGCCTGTTCGCGTTGGCGTCGTCATCGCCGAAAAGCGCGATTTTGCGCGCGACATTGAAGGCGTCGGCCGCGTCAGCGCCCAGGAAAAGGTCGAGATCCGCGCGCGCGTGAAAGGCGTGCTCAAGGCGGTGAAGTTTGTGGACGGGCAGGCGGTCAAGGCCGGCGATCCGCTTTACGAGATCGAGCCGGACCTGTTCAACGCCGATCTCGCGCTGGCGCAGGGCGCGCTGGCGCGGGCGGAGGCCTCGAAAATGCTGGCGGACTTGCAGTTCAAGCGCGCCCAGGAGCTTTTGGCGCGGCAGGTCGGCACGGTGGTGCAGCGCGATCAGGCCGCAGCCGCCGTTCAGGAAGCCGAGGCGGTCATCGCCGGCGCCCGCGCCAATTTGGACCTCGCCAAGGCCAATCTCGGTTTCGCCACCATCGCCGCGCCGATCACGGGCCGCATCGGCATGTCCGCCGTGACGGCGGGCAACATGGTCGGCCCGGACGGCGTGCTCGCCACCATCGTCAACCCCGACCCGATCCGCGTCGTCTTCGCCGTCAGCACCCGCGATTTCGCGCGTTTGAGCGACAGCCCCGATTTCAAGACCCTCGCGGTCACGCTGACCTTGCCCGACGGCTCGGCCTATGGCGACAGCGGCCGGATCGATTTTGTCGATGTGCGCGCCGATCCGGCGGCCGAGACCGTCGCCCTGCGCGGTGTTTTTCCCAATGCGCTGGAGCGCCTCAAGGACGGCCAGACGGTTCGCGCGCTGATCAGCGACAAGCCCAAAACCGCCATCGCCGTTCCCCGCGCCGCGCTGCTGACGGACAAGCAGGGCGCCTTCGTGCTGATCGTCGCCGAGGGCAAGGTTTTGTCGCGGCGCGTCAGGGTGGAAGGCGAATCCGGCGCGGACGCGCTGGTCGCGGAGGGGCTTGCCGGCGGCGAGGCCGTCATTGTCGAGGGCCAGTCGAAAACCAGCCCCGGCGACATCGTCACGACCGTTCTGGCCGGAAAAGGCGGGGGATGAAGGCGCGACCGGGACGGGGCTTCATTTCGTTTCGCGCGCGGCCCACAGGTCGGGGCGGCGGGTTCTGGTCAGCCCTTCGGCCTGGGCGCGGCGCCATTGCGCGATTTTGGCGTGGTCGCCGGACAGCAGGACATCCGGAATGTCGCGGCCTTCCCAGCTTCGCGGGCGGGTGTAGTGCGGATATTCCAGCAGGCCGTCCTCAAAACTCTCGTCTTGGCCGGATTCGAGCTTGCCCATCACGCCCGGCAGCAGACGCACGCAGGCGTCGAGCAGGGTCAGCGCGGCGATTTCGCCTCCTGAAACAATGAAATCGCCGATGGAGATTTCGCCGAGGCCCCGGCCTGCGATCACCCGCTCGTCCACGCCTTCGAACCGGCCGCAGACCAGGATCACGCCCGGCCCCTCCGCCCAATTTCGCGCGAGGGCTTGGGTGAGCGTTTTTCCGCGCGGCGACAGCAGCAGGCGCGGGCGGGGATCGTCTGGGGTGAGGCGGGCGTCGAGACTCGTCGCCAGCACGTCAGCGCGTAAAACCATGCCGGGGCCGCCGCCGGCGGGCGTGTCGTCCACGGCGCGGTGGCGGCCGAGGCCATGGTCGCGAATGTCTATGGCCTCAAGCGACCAGACGCCGTTGGCGAGCGCGGTTCCCGACATGGACTGTCCCAGCGTGCCGGGGAACATGTCGGGATAGAGTGTGAAAACGCTGGCGCTCCACATCAGGCGTCGGCGTCCGTCTCGATCGGCGGGACGACGATCACGCGGCCGGTCTTGATGTCCACTGTTGGGACCACGGCGCGGGTGAAGGGAAAGAGCAGGGTTTCGCCGGTGGGCGGGGCCACTTCCAGAATGTCGCCGGCGCCGTAATTGGGCACGGCGACTATCGTACCGAGCAGCGCGCCCTCAGGCGTTTCCGCGCGCAGGCCAATCAGGTCGCGGGTGTAAAACTCGTCTTCCTCGGGCGGCGGCAGTTTTTCCCTGGGAATATAGAGTTTTGTGTGGGTGAGGGCCTGCGCCGCGTTGCGGTCGTTCGCCCCTTTGACGCGCACGACCAGCAGATCGTCTTTCAGCGGGCGCGCGGCGACGATCTCGACGGCGCGGCCAGCTTCGTCGTGGAGGCCGTCATAGTCAGCCAGGCTGAGCGGATCCTGCGTGTAGGATTTGACGCGGATTTCGCCGCGCACGCCATGAGGCGCGCCGAACACGCCGACCAGGACTTCGTCGCTCACATGGGCCTCCGTGGACCGCCCTCGCCCTTCGAGACGGCGCCCTTCAGGCGCCTCCTCAGGGTGAGGGCTATTGTTGGCAGCCGGACTCGGCCAATTACTCCGCGGCGGCGGCCTTTTCGGCGGCGGCGGCGGCTGCGGCGGCGCGCTCCTGGGCCTTCTTCTTCGGCTGGGCCTTCTGGGGATTGTTGCGGGCCTCGCGGGTGATGGCGCCGACGCTGTCGAGCAGGCGGGCGACGCGGTCGGTGGCCTGGGCGCCCTTGGCCAGCCATTCCTTGGCCTTTTCCACGTCCAGCACGAGGCGCGTGGTCGAGTCCTTGGGGGCCAGCGGATCGAAAGTGCCGAGCCTTTCAATGAAGCGGCCGTCGCGCGGCGAGCGGGCGTCGGCGACAACCACGCGATAGAACGGGCGCTTCTTGGCGCCGCCGCGCGACAGGCGAATTTTCAGGGACATATCAGTTTCCTTGTTCTGTTGGTTTCGCCGAGGGGCAGGCGATTTTCATAAATTGCAAACCGCCGGCCCCTGTCCCGGCAGTCACGGCCCGCGCGAACGCGCGGAAAACTCACTTCTTCTTGAACGGGTTCAGGCTGCTCAAGCCACCCAGGCCCGGCAACATCGGCTTGGCGCCGCCAAGGCCGGGAAGACCGCCGGGAAGACCCGGTTTGGCCGGCGCCGCGCTCGTCGGCGGCGCTTTCAGCGCGGCGGGCGGCTCCTTCGGGAGACCGCCCCCGCCGCCCATTTTTTTCTGCATTTCGGCGATCTGCTCGGGCGAGGGCATGGCGGCGCCCGGCCCCATGCCGAACATCTGCGCCATCTGCGCCATCGGTCCGCGCTTGGGGGCGCCGCCCATGGCCTTCATCATGTCGGCGGTGGCGCGGTGCTGCTTGAGCAACTTGTTGACGTCCTCGACCTTCATGCCGGCGCCGGCCGCGATGCGCTTTTTCCGCGACGCCTTCATGATTTCGGGGTTGCGGCGCTCTTCCGGCGTCATCGACAGGATGATGGCGCGCTGGCGCTTGAGCGTCTTGTCGTCCACCTTGGCGTTGGCCATGGCGTCCTTGAGCTTGGCCACGCCCGGCAGCAGGCCCATGATGCCGCCGAGTCCGCCCATTTTTTCGGCCATGGCGAGCTGGTCGGCCATGTCCTGCAGGTCGAACTTGCCCTTGCGCATCCTTTCGGCGGCGCGGGCGGCCTTTTCGGCGTCGATGTTCTCCGCCGCCTTTTCGACCAGCGCGACAATGTCGCCCATGCCCAGAATGCGGTTGGCGATGCGCTGCGGATGGAAATCGTCCAGCGCCTCCATCTTTTCGCCGGTGCCGATCAGCTTGATCGGCTTGCCGGTGACGGCGCGCATGGACAAAGCCGCGCCGCCGCGCCCGTCGCCGTCCACACGGGTCAGGACGATGCCGGTGATGCCGACGCGGTCGTCGAAATTTTTCGCCAGATTGACGGCGTCCTGGCCGGTCAGGGCGTCGGCGACGAGCAGGATTTCATGGGGCTTGGCGGCGGCCTTGATCTCCGCCATCTCCGCCATCAGCGGCTCGTCGATATGGGTGCGGCCGGCCGTGTCGAACATCACGACATCGTAGCCTTGCAGGCGCGCGGCCTCTTCGGCGCGCCGCGCGATCTGCACGGGCGTCTGGCCGGCGATGATCGGCAGCGTCTCCACCCCGACCTGGCGGCCGAGTATGGCGAGCTGTTCCTGCGCCGCCGGGCGCTTGACGTCGAGCGAGGCCATCAGGACCCGCTTCTTGAAGCGCTCGGTGAGGCGCTTGGCGATCTTGGCGGTGGTGGTGGTCTTGCCCGCGCCTTGCAGGCCGACCATCATGATGGCGATGGGAGGGGCGGCGTTGAGGTCGATCGGTTCGGCGTCGGAGCCGAGCGTCTCGATCAGCACGTCATTGACGATCTTGACGACCATCTGGCCGGGGCTGATGCTCTTCACCACTTCCGCGCCGACGGCGCGGGCCTTGGCCTTTTCGATGAAGGTGCGGGCGACGTCGAGCGCCACGTCGGCTTCGAGCAGCGCGCGGCGGACCTCGCGCATGGCGGCGTTGACATCCTCCTCGGAGAGGGCGCCGCGCCGCGTCAGTTGATCGAATATGCCGGCGAGTTTTTCCGACAGGCCTTCAAACATGTGGTCTTCCCTTGGGGGCTCGCGCGGGAGGACGCTGCAAAGCAAAACGCGCCCGGGGGCGCATCGCGCTGCCGGACGGGAACCTCCCGCGTCGGGCGCGGGGCGGCTTGATCTGCATTTCCACTCTTGCGAGGTTGGCCTCAATAGCTTCGGGCGGGGGAAAAGTCAATTTGGTCCTCGGCGGGTTCGCCCGCATTTGCTCCGGTCGCGTCGAGGATTGAGCCGACGCGGTGATTACGTCTTGCAAGACTCAGCCGCCAGACGCTATCTTGACCGTACCGGGGCCTTCCTCTGGAGAACCACTGCTGGAATTCCGAATCGATCGGAAGTGACAGGATCGACCGCAAATCTGGACGCCGACCGCCCAGACGGAGGCGGCGTCCTGATCGCAACCCGCCGTTCGGCTCGTTGGCCGTGGGCAGCCAGCACATGCAAGGTGACGGAATGACCTTCCTTGATCTACTCGACGACATGCGGCGCCGCCAGGAGGAAATCCTCAACGGCGGCGGAGCGGAAAAACTGGCCAAGCGCCGCGCCAAGGGCCTGATGACCGCGCGCGACCGGCTCGACGCCCTGTTCGACGCCGCGACCTTCCAGGAAATGGGCGGCCATGTCCGTCATTCCGCCCGCCATTTCGGCATGGAGAAGAAGGATCTTCCCGCCGACGGCGTGGTCGTCGGCACCGGCTATGTCGGCGGTCGCATGGTCTCGGCCTTCGCCCAGGATTTCACCGTGCTCGGCGGCTCGCTGGGCAAAATGCACGCCAAGAAGATCGTGACGCTGATGGAGGAGGCGGCCAAATTCGGCTCGCCCGTCGTCGCGTTCAAGGATTCCGCCGGCGCCCGCATCCAGGAGGGCGTGGACGCGCTGTCGGGCTACGGCTGCGTGTTCTACCAGAACGTGCTGCTGTCCGGCGTGGTGCCGCAGATCGCGGTGGTCTGCGGCCCCTGCGCGGGCGGCGCCTCCTATTCGCCGGCGCTGATGGACTTCATCATCATGACCCGGAACAACGCCTATATGTTCATCACGGGGCCGGAGGTGATCAAGGCGGTGACCGGCAAGACGGTGACGCTGGATGAGGTCGGCGGCGCCGACATGCACGCGTCCGTATCAGGCAATGTGCATTTCCTCGCCGAGGACGACGCCGACGCGATTCGCATCGTCCAGAAACTGCTGTCCTACCTGCCGGACAACAATTCCGAGGATCCGCCGCACCGGCCGAGCGCGGACATCGCGCTCGCCGGGGATGACGCCATCCACGCCCTGATTCCGGACGATCCCCAGAGTCCGATGGACGTGCGCGCCATCATCGCGCGCATTGTCGACACCAACGAATTCCTCGAAGTCCACCGCTCCTTCGCCGAGAACATCATCGTCGGTTTCGGCCGCGTCGAGGGCATTGTGGTCGGACTCGTCGCCAACCAGCCGGAGGTTCGCGCGGGGGCGCTGGACATGGACGCGGCCGACAAGGCGGCGCGGTTCATCCGCTTCTGCAACTGCTTCAACATCCCGCTGGTCACACTGGTCGATGTTCCCGGCTTCCTGCCCGGCGTCGAGCAGGAGCGCGGCGGCATCATCCGCCACGGCGCCAAGCTTTTGTTCGCCTACGCCTCCTGCACGACGCCGAAGGTGACGGTCATCTTGCGCAAAGCCTATGGCGGCTCCTATCTCGCGATGTGCAGCCGGGAAATGGGCGCGGATTTCGTGTTCGCCTGGCCGACGGCCGAAATCGCGGTGATGGGCGCCGACGGCGCCGTCACCGTGCTTTACAACAAGGAGCTGAAAGCGGCGGAAAATCCGAAGGCGAAGGCGCGCGAACTCGCGGCGGCCTATCGGGCCGAATTCGCCTCGCCTTATCTCGCGGCGTCGCATGGCTATATCACCGATGTGATCGATCCCGCGTTCACCCGGTCGACCATCGCGCTGTCCTTGCGCAAGGCGCTGTCCAAGCGCGAGATGCGGCCGCCGAAGAAGCACGGCAACATCCCCCTGTAACGCTGGCGAGGGAACGACTCGATGACTTTCGAGACTTTGAAATTCGCGTTCGGCGTCGTCGCCGCCCTCTTCGTGCTGTGGTTCGCTTTGTCGCGCCTCGGCCGCTTTCTGAGCTGGGTCGAGCGGTCCGAGATCGCCCGGCAACAGGCGGAGGCCGAGCGCGGCAACAAGGCCGCGCCGCCCGCCGCCGCGCCAGCGCCTGTTGCGCGCGAGACCGACGGCATCCCGGCCCACCATGTCGTCGTCATCGCGGCCGCGGTCGCGGCTTACGGTTACAGAGTCGTTCATATCGCCGATGCGGGAGCGGGGCACGCCTGGGCGGCGGAAGGCCGCTGGCGGCACCAGACCTCGCATCACACACATTGACCGCCTTGCGCAGGGCAGGAGTTCGTAATGCAACGGAAATTCAGGATCAGCGTTGACGGCCAAGCCTATGATGTCGTCGTGGAAGAGATCGTCGGCGAGGGCGGGGCAGGGGCTTGGCCCGCTTCGGTCGCCTCGGTTTCGGCGGCTGTCGCGGCCGCGGCGGCGCCGG
>NZ_NHSJ01000104.1 GCF_002937075.1 Rhodoblastus sphagnicola
ATCGGCGGTCGAGCTCCGCCAGCGCAAAATAAGCCGATGCCTTGCGCAGGATCTCGTTGGCCTGCTTGAGTTCGCGGTTCTCGCGCTCCAGCGCCTTCAGCTTCTCGGCGACATCGCTCGGCACGCCAGAGCGCTTGCCGGCATCGACTTCAGCCTTGTTGACCCATTCACGCAGGGTGTGCGGCGAGCAGCCGATCTTCGACGCCACCGACGATACCGCCGCCCAGTGCGAGGCGTGATCGCCTTCGTGATCCAAAACCATCCGCACCGCGCGGGCGAGAACCTCAGGTGAAAATTTGTTGGTCGTAGTGCTCATGATGGCTCCATCCTATTTGGGAGTTGGAGCCTCCGGCAAACCCGGCGCGGTTCATTACGACACTTTCCTGTTCCACTCAGCCGCACGACCCTTCGTCACGACGCTCGTCAGGAGCATAATCCGACACTGCATGGTGTTGGGTCGCCCAATTGTCCCAAAACACCAAACTATTCGGGGATGCTGAAAGTGAGCAACGCCGGTCGAGGATCAATCACCGAAACCGGAGATGCGCATCCGGGTCGCCGCTGAGGACCACGCCAGGATTCAACAGGCCCCGCGGATCGAAAAGCTGCTTGATGTCCCGCATCAATTCCAACGCTTTGGATCCCCATTCCCGCTCGACGAAAGGAGCCATGGCCCTGCCTGTTCCGTGTTCGGCCTTGAGCGAACCGTCATAACGATCAACCACCAACTCAACCAGACCGTCGGTCAACCGGCGGAACCGCTCCACTTCGTCCGTTTTGCTAAAATCCAAAGCGAAGGAAAAATGCAAATTGCCTTCCAGCGCGTGGCCAAGAATCGCCGCCGGCGGATAACCATGGTCGTGGAGGAGTTTTTGGAGATCGGCGGTCGCCTCGGCGAGATGTTCGATTGGAAAAGCCACATCTTCACCGAGAATGATCGGTCCGTGGCTCCGCCCAGCCCCGGAAATGAAAGAGCGCCGCCCTTTGCGGATGGCCCACAATTCCTCTGTCTGCGCCGGATCGCTGGTGAAAGGTACAAGATAACGAGGGGAGAAATCTTCCAAGGCAGCTTCAACCGCAGCAACCTGAGCGACGAGAGCATTGGCGTCGGCCGCACGGGTTTCCACCAGAAGCGTCGTCGCCGCTTCGTGCAGGCCTCGAACATAGGCCGGCGTATCGCCTTGAGCGACGCGCATGCCGATCGCCGTCTGGTTCATCACCTCGACCGCGGTAACCGGCGCACCCAACCGCAAGGCGGTCACCACCTTGCAGGCGGCAACCACATCAGGAAACAGCAGAAACGCCACGGCCTGATGTGCGTGATGAGGCACGCTGCGCAAGGTGATTTCCGAAATGAACCCCAGGGTGCCTTCGGAACCGATCATCAAATGCGCCAGAATATCGATGGGGTCATCGAAATCCACCAATGCATTGAGGCTATAGCCGACGGTGTTCTTGATCTGGTATTTCCGGCGGATGCGTTCGGACAAAACAGGGTCGGCCTTGGTCCGCCGAGCCAACCGATCGAGTTGGTCCAACATGGCGCCGTGACTTTTCGAGAAGGCCCGGACGCTCTCCGCGTCGCCGGTGTCGATGATCGCGCCATCCGCCAGGATGACGCGGATAGCGGCCAAGGTGCGATAGCTGTTCTCAGCCGTCCCACAGCACATTCCACTGGCGTTGTTGGCGACGATGCCGCCAATCTTGGCTATATCCAGTGAGGCCGGATCGGGGCCGATCTTGCGACCGTATGGAGCCAGAGCGCGATTGGCTTCGGCGCCGAAAACACCCGGTTGCAAGCGAATGCGCTCGCCGTCCCGTTCAACCTGGCATTTGTTCCAGCCATCGCCCAAGGCAGCCAGAATGGAATCGCTGACCGTTTGACCGCACAAACTGGTGCCAGCGGCTCGAAAAGTGACCGAAACACCGGCGCGGTCGGCCACCGAAAGGAGTGATCGCACCTGGTCCTCATTTTCGAGCACGACAACAAAGCGCGGCGTCCGCGCGTAAATGCCGTAACCGGAATCCCAGTCCGCGACTTTTTCCGGATCGCTCACGACGAGTTCGGGCGGAAAACTCTTGGCCAACAACGCCGAAACCCGGCTGTATGAATCATCGAGCATCATGTCTCTCCTAAAGTGACAGCCACATTGCGGACGATAGCGCGCTGTGCCGGTGCGCCGGTTCGCTCTGCAAACACTCGCGCCAGCAACAGCTGGTTCTTGCGTTTGATTTCTTCGGCGACACGGACTTCGTCCGCGAGCTTGCCGGTTAGCCACACGGCAACTGTCATCGTTCCAAAGCCGACCGGGATGGCGTCGCAGGCTTAGATCTGCGGCGAACCCCAACTGTAGCCGCCCCAGATCACCGATTTTCCCGCTGCTGGATCACCTCGTACGCGTTTGACTGCGCCAGCGCGTTCAGCAACGCCAGGCCCTTCGAGCCCTTCGCAAGGAGTGACGGAGCACGGACCGACCGAGGTTGTCTTTCGAGTCCGGAGGGTTTGCTCATGTGATGTGTCCTTTTCGCGGGTTCAGTCCGCCGCAACCACCGCATCGGCGCGGCGATCGTTCAGAATCTCAACAAACGCCTCGGCGCGCGTCTTGAGCTGCCCATGATCGCTGTGGGAGTAGTCGCTCGAAATCTCCAATGCCGGAATGCCGAGGGACTGGAAGTAGTTCAGGAATTCCAGCTTGGTTACCCCGTAACAGGCGCAGAACTTGAGATAGACGAAGACGATCCCTTCGACATCGTACTCTTTGGCAAGGCCGCCGGAGAAATGCACGCTGTCATCGAGCGGCTTCATGCGCGCGCAAGGCGCCTGGTCGAGATAACCGTCGGCGAGCGCCGCAAACGGATCGCCATCCTCACGCAGCGTATGGGTAAACGGCCGCAAGCCGGTGCAGTGATCCTCCACCACGATTCTGGCGCCGATTTCGTCTTCGATCAGTTCGACAAGCCGGCGATCGCCATCGGCCATTTCACTGCCGGAGATCATCAGCCTGATCGGGCGCTTGCCATCATCCTTGACCGCGCTCAGCTTTTCGTAGAGTGGCTGATAGGTCGCCAGCAGTTTTTCCGGCGGCAGATAGTAGTAGCCGCGGGCCAGTTCGAGGAAATCCTTCCCCGACAAAGGTGGATTGGCGCGCTTGCGCAACTCGGAAAAGCGCTGGATGAGCCGGCGGGCCTTGTTGAACAGGACGATCTGGGCGCTGATCTCGTCGTCCGAGATCGCTCGGCCGGCTAGTTCCGCGATGTCGTCCCGGAAATGAATGATTTCTTCGCGGAAGAATTCGCGCGAAGCGGCCTGATCGCGCAACCGCGGCAAATTGAGCAGTGTGGTTGGAACGAACTGCCCGATAACCTCCGACGCGCGCTTCATCGAGGCGCAGGTATGGAAATTAAAGACCTTGTCGACCGCCTGATAGAGCGGGTCGCCTTCGTTCTTGTCGAAACCGCCGATGCAGCTTTTGCTGAAGTCGCAGAACACGCTTTGGGTGAAGCGTTCCCCGTTCGCCACGATCTCCGGGCTGCCCGCCTTGAACAGACGGGCGTGCCTTACGCCGGCGGCAGCGAGCAATTCGGGTGGCGTGTAGGCGCAAAAATAGCCCGCGCGCTGAACGCCGTCCTCGGCGCCTATAAATTCCTTTTGCTCGGCTTCGATAAGCGCATGGACCGGGAGCAGGTCCGGGCTGAGCGATGGGAGTGACGTGTGTGCGTTCACCATGATCTCTACCCATTCTGACTGTTGACGAGGATTTTTTCAGGGGTGACGCGGCGCGGGCGGGCCACCGGCGTCGGCCGTGGCCTCGCGGTCCCTGCGGCGAGCGCCGCCGCGTGGTGACGTCCCGCATGCACGGCGGCGCCGAGCGCGCCGGCATAGATCATGTCTATTGGAGAACGGGCGAATTTGGCGCCGATCAAGGTCTCCAGGGCGAACCACATGCCGGGGTTGTTGGCGACGCCGCCGGTGAACACCAGGTCCGGCTCGGTGCCGACGCGGCCGAGCAATGACTTGACCCGCCGGGCGGTGGCGAAATGGATGCCCGCCGCAATGTTTGCGCGAGCGGCGCCATCCTGGTGGCGCTCGCCGCGGGCGCGCAGGGAGATCATCTCGGACTCGGCGAACACCACGCACTGGCTGCTGATTGCCGCCGGTTCGTTGGCCTCCAGCGCGACGTCGCCCAGCTGGTGCAGTTCGAGGCCGAGCAGCACCGCGGCCTTTTCCAGGAACCGTCCGGTGCCGGCCGCGCATTTGTCGTTCATGACAAACTCAAGAACTTTGCCGGTCGCCGGATCGACCTTGATAGCCTTCGAATCCTGGCCACCGATGTCGATGATCGTGCGGGTGCGCGGGTTGAGCGAATGCGCGCCCATGGCATGGCAGGTGATTTCGGTCACCACCTGATAGGGAATATCCTTGTAGGCGAGCGATATGCGGCCGTAGCCCGTGCCGACGACAAAGGCGATGTCACGGCGCCTCAGCTTGGCCGCGCGCAACAACTGCTTCAGCAGGATGTCGGCGGTCTCCTGCATGTAAAGGCCGGTAGGGACGAAGGAGGTGTAGATGCTGTCCGGTGTCAGCAGCACCCCCTTCGATCCGCGCGAACCGATGTCGAAGCCGATCACCGGATCGGGCGGTGAGTACTTCCAGGAGGCCTCGCCTGTAATGGTGCTTATCTTCATTCCTGCTGTTTCCGGTCTTCAGTTATCGAGGGCGCTTGGCCGGTCGGCTCGACGCCGTGGCAACCGGGCGGTCGCCACGTTTCCGGGATTTGGAACATCGCGTTCGGCGCCAGCGTAAAGGCAGTGGTCATTGGGCGGTCAAATCACGACTCCATGCGGTTTTGGGCGGAGCGGCGATACGGTCGGCGGAGTATTTTCCGCTTAAGTGGAACGTCGGTCAACATAAATTCTATGTATTATATAGACTACTATCTCTCAGTCAGCCGCACGAACAAGGATTCTTGTCTATTTCACATCTGACAACGTAATTATATCTTCGCGCCACTCGCAGGAACGGCGACTTGCGCGCCCCAAAAGCTCGGACGCGGCGCGATTGCACGCCGGGCCCGGCTCAGAAAGCCGATCACTACGCTAACATCTCGATGAACGCTTTCACCCGCATGATCTGTTCTTCGGTCGGCGGCTCCTTGTGCACGTCGGTTTCCAACGCCAGCAGTGGCACACTATGAGCTTTGAAATAGTCGCGCTCCAGTTGCTGCATCAGACTGGCATAGGGGCAGCCGATGATAGACGAGGAAATGATCCCCCGCGCCCCGGTCCTGCGCACCTCGTCCTCCACCCGCAGACGGCGATACGCCACGGAGGCGCCGACCATTTCGCCGAGGTCGCCGCGGCCCTGCGCGTCCAGCACGTAATGCGCAAGCGACTCAAGCGGGGGCAAATTCTCATCGTACAGCAGATCGCCGCCGATGACCCAGGAGACGATGGCGCCGTTGGACTCCTCGATCGCCTCCAGCAGCCGGCGGTTGCCCACGCCGCCGGCCACCACCAGAGGAATGTAGGCGCTGTCCAGCGGCTTCACTTCCAGGGCTTCCAGTTCGGCAATCAGCGAGTCGACCGCCTTGCCGAAGGCTTCCAAATCCCCGTATCCGTGCATCGACCCCATGAAGATCAGCAGCGTCTGGAGCCCGGAGATGTACAGCGGATGCTTCCCGCGCAGTTCGAACAGTTTGTGGACCTTGCGCAGCAAGCTGTTCTTGCGCCGAATCTCCTCTGCGACGCGATTCTCATCGACCGGCTTGCCGCTCAGCCATACTGCGATGCGCTGAAGTTCGCTGACCAGGATCTTGATGGCGGCCGGGCGCTTTTCTTCGTTGGTGAACGAACTGACCGTCTCGATGGTCTGCACGTCATAGCCATCGCGCTTGGACAGTTCGAACACGGCATGGATCGGTTCGCAGCCGGAGCCGAAATGCAGGATGCGCTTGATATTGTTGCCCTGGTCGGTATGCAGCCGCCCGATTACCGTTTTGATCATCGAACAGAACTCGCCGGGGATCTGGAAGTGATCCTCGGCGATCGCTTCGGACTCGCGGCTCTTGTCGAGCCAGAGCTGATCGATGCAAACCGGAATCGTGTCGCACGCGTAAATCAGCGGCGATTCCCAACTGAAGCCGCCCCAGATCACCGATTTTCCGGCCGCCGCCTCGGCCTGGATTTGCGCGTATGAATAGTTCTGCGCCAGCGCGGCGATCGCTTTCAGTCCCTTCGAGTTCTCCGCAGTCGGAGTCCGTTTGCGAGACGCGCGCGGTTTGGCGAGGCGATCGAGCACTTCAGTCATGAGAATAATTCCTTCGGTTTTTAATCCGTTGCTACCAGTTTTTTTCAAGACCGAGCAGCCCGAGCGCTTCGCGGCGCAGACGCAGAATTTCCGGATGGTCGCGACGCCGCGGATATTCCAGATCGACGTACAGATCGGCCCGGATGCGGGCCGGGCGGTCGCTGAATACGACGACCCGCTGCGCCAGCAACAACGCCTCCTCCACGTCGTGCGTCACCATCAGAACGGTAAAGCCGCGCTGCCGCCACAGGCGCGTCAACTCACCCTGCATCGCCAGGCGGGTCAGGCTGTCGAGCTTGCCGAGCGGCTCGTCCAGAATAAGCAGCCGCGGGTCGTTGACCAGCGCTCGGGCCAAGGAGGCGCGCTGCGCCATGCCGCCCGAGAGTTGGTACGGATAAACTCTCGCGAACTCGGTCAAGCCGACCAGCGAGAGCACGTCGTCAACGCGACTACGATGCTGCTTCAGCACACCCCGGGCCTGCAGGCCGAATGCGGCATTGCGCCAAACGCTGAGCCATGGAAACAGCGTCGGGTCCTGGAAAACAACAACACGCGATGGATCGGCGCCGGCGATTACCTCGCCGTCCACCAGCAGCCGGCCCTGGCGCGGGCGATCCAGACCCGCCACCAGCCGCAACAGCGTGGACTTGCCGCAGCCGGAGGGGCCGAGCAGGGCGACAAACTCGCCCGGCTCCGCGCACATGGTTATGTCGTCGAGCACGGGCAGCAGCTCGTTATGCAGGACGAAGCCGTGACTGACGTCCTGGATGCGAAGGGCGGCGCCAGCCGCCTCCCGGGTGGGCGCGGCCGCCGCTTGCGGCCGCTCCAGTTCCGATGAAACGCTCACCACTGCACCAAGCCTTTCTGCCACGCGAGCGTTCGGTCGCGCAGTTTGAACAGCAAGGTGATCAAGGTAGAGCACATCAGCGCCATGACGAATAGATCAGCGTACATGTTGGCATAGGCTCCCCATCCCTGGGACCATTGCAGATACCAGCCAAGCCCGGATTTCACGCCCAGCATTTCCGCAACCACGAGCACGGCGAAAGACGAGCCAAGACCCATGAACAAGCCGACAAAGACGGATGGAAGCGCTGCCGGAATCGCCACCCTCAGCACCAGGCAACGCTGATTGGCGCCCAGCGTGCGGGCGACATCGTAGTACGCTGTCTGTACCGACGCCACGCCCGACCAGGTCAGCACGGTGGTGGGAAACCAGGTGGCCAGCGCGATGAGGAATACGCTGGCGGCGGCGCTGCTGGGAAATATGAAAAATGCGATCGGAATCCAGGCGGTTGCCGGCAGCGGGCCGACCAGCCGGAGTATCGGATGCGCCCAGTAGCCGACGCTGGTTGACCATCCCAGCGCCACGCCCGAAACAAAGCCGACGGCGGCGCCCAGGAAATAGCCTTCGGAAAGCAACAGCAGCGAATGCCACAGGCAGTCGAACAGCCTGGGAAAGTCGTCGGTATAGACTGCGATGAAGGCTTGCGGAGAAGCAAAGAACGGCAGCGGCAGCACGTTGAATTTTGCGGTCGCCAGTTCCCAAGCGGTGATCATGACCGCCAGGGCCACGAACCAGCGCGCCCACTTGCCCGCGTGCGCCAGCACCGGCGCCACGTGGCTACCGGCCCACAGCAGCAATTGCGCCGCGCCGGCACAGGCGAGCAACGTGGCGAGCAGCCCGGTGCGATCCACCATCTGCTCATCGGGCAGGCCTATGACCAGCGCGGCGACCGTCAACCACCCCAGGCCGGAAACAGTCAGCAAAGTGGGCGGCGCGGGCACGGCGTTGACGAGCGCCTCAGTGTTCTGCTGTCCGGTCGGCGCAATCTGGGCTGTGACGACACTCATGCTCTTCCTCCTGTCCGGTTGGCGCGCTTCTCGGCCTGCGGTGTGCGGAGATTGATGGGCATGGAAACGCGACTCCTCGATCGGCGCGACGCTTACTTTCTGAGGCGTCGAAAGTTATAATACAAAAACGATCGAAATAGTCAACAATCGATGAATTCAAAAACATTCGAGATTACGCCTGAAAATCAGCCAGCTTGAGGCAGCGACAGGGCATTGGGCGCGTCTCTGGGCGACGAAGACGAGGGCAAGAAACTTTCGTATGCGATTCCGCTGGCCAAATCCCGTTTAATTATTGACTTATGTGATCGGCATTATATTTTTTTAAAATGTATCGCATGGACGTACCTCCACATCGCTCGGTTGGGGCGGTCTGGTTTGCCCCCAAGCGGGGCGTATCAGCCGGTGGCGAGGCGCGAAAAGGAGGCTGTGGAATGGGGCCAGTTTCAGACGTTGCCAACGCGCTTTCCGTTACCGGACCGCGCACTGCCCTGTCCCGCCGCGCCTTCGGGCGGCTTGCGGCCGCGTCCGCCCTGGCGGTTCCGCTGGGCACGGTCATGCGGAGCGCCCACGCAGCCGACGATCTCGCCGCCCCGGCCATCCTGACGCCGCGCACCAAGATCACCTTCATCTGGAACCCCGCCGCGCTCTGCAACGTCGTCGTCGGCGTGGCGAAGGAGCAGGGCATCTTCGACCGGCACGGCCTCGACGTCGAGACGATCTTTACCGGCACCGACACCGCCTCGATCCTGGAAGCGCTTGCGCTCAACAAGGCGCAAGCCACCTCCACCTTCCTGCTGCGCCTGCTCAAGCCACTGGAGGCCGGCTTCGACGTCAAGCTGACATCGGGGGTCCATGCCGGCTGCGCATATCTCATCGCTTCCCGCGACGCCGGGATCAACAGCTTGCAGGATCTGCGCGGCAAGCGCATCGGCATGTCCGATCTCAACAGCCCGATGAAGCTGCTGTACGAAATCCAGTTTAAAAAGGCCGGCATCCCGACGAACGAGATCATCTGGCGACAGTATCCTGCCGACGTGTTTGTTATCGCGGTGCAAAAGGGTGAAATCGATGCCTTCGCCGACGGCGAGCCGAATGCCTACTACGCGGTCAAGCGCAGCAACGGAAAGCTGTTTAAACTCGCCTCCAACGGCGAAGGCGAATTGGGCAATTACACCTGCTGTGTGCTGGCGATCAACGGCAAGCTGATCCGCGACAACCGCCCCGCCGCCACGGCGTTGACACGCGCGATGCTGGAGGCTTCAAAATTGGTTGACCAAGACCGGCAAATCGCGGTCAAGGCCGCCGCGCGCTATTCGCCGTTCCAGGCGAAGCCGGAGGAACTCGACGATATGATCGCGGGTTACCCCTATGACGCGCATCGCGGCTGCCCCACCGGCGAGGAATTTCGCCAGCACGTTCTGTATTTCGCTCAAGGCTTGCACGAGACCGGTATTCTCCGGCCCGGGACCGATCCGGTCCGGTTCACCAACTTGATCACTCAGGACGTGCTCACAAGTTGATTTGTACCGCAGGAGCTGACAGGTGAATCGACTGCCGCCGCTTTCCCGGCGCCAATGGCTTGCAGGCATGCTGGTGGTTGCGCCGTGCGCGCGCGCGCGGGCGGCGGTGGACGCGACACTGGCGGACATCAGCCGTTACGTCTTCGTCCCGAGCGCCGCTGCACCCGACGTGACCGTCATCGATATCGATAACGAACGCATCGCCGGAACCCTGCCGATCGGCATTGTTGCGCGTCAGGCGGCGGTGAGTCGCCAGGCCGCGACGCTCGTCGCCACCGACGCATCGGGCGCTGGCTCGCTGGTCGATGTCTTCACCGGCGCCGTGCGATCGTTCCGTTTGCCGACCCCGGCCGATCGGCTGATCCTTGGCGCGGGGGGGCGTGTGGCCGCCGCCGTCAACCAGGCGGGCGGCTCGATTACGCTGATCGGCATCGATACCGGTCGGGCCGACATCGTGATTTCCGGCTTGCCGCCCCTGCGCGACGTCATGTTCGGCAACCAGGATTCGGAAATCTACCTCGCGTCCGCCGGAATTGCAGGGATCGGCGTCGTCGATGTGGCGAACGGGCGGCTGGTCCGACAGATTCCCCCTTCCAGGGTTGCCCGGGACGGCATGGTCGCGCTCGCCAGGACGCCAAACGGCCGTCAGGTGCTGGCCCAGCCGAAGGGGGGAGGGCCGATTGGCATTTTCGACCCTGAGCAGGGCGAAGCCGTCGGCGAGATCGCAGCCGGGCCCGGGGCCGCCGGTTTGTTCCCGTCCGGGACCGGCGCCTATCTGCTCATTCCCGACACGACCGAAGCCACGCTGACCGCTTACCGGTTCGAGCATCCGGAGAAACCGGTGGTGTTTAGATGTGCCGCCGACGCCGATGGCGTCTATACGGCATGGCTGGACAGCGTAGCGTTCGTTGCTTGCCCGGCCTCGCGCCGCCTGCTTGTCTACGACCTGGACACGCAGCGTCGCGCACGAGAGATTCCCCTGGCCGGCGCTCCCATTCGCGGCGTCGTCACGGCGGACAGCCGCACGCTGTATCTGCCGATACTCGATCCCCCGCGGATCGTGGCGGTGGATGGCTCGACCCGCTGCATTGCCGCCACCATCGATCTGCCGGGCGCTCCGCTCTCGGCGCTTGCCGCAGGCGGATGGGGAATCTGCCACTGAACTGTGAACCGGCATCGAACCGGGACCCTCAATGGCTTTAACGCAAATTATTGATGGGTAATCGTTTTCGATAACACAGAGGGGGCACGGTTCGACGCCGATCGGACTCCGAAAAAGAAGAAGATTATGGCGCCACGTCAGAGACTTGAGCCATGTTTCAAGTGGGGTCACTGTTCGATGCCGATTCACACTTCAGTAAGTGTAGCGAACCGAAGCCATAATCGAGAACGGTTCGACATAGGCCGCCGACCAATAAGCTGGCTTCCCGGCGTTTGCATTACCGGCGGATATAGCCTGATAGGTGTAACTTTGCACATAGCGGGCGTTGGCGACGTTTTTCGCGTTGACCGAGATGGTCCAGTGCTCGTCTGGCGTCGTATAGCTGGCTCCAAGATTGAGGTAGGCCTGCGGCGGCACTTTAAGGAAAAAGACATTGAGCGCGTCGGTGTAATATGACGATTGCGCCTGAACGCTGCCGGTAATTTTCCACACGCCGGGAATGTCGATCGGGACTTTGTAAATGGAATAGAGACTGCCCTGATACCGTGGCGAATAAGGCAAGGTCGCGCCCGAATGCGGCGAAGTCGGCACGGTCAGATAGGCGCCCCAGGCCGAATTGGCGTAAGTCTGATAGGTCACTTTGCCGTCGAACGCGTTGAGCGTCGCGAAGAGCAGGCTTCCGGTCGCGCCGACGGTCCAATCGTCGACCGGCTCGACCGTGGCCTGGAATTCGGCGCCCTCCGAATAGGCATGGCCGGCATTAAAGCGATGCGACGTGTTTGTCGTCGGATCGAGCGCCGTGATCTGAACGTCCTGGAAATTATTATAGAAAAGCGCGGCATTGAGTTGGAGTCGCTGTTCGAAAAAATTCGTCTTGGCTCCGATTTCATAAGTCGTGAGCGTCTCCGGCTTATAGGGAACGATCGCCTGAATGTAGGAGGCGAGAGTCGGCCCTTGGGCGCGGAAGTCGAAACCACCGTCCTTGTGACCTTGCGACACGGAAAAATAGGGCATAATTTCTGGAAGAATTTGATAGGAGATCACAGCCTTCGGCGACAGTGAGGTCCAGCCGGCGTTATTGTTCACATGCCAGTTCAGCACGCCGATGGGATTGTTGAGAAAGGCGTAATTGTCCGTGGTCGTATAGGAGCCGCCCTGTAGTGATGAAACATTTTGGCTGCTGACAAGAGAATAGTTGTAATTGTCATTCGCCTGCCGCTCATAGTTATAACGACCGCCGAGTGTTATTTTAAGTTTATCTGTTAACAGATAATCTCCTGAACCGTAAAGAGCATAGGTATCTGTCGTCTGAGAGAGACGTTGATAAGTCGGCTGATAGGCAGACTTTTTTTGTGGTGTCGCAAAATAATCTGTATAAATACTAACTGCATTTGCCCTACGCGCGGAATACCAGACATCCCGATTGAAATATAAGCCGGTTTTAAAATTGAACCGGTCATAATCTCCCTGCCAGCGGAATTCCTGCGAATAATTATTATCCCTATAATTCAGCCAGTTCGAGCCACGCGCCCATAGGTCGCTGGTATTGTCGTAAAGCGCGATCTGTTCGAAATGCCGCACCTGCGAGATTGATTTTACGGTCTGATGGTCGTCGATCTTATAGGAGACGGTCAGCGCGCCGCCATATTGTGCGAAATGATTATAGGGATAGAGCGGATTGTAAGTAGCGGAGGATGTATTGCCGGGAACGGCCAGATTGCCATAGGATTTGGACGATCCATTGTCGACTTCGAGATCGGTCGCGAGGCTGAACTCGAGTTGTTGGGTCGGCGTCCAGCGCAATTTGCCGAGCGTATTGGTCAAAGCAATATCATTGGTTTTCTGTCCGGTGGTGACGTTGTTGGTCCAGCCGTCGCGCCCGCGCGTGGACGCAGAGAGGCTGGCGTAAAGCTGGTCCTCGATGATCGGGCCGCTGGCGAGGATGCTGACTTTCCTGTCGTTATAATTGCCAAAGCCGCTTTCGACGACCAATCGCTTATTATTGTCAGGCGTATTGGTAACGATATGAACCACGCCGGCTTCGGCGTCATGCGGAAAGGACGTGCCCTGCGGCCCTGGAATGGCGTCGATATGGTTGACGTCGAGCAGATCGATTTGCGAGCCGAGCAGACGGGGGAAATAGGCGTCATCGAGATAGATGCCAACGGAGGGCTGTCCCTGCGCGTCCAATTCGCCGACGCCGCGAAAGAAGTAATTGGAATTGGAGGAAGTCACGCCGGCCCGCCATTGCGTGAGGCTCGGAACGGAACCGGCGATGTCGCGCGTGTTGTTAATGTTCAAATCCTGAAGTTTCTGCTGTCCGAACCGCGTGACAAGGACCGGCGTCCTCTGGACTTCCTCTTGGCCGGCGGCGTCGCTGTTGCTTCGAATCACGACTTCCTGCACGGTGGCGTCCGACGCCGCTTGTTGCTGCGCTTGCGCCGGTCCTGACGCGAAAGACGGAATCCCGGCGCAGGCGAGCGTGGCCATTGCGGCGCCCGTCCGCCAGTTTCTCCAAATGAAGCACCCCTTGACGGACCAAAACGGTTTCATACCCACGACTCCGATGAAATATAATAATACTATTAAGCCGATCGATTTTATCTATTTTCAACAGGCTTTGTTTTAACACCCACGGGTCGGAACTCGGGTTAACAGCCCGTTGCGGAAGAGTTTTCTGAACAGCTGCGCTCGGGAGCGACACGCCAAATAATTGCGGCGATTTCGTCATGGCTGGCGTCGGCGAGCCGGTCGAGCCCGCCAAACACCACGTCCCGCTCGCCCGGGTTGGCGCAGATCGACTTCGGATCCTCGGGCTTCCGGCCGCGCCGCGCCGCGAGGTCGCGCGAATAACTGGAGGTGGACGACTGGCTTGCGGCGCAGCCGATCGGCGTATGCTGGACGACCACCGTGTCCTTGATGATGGTGGCGTTGGTGACCGAGATCTGCTCGGCGCACATCAAGGCCTGCGAATAGGGGCTCGACAGTTCGCACAGGCGCCGGCCGCCCGGACCGCAATCCCGACAGCAGCCGTAGGTGAAGGCGCAATTGCGCGCCAACTCCTTCGCGCCGCCCGGCCACTGGGTGATGGCTCCCAGATGCTGATCGCGGGTCTCGGCCTGCGGTGTGCGGAGATTGATGGGCATGGGAAAGCGACTCCTCGATCGGCGCGACGCTTCCTTTCTCGGGCGTCGACATTTAGAATACAAATTCGATCGGAATAGTCAACAAAAAATGAATTCAAAAACGTTCGAGATTGCGCCTAAAAGGCAGCCAACTTGAGGCGGCGATAGGGCATTGGGCGGTTCTCAGGGCGACGAAGACAAGGGCATGAAACTTTCGGATGCGATTCCCCTGGCCAAATCCCATTTTATTGTTGACGTTGTTGATCGATTATATAAATTATTATAACGTATCGCACAGACGCGCCTCCACATAGATCGATCGCGTCCACGCTATCCGGACGGAGCGCACCATGAGCACTACGGGGTTCGACTATTCTAAGGTATTTGCCAGCAATGTTCCTCAACCGGCGGCGCGCTGGACGGGGTTCCCGCGCTACAACTTCGTGGGCGGACATAACGACCCCGAGGCGATTCCGCTGGATGGGCTCGCCAAAGCTGCTGCGTCGGCGCTGCTGCGTGAGGGCAAGCTCCTGGCTACCTACGGCCTCGGCCAGGGCGCGCTCGGTTATACCGGTTTACGCGAGTTTATCGCCCGGAAATCGTCGTCCCACCGGGGCATCGAAGCCACCCCCGACGACGTTCTGGTCACCATCGGATCGATGCAGGGCATCGACCTGGTGAACCGGCTGCTGGTCGAGCCGGGCGACACCGTCATTGTGGAATCTCTTTCCTTCCACGGCGCCTTAGCGAAATTGCGCAAGATCGGAGCGACAATCATCGGCGCGCCGCTCGACGAACATGGGCTACGCATCGATGCGCTGGAGACGATCCTGCGCGATCTGAAAGGGCGTGGCGTGCGGCCCAAGTATATCTACACGATCCCGACGATCCAGAATCCCACGGGCAGTGTGCTGCCGCTCGACCGGCGCCACGGGCTGATTGCTCTGGCGCGCGAATACGGCGTGCCGATTTTCGAGGACGAGTGCTATGCGGATCTGGTCTGGGCCGGAAGCGCGCCGCCAGCGCTCTACGCGCTCGATCCGGCGCAGGTCATTCATATCGGCTCGTTCAGCAAGTCGCTTGCGCCGTCGCTGCGCCTGGGGTTCGCGATCGCGCCGCCGGATGTGCTGGGCCGCCTGGTGGCGCTGCGCAGCGATGGCCCCGGCGCGCTGGAGCAACTGGTTGTCGCGGAGTATTTTACGCACCACTTCGATGACCATGTGCAGCGGCTAACGATTGGGCTGCGCGCGAAACTCGACACTTTGGTGGACGCGTTGGCCCGGGAATTCGGCGCCGCAGTCGAATTCAACCTGCCGGATGGCGGCATTTACCTGTGGGTGCGGCTGCCGGAGGGCGTAGACGTGCGGCGGCTGATCAAGCCGGCCGCCGAGGCCGGCGTCGCGTTCAATCCGGGACCCGAATGGGCGGTCGATCCCGAAGCGGCGGCATCGTCGCTGCGGCTGTGCTTTGCACTGCCTTCGCACGAGGCCATCAGAGAGGGTATCGCGGCGTTCGCTCGCGTCAGTGCGGAGCAGACCGGCATCCCGGCGCGCAGTGCAAACGTGGCGGCCCGAACCGTGGCCGCGCAATAAAGCGACAGGAAAAGCCCGCGAAACCTCGCGGGTTTTTCTTAGCTGCCGGGATCGGCCGACTACGAGACCGTAGGCGTTTGCGCTTCAAGGAACAACACCTCCAGGATCTCGTCGGAATAACCGACGGGTGTCTTCAGTGTCCTTGGTTCAAGGCTGTATCTTCTGAATCCGAGGCGCTCATACAAGTTAGCCGCGGTGGTATTGTCTGCTACCACCGACAACGTCACTTGCTCGACCACGCTGTGTGCGGCTTTTAAAACGGCGGAAATCAAGGCTGAGCGCAAGCGATGGGGTGGACGCCCCCACTCGCCAGCATCGTGGCGGAATGGTTGCGTTGAAGCCATTCTGATGGAGAGGGTCCATGGCGAAGGTTTGCATCATCGGCCTGGATCTGGCGAAGAATACGATTCAGGCGCACGGATGTCGATTCCTGCGAAGGCGCCCGACAATTACGAGATAATGGCGCCCATTGATTCCTGGATGATGCCGCCCCCCGGTAACGGGATGATGGCGCCCGGGTCGCGGGGCATGCTGGCTTAGGTTTCTTGGCGCCTGGAACGGCGCCTGGTCAAGAGTTGATCACGCTCTTGGCGCGAGCGCGCCGCAGGCTTTCTCCGGTCAGTTCGATGCGATGGGCGTTGTGGACGAGGCGATCCATGATCGCGTCCGCGTAAGGGAGCACGCCAAAGTGTGGGGCGGTCGTGCCGCTTCGGCCTGAATAGCGCTATCCGTGTTGTTGCCGGCCAGTCCCGGAAACCCGCGTTCAAAGGTTGGCCGCAACGTTCCGTCGCGCGTCCGGGTGCGGGTCTTCAAGAGAAGATGCGCGCCGCGCCGGGTCCATTGCATCTGCTGCTTTTTGGCGAACCGCTTGCTCACCTCGGCGTTGACCGTCGCCTCCGCGAAAGCCGAGGAAATGCGCTCGCCGGATCGATACCGTTCGCCATAATTTATGAGGCTGGCCGTGTTCGAGGCGATATAGACGGCGAATGCGCGGGCGGCGGTGACGAATTTGCGCAGATTTGGATAGTCCGATTCGAGACTGAAGAGGTCTCCCTCAAAGTCTTCGATTACATCTTGGGCGCCGCTCGTATTGCCGAAACGAACAGGTTCATCTCCCGCTTCCGCATCGGAGATGCCCGGCGGCGCGGTCATGCAATTCAAGATTTGGCTGTTGGAACTCAGCCCGATGATCTGGCGCAGAGTACAAGCGCCCGCGACCTTCACGCTGCGCCAGTTGCATGGCGTGATCCAGATCGCGATGGGTTGGGAATACGAATTGCTCGACGATATCGACGACGGTGCAGCCGCCGGCGCCGGCTCAATGACGACCCGCGCAAATCCGCTGGCGTACGCTTCAACCGCTTCGCGCATTTCGCGCCGCCATTTGAAGACGAGGTCGGTGCAAACGTCCTCGCGGCGCGCCACTTGCGCGATCGCTGCCCCGGGCTCGGAAAGGACTGCAAGAATCCGCGCCTGGTCTTCTTCGCTCCACCGCCGGCGGCGCTCGGCGCCGGATATCACCGTCTCTGTCCCATGCTGCGCAGCTAACCCCGCCCATAAAGCCAATTTAGCTGCGGAGCATCACTCCGAGGCACTAAATCTCGCAAGGCGCGTCACGCCGGAGGGATACGCATTTTATGAGCTTTGCGGGAAGCAGGCGCTTCCCGTTAGGTTGATGTTATAGACCCCGGGCAGCAACGCAGCGGCCACGGTAGAGTAGTTGTAGGTCAGCGTCGCGGTGACGAACGAGGTTTCCCCAGTCTGGCCTGGACATGAACTCGAGGTTTCCAGTGCGACATTGCCGGCTGGCAGCTTGAGCCCCCAGGTGTTGGCGGCGCTTTGCGCATAGCTCTTCGTTGCAATTTGGCTGTAGGAGCTGGAACTGACGCACCCGGCGAGTTTCAGGCCCATGCAGCGCGCGGTGCGCGCAGCAGCGTCGGCAAGCGCCTCCTCGATCCACAGTGCCCGCGAGACTTCGGCGACGCCAACGACGAGGAGCACGAAGAGCGGCGCGACAATGCCGAATTCCACCGCAGTCGCGCCCGAATCCGCCCGTACGCCTTTGGTGATGAGCGCCTTGATCATTGCAACTGGGCCACCATGGTTGTGCCGATCTGCGTTCCGGTGAGACTGGTCGGCAGGATCAGGGGCGTGAAGCTTTTGCTGGCGGTGATGACGATGTATTTGCCTGGCGCAGCGCTATTGGAGCAGGTGCTCGTGGTGGCTGAGCCCCAGGCGAAAGTCGCGCCAGAGCCGGTTGGACAATAAGTGGATTCCGCGTTCGAGGCAGTGCCCGAGGCGGCCGCGACGCCGCCTGTGACCGTCGCCGTGGCGCCGTTGTTAACCTCGACCCGAGTATCGGCCCAGTTGGCTGCGTAACTCGAGGCGGCAAGTGCGGCCGTCGTCGCGGCGAGGGCCGCCGCGCCCTGGCTCGAAGCCTGCGTGGCGTGGATGAGTGCATAGTCAGCCGCATTGGCGAGCGAGGAGGTCAGCTTGTATTTGATCCGAATTTCGGTTCCGATATCAACGCTCGCGCCGAGCAGTCCGATCAGGATCGGCGCGATAAGTGAGAATTCCACCGCGGATGTGGCGGAGCTGTCGTTGAGTAATCTAGTCAGCATGGGCGACCTCGTTACTGGACAATAACTGGTGGTGACGGAGTCGTGGAAGTGGCGGTGGTGATGCAGTTCGATGCGGCGGTCGCGCCGCCGGCGAGGCTTACGGTCTTGGCGACGATTTGCAGGCAGCCGCCCGAAGGCGAGGCGATGGAGGCCCCGCCGCCAAGTCCGAAGTCGCCGGTTGGCAAGTAGAAGGCGCCCGACATGATCGCGCCGGCGCCGCCGGTCAGCATGGCGCTCGCCGACTTCGAACTCGGGCCGACGAACAGCAATCCGGCGTAGGTCCCAGTGGTGGGCGCCGTTAGGTTGACGTAGTTGAAGCCGTTGGCGAAACAGACGCCATCACTGTTGCAAGGACTGCCGATCGTCGTTGAATTGGCAGCATAGGCGATTGTAACGCTTGTGCCCTGCACGCCGACGGTGGCGCCATTGCACGACACTGAACCGCCGCTGGACTGACCGGAGGCGAAATAGCCGCCGATGGCATAGAGCCCGGCTCCCAGCTTTGTGCCGCCTGCCGTCTTGAACGACCCGGCGATATTGTGGATCGAGGCGGCGGGCAGTATCGCGCAGGAGCCGCCGCCGGCGGTAGCGTCGTAATCGCCGGCGAGGTTGAACGCGGTCGCGTCAGCCAGGGTCAGATAGGCGCCGCCGCCGAGAGAGATTGCGGTGCCGGAGGAACCGGTTCCGGCTGCGCCGACGAAGAACGAATTATTTGACCCGTACCCCATTGTAAGGGTGTCGCCGCCAGAAACATAGATGCCGTTCGATATATTGAACGTATCGGTTCCGCTGAAGTTGAGCGCTCCGTTGTTTGTAACGCAGATTGAGTAGTTCGATCCATTGCAGGAGCCGGTTGGCCCGATGGAATATATTCCGGAATCCTGGAAAAGCAGCGGACTGCTGCTGGCGTGCGATAGTCCGCCCACAAGTGTGTAGGACACATTGGTTCCGCCGCTGAAGCTAACGTTTGCGCTGCCTTGAGTATTAAAGGCGCCACCGACATAGAACGTGCTGACGCCGGTGAAGGACGCCGTGGAGCCGCCGCTGAATGTCAGGTTGCTGATGACCGTAAACGAATTAAGGCCTGTCATAGTCAGGTTGCCGCTGGCGACGGTCATGGGCCCGTTGACATAGAGGTTGGTTGGGCCTTGGAACGAGATGTTGGCGCTATTCAGGCTCAAACCCGTCGTGTTGGAGCCGCATAGGACCGAGTTAGCGTTGCAGCTGATGTAGATCGTGTGGGGGCTGCCGTTGCTTGTGAATGCGTTTGAGCCGCCGCTGATCGATAGGCCGCCGAGGAAATTGTAGTTCGCTGGTCCGAAGGTCCAGTTCGACCAGGACGTCGTTAGCGTATTTGGAAAATTGAAGGTGGTGTTGCCCGTTCCGGAGACGGCGAAATTGACGCCAAGACTGCCGGCGACGGTGAGCGACGAAAAGGTATAGTTCTGTCCGGCCGGGCAGCTGATGGTCCAGACACTGGACTGGTAGGTCGCCGTGCATCCTCCGGATTGTTGTTGCGTCGTTGGGTAATATTGCAGATTGAACGAAACGTTGGTTCCACCAGTGCCTGCAGGGGGTGTGATCTGCTGCGCATTTATTGAGCTTGGCGCGGCCGGCCTCGTAATCGACGCAGCGGCGGTCGCTGCGGCTTCCGCCGCGAGAACTCCGGAATTCGCCGACAACGGATCGGTGACGCTTTGGGCAATTATGCTTGCAGGGGGACCCGTGTGGATGTTGGAGATGGAGATGGCGCTCGGCGTCGCGCCGCCATAGGTCACGCTTGCAGCGGTGAGCGAAGTGCCGTTGGGCACGGTGAGGCTTGCGTTGGTCGAGACGGCGCAGGTCGGGGCCGTTAGCGAGGTGCCGCCCGACAGAGTGACACCGCCACTGGACGAGAGCGCGATGACACAGGGTGCAGCCGCTGCGGTCTGCGCGGCTTGCGCCGCCGCTGCGGCGTGGCTCGTGAGCATTCGTCCGCCCCCAACGACAGGGGCGAGCAACAGCGTGTTGTTCCCGGTGATGGTCACCGCGACCGCGCTCTTTCCGTCTGCCGTCGTGGTGGGATTTACGGCGACATCGGCCTGGGCGACGCCATTAAGCGCTGCGAGATTGTTGGCCGCAATCGTAGCGTTCTGCAGCGCGGTGTTTGAGCCGCTCGCTGAGTAATGCAGCGCGGCGGCGTAGGCGGCGGCGTCAGAGATGCGCTGGTTTGCGCTGCGTTTTTCGAGGGCCATGCCATACTCGGTGACGAGCGACACGAAGCCGACGAGAACCGTCATGGCGAGCGCGCCAAGAATGGCGACAGTGCCGCTGCGATCACGCGTGAACCGCGCCGCCAGCGTGAGTATGCTCGAGGATGGCATGGTCTAAGCGTTCCGTATTTTAGGGGCTGACGAAATGTCTGCAAGACATTGTATATACTCGAAAAACCCTTGGCATCGGCTATCGCTTACGTCTGCCTTCTTCAGGAAATGCGGTTCCGAGAGCGCTGCGTCATGGCGACATGATATAAAAACGAAGACTGAATCATCTGTTAAAAGCGCGAAGTAAGTTATGCATTCCCTAGAGTTATGCACCACGGTCCACGAAAGCGCTGGTCATCAAGCGACTTCGCAGTGCGAATTTTCCCGCTCACGGCAGCGAGTGGCGCGCAATAATTGTGACGGAAGATATCATGAATACAAAATGTTACAGCCAACCTGAAGAATGAGACGCATCAAGTCGACCAAGATTTGACTCTAAGATGCCGAAAAGACGGCGCTGCCCGCCACCAGCGCATCTGCCCGCGGGCACCGCTGATCGACGCAGGGCCGATCGGCGAGCGCAATCGACCGCGCGGTGTGTCAACGGTCAGGAAATCAAGTTGGGTCCTTATGGAATTTCTCGATCGCTCGCGGTCCGTCAAGACAACACGGGTCTTGTGATTGGCTCAGAATGGTCAATTCACAGTGTGGATGCGCAGGGGCGAGAGCGATGGCGGACTAATAGATTGAGAGTTCCCCCGGCTTTGCCGGGGTGGCAGTAGAAGTTTGACGTTTGCGGGAGCCCACCGCGATTTTTCCCTTTGTGAGCCGCCAAGCACACTGAAGGGTCAAATCGCGATGGACGAGTTTGAAAGCCTAAGTCACTCAATGGGAGTGCAAATACCACGTCGTTTTCATTCCGAAATTCCGACGCAAGGCGCTGTACGGCGAGTTACGGAAGCATCTTGGTGAGGTTCTGCGGAAACTGGCGGAGCAGCGGGAGAGCAGGGTGGAGGAGGGGCATTTGATGCCCAACCATGTTCACATGATGCTGTCGATCCCGCTGAAATACGCGGTCAGCCAAGTGATCGGATATATGAAGGGGAAGAGCGCGATCCATTTGGCTCGGGTTTACGGCGAACGCAAGCGTGGCTTCATAGG
>NZ_NHSJ01000105.1 GCF_002937075.1 Rhodoblastus sphagnicola
TTCAGGGGTGAGCGGAGCCGGGGGCGGGGCGGCGAATCCGGCGGGGAGCGCCGGATCGCAGCCACGTCCTCCGGCGGAGAGGCCGCAAAGGTTTGGCGGCGGGTTGGCGCCGCAGGCGCTTGAATTTTTTTGGCGACGGCAGGGCGACAGACTGGAGAGCCGATTGTGCGCATGAAATTCTTCGCCTGCCCAAGTCTTGACGACGACGCCGAGGCGAGCGCAGCGCTGAACCAGCTTTTGGCGAGCCATCGCATCATCTCGGTGGAGAAGAATTTCGTCCAGGACGGCCAGACCAGTTTCTGGGCGATTTGCGTGACTTACATCGATCATGCTGGCGCGAGCCGACCGCCGGCGCCGGCGACCAAGCGCGGCAAAGTCGATTATCGCGAAATCCTGCCCGAAACCGAATTCGCGACTTTCGCCAAATTGCGCAGCCTGAGAAAATTTCTCGCCGACCGCGAAGGCGTCCCGGCCTATGCGCTTTTCACCAATGAACAGCTCGCCGCGATGGTCCAGCGCCGTGTGGCCAGCATGACGGCGCTGCGCGAAATCGACGGCGTCGGCGAGGCGCGCGCCGAGAAATACGGCGAGGACTTTCTTGCCATCCTGCGCGCCGAGTGTTTTGACGCGACGACCATTGAAGGCGAGGGCCATGCGGCGTAGCGCCCTCGATCTGGCGGAGGTCGCCGACTGGCGAAATCTCGCCGCGGCTTTTCACGCCGCCAGTCAGGGCAAGAGCGCGCGACAGGACGTTGTGGCCTTCGGTCGGAGCCTCGACGCCGAACTGGCTTCGCTGCGGCGGGAGATTCTTGCCGGCGAGTTGCGGCTTGGTGGAATGAAAAGCTTCTGGATCCGTGATCCGAAACTGCGTCTGATTCACGCGCCCTGTTTTCGCGACCGCGTGCTGCATCACGCTCTGATCAATTTCGTCGGTCCGGAGCTTGAGCGCGCCCTGGTCTTCGACAGCTACGCCTGCCGCATTGGCAAGGGAACCCTCGCGGCGGTCCGACGCTGTCAGCAGCACATCAGGCGGTTCCCCGTTTTCGCCAAGATCGACATCAGGCGGTATTTCCCAAGCGTCGATCACGGCGTGCTGCTTGATCTGTTGGCGCGGCGCTTCAAGAACAAGACCTTGCCCGACGTGCTGGCGCAAATCATCGGCGGGCATTCCTCCTCGCCTGGAAAGGGGCTGCCGATTGGCGCCCTCACGTCGCAACACTTCGCCAATTATTATTTGTCCGGCCTCGATCGTTTCATCCTTGAAACCCAGAAGGCGCAGGGCTTCGTGCGCTACATGGACGATTTGATCTGGTGGCAAGGAGACAAGCAGCAGATTTGCGAGACGCTTGAAGCGGTCGGTCAGTTCGCGCGCGAAAGACTGTCGTTGGAGGTCAAGTCTCCATCCCAGACGGGATGCAGCCGCGACGGCGTGATGTTCTGCGGTTTTCGGATTTCATCGGGCGGCTTGAGGCTCTCGCGCCGCCGGCGCATCCGTTATGCGGAGCGGCGACATTTTTGGGAGGAGGCGTTCTTGCGCGACGAAATCGGCGTCCGTGAATTGCAAATGGGTTATGACTGCGCCTTGGCCATTACCTCTCATGCGGACAGCGTCGGCTGGCGCAGGGCGCAATTGCGGCGCAGGCCGCTTGCCGAAGCATTGCGGGATTTGTAGGCTTCCGATGGAAATTGGCTCGAAGAAACCTGGCGAAACGCGTCTTGCGCGGCGGCTCGTGGAACAACAACGCGCGCAACGTCCGCTCTGCCTACCGGAACAGGAACGATCCGGAGGACCGGAACGACAATGTCGGCTTTCGCTGCGCCCGAGCTCACGGCCCGATGGATGTCGCGGTCCTGAACAGAGCCGGTTTCCCGCCCCTCGCCACCGGGGGGCGAAATCAAAGGGCCGCCGGTGTGCTGGTAGGGCGCGGATGCGCCGCGAAGGCTCGCCGGCGCGCCGCTTGTGCCTGACGAGGGCGCGCCGTTCATGAGCGCCGCGATTCCCAACCTCGCCGACGAATATCGAAAACTCCTGCAAGGCGTCCCGCCGGATTGGGCGAGCGAATGGGGGCAGGACGGATACGGTGTCTTTCTGGGGTTCTCGGTCGGTGGGGCGAGCCAGATTTTGCGCTGGATACCTCCGGGGACATTTATGATGGGTTCGCCCGATGACGAGCAAGGGCGTTGGTCCGCCGAGGGCCCACAGCATGAAGTGACCATCGCCGAGGGATTCTGGCTGTTTGAGACGCCTTGCACACAGGCGCTTTGGACGTCGGTGATGGGGAACAATCCGAGCAAATACCCGACGCCGGACCGCCCGGTGGACAGCGTGGCCTGGAACGACGCCCAAGCGTTCATTGGCCGGATCAACGAAATGCTCCCCGGGCTTGGTTTGTCGTTGCCGAGCGAGGCGCGGTGGGAATACGCGTGCCGCGCCGGAAATCCACGGTCCACCTATATCGGCGATGTCGAGATACTCGGAGAAAACAATGCGCCGGGCCTGGACGCGATCGCCTGGTATGGAGGCAACAGCGGCAAGGATTTCGATCTGGCGGAAGGCTACGACAGTTCGAATTGGAAAGAGAAGCAATACGATCACAAGCTGGCTGGCACGCGGCGCGTCAAGCAGAAGAAGGCGAGTGCTTTTGGGCTGTACGACATGCTGGGCAATGTCTGGGAATGGTGCGCCGACGCTTGGCGGGACGATCATCAGGGCGCTCCGAGTGATGGGGCCGCGCGGGAAAGTGATGAGAAATCGGCGCGGCGCGTCTTGCGCGGCGGCTCGTGGGACTTCAGCGCGCGCTTCGTCCGCTCTGCCTACCGGCTCAGGGGCGATCCGGAGGACCGGAGCGACTTTGTCGGCTTTCGCTGCGCCCGAGTTCAGGCGTGAGCGGAGCCGGGAGGGACGTGGCGAGTCAGGCCGCGCGGAGCCGGCCAGACCGCTCGCGGCCCTCACCACAATAGCCGCTGTGTGTGAGCGGCGAACTTGCCGTCGACTTTGGTTTTGGGAACGACAGCTTCAGTATTGATCGCGGACTTTCATGCATTTCGGTGTACGTCCGAGTTGGACAAGGCAAATCAATGGCCGGCGATTTCGGGAATGGCGGCAATGAGCCGGACTCGGTCGATCATACCGCCTCAATCTGGCTCGCCTCCCCTCTACATGTTGTGGGTGTATGCGTTAACCGGATAGGCACGGATTGTTGGTCTCAAGGCTTTGATGAAGCCGATCTTATGCTCGTCCCGGCGCGGCAACAATTTGGAGCTCCCGCCTCATCAACAGCTTCGAGCTTGATTAGCTACGACGGTTTTCTTCGATCGAACAGCCGAGCCGCCGACCAGCGGACGCTCTTGACGTCCGAGAAGGGTCATGAGCGCGGGTTCATTGCGCTTCGCAAGGTCGCTGAGTGAGAGGCGCCGATGTGACCGCTTCGAGCCGGTTGTCGACTCGCCTGCAGCTCGGCATGAGCTCGCGTTGGCGGCGCGCGATCGGCGCCATTTGGCGCGAGCAATCCGTCTGTAGCGTGGCGAAGTTATTCCTCCACTTCCGATCACAAAAATCCGATGCGATGAGGCTCAGGCGCTGCGCCCGCCCCCACGACAGCTGCCGCCGCCTCCAGATCTACGACGGTCAACGCGGTCGCATCCCGGGCTGCGGCGAATCCCGCGGCGATATGAAGGATTCGCCTGACATGGCGGGGCGAATGCCGGGCCAGTACATCGAGAATTGCCCGCGTGGGGTGGCCGGCAATACCCGGCCGGTCCGCAGCGAAGCTGCGAAAAAGCGCTTCGGCAATTTCGCGGCCCTCCGCGGGGCTTGGACGATCAATCCGAACGATCAGGCAGCGATCGACGATGGTGGTCGGGATCGAATCGATTGAATTCGCTGTCGCAATCCAAAAAATGTGATCGGCGCGCAGCTCGAGACGCAGATACTGGTCACGAAATCTAGATGCACTCTCAGGCTCGAAAAGCGCATGAAATAGGTCGAGCGGGCGCTGGCTGTGAGAATATTTTGGCGCCTTTTCTATCTCGTCAAGCAGTATGAGCGGCGAGGCCCACGGCTCATCGAGCAGCGTTCTGGCAATGACGCCAGGTCTGGCCGATTTCCAGGACAACGTGTGTCCTGACAGATCGCCGATGTCGTCGAGGAGACTCATCTCGATGGGGACGAAAGCTGTGCCAAGGGCGCGCGCCAAACGCCGCGCAACATGGGTTTTTCCGACGCCGGGAGGCCCCAGAAGGACGATGGGAGGCATCATCAATGGCGTCCCCGTACGCTGCGACGACAACGCCTCACGCAGGAACAGTTCAACCAGGGGCGAAAGATTTGGGGCAGCTTCAAGGAGTCGTCGCAGATCGCGGATCATGCCGTCGTCGGCGAGCAGCAGCGCGCGCTCGGGGCCTATGAACGATCCCGCAATGTCTTTCAAACTGGCGAGTCGCCTAGCCTCTTCTGACTGAGTGCCTCCGAGCTCGGTATTTCCTGCGGCGATCTCGGCGGCATGAATGAGCGCGGCCAGCTCACCGTCGTTGTAGAGCGCCACCGATGGCCGGACGGGCTTCGCCGTCGCCGCTTTTGTGGTCTTTGAAGGTCGTTTGATTGAGTTCATTTTTTCGGGATTTCCTATTTTTTTCCGCTCCCGAATTCCAACCCTTCAGTTTCTTTGCCTTGTCCCGATCGTGTCTATTCCCGCTCCGGTCCGTCCCTTCCTGTCATTTTCGCCCCAACGCCCAAGATCGGTCGTATCATCGATACGACGCCGGCGAGGCTCTGCTGAAGCTTGCCTGTAGGGTCGGCGAGACCGACGAACGCAGACTTCTCGGATACGGACGCTTGATGCATCCACGCAACGAGCGGAACCAACGTCTCCATGCCCAGGGCCTCGCAAACTTGCTTGAACCGGGGCATGGCATACTTTTCTTCACGCTTTGGATGAAGAATCAGGTAGGCCGCGGCGAGTGTTTGTTTGTTCGCGTCCAATGTGTACGGAAACAGGAGCTTTTTGGGCGCAGGTTGGGCGGCCAAAGGCGGTTCTGGCTGGACTGCGATAGCCGTAAGCGGCCTGAGGGGTGTGGCATGACGATCCGTTTCGGCGCGCAGGAAAGTGCGACCGGGCGCCGACGCGGTTGCGGTCAAAGTCGGGAGACTTTCCGAGGATCGAGCGCGGATGGGCGCCGACGTGACCGGGGGCAGAGCCGGGGGGCTTTCCGAGGTTCGCAAGTTGTTTGATTTCGCGTCCATCTGGGCCGCGCAGCGGAGCGCGGCGATCTTCACGTCCGCCGCCACGGGCGCGGACATGGAAGAAGGCAGAACTTTCGCCACGCCGACGGTTTCAACCTCGATCCGCTTCTTCACGTGGGTCGGGTGAGGGGCATGACGATCCGTTTCGGCGCGCAGGAAAGTGCGGCCGGGTGCCGACGTGGTTGCGGTCAAAGTCGGGAGACTTTCCGAGGATCGGGCGCGGATGGGCGCCGACGTGACGGGGGGCAGAGCCGGGGGTCTTTCCGAGAATCGCAGGCTGTTTAATTTCGCGTCCATCTGGGCCGCGCGGCGGAGCGCGGCGACACGCAGTCGCGCTATCGCGGCGATCTTCGCGTCCGCCGCCACGGGCGCGGACATGGAAGAAGGCAGAACTTTCGCCACGCCGACGGTTTCAACTTCGATCCGCTTCTTCGCGTGGCTCGGCTGAGGAACTTCGACATGGATGGCGCGCGCCGACGTCAGTGGAGCCGCGCTCGCGGCGGCGCGCATCTGGGGTGAATTAACCGGAGCCGGATCTACCTTAAAGGCATACACATCCGGTGAAACGGTCACCGCGACGTTGTTCCGGCGGACGCGCCAGAGCCAGGCCGCGCCGCGGAGCCGATCGAGGATTTCACGGTCGCCAAGTCGGCTATTATCTGTTGCTGCTGCTCCTCGATGCGTTTGACCCCAGCCGTCAACACCGTGAGCCCCTGTCGGATTTCGGAGATGGTCTTGATCATGACGTCCAGCGGATCCTCTCCCGATGGGGGCGTCTGCATAAGTTGCAGCACCTTGGTGGCCGCTGTCGCGGCCTTGCTGGCTTCCGTGTGCGCATTCGCCGAGTTGCGCGCTGCTTTTTTGGCTGCGTCGAACATTTCCATATCGAGGATCGTGTTCGGGTTGGTCGTGTTCATGTTCTAAGTCCCTATTTTCGGTTTGAGACAAATGATTTTTTTCAGTCGACGGACTTTCCTCTTCTTTTATCGGCGTGATCGGCGCCGCGATGGTCGACGGCTTTGAAAAGGCCAGCGACAAGACATCGGACACCAACCCGGCCGCGACGGGAGTTTTTTCGGGACTGACCTGAATGTCGACGGCCGCGGACGACGAGGCTGAGTTCGACGATCCAGCTGCGATTTCAGCCTTTTCGCGCTCTTTGACGCGGCGCGCCTCGCGCGCCTTTCGAAATTCTGGCCATGTCAGCGTGTGCTCATGACGAGCGCGATAGAGGGACCATGCCGCCTCGACCGAGGCGACGCGCTCAGCACGCAGCCGGGCAAGGTCCTGGTCTAGGGCGAGGTCGCCAATGGCGTTGAGCAGGCCGCCGATGGCGGAGCGCCGACCGAGGACGGTACGGATAAGGCGACGCCGGACGGAGGCCACACCAAGCCGCCTTTTGAACTCAACTTCAAAACGAGCGCGGGCATCCCCAATCTTGCTCGAACGACTGTGTCGATAGCCTTCATTCCGCGCTCTCGTCGATCGTTGATGCTGCTGAAATGCAGCAAAATCCGCCTCAGCCTGATGCTGGACCGGTGATGACATCACGCTCGCCGGCGCCACGACGTCCGGCTTCGAACTTTCCGCAGCCGGGGTTGTTGCGCGAGCTGGCGAGGCCGGCAAGGGGGACAAAACCCCTTCAGGCGGCTGGCCCATAGCCGGGACCGATTGTCCGTCTATGCGGCCACGGCCTTGGGTCAGCCCCGGGCCGGACCATTTCTCGTCCGACGTTTGATTGATGCTGGACAGCGCCGCGCGGCGACGGGGATCGCGTTGGTCGACGATGACGATGCCGCAATGATGGCCCGGCGCTCGGCCCTTCGTGGAATTCCCCGGATGGAGTGTATAGCCACGCCCTGTAAATGCGGCGACAAACGCCGGCCAGTCGGCAGCCATGCGGGCGCGAATGATTTCATCACGAAATGTCGGATCGGCGTATAGGTCGTCACGTATCGGCTTGGCATTCGTCTGAGCGATCAGGCCACGAATTCCCTGCGAAAGCGGGGCTGGCGCCGTGGGATCGATCCGCGCGATCGCCGGGCCGAATTCAGCAGAATCAAGGGAATTAAAACGGCCCGGAACCAGCAAGAAGCCCATGTCCCGGGCCACGGTGGCGACAGCGCGTTCAATCTTGGCGAAACTCCACGAGTCCAAGGCGCCGGCGACTTTCCCGTCAGGCCCGACGCGGGAGATCATAACGTGGACCTCGAAATGCGGCGTCACCGTCGGGAACGTCGAATGGATGACGCCGAGCGCTTTGTGGTCTTGCAAGCCGAGCAACTCGAACACTCGGTCGATGGCTTCGGCGACCGTTTCACGGGTTGGAGCCTCGTCAGCTCTCCATGAAAAAATCAAATGTCCGACCGGTCGTTTCACCCGGCCGGATTTCCGCGCCTCCGCGATCATTTCAGCGACGGCAGTGATCGCCGAGGCGACATTATAAGTAAGAAATGACTCTGGCGGCAGGTGGCGTTGGGCCGCCGCCAGATAGGCGAAAAGACCGGCGAAATTGGCGCCTATGATGATTTTCCCGATCATCCGGCTTTCTTGACCAATTTGGCTGCCAGATCGCTGACGAGCGCCGCCACTTCGAGGCTGACGCGCCGCATGTCTTCCAGGGCGGCTTTGTCCGCGGTGTTCGATGTCTTTATGGCCATGGCCATGAGTCCGCCGTGACGGCGCAGGTCGGCCGCGAGGCGGCCGAGCTCGCACAAGAGATCGTCAAGCTGGCGCCGCGCCTCGAGATTTTCGAGGTAAGCGGCTCTTGAGCCGGGAGCCAAGAAGGCCCGGACTGCGTCGATGATCAGCGACGACCGCGTCTGCCCGATGCGCCTAGGGACCGCGTCCAATTTGGCCGCGCAATCGACCGGTAGCCGCACCGAGGTCATGACTTTCATTTCTGCCATTTGAACAATCTCCTGTAGCGAGCGAATAGCGAGCGGAAGGTTTGCTTGGAAGACCAGCGGTCTCGTATTACGAGACCATTGCTGGCTACACTTTAGCGTTTGCACTGTTGGTGACTTCTTTAATATCATTGCTTTCATTTTTTCGTCAATACAGTTCGCCATAAGTATTGACTATATTTGTCGTAATCGGCATCATAAACGTGTCGCCATAAACATGATGTGGCGACTAAATCAGTACTAGGAGATTCAAAGTGAATCGTAAAAAGAACGATCCCCCGAATGAGTTCTGGATAAGCGTCAGCGCGATAGATCTGGCTCTCGCAGACCTCGATACGGCAGATCCCGGATACTTCAGGACGGACATCCCAAACCTGAAGGTCGCATTGAAATTCGCGCCGTGCTTTGAAAAGGGCTTCGCGGATATCCAGATCGTCGAGGCGCTCAAGAAGCGCGATTCCGGCGACCCCGACCGTCTGATCGATCTCGTGGAGTCGGCGCGCAAGGTCGTTATGGAGTCTCTCGGCGATGCGGCCGCGGTGAAGCTTCGCGGCCTTGATGAGGAGCTCGCGCAGATCAAGGCGAGACCGTCGAAAGGGTCGTCGAAGGCCAAGCCAAAAGGCGCCTCATCCTCGACGGCTCGGTCGGTTTCTTCAACCGCTGCCAAAGCTGATCCCGCCACGGACCGGTTGGCGCCCGCACATAATGAGGAAACCGCTCCGAATGCGGCTATGCCGAGCGGCGGGAAATCGACAGCTGACGATCTCCCCGATTTTGCCCAAGGAGTCTGACCTCGCATGTGCTGGCCACATGCCCAGCGAATGCCGCGTCGGCGATAGACGCGGACCGAAACCAACAAAATGGGCGCCCGAAGCGGCGCCCATTTTCATTTCTGGGACGCAGGCCCAGGGATTTGAAATCGAAAGCAAAAAAACATCCTGGAGCAACGCTTGCGCGCGGCTCCAGGATGCGGATTGAAGCGTCAGATCATTGGCATTACGCCAAGCGTCCGTGCGGATATTGCGTGGCGACGGATCGAAGCGCAGCAAGGTATTCGACGCCGGCGCGCAAGCGTCGGTTCTCGTCGGCATCCTCACGCGCGATCATGCTGGCGATGGTCGAAACTGTTGCCGATTCCGCGAGCCAGGGAACGTCTTGATCTTTTTCGATTCTGCCGCATTGCCAGCGGAAAATTTCTTCGCGCTCGGCTGGTGAGAGGCATTCGGGTGCCTCTGCGTAGAGAAGACGCAGCCCAAACGCTTTTAGCTCGGGGTCGTCGAGTGACTCCAGAATGCCCCTGCGCGCGCCCCATGGCAGGTCATGAAAGGACGCAGCGATTTCCTCATTGCGCTGAGAAATGGAAGGAATATGGAGCTTCCGGTCTCGTGCCGCGCCATCGTTGGCTGCTCGTCTCATGAAATGACTGACCCGGCTCTGGAAGTCCCGATCTTCACGGATCGCTTTCGCGCGTGAGGCAAGGGTGGCCGCTGAAACGCCGACCCGTGGCTCGGTGACGAAGGCTCCTACAGCAGTAAGGATGGGCGCCTTGTCCAGCGGGATCACTCGGAGTTTTCGGGGCGACGATTTGAAGGCGTCGGCCAGACTGACGTCATCCATGCGGCGCAGAAGATCGACGTCGAACGCCAGATCAGCGACGACGAGCAAGTTGGGATCAGATGGCGCCGTCGTAATCGGCGCCAAGATCCGCGAAAACGGCCGTCCAGAATGAACCGAAGTGTACCGAAAATAGGGGTGATTTTGGACCAGCGCATCGACGGCCCCTCTTTGGCTCCCGGCGATCAGCATCTCCGTGATCACTTGCGCGCGTGTCATCATCACGATCATCAGCTGTCGCAAGATTTCGACATCGGCCGAAGCGTCGTGGAGGCGAGTTGCCTCGAAACGGATGCCATTTATCCGCACCAGCGGGCCGAGACGAAAAGACGCCATGCCATTGCAAACTGGCACCTTCAGAACCGATGGCGCCAACACGGAAAGCGCTCGCGCGATCAGCATGGTGTCAGCGCGACGATTTCCATTGGTCTGCGTCAGATCGGGATTGTGCAGCGTTTGGACCAGCGCTTGCCGGAGGTGAAAATCGTCGAATGCCACCAGATTGTGGGCGCAGAACGTCGCCGACGACCAGTCCCGAAATGTCCGGTCGATTCGATGGATCATTTCATAATGAGTGAGGCGCGCATCGGACGGATTGTCCTGCTTGTGTCGCACGGAGAGGCTGAATGGGTCGGCCTGTTCAAATCGCGGACAGCGCAGATTGATCTGGTCCAGGACTTGAAAATTCGAATCTGTTAGCGTTGCCGCGCATTGCAGAATTTGATCGTATCCCCGAACTGTTCCTGTCGTTTCGAGGTCGAACAAGACATAATTTCTTTCTTTGGTCATGTTTTTGGGATTCTCCTGCCCTCTATGGGCAAAGCCCCCTTTCCTGCGCTTCCAACGTCAGCCTGTGATCGCGTCTATCCGCGAGATCACGCGCGTCGCACTCCGGTCTCAACTTTTCCGCGAAAAACCAAGAACCCGTCACATTGACATCGCCTTGGGTCCGCTGTTCAGTCCCGCCGTTTAATTCATGCGGCATTTCGCGAATCACCCAGGGCGGGACTATGGCGGCGACTTTTTTTGAACAGCCGATATTGAACAGCCCCTACGAATGCCCGAGGCTGCACCACGCTCTCGACGCCGAAGGCCAGCCTCTCGACGCGCCGCCAGTCACCGGCCGGCGGAGGTCGGAACTCATCACGCCGGTTCCGAAGTGGAAGAAAGCCAGCGGCAAAGGCAAGCAGGCATCGATGCTGTTCGAGGACGAGCAGGGCTTGTCGACAACGGCGCAGGAATACAATCCGACCCCGATCATCAACGAGATCCGCTCCCTGATGGAGGCTTGGCGGGCGCTGCCGAATCCGGGCGATTGGGGCGTAACGCCCGCAACGCAACGCCTCCTGACCCATTGGCGCAGCTATAAGTTCCAGGGCGTTCGCCCGTTCTTCTGTCAGGTCGAGGCTGTCGAGACGATCATCTGGCTGACCGAGTTGGCGCCACGACTCCGCCGCTGCGACGCAATCCGGGCGCACCTGAAAAACGCCAACCTCGCCTCCAATCCGGAGCTGTTCCGGCTCGCCATGAAGCTCGCCACGGGCGCCGGCAAAACCACCGTCATGGCGATGCTGATCGCCTGGCAGACGGTCAATGCGGTCCGCTCCCCGACCAGCGCCATGTTCAGCAAGGGGTTCCTGATCGTCGCGCCCGGCATCACCATCCGGGACCGTTTGCGGGTCCTCAACCCAGACGACGCCGAGAGCTATTACCGCACCCGTGAACTTCTCCCGTCCGACATGATCGGCGACATCGCCAAGGCGAAGATCGTCATCACCAATTTCCATGCTTTCAAACGCCGCGAGACGCTCGATCTCTCCAAAGTGGGCCGGTCGCTCCTGCAAGGCAGGGGCGAGGCGCCGGTCACCACCGAGACCGAGGGACAGATGCTCCAGCGCGCCTGCGGAGAGTTGTTGGCGCTCAAGAACGTCGTCGTCATCAACGATGAAGCCCATCACTGCTACCGCGAAAAGCCCCAATCCGAGGAGGAGCCCGACCTCAAGGGGGATGAGAAGGATGAGGCGAAAAAGAACGCGGAAGCGGCCCGTTTGTGGATCAGCGGCATCGAGGCTCTGAAGCGCAAGGTTGGCGTTCGCGCCGTTTATGACCTCTCGGCCACGCCATTTTTCCTGCGCGGCTCCGGCTATCTGGAAGGAACCCTTTTCCCTTGGGTGGTCAGCGACTTCTCGCTGATGGACGCCATCGAATGCGGCATCGTGAAGCTGCCGCGCGTGCCGGTCGCCGATAACCTGCCATCGGCGGAGATGCCCGTTTATCGCGACCTCTGGAAATATATCGGCAAGAAAATGCCGAAAAAGGGCGTCGGCAAGTCCGGAACCCTCGATCCGCTGAAATTAGAGCCGGAGCTGCAAACCGCGCTTCATGCGCTCTATGGCCATTATGCCAAGACCCATGATGTTTGGAAACAGGCCGGCATTTCCGTGCCGCCCGTTTTTATCGTCGTGTGCAACAACACCGCGACATCCAAGCTGGTCTATGAGTGGATATCGGGGTTCCGGCGCACCAATGAGGAAGGCGAGGAGAAGGCGTTCCACAAGGGCTTCCTCAGCCTGTTCAGCAATTACGACACCTATGGCGAACGCCTCGCTAGGCCCAACACGTTGCTGATCGATTCCGAGCAGCTTGAATCCGGCGAGGCGTTGGACCCGCAATTCCGCGAAATGGCGTCCCTTGAGATTGAGCAGTTCAAGCGCGAGAAAATCGCGCGTGAAGGCGCCGGGGCCTCCGTGGAAGCGCTTTCGGACGCCGAGTTGCTGCGCGAGGTCATGAACACGGTCGGCAAGGAAGGGCGCCTCGGCGAAGGCATCCGCTGCGTCGTCTCCGTGTCGATGCTGACGGAGGGTTGGGACGCCAACACGGTCACGCATATCCTCGGCGTGCGCGCCTTCGGCACGCAGCTACTCTGCGAACAGGTCGTCGGCCGCGCCTTGCGGAGGCAATCCTACGAGCTGAACGACGTGGGCCTGTTCAACGTCGAATACGCCGACATTCTCGGCATCCCCTTCGACTTCGCCGCCAAGCCGGTTGTAGCGCCGCCGACGCCGCCGAAGCAGGTCACGCGCGTCCAGGCCGTGCGCGAGCGCGAGGCGCTGGAAATCCAATTCCCTCGGGTTGAAGGCTACCGCGTTGATTTGCCCGAGGAGCGCATAGTCGCGCAATTCACCGAGGATTCGAAACTGGTCCTGACGCCGGAAGAGGTCGGCCCCTGTACCGTGCTCCTTCAAGGCATCGTTGGCGAAGGCGTCGAACTCAACGCCAAGAACCTCGAGTTGATCCGGCATTCCGAGATTTCATTCCACCTCGCGAAACACCTGCTTTACACCCGCTTCCGCGACCCTGGACAACCACCGCCGCTGCACCTGTTCGGTCAAATCAAGCGTGTCGCGCGCGAATGGATCGACGGCGGCTATCTCATCTGCAAGGGCGTGCCGATGGCGACGGTCACCTATCTGCAAATGGCGGAGAAGGCGGCGGAGCGCATCTATCTCGCCTGCCAGCGGCCTCAAGCCGGCGGTGCCAGGGTCAAGGCGATCCTCGATCCCTATAATCCCAAGGGCTCGAGCCGTTTCGTGAACTTCACGACGTCGAAGGACACGTTCAAGACCGACGCTGCGAAATGCCACGTTAATTACGTCGTCTCCGACAGCAATTGGGAAGCGGAGCTCGCCCGCGTCATCGAGCGCAATCCGTATGTCCTGAGCTACGTCAAGAATCAGGGCATGCAATTCGAAGTCCCGTATCGCGACGGTGCCGTGCTGCGCAAATACGTGCCCGATTTCATCGTGCGCATCGACTCCGGCGACGAGCAAACGCTGAACCTGATTTGCGAGGTCAAAGGCTATCGCGGCGGCGACGCCCAATTGAAAGCGGAGACGATGAAAAACCTCTGGGTGCCCGGCGTCAACAATCTTGACGCCTTCGGCCGCTGGGATTTTGTCGAACTGCGCGATGCCTTCGGCTTCCAGGACGCTTTCGACAAGCTCATCGATTCCTACGTGAAAAAGGTTGCGGCATGACGGACGTCCTGACTCTCGGCCGGCTCGAGACGGTTTCCGTTCGTAGCGCATGGGCGCATGAGGCGCTCGCCTTTACGCCGTGGCTCGCCCAAAATCTCGATCGGCTGAGCGAGGCGATCGGCATCCCGCTCGAACATGTCCAGTCCGAGGCGCCGGTTTCGACCTTTGCGGCTGACATCCTCGCTCGTAACCCGGCTGACGGCTCGATGGTCCTGATCGAAAATCAGTTGGAAGGGTCTGACCACGGCCACCTTGGGCAGATCATGACCTATCTGGCCGGCTTGGAGGCGCAGACGATCGTCTGGATCGCGCCGAGCTTTCGCGACGCGCACCGTTCGGCGATTCGCTGGCTCAACCAGCACACCGTTGATCCCTTTGCCTTCTTCGCCGTCGAGGTTCGCGTCGTCCGCATCGGCGATTCCGCCATGGCGCCGCTGTTCGACGTCGTGGAGGTGCCGAACCAATGGGAGCGGCAGGTCCAGCGCCAGGCGCGCGAGAGCGCGGTTGCAAGCCCCAGGTCCGAATTTCGTCGCGCCTTCTGGACGCATTTCCTCGAACGCCATCCGGAGGAAACGGCGTTCGGCGCGGTGAAGGCGGAGCCAAGCCGTTGGAAGCCGGCGACATCAGATCTCTTCGTCGTCGAATATCTGGCGCAGGATGAGGTTGGTGTTTTCGTTCGCGGCGTTTGGGGCGTTTCACCGGAAGCAAGGGCGGTTCAACTCGAACCCTTCGCGCAGCGGCTGCAGGATGGTCTCGGCGCTCCCTTCGCCAAAGGGGCCTTCACCAAGGTGCTTCCGATCGCGTCGCGCGAACCCGCCAATTGGGACCGGATGGCTGACTGGCTGCGGACGGAATCCGACCGCTATGTCGAGGTCGTCAAGCAGGTCATGGAAGGAACGAACTGATGGCCCGCGGCCCGCAGAACTCAAATGGCGGCAAGAAGGTCGCCACGCTGACCCACGACGGTGCGGCGCGGAAAAACATTCCGACAGCGGAATTGCAGTCCTTTGCCGAACGCATCGAGGAACAGCATCCGGTCGAGCCGGTCACTTTCGCGCGCGCCAACCCGCTCGCTGAGGGCGAGACGCGCGAGCGCGATGAGGATTGCGATCCGCAGATCATCTGGCGCGGCGCCCGCATTCGCCTGAGCAAGGAACAGATCCGCGCGTTGAGCGAAAAGGGCGAAGTGGAGATCGGCGACGCGCAGCTCGTCTGGCGCGGCAAGGACCGGCAGGATTGGTCCGATCTCGTCGTCCATGCGCCGCCGCTCTACATCCAGGAGAAGGTTCACCCCAAGGCGATCATCGATGACCTGATGCGGCGGACCAAGGAAGCGGCGCAGGACGACGCGCCCGACTTGTTCTCCGATTTCAACGGCGTCGATCCCAACGCGCGCACCGATTTCTACCAGCATGACCAGCACTGGTCGAACCGCATGATCCTCGGCGACAGCCTGCAGGTGATGGCCAGCCTCGCCGAACGCGAGGGCCTGCGCGGCAAGGTGCAGTGCATCTATTTTGATCCGCCCTACGGCATCAAGTTCAACTCGAACTGGCAGGTTTCGACGCAAAACCCGAAGGTTGCGGACGGCAAGCAGACTGACATTTCGCGCGAACCTGAACAGGTGAAGGCTTTCCGCGATACATGGAAGGACGGCGTCCATTCCTATCTGACCTATTTGCGAGATCGCCTCACGGTCGCACGTGAAATGCTGACGATCGATGGCTCGGTGTTTGTGCAAATTGGCGATGAAAATGTGCATCGGGTGCGTGCTTTGATGGACGAGGTATTCGGTCCAGACAATTGCATTTCCGAAATTGTCTTCCAGAAAACAGGCGGCCAACCGAGTTTATATCTCTCGTCAGTGCAAGATTATGTTCTCTGGTACGCAAAAGACCGCAATGCCACCAAATTTCGGCGGATTCATCTCAAGAAGGAAGTCGGAGTTGGGCACGGGTCAGGTGCCCGATATGATCAGGTTGATGATGAGGGCAAGGCGTTTCAGCTTACGAGCCTGACCTCAAATCGTCCGCCCGGTTCATTCCCGATCGACTTCGAGGGGCGAACCTTCAATCCCTCGGGTGGTTACTGGAAGACCGGGCAAAGTGGTTTTCAGAAATTGATCCGAGCGAACAGAATTCGCCCGGCTGGCCGCACACTGCGATACGTTCGGTATCTTGAGGACTTTGCTGCCTATCCCATCACCAACGTTTGGACAGATACGGCAGGAAGCGCTGGAAAAATTTATGTTGTGCAGACGTCGACGGCGATTGCCGAACGATGCATCCTAATGGCAACAGACCCTGGTGATCTCGTACTCGATCCAACTTGTGGATCCGGAACCACCGCGTACGTCGCCGAACAGTGGGGGCGTCGTTGGATCACCATCGATACCTCTCGCGTGGCGCTCGCTTTGGCGCGAACCCGACTGATGAGCGCCCGCTACTCATACTACTACCTTGCCGACAGCGTTGAAGGGCGGAGAAAGGAACAAGACATCTCGGGCAAAATCCGGATCGATACGACGATCCGCGGCGATATCCGCCACGGGTTCGTTTATGAACGCGTTCCACATATTACGCTTAAAGGTATCGCCAACAATTCGGCCATCGACGACATCTGGGAAAAATGGCAGGCGAAGCTGGAGCCGGCGCGGACGATTATGAACAGCTTGCTCGGCCAGACATGGCAGGAATGGGAGATTCCGCGCGAGGCGGCGAAAGACTGGTCCGAAAAGGCCAAGGAGGCGCACGAAGCTTGGTGGACGGCGCGCATCGCCCGCCAAAAAGAGATCGACGACTCCATTGCCAAGGCCGCTGACGTCGAACTTCTTTATGACCGCCCCTACGAGGACAAGGGCCGCGTGCGCGTCGCCGGCCCGTTCACAGTCGAGAGCCTGTCGCCGCATCGTGTCGTTCCCGCCGACGAGGAGTTCCTGGGCGCGACCGATGGCGCCGACGAAGCCGCACGCCGGCGCCGGCAGGAGGCCGCGCCTCAGACCGACTTCTCCACCATGGTGCTCGAACATCTACGCACCGCCGGCGTCCACCAGAGCGAAAAACGCGACACCATCCACTTCAACGTGCTGCAAGGCTGGCCCGGCGAATATATCGGCGCCGAAGGCCGTTTCATGGAAGGCGAGATGGAGCGCCGCGCCGCGATCTTCATCGGACCGGAATTTGGCACGACGACACGCAGCGACCTCGTCGCCGCCGCGCGCGAAGCGACCGACGCCCGTTTCGACGTGCTGATCGCCTGCGCCTTCAATTTCGACGCCCACGCCGCCGACCTGTCCAAGCTCGGTCCGCTGCCGATTTTGAAGGCGAAAATGAACCCCGACCTGCACATGTCGGACGACCTGAAAAACACTGGCAAGGGCAACCTGTTCGTGGTGTTCGGCGAACCCGACATCGACATCGAGCAGACCGGCGACGGGCAAATTTTCGTCCGCGTCAACGGCGTCGATGTGTTCGACCCCAACACCGGCGAGATCCGCTCCGCCGACACCAAGGGCATCGCGGCCTGGTTCATCGACACGGAATATAACGAGGAAAGCTTCTTCGTCCGCCACGCCTATTTCCTCGGCGCCAACGACCCCTACAAGAGCCTGAAAACGGCCCTGCAGGCAGAGATCGACCGGGACGCCTGGGAAACCCTCTATCGCGCCGAATCCCGCCCCTTCGCCAAACCGAAAACCGGCAAGATCGCGGTGAAGGTCATCAACCACTTCGGCGACGAGGTGATGAAGGTCTACAGGGTGTGAGGAAACTCCATGGCAAACGGCGACATTGTAACACTTCCGATAACTCTTCCTGATTTCACGAGGGGCCAGTCAGTTTCGAAGAAGGTCAGTCAACCATTTTCCAAAAGCAGCCATCAACGATATCGTGTGTCAGACCTCAAGTATCCGGGCGAAGGGAATACACCTCGGACGGACTTTTTCGAGAAGCATCTTACCGCCATATACTGGGTCTGCGGGACGCCTGTGCCGTACGTCTTCAAGACGATCGACGGAGCGACACGGTCTCTCGACGCCGGGTGTTTGAGCTTTATGCTCCATCAAGGGAATAAGATCGATCTGATTTTGGACGCCGATGGTTACATTGCAGCTGTCCGCCCGCTGCCGAAGCTGCTCGACACCTACACGGCAATCAAAGAGAAGCTCGTCGGCAAGTTGACCGGCGATTCGGTCGAAATCCTCGACCTGCCCTTTGACTTGAATGCGCCAGTTGACGAACGCAGGAAGCAGGAGTCGGAACTTGTTGTCCGAGAAGGGGCGTCTGCCTTTCGCGCCGCAGTCCTGGGCGCCTGGAGTGGCAAATGCGCAGTCTCAGGTAGCGGCGTCGTCGAAGTCATCGATGCTGCGCACATCTATCCCTACCTTGGGCCGAAAACGAACCGCGTTTGCAATGGCGTCCCGCTCCGGGCTGACATTCATCGCCTCTTCGACGATTTCCGGATTAGCTTCCGAAGCGATCCCCGTGGTTTCCGGGTCGTGCTCGCTGACGACCTGAAACAATCCGAATATGCGCAGTACGAGGATCGTGTGTTGTTGCGACCGCCGCGCGTGGCCGAGCGGCCGGCGCAAAAACTTGTGGAATTTCATCTCACGAAATTTAAGCAACGGAATGGGACTTAGCCATGAAGAATTTGAAACAACCCATTCGCAGGATCGTTTCGTTTCTCAACAATCGCGACGAAGACGGCGGATTCTGGCTCCCGAACATCCAACGCCCCTTCGTATGGAGCGAGGACCAGATTTGCCGTCTCTTTGATTCCATCATGCGGGAATATCCGCTCAGCACCTTGCTGGTGTGGAAGACGACCAATGGCATCCGCCGTCGAAAATTCATCGACAACTGGAAGCCGACCCTCAAGTTGAGCGACTTTTATGTTCCGGAAGACCAAAAAAAGAAATGCCTTGTGCTGGATGGCCAGCAGCGGCTTCAAAGCCTCTTCATCGGGCTATGCGGCAGTTATGAAGGGCGAGAACTTTATTTCGATATCACAAGCGGCGAGTTGTCGGCCCCCGACGACATCAAGTTCAGATTTGCTTTCAAGGACAAGAGCGTCGCCCAGTTTCCCTGGATAAAGTTCAAGGAACTGGTTTTCACGACGATGCGAGTGCGGGAGATGCGCGACAAGATCGCTGCCAACTCCGGCCGCGAGATCACTCCTGCCGAAACTGAAAAGATTGAAGATCACCTCAATCAGATTGAGCGCACCTTCAAGATGGACGAGGCGATCGCCTATCAGGAACTGGACAGCATCGACAATCCGAACCTCTACAAAGAGGACGATGTCGTTGAAATTTTTATCCGCGCAAATTCGGGCGGAACGAAGCTGGGGAAATCTGATCTGCTGTTCTCGTTGCTCAACGCATCATGGGAAGTCGCCGACGAGAAAATGGAGGGACTGCTCGAATCGTTGAACCAGCACGGGTTCGAATTCGATCGAGACTTCGTTCTAAAATCTTGCCTCGTGTTGACAGGTCAGGGCGCCCGATACGAGGTGCAGAAGTTCCGCAAGCCCGGCGTTCGCGAAGGAGTGGAAGCATCTTGGGACGCGATTTCCCGCGCGATGATCGACGTCCTGGATTTCGTGCGCGGGAAGACATTCATCCAGTGTGACAGGGCGTTGCCGTCATACCTCGTGCTCATTCCATTGATGTATCTCCGATACAAATATCCCGAGCAATGGAAGGTTGCGAAGGACATCGACACCTATCTTCTGCGATCCTTGTTCGCGAAGGCCTTCAGCGGTCAGCCGGACAACCTCCTCGATGCGTTAGTCAGAAAAATCGACGAACTGGGGGGCTTTTCGCTCGACGAAGCGTTCAACGTCATCCGCAGCCAGGGCCGCAGCCTGGAAATCACCGAGCAGCAGCTATGGCACATGGGCTACGGATCGGACACCATCCATCTGCTGTTCAATCTATGGTACCGCAGCTTCAATCACACACCCGCCTATGTCAACAATTTCCCCGAAATCGACCACATTTTCCCGCAAAGCGTGCTGCGCGGATTGAAAGTCACGAACCCAGAAACGGGGCGCCCGGTAATGCGCTATAGGGAACATGATCGCAACCAGCTTGCCAACTGCATGCTGCTGACCAAGGGAGAAAACGGCCCGGGCGGAAAAGGCGCGACGCTTCCGGAAGACTGGTTCGCCGACAAGGATGACGCCTACCTGGATAAGCATCTCATTCCAAAGGACAAGGAGCTGTGGGCGCTTGATCGTTTCGACGATTTCATTTTGGCGCGCATGAAACTCATCAAACAGCGCTTTCAGCTGTTGTTGGTCTCCTGATCAAACGTGCAAGACATCCAATGACCTTCGAGATTTCCAAACCCATCAATGAAACGCAGCGCCAGTTCAACGCACTCTGCAAGCTCGGTGGCGGCATGCGCGGAGGACCCGCAAGGACCCGCGTCCAGTCGCTTCTTCGGGACAGTGGAAAGTCTCTGAACAATATTGCGTATCGAGAAATCCAGAAAATGCTGACCGACTTGCCGGACCGCAATCCTTGGCATGTCTGTTTCGCTGTAGGATTGGCCGTAAGCGGCACGAGCCTCCCACATGGCGGTTTTCGTTGGAATAGTTGAGACTCGCTGGGGTTGAACCTGAGCGAGCTTCGTAAATCCATGCATCAAGCCAGAGATCAAGGCGCCTCTTACCAACGGG
>NZ_NHSJ01000106.1 GCF_002937075.1 Rhodoblastus sphagnicola
AAGACGCGCTGCGCGCGATCATCCGCGATTACACGCGCGAGGCCGGCGTGCGCAATCTCGAACGCGAGATCGGCCGGGTGTTGCGCTACGCGGCGGTGCTGGTCGCCGAGGGCGGCGTCGAGACTGTCCACATCACCTGCGACAAGCTCACGAAAATCCTGGGACAGCCGCGCTACGAGAGCGAGGTGGCGATGCGCACCAGCGTGCCCGGCGTCGCGACCGGGCTGGCCTGGACTCCCGTCGGCGGCGACATTCTGTTTATCGAGGCGACGCTGACGCCTGGCGCGGGACGCCTCATCCTCACCGGACAGCTTGGCGACGTCATGCGCGAAAGCGCCCAGGCGGCGCTCAGCATCGTCAAGAACCGCGCCGCCTCGCTCGGAATCGAGGGGGCGCGGTTCGAGAAGAACGACATCCACATTCATGTGCCCGCCGGCGCGACGCCGAAGGATGGGCCGAGCGCGGGCGTCGCCATGTTCACGGCGCTGGTGTCGCTGCTCACCGACCGCACGGTTCGCGGCGACACCGCCATGACCGGGGAGATCAGCCTGCGCGGCCTGGTCCTGCCGGTCGGCGGCGTCAAGGAAAAGGTCGTCGCCGCCGCCGCTGCGGGACTGACCAGAGTCATGCTGCCGGCGCGCAACCGCCGCGACTACGACGACATCCCCGAGGAAGCCCGCGACAAACTGGAGTTCATCTGGCTGGAGCGCGTCGATGACGCCATCGCCGCCGCGCTGACGCCGGTCACATGACGCCGATCCGTCGCCGCGCAGGCACGGCATCGCCCGGCAAGCTGTCGCGACCGCCTGCCGGGCGGAGCGCGCTCAACTGACCAGAAGTTCGTTCTCGACAAAGGTCGTGCCGGGCGCGGCCCAGGCGGCGGAGCCGGCCTCGTCGCGCTCGGACCAGGAATGGACTTTCCCGGTCAGCTTCACCTTGCCGTCATGGGCCGATACGGCGATGGCCGCGGGATCGAACCAGGAGCGGTCCAGCGCCAGCAGGATCTTGTCCTTGATATCCGTCGCACTGGGCTTGTTCCTGACGGCCACGTCATTGCTGACGCCTCTGACGCCCCAGAGCTCGCGCACATCGTTGAGCGCCGCTTCCTGCTGGTAACGCCATTCGACGACGCCGCTCAAAGTGATCCAGCCCTTTTCCACATTCACCTTCACGGCGTTGGCGGGAATGGTCGTGCTCCATTTCATGCGATCGACGGCGGCGGCGGCGATTTCCTCGTCGCCATGTATCACGTCAGAGGGCAGTCGCACCTCGATCTCCTCGGCGACCGCCTTGACGCCATGGACTCGCCGCGCCGCCTTCTCGGCCGCGTATTTCTCGGCGAAGGTCGGGACATGGCCCATGAGGGTCACGATGCCGTCTCTCGCCGTCACGCCGATGTGCGCGGCGTTGACGCTCGGCTCCCAGGCCAATTCGTCGAGCACGGCCTGTTTCAACTCCTTGTCGTCGGACATGACTTTCTCCAGAAGCGCGATCAGAGCGGTGACGGGACATCACTTCATGACCCGGCTTGGATAGAAGCCGGGCCAGCGCGCCGACAGGATCGGAATGTACCCACATCGGCCCGCGCCCATCGGCGGCGGTCGCTGTTTCGCACAGGTCGAAAGCGCGAGCGCCGCCTCAATCCTTGAGCAAATCGGGCGCGTTGGCGCGTGGCGCGCGCCGGGATATGCGCTCCAAATGAATCGCCTTTTTCTCCTCGCCCGTAGGTGTTTTCCGAGGCTGCCCCGGCTTGCGCAACCCGCCTAAGCACAAACAGGCTCCCGGCCGTTCCCGGCTCGCGGTCCGAGACCATCCCGCGGGAGAGCAATGATGTCACTTTCAGCGTTGAAGGACGAGTTCGCGGCGACGCCACGCCGCTTCCCACGCTTTTCGAGGAAAACCTCGCCATGGGATTCGAAGTCGCCGATCCGCGAGGAATTGTTCAGCGTCGAACGCCTTGAATCGCATGTCCGCAGTCTTGCGCTCGCGCAGCCCGTCGCTTCCCGGACAGCGCGGGGCCGGCCACTGGCCCCGCGACTGGCCGACAACGGCGCCGTCTTGTTGGCGACCTATCAATTGATCGTGAAGGAGATCAACGGCGGGCGCGCGATCACGCCGGCGGCGGAATGGCTCGTCGACAATTATCATCTGGTGGAAAAGCAGATCCATCAGATCCAGATGGAATTGCCGCCCGGCTATTATCGCCAGCTTCCCAAGCTTATCACCGGCCCCTTCGCCGGCTACCCCCGCGTCTTCGGCATAGTCTGCGCCTTTGTCGCCCATACCGACAGTTGTTTCGACGCCGAAATCCTCACCAGCGCCATCAACGCCTATCAGTCGGTCCAACCTCTCACCATCGGCGAACTCTGGGCCGTTTCCATCACATTGCAGATCGTGTTGATCGAGAATCTGAGGCGTCTCGCGCAAGAGGTCACCGTTGACCGGAGCGCGCGGCGCGACGCGGACGCCGCCGCCGATCGCCTGCTCGGCGTGCGCGAGCAAGCCGCCGAGCCGGCCTCGATTGTTTTCGCCGGGCGCGACGCCCAACCGCTTGAAGAAGCCTTCGCCGTCCAGCTCGTCCATCGGCTGCGCGACCAGGACCCGAAATTCACGCCCGCGCTGACCTGGCTCGATGCGCGCCTGTCGCAACAGAACCACACCGCGGATTCGGTCGTGCGCGCGGTCCACCGCAACCAGGGCGCCGCGAACGTCACCATGCGCAACATCGTGATGAGCCTGCGAGTCATCTCCGAGGTTGACTGGAAGGAATTGTTCGAGCGCTTTTGCCTGGTCGATGGCGCCCTAGCGCTCAATGGCGCCTTCACGGACATGGATTTCGCGACCCGCACCCTTTACCGCGCCGCCGTCGAGGAACTGGCGCGAGGGTCCGACCACAGCGAACTGGACATCGCGCTCCTCGCGGCGGCCGAGGCGCGCAAAGCCCGGCCGGAGCTCGCTGAATTGGAACAGATGCGGCGTGGCGATCCCGGTTACTCCCTGCTTGCCGGCGGGCGACCGGCGTTCGAGCGCGCGATCGGGTTTCGCAACAGTCGGCTCTGGCCCGCGCAGCTCACCGCCAAGCTTGGTTTCGACGCCTATGCCGCCGCCATCGTGATCGTGTCGGCCGGTCTGCTCGCGGCGCCGATGCTCGCCCTGTCCAGGCTGGGCGTCGGCTTCGCCCAACTCGGCCTGTTGGCGGCGCTTGGCGCGATTCCCGCCATTGACGCGAGCGTGGCGCTGATCAACCGGGCCATCGCGTTTTTCCTCCGCGCGACGCCCCTGCCGGGCATGGAGCTTCGCGACGGCGTGCCCCCGGCGCTGCGCACGCTTGTCGCCGTGCCGACGCTGCTGACGACGCGCGAAGACATTGCCGAACAGGTGGAGCGGCTCGAAATCCATCATCTCGCCAGTCCCGAGGGCGACCTGCATTTCGCCCTGCTGTCGGACTGGGTCGACGCCGACACGGAGCGCGCGGAGGGCGACGCGGACTTGGTCGCTTGCGCCCGCGACGGCATCGACGCCCTCAATCGACGCTATGGCCCGGCGCCCGCCGGCCCGCGCTTCCTGCTGCTGCACCGCCGGCGCGTGTGGAATGAAAGCGAGCGGCGCTGGATCGGCTGGGAGCGCAAGCGCGGCAAGCTCCACGAGTTGAACCGGCTGCTGCGCGGCGCGACCGACACCACCTTCATCGCCCGCGACGGCGGCGCCGGTTCGATCCTTCCGGAAAATGTCAAATATATCGTCACGCTGGACTCGGACACGCGGCTGCCGCGCGATTCCGTGCGCAAGCTGATCGGCAAGATGGCGCATCCGCTCAACCGGCCCCGGCTCGACGCCGCGCTGGGCCGGGTGGTGGAGGGCTATGGCATCCTTCAGCCCAGGGTCACGCCCTCGCTTCCCGTTGGCGACGAAGGCTCGCTCTATCAGCGCCTGTTTTCGAGCGCGAGCGGCATCGACCCCTATGCGGCGGCGGTTTCGGACGTCTATCAGGACATGCTCGGCGAAGGCTCCTATGCGGGCAAGGGCATCTACGACCTCGATGTGTTCGAGACCGCGCTCGCCGGCCGGGCGCCCGAGTCCACCCTGCTCAGCCATGATTTGTTCGAGGGGACTTTCGCGCGGGCGGGCTTCGCCTCGGATGTCGAAGTCGTCGAGCAGTTTCCCACGCGCTACGACGTCGGCGCGCTGCGGCATCACCGCTGGGCGCGCGGCGACTGGCAATTGCTGCCCTGGATTCTCGGCTTCGCGCCCAAGGGCGACTCGGCGCAAGGCCTCGCGCGCGATATTCCCCAGGTCGGCCGATGGAAGATGATCGACAATCTGCGGCGCACGCTTTCCGCGCCAACCGGCGCGCTCGCCCTGGCTCTGGCCTGGACGCTGCCGCTTGAACCGGCCCTCGTCTGGACGGCGTTCGTGCTGGCGACCATCGTCACGCCAACGCTTATCCCGGTGATTTCGGCGATCCCGTCCCGCAGCCCCGGAGTCGCCCTCTCCGACCATCTGCGGTCGCTCGCCGGAGACCTGCGCATCGCCGCCATGGTGTCCGCGTTCAATATCGCTTTTCTCGCGGACCAGGCCTGTCTGATGGGCGATGCGATCGGGCGAACCTTGTGGCGGCTTTTCGTCAATCGCCGTCACTTGCTGGAGTGGACGCCCGCGGCGCAATGCACGGCGCGACGGCGTCTCGACATGCGCGGGTTCTTCACGCGCATGTCCGGAGCGACGGGCGTCGCCGCGGCGGCTTTGCTCGCGGCGCTGCTTTCACCGCACGGAGCCTGGCCGCTGGCGGCGCCTTTCGCGGCGCTTTGGGCCTTCTCGCCCGTGCTGGCGCGCTATGTCAGCCTGCCGCATCGGCCCGAGAGCCGCGCCAGGGCCTCGCGCGACGAAGCGCGCGCGCTGCGGCGGATCGCGCGCGCAACGTGGCGGTTCTTCGAGGTCTTCGTCACCAAGGAGGACCACGGGCTGCCCCCGGACAATTTCCAGGAGAATCCGGCGCCGGCGCTGGCGCATCGCACGTCGCCCACCAACATCGGTCTTTATCTGCTCGCGATCGCCAGCGCGCGCGACTTCGGCTGGATCGGCGCAACCCAGGCGATCGAACGCCTGGAGGCGACGCTGGCGTCCATGACCCGATTGGCGCGTTATCGCGGCCATTTCTACAATTGGTACGACACAGCCGATCTCGCCGCGCTCGAACCCAGATATGTGTCCTCGGTCGACAGCGGCAATCTGGCCGGCCACCTCATCGCCGTCGCCAACGCCTGCCGGGAATGGCGGCGCGCGCCCATTGCCGATGACGCGTGTCGGGCGGGCGTCGCCGACACGCTGGCGCTGGCCGGCGAACAGGCCGCCCTGCTTCGCCTTGGACCCGCGCTCCAGACGGTGACGCAGCGTCGGTTCGAAGATTCGCTCGCCGCCGTGACCAAACGGCTTGACGAGGCGCCCGCAAAGCCGCTGGCGCTCCAATTGCCCGAACTCGCCGGCGAGGCCGAAGCGCTGCTCGATCTCGCGCGGGCGATCCAGCTTGAACGCGGCGACGCGAGCGCGGCCGATCTGCTCTATTGGTCGCAAGCCAGCCTCGCCGCGATCCAAGCCCATCGGCGGGAATTTGCGTTCGCCGGGGAGATCGCCTCGTCGCGCCACGCCCGCCTCGTCGCCTTGGAAACTTCGTTCCGGGCCATGGCGATGGCGATGGAATTCGACTTTCTGTTCGACCACGAGCGAAAATTGCTGTCGATCGGATATCTGATTTCGGAAGCGGCGCTGGACGCCAGTTGCTACGACCTGCTTGCGTCCGAAGCGCGGCTCGCGAGTTTCTTCGCCATCGCCAAGGGCGACATCCCCGCCCGGCACTGGTTCCGGCTCGGACGCGCCGCGACGCCCGTCGCGCATGGCTCCGCCCTGATCTCCTGGTCCGGCTCGATGTTCGAATATCTGATGCCGCCGCTCGTCATGCGCGCGCCGATCGGAAGCCTGCTCGAACAGACCGACCGGCTCATCGTGCGCCGACAGATCTCTTATGCCGCCAAGCTCGGCCTGCCCTGGGGAATCTCCGAATCCGCCTATAACGCCCGCGATCTCGACCTCACCTACCAATATTCCAATTTCGGCGTGCCCAGCCTCGGGCTGAAGCGCGGCCTGGAGGAGAACAAGGTCATCGCGCCCTATGCGACGGCGCTGGCGACCATGGTCGATCCCTCCGCCGCCGTCGCGAATTTCGGGCGGCTGAGCGCGATGGGCGCGCGGGGCCGCTTCGGGTTCTACGAAGCGGTGGATTTCACGCCGACGCGGGTTCGCGAAGGCGCCCGCTTCGCTGTTGTGCGCGCCTTCATGGCGCATCACCAGGGCATGACCATCGTCGCCATCGCCAATGCGGTGCTGGGCGGCTTGATGCGCGAGCGCTTTCACGCCGAGCCCATGATCCAGGCCACCGAATTGCTGCTACAGGAGCGGGTGCCGCGCGAAGTGGCGACGACGCTTCCCTGGGCGGCCGAAGTCAAATCGGCCGCGCACGCCAGCGACGCGGACCCCTCCGGCGGACGCCGGCTGACCTCGCCGCATCAAGTCCCGCCCGCGAGCCAGCTTCTTTCCAATGGCCGCTACGCCGTGATGCTGACGGCGGCGGGTTCGGGCTACAGCCGGTGGGGCGACATCGCGATCACGCGATGGCGCGAGGATGCGACGCGCGACGACAGCGGCGCCTATATCTTTCTCAGGGACATGCGCGGCGGCGCCGTCTGGTCGGCGGGATTTCAACCGACCGGCGCCGAGCCGGACGCCTATTGCGTCGATTTCAACGAGGATCGCGTCAAGTTCTCGCGCAAGGACGGGAGTCTCACGACCACGCTCGAAGCGCTGGTCTCGGCCGAGGACGATTCCGAGGTGCGCCGGGTCTCCATCTCCAACGCCGGCGCTCAAAGCCGCGACATCGAGGTCACCTCCTATTGCGAACTCGCCCTTGGCCCGCAGAGCGCGGATGTGGCGCATCCCGCCTTCGCCAAACTCTTCGTCGAGACGGAATATCTCGCCGATGTCGGCGCGATCCTCGCCACAAGGCGCAGGCGGACGCCCGACGAGCCGGAAATCTGGGCGGCGCATTTGAGCGTCGCCAATGGCGAAGCGGTGGGCGCCCCGGAGTTCGAAACCGACCGGGCGCGCTTCCTTGGTCGCGGACAGGGCGTGCGCGCGCCCCTCGCCATGGCGGCGGCGGGGCCGCTCGGCAATTCTTGCGGAACCGTGCTCGACCCGATCTTCGCCTTGCGCCGCCGCCTTGTCATCGCGCCCGGAGCCACGGTTCACGTCGCGTTCTGGACGATGGCGGCGGAGACGCGCGAGGCGCTGCTGGATCATATCGACAAACATCGCGACGCCGCCGCCTACGCGCGGGCGACCACGCTCGCCTGGACCCAGGCGCAGGTCCAGCTTCATCACCTCGGCGTCAAGCCCGGCCAGGCCGGACGTTATCAACGTCTGGCGAGCCACGTCATTTTCGCGGGGCGCGCGATGCGGCCCGCGTCGGACACCATTCGCCAGGGGTCCGGCCCGCAATCGGGCCTTTGGCCTCACGGCATTTCCGGCGACCTGCCCATCGTGCTGTTGCGCATAGCCGAAATCGAGAACCTCTCCGCCGCGCGCGAAATCCTGCAAGCCCATCAATATTGGCGGATGAAAATGCTCGCCGTCGATCTTGTCATCCTCAACGAACACGAATCCTCCTATGCGGAAGATCTTCAAAAGGCGATCGAAACCCTTGTGCGCGCCAGCCAGCGCCGACCCGCGCCCGGCGCCGAGCGCCTCGGGGGACGGGTGTTCGTTGTTCGCGCCGACCTGATCGGCGCCGACGCGAGCAGGCTGCTTGTTTCCGCCGCGCGCGTCGTGATGGCGGCGCAACAGGGGAGCCTGTCGGATCAACTCGACCGCGTCGCCGAATCCAGAGCTTCCCCCGCGTCGCCGATTCGTCTGTTCGCCAAACCGCGCGTCGCGCTTGCCAAGCCGCACGCCGCGCTCGCCAAACAAGACGCCGCCTTCGCGAAGCCGGATCTCGAATTCTTCAACGGACTGGGGGGATTTGGCGACGACGGGCGCGAATATGTCACCATCCTCGGACCGGGCCAGTCGACGCCGGCGCCCTGGATCAATGTGATCGCCAATGCGGCTTTCGGCTTCCAGACGGCGACCGATGGCGGCGGCTACACCTGGTCGGGCAACAGCCGCGAGAACCAGCTTACGCCCTGGTGCAATGACCCTGTCGGCGACCCGCCCGGCGAGGCCTTCTATCTGCGCGATGACGACAGCGGCGACGTCTGGAGCCCGACGGCGCGGCCCATTCGCCTGGATGGCGCGACCTATCTGGCCCGCCACGGCCGGGGCTATAGCCGCTTCGAGCTTGAGGCGCATGGCGTTTCCGCCGACTTGCTGCAATTCGCGCCGCTGGCGGGATCGATCAAGATCTCGCGGCTGCGGCTGACCAACCGGACCAACCGGACCCGCCATATCAGCGTGACCGCCTTCGTCGAATGGACGCTCTGCGCGGCGCGATCCGCTTCGCTCGGCTTTGTGGAAACCGAGATCGACGCCGCGACCGGCGCCATTTTCGCGCGCAATCCATGGAACATGACCTTCGGCTCGCGCGTGGCTTTCGCCGACATGCGCGGCGCGCAGACGGAATGGACGGGCGATCGGCGCGCGTTCATCGGCCGCAACGCCACGCTGGCGAACCCGGCCGCCTTGGCCAGCGCGGCGACTTTGTCCAACACGGTCGGCGCCGCGCTGGACCCCTGCGCGGCGATGCGCGCCAGGATCAGTTTGCCGCCCGACGGCGCGGCCGAAGTCGTGTTCTTCCTGGGCGACGCGGAGTCGCGCGAGGCGGCCCGCGCCACGATCCGGACATTCCGCGACGCCGATCTCGACGCCATCGAGGCCGATATCGCCCGTTTCTGGGACGAGACCCTGGGCGCCGTCGTGGTCCGGACGCCCGACCGCGCGATGGATCTCATGCTCAATGGCTGGCTGCTCTATCAAACCCTCGCCTGCCGCGTCTGGGCGCGCTCGGCCTTCTATCAGGCCAGCGGCGCCTATGGGTTCCGCGACCAGTTGCAGGATGGCATGGCGCTCGCCGCCGCGCGGCCCGACCTGACGCGCGCGCATCTCTTGCGCGCGGCGGCGCGGCAGTTCGTGGAGGGCGACGTTCAACACTGGTGGCTGCCGCGCAGCGGCCAGGGCGTGCGCACGAAAATCTCGGACGACCGGCCCTGGCTGGCCTTTGCCGTCGCGCATTATGTCGAGACGACGCAGGACTTGTCCGTGCTCGACGAATCCCTGCCCTTCCTCGAAGGCGCGCCGCTCGAACCCGGCGAGACCGACCGGTTCTTCACGCCGGCGATCTCAGGCAAAGCCGCCACGCTGTTCGAGCATTGCGCGCTGGCGCTCGATCACAGTCTGGCGCTTGGAAGCCACGGGCTGCCGCTGATGGGAACCGGCGACTGGAACGACGGCATGAACCGCGTCGGCGAAAAAGGCGAAGGCGAGAGCGTCTGGCTCGCCTGGTTCTTGCACACGACGCTCATGAATTTCGCGCCCTTGGCTGAGGCCCGAGGCGAGACTTCGCGCGCAAAAACTTGGCGTGAACATGCGCTGTCCCTGCAAGCCTCGCTGGAGCGCGAGGCCTGGGACGGCGAATGGTACAAGCGGGCCTATTTCGACGATGGCGCGCCGCTGGGGTCGGAGACAAACGCGGAATGTCGCATCGACTCCATCGCGCAATCCTGGGCCGTGCTCTCCGGCGCCGCGCCGCCCGAACGCGCGGCCCGCGCCATGGCGGCGCTCGATCGCCAGTTGATCAAGAAAGACGACGGATTGGCGCTGCTGTTCACCCCGCCCTTCGACACGCCGGCGCGCGATCCCGGCTATATCAAAGCCTATCCGCCGGGCGTGCGCGAAAACGGCGGCCAGTACACCCATGCCGCGACCTGGTCCGTGATGGCTTTCGCCGCGCTCGGCGACGGCGACAAGGCCGGCGCGCTTTTCTCAATGCTCAACCCGATCAATCATGCGCTATCGGACGCGGAGGTGGAGCGCTACAAGGTCGAGCCCTATGTCGTCAGCGCCGACATTTACTCCGAGCCGCCCCATGTCGGGCGCGGCGGCTGGACCTGGTACACCGGTTCGGCCGGCTGGCTGCAACGCGCCGGCGTCGAAAGCGTGCTGGGCCTTCGCTTCCGGGGCGCGACGCTGCTGATCGATCCGTGCGTTCCCAAGGCCTGGGACCGGTTCGAGGCCGACCTGCGCTACAAGTCCGCGCATTACGCGATTTTCGTCGAAAATCCGAACGGGGTGTGTCGGGGCGTCGTTTCGGCGCGCCTCGACGGAATCGAAATCGTGGAGCGCCCGTTGCGGGTCGCCTTGCTCGACGACGGGCGCCGGCGCCGCGTTGACGTGCAATTGGGTTGACCCGGGCGACACGGCGTTGGTCCTCGCGAGGCGACTCGCCTGATTTGAATCGGCTGACGTGAGTAGATTCCGTGCCTGCCCTTTCCCGGCGGCGCCGTCTAGGGTGGCTGAAATTCGAGACAGGAGGCGTGCATGCACTGGGATCGATTCGCAACGGGTTTGAAGCACCTCATCGCCAAAGTGGCCTCTCCGGAAAATCTGGCGCCAGAAGACGATCCTGCCGCCGACACTGCAATCCCCCGCGACCCCTTCGGCAATGACGGATATTGCGAGGAACGCGTGGAGCCCTATTCCCCGGACTATCGGACCGAGCGTAGCGACTCCTCGCTGCACTTGAGCTGCTGAGGCGGCTTCAAGCGAAACGGAACTTGGCTCGCATTAGGAAAATGCGACAAAATAAGGATCTCAAGCCTGTTCCGATCCCCTTGGATCGCAACAGGCTTGAGCGGATCCGCGAGGGCAAGGATGCGCCACGAGCAGAAATTCGCTCCTTCTCCCCGCAAGCCATGCTGCAAGCCATGCTCTTTGAATCCGTGACCCATCAGGTCCAGCCGCTATGACGGTCGTCGGGCTTGCGCCGAAGGCCGAGGCCAAGGCCGGGAGGACGAGTCTTGCCGGCAAGCGCGCCGGACTCGTCGCCGCTGCGCTGCTGGCGCTGTTGGCGGCCGGCCTCCTCTGGCGCCATCTCCATGCCCCGCCAACGCCGCATTATCTCAGCGCGCCCGCGACGCGGGGCGATATCGCCCGCGCGGCGGCGGCGACGGGCACGGTCAACCCCGAACTCACCATCATCGTCGGCAGCTATGTCTCGGGCGTGCTGGTGCAAATTTCCTGTGACTACAACACACAGGTCAAGGCCGGCCAAATCTGCGCCAGGATCGATCCGCGCCCCTATCAGGCCCTGGTCGATCAGGCCAAGGCCAATCTGGCGGTGGCCAAGGCGCAACTGGTCAAGGATCAGGCCGGTCTGGCTTACACAAAGCTGAACTGGGAGCGCAATCGCTTGTTGCTCCAGCAGAAATCCGTCGCCCGCGACGCCGCCGACCTGTCGAAAAGCAATCTCGATCAGGCAGAGGCGCAGATCGGTTTCGATCTCGCCACCATCGACCAGCGCCAGGCCCTGCTGGCGGCGGCGCAAGTCGATCTCGACTATACCAACATCACCTCCCCGGTGAATGGGACGGTGGTCTCGCGCAATGTCACCCAGGGCCAGACGCTGGCGTCGAGCCTGAACACGCCGACCCTGTTCCTGATCGCCACCGATCTCACCCGCATGCAGGTCGACACCAATGTCAGCGAGAGCGACATTGGCGAGGTCAAGCAGGGCGACAAGGCCAGCTTTACGGTGGACGCCTTTCCGACCCGCCTGTTTTCGGGCACCGTCACCCAAGTGCGCCAATCGCCGCAGACGGTGCAGAATGTCGTCACCTATGACGCCGTGGTCAGCGTCGCCAACACCGATCTGGCGCTCAAGCCGGGCATGACCGCTTCGACCCGGATCATCACCGACCAACGCACGAACGTGCTGCGCGCGCCCAACCAGGCCTTGCGTTTTACGCCCGCGAACGTGGACGCGGCGGCGCCGTTGAAACCGGGCCTTGCGCGGCTGTGGCTGCTGCGCGACGAAAAACCCGTCGCCATCGATATTGTCGCCGGGCTCGACGACGACAATTTCACCGAAATTGTTCAGGGCGATGTGAAGGCGGGCGATGTGATCCTGCTCGGCGCGGAGGGGAGCGCCGTCCGGTGACGCTGGAGCAGCCGGTCATCAAGCTTGAAGCGGTGACGCGGACGTTTGTCGTCGGCGACTTGGAGGTGCGCGCCCTGCGCGCCGCCACCTTGACCATCGCGCGCGGCGAATTCTTGGCCATCATGGGGTCTTCGGGCTCCGGCAAATCGACGCTGATGGCGATTCTCGGTTGCCTCGACCGCCCCACCAGCGGCGCTTATCTTCTCGACGGCGTCGATGTCGCCGGACTCGACGAACCCGAACTGGCGCGCATCCGCAGCGAAAGGCTCGGCTTCGTGTTCCAGAGCTTCAATCTGCTGGCGCGCACCAGCGCGCTGGAGAATGTCGGGCTGCCGCTTTACTACGCGGCGGCTGGCCCGGTCGATGGCGCGACGCGGCGGGCGCGGGCGCAAAAATCGCTGGAATTCCTGGGGCTTGGCGCACGCGAAGCCAATATGCCGAACCAGCTCTCCGGCGGGCAGCAGCAGCGCGTCGCCATCGCCCGCGCCCTGATCAACGCGCCCAGCCTGCTGCTGGCCGACGAGCCCACCGGCAATCTCGACACCAAAACCTCGCACGAGATCATGGAGACCTTGACGCAGTTGAACCGCGACCAGGGCGTGACCATAGTTCTCGTCACCCATGAATCCGACATAGCCGCCTATGCCGACCGTCTGCTGACCATGCGCGACGGCGAAATCATCTCCGACGCGCGCACCCGCCCGACGCGCGCGCCCAATGTTGTCGCGAAGGCGCCGCCGCCGTCGAACCGGCCCACCGTCGGCGGCTTCTGGTCGTTCGGCCTGATGATCGTCGCCGCCGCCGTGCAGGCCATCGGCCGCAACAAGATGCGCTCGTCGCTGACCATGCTCGGCGTCTTCATCGGCGTGGCCGCCCTGATTGTCATGGTCGCGGTCGGCGACGGCGCCAATGAGGCCGTGCGCAAGCAGATCGAGGGCCTTGGCGCCAATGTCGTGGTGATCCTGCCCGGCGCGGCCCATCGCGGCGGCATGCGCGGCGGCGCCGGCAGCGCCAGCACCTTGACGCTCGCGGATGCGGCGGCCATCCGCCGCGAGGACGCCGCCGTCGCCCAGGTCGGCTATCTCATCCGCCAGCAGGGTCAGGCGCAATACGCCAATCAGGACTGGACCACCACCATTCAGGGCGTCAGCCTCAATTATCCGCCGATCACCAATTGGCGCATCGCCGCCGGACGCGCCTTCACCGCCGAGGACTCGGTCGGGGCCGAACTGGTGGCGATCATCGGCCAGACCGTGGCCCGCCAATTGTTCGGCGCCAACGAAACCCCTGTCGGCGCTTACATCCAGGTCAAGAACACGCCGCTGCGCGTGGTCGGCGTGCTCGCCGCCAAGGGCCAGACCTCGTTCGGCCAGGATCAGGACGATCTGGTGATGACGCCCTTCACCACCGCCGAGCGCAAGGTTTTGGGCGCGGCGGCGCCGAGTCAGACCCAGACGCCGCTGAACTGGTCCTATTTGCCGGCGCCCAATCCCTATGCGCTTCAGGCGCGGCTGACCGGCTATGTCAACCAGATCTATGTGCAGGCGGTGAGCGCGGCGCAGGTGCGCGCGGCGATCGACCAGGCCAGCGCAACGCTGATGCGCCGTCATCGCATAAAGCCCGGCGCGGTCAAGGATTTCGACATCCGCAACCTCAGCCAATATGCGGAGACCGCCGCCAACAGCAGCCGCATCATGGCGCTGCTGCTGGCCGCTGTCGCCTCGATTTCGCTGCTGGTCGGCGGCATTGGCATCATGAACATCCTGCTGGTGTCCGTGACCGAGCGCACGCGGGAAATCGGCCTGCGCATGGCGATCGGCGCGCGCCGGCTGCATGTGCTGCTGCAATTCCTCACCGAGGCCATCATTCTGTCGGTCAGCGGCGGCCTCGCCGGCATTGTCGCGGGGGTGGCCATCGCCGAAATCATTTCGCTCGGCTTCGGCTGGGGAGCGCCGTTGTCGCTGACGGCGGTGGCTGGCGGCTTCCTGTTTTCGGCGGCGGTCGGCGTGTTCTTCGGCTATTATCCCGCGCGAAAAGCCTCAAGCCTCGATCCCATCGAGGCCTTGCGCTACGAATGATGCGATTTCCGAATGCGCGGAAATCCGCCTTCCGCCTGGAGGATTTCCGCGCGATTTTGTTTTCGCGAATTGCGAAGCAATCTCGCGGAAACCTTATGAGATGGGGCGCGGCATGACTCTTGGCGTGATCGGTTTGCTGTTTGGCCTTGTCGGCGTCATGGCGCTTGCGGCAGGGCTGTACACGCCGGACAAGCCGCGCGCGCAGCTTGAGGCGGACTATGCGACGCCGCCTTCGAAATTCGTGTGGGCCGGCGGGATGCGTCTGCACGTCCGCGAGACCGGCCCGGCGGCGGGACCGGCCGTCATCATGCTGCATGGCTTCGGTTCGAGCCTGTTCACCTGGGAAGCCTGGTCGGCCGGCCTGTCCGACGCCTACAGGGTGATCCGGTTCGATCTGCCGGGGTTCGGTCTGACCGGCCCGGACCCGACCGGCGACTATTCGGACGCGCGCGGCCTTCAGGTGTTGACGGCGCTCATGGAGGTTTTGTCTGTCGAAACAGCCGCATTGATCGGCAATTCCCTGGGCGGAAAATGGGCCTGGATGTTCGCGGCCGAAAACCCTCGATGCGTGTCGAAACTGATTCTGGTGGCGCCGGACGGCTTCGCCACGTCGCTGTTTCGCTATGGCCAGAAGAACAAGGCGCCTCTGGTCGCCCGGCTTCTCCCCTATGCCCTGCCGAATTTCCTGGTGCGCAGGATCCTTGCCGCCGCCTTTGGCGATCCCGCCGCGCTGACCAACGCCATGATCGAGCGCTACCGGGACATGATGCGCGCGCCCGGCAATCGCGGCGCCACCCTCGCGCGCATGGAGCAGATTGACGTTGAACGTCCTGACGCCTTGCTGGCCGCCATCAAGGCTCCGACCCTGCTGGTCTGGGGCGACAAAGACATGCTGATTCCAATCGGCAATCTAAGCCATTATCTCGCTCTCATTCCTGGCGGCCGCAGCGTTGTTTTCCCCGATCTCGGCCATCTTCCGCAGGAAGAGGCGCCGGTTCAGTCGCTCGCTCCCGTGCGCGCATTTCTGGACCGGTCGATCTGAATTTGAACCGTCGGCGCGCGAACCGACGATGCAGGCGCCCTGCCCCGTTTGCGCGCATCGGAGTCGCCAAGGAGCCGGCGTATCAGGCCGGCGTCAGCCAACCCGGCAGCTTGACCGTGCTGACGCCGTCCGCGACGATTTCTCCGGTCTGTTTCGTTATGATCGTGGTGATCTTGGCGACATGCTTCGGCAGCAGCGCGGTGATCGTCGCGACCAGCGTGACGGTGTCGTCGATGAAGACCGGCGCGTGAAAATTCACCAACTGGCTCAGGTAGACCGTGCCAAGGCCCGGCATCTGCTCGCCGAGCATTTTGGAAATCATGCCGAACAGGATGCCGCCATGAGCGATGCGCCGGCCAAACTTGGTGTTCTTGGCGAAGGCGTCGTCGACGTGAATCTTGTTGTGATCGCCGGTCAGGTCGGCATAGCCGCGCACCAGCGCGTCATCGATGAGTTGGTGGGAGACGCAGCTCTGGCCGACGAAGAAATCGGAGGCGGGAACGGGTCTGGGGGCGGTGAACATTTTGGGTTTCCTTCGTCAAATCAGGCCACATTGGCGGCGATGATCTCGTCGGGGAAATCCGCCGGGGCGTCGAGCCGGCGCGTTCCAGTCATCTCGCGGAACAGCCGCGCCAAGCGCCCGGAAAGGACGCGATCGCGCGCCGTCGCGAGGCGGAAAGGCCGGTTCGGAATGCAGGCAAGCTGACACATGCAGGTCGTTGAGTCGATACGCAACGCATCGCCGCGCTCCAGGTCCGTTGGCGTCGCGCGGCGCAGTGCGCCGCCTGAGTAGATTCCGTGCCTGTATCGGCCCCGGGAAGCCGCTATTTTTGGCCGCCGGAAACGGTCTGGAGGGTTTGGGTCATGACCACCGACACACGCATCGAAGGATTCGGCCATAAAGTGAGAGGCGCCGCGATGGCGCAAGTCGGGAGTCTGGCTGGACGTCGAGAATTTCTGGCCGATGGCGTGAAGGCGCGCAACGCCGGCGTGAAGCAGAACAGCGCCGGCGGCGACCGGGATTTGGCGCGCGAGGATTTGGCGCCATGAATACCCTTCAGCGCCTTTGGCTTCGGCTCGCCCCCTCTTCCGAAACGGAAGCGCACAAAATATCGGTCGAGGACGACGCCTTCGACCCGCTTGCTGTCAACCCGACGGACGGTCCAGGGTTGACGTCATCCGTCGCATCGCCGTGGTTCTTGAACAACATTCTGTTCATCGCCATGCTGTTGATGGCGCTTGTCGGCGTCATGTTGCGGCTTTCCGTCGGTTATTGGGTCATTCTGACGCCGATATTTGGCCTGATCTCGATCGCGGAGGGATGGAGACATTTCCCTACGCGCAGCGAACGCATAGGGTTGGCTGGCCGGATCGCGGCGATCTGGTGCGCGCTGCTGATGTGCATCTATTTGCTCTATAGCGACAGCATACAGGGTGTCATGAGCCTGAATTCGTTATCGCTCGCCATGATGACATTGCTTGCGCTCGGAACGTTCGTCGCGGGCGTGCAGGCGCGAGTCTGGAAAATCTCCGGGGTCGGCGCGCTTCTGTTCCTGGCTGTGCCCGGCGTGGGATGGCTCAATCAATCGCCGCTGTTGTTGACGACCGTGGTATGCATCATCATTGCGGTTGCCGGAAGTGTCTGGTGGATCAAACGACATCACCCGAACGCCCCGAGCGCTTCGCCTGACGTCGCTCCGCTCGACGATGCGTCGCCCCGAAATTCGTGAGCCTGCAAAATCCGGCGCGGCCATTCGAGCCTCTCGCGTCAATGGCGCGGCAAACCGATTGAGGCGCCGCCGCCGGCCCCTCCGGCGCCGCCGCGCCCAACGGATCGAAAGACGCGCGAATCCACGCTGAGTAGATTCCGAGTCTGCCTCCCAAACGCCCACCGCCTAAGCTTGGCGCAGGAGATCAGACATGCCCCCATTTTCGACATGTTCCCGCGCGCAGGTCAAACTGGATCTGAGCGCGCATATTCCACGCCTGCGCGCCTTCGCGCTTTCATTCTGCGGAAGCGCCGATCAGGCCGACGACCTTGTGCAGGAGACCCTCGTCAGGGCCTGGAGCCATCGTGATTCATTCATCGAGGGCAACCTGTCGGCATGGCTCTTCACAATCCTTCGCAACGTCTACTTCTCCCAATATCGAAAGGGCAAGCGCGAGATTCCCGACATTGACGGCATCCACGCGAGCACGCTCGCCGTCGCGCCCGGGCAGACGTCCCACATGGACATGCTCGACTTCCGGATCGCGCTGGCGCGCCTGCCAGCCAGTCAACGCGAAGCGCTGCTGCTGGTCGGCGCGGCCGGTCATTCATACATCGAGGTGGCGGAAATCTGCGGATGCGCGGTCGGCACGATCAAGAGTCGCGTCAACAGGGCGCGGCAGGCTCTGGCCGAAATGCTGCGGATCGACCCCCTGCCCGACTTGATCGAGACGACGGACGCCACGGGCCGGAAACCCCATCGGGAGACAGAACACTGCGCGGATCCACCCGCGCAACCGTGACGGAACCGATTTACGCGTTGCCGCGGGACTTGCGCATCCGCCGCCGCGCCTCGCGACGATCTCGGAGAGCAAGCTTCCACGCCACAGGTTAAGTAAATTCCGATCCTGTCGCACTCGAATTGCGCGCGCTACCGTGCTGCTTGGACAGGCGCCACCAGCCCCCGACGAAGTCACGAAATGGAGAGCGAAATGCAATTATGTCAAATGGCGCTGGCCGGCGAACCGCGCTTGCGCGTTGTCTTCGAAACCAAGCCCGTCGCGAGGGGCCTTCCGGCGGGCTCGACGCTCGGCGACATCGCCGAATGGATCGGCGACATCGCGCGCAACCACAACGGGCCGGTCCGATCCATCGATGTCAAGATGTCCGCGGGTCGAGCCGCCGCAGCTTCGCCCCTTATGCGATGACGGCGTCGGTGGCCCTCATGCCTTGCAACAGTCCGCGTGATATCGCCGCGACGCCGCCCGTCACCGATGGCCGGGCCAGTCGTAGTGGTCGCGCAGATCCTTTTCGTAATCCCTGTCGACATCGCCAAGCGCGCTCCAGGGCGGACTCGCTTTGACCTGTGCGCGGTTGACGGAGACGCGAATCTCACGGTCGGCCCAGGAGACCTTCCTCACCGCGTGGCGCGAGATCAGCACATGCTTGCCTGACCACCAATGTCCGGTGTCCACGACAAGGTAGGGAACGAACCATCTGACGGTGTCGATCAACAGCGTCTCGACCTTGCCGATGGCGCCGTCGGCGCCAACGATGCGATAGGCGTCGATCGCCACGAGGCTGCGCAAATGGGGATCGTAATCCCGCGCGGCCAGGGCGATGTCCGCGTCGGGCGCGGGGGCGAAAAATGGCGGCGCCGAAAATTTCGCGGCGATGGGATTGGCGCCGAAAGCGTATTCCAGCGTGTTCGGCTCCCAGCCGTAATAGTCGTAGAGATGACGCTCCATCTGCATCGACACCGGCTCATGCCGGGAAAGCGCGGGGCTTTCCTCGACCTGCGCCCGCGTCAGGGCGACGGAGAGTTCGCGCCGCTCATAATCGGCCTGGCCAAGCGCGCCCGGATGCAACAGAACCATGCGTCCCGTCAGCCAGTTCCCGGTATCGACGACCAGCCAGCGCGTCCGCCATGTCCTGTCGTCAAACAGGAAATCGGCGATGGTTCCGATCTCGCCGTCGCGCGATTTGATGGCGTAGCCTCTCAGGGCCGATGCGAACTCCAGCATGGTCACATCCTTTTTTTTTCAAGCCTTCCCGGCGCGTCCGACGATAGGCGGCGTGACGCTTGCCGCGCTAGGATCGGAAACTACTCAGCGAAGATTTCGCTATTCATGCGACGGTTTTCGGCGTCAACTTGCGCAGACGAATGAAGCGGCGGCGCCAGCGGAGGAGCGATGGAAGACCCCTATGACATTCTCGGGGTTGCGCGCACAGCAACGCCCGACGAAATTCGCAAGGCCTACCTGCGGCTGGCCAAGAAGCTGCACCCGGACCTCAATCCCGGCGACAAGACCTCCGAAGGCCGCTTCAAGGAGGTCGCGAGCGCCTATGATCTTTTGTCCGACGCCGAGAAGCGGCGGCGCTTCGACGCCGGCGAGATCGACGCTTCAGGGGCGCAGGCGCCGCGAGACAGATATTACCGGGATTATGCCGCGCAAGGCCACCCCTACGAGAGCGCGGCGGGCTACGCCGACTTCGCCGACACCGACGACTTTGTCGCGGAAATCTTCCGCCGGCAAATGCGGCGCGCGCGCGGGGCGGATCTTCACTACAGCCTGACTGTCGAGTTTCTCGAGGCCATCAATGGCGCGACCAAACGAATCACCCTGCCGGAAGGCGGATCGCTGGACGTGACCATCGCCCCGGGCCTGCAGCAGGGCCAGGTCTTGCGCCTGCGCGGCAAGGGCGCGCCCTCGCCCGGCGAAGGCGAGACCGGCGACGCCCTGGTGGAGATTTCCATCCGTCCGCACCCGTTTTTCACCCGGCATGGCGACAATATTCATCTCGATCTGCCCGTGACCTTCGCGGAAGCCGTCCTCGGCGCCGAGATCAAGACGCCGACGCCCACCGGAGCCGTCATGCTCAAGGCGCCGAAGGGATCGAACACCGGCACGGTCCTGCGGCTGAAAGGCAAGGGCGTCCCCCGCGCCGACGGCAACGGCGATCTCCTGGTCAAACTCAAGATCATGGCGCCAACGGAGCCGAACCCGGAGCTGGAAGCCTTCCTCGCCGCCTGGGCGCCCGCAAACTATCAACCGCGCCGGGAGATGCTGCCATGACCTTGACCAAGCTGGACTTTCTTGCCCGCGCCGATCTCGATCACCCCACGCTCGAACTCTGGATCGAAGAGGAATGGTTGATCCCCAGCGCGACGGCCGATGATCTCGTCTTTTCCGAAGCGGATATTGCGAGGGCGCGATTGATCCGCGATCTGATCGACGATCTCGGCGTCAATGCGGAGGGCGTCGGCGTCGCGCTCCATCTGCTCGACCAGATCCACGGCTTGCGCAGGGCCATGGCCGAAGTGCTGAAGTCGTTCCACCAATATGGCGGGCCGGCCGCCGAAATTTCCGGAAGCGAGAATTAACCTGCGTTTTGGCCTGCCACGCTTTCCGCTTGGCAGGCCTTTTTCCTCGCCGATCAGGCCGGCGCTAGCCAATCCCCTGGATGACTTTGCCTGTTCCGTCACAGCGTTCGCAAGGGTGGTCGGTCGGCTCGCCCGCCTTGTCGACCTGCTTGCCGGTCCCCTCGCATTGGGGACAAACATCCTGGCCGGTTCCAGGCGCGCCCTGCGCGGGATCGTCTTCGGGGGTGTGCTGCCGGAATGGAAGGACTGACTGCACCATGATCTGCTCCCGTTGTTGAAGCTGGAATGACGGTCGCGTGGCGCGACCCTGGTCCCTTCAGAGGCCGCGACCATAGGCGTCGGCTGTCGCGCTCCGAAGGATCGGAAACTACGCACGAGTTTGAAGGCGCGTCGTTCAGAGTCCAGGCGATTCCCGCTCATCGAAGCCGCGACAGGATTGATCGAAGGCGGACAGGGCGTCTTCGAGATAATCCGGCAGCAAGGGAATCGCCATCAGGTATTTGGCGGCGCCGCTCTCGCGTCGCGCGGCCGCGCTTTTGACCGCCGCGCGCCAATCGGAACGTTCGAAATCGCCGCGTCCAATCCAGACGAGGGCGATGAGCGCATCGCGTTCGTCGCTGTCGAGCCCGTCGATGAATTCGACCAGCTCCAGCCGCGTCGGGAGATCGCCGGAATCGGTCAGAACGGCCGAAAATCCATCATCCGTCGCGTTGGAGGCGTCGCGTTGCGCGCCAACGTCCTCCGCCAGGAGTTCGCGGGATTTCGCCACCACGAAACAGACCTTGTCCGTGCCGATTTCCGGCATGTCCGGCTCGTTTTCGCGCAGCATGCCTTCTGCCTTTCAAGGGTAGCCGTCGTTGCGACGGTCGCAGGAAGGGTGGCGGTCGCAGAGGGGGAGGCGACCGCCACGGTCGGAGCAGCGCGATCAAGCCGGACGACCACCGTCGCCGCTCTGGATCGGCGCTCACGACCGCCGACCACAATAGGCCGGGCAAGCCGTCGTGAAAGGTTCGGAATCTACTCATCGCGCAGGGGACAGGTCTTCCCGCGCGAAACAGATCATGGCGCTAGGGACACGCGCTTACGCGATTGCGCCGACGAGGGCGCCAATGCCGGCTGTGACGGCCATGGCCAGCGCGCCCCAGAAGGTGACGCGCGCCGCGCCCGCCGCCGCGTTGGCGCCGCCGGCGCGCGCCGCCAACGCGCCCATGACGATGAGTGAAAGCAGGGAGGCGCCGGCCACGAAGGCGATCAAATGGGCGCCGGGCGCCAGGGTCGCGACGGCCAGCGGAATCGCCGCCCCGGCGGCAAAGCTCGCGGCGGAGGCGAACGCCGCCTGGATCGGCCGCGCCCTGAGCGTCTCGGAAATGCCGAGTTCGTCGCGCGCATGCGCGCCGAGCGCGTCATGCGCCATGAGCTGCTCGGCGACCGCGCTCGCCAGCGCGGGATCGAGCCCACGGCCGACATAGATGGCGGCAAGCTCGCTGTGTTCTCCCTTGTCGTTCACGCGAAGCTCCCGGCGTTCGCGTTCGAGGTCGGCCGCCTCGGCGTCGGCCTGCGAATGCACCGACACATATTCCCCGGCCGCCATCGACATGGCCCCCGCGACCAGACCGGCGACGCCCGCGACCAATATCGCGCCGCGCGCGCCCTGCGCGGCGGCCACGCCCAACACCAGACTCGCGGTCGAAAGCAGCCCATCGTTGGCGCCCAGAACCGACGCGCGCAGCCAGCCGAGGTTTCCCGTGCGATGCCGTTCTCTATGCTTGGCGCGCATGTTCAGGCGTTCCGATGCGGCTGAGGATTGACGGAATTTCGATCGTCGCATCGGTCCGCGCCACGGCAAGACAAGATGGGGCTAAAGGTCGGCAATCGCCGACGCCCATTTCGGCGCTTGCATGTCGGCGGGCTTCTTGCTGTCGATGGCCCCGTCCAGCTCGACATGAAATTCCACCAGTTTGCCTTTCGCGGAACGCCCGAGAATTTCGAAATGGTCCGGCGTTCCCAGCGGCGCGCCCAACACCCTGTAGCCCTCGAGTTTCACCGCCGCGATCGCCAGGCTCGGATCGTGGCTGACAACCGTCTTGTCATGGCCATGCCCGCCCTTGCGAGCGATGAGGATCATCTCGCCGCCCTTCTTCGTGATCGCGGAGACCTTGATTTCCGCGTGCTTGCGGCGGCCCTGAAGCGTCACCTTGTCGCCCTCGCGCAAATCGACGAGGGAGGGTTGCGAACCGAGATCGGCGAGATGCTTGCCATCCTTGTCTTCAACGACGAACCGGCGCGCGAAAACGGCTGTCACGAGTCCGGAAATCGAGGTCTTCTTGTGGTCTTGTTTCATGTCCCATGTCCTTTGAAAGAAAAGAGGATCGCGGAAAGCTCCGCGTGACATTCACGATGTGGTCAGCGTCCATGATCACCGCCGCCGCGGCCGCCGCTCCCGCCGTGGCCGACTCCGCCGCCGTGGCCGCCGCCGCCAGAGCCGCCGCCCGCAGGACCGCCGCCGGCGCCGATATGCCCGCCAGTTGGAGCGATTGGAGCCCCGCCCAGATGGCCGCCAATCCGTCCGCCGATCGCGCCGCTCAGATGGCCGCCGATCGCGCCGCCCAGCCCGCCTGCGCGCGCGCGGGCGCCGGCGCCATTGCCGGGATGGATGCGCCCGCGACCGCCGCCCCAGCCATTCCAGCCGTAACCGCCGCCCCAGCCCATGCCGTCTTCCCAGGCATAGCCGCACCAATACCACCCCGGTCCCTGCCATCCGTTCAGGTACCAGCAGTAATTCTGGCCGCCATGATAATATTGCGCCTTCACCACCAGGCCGGTCTCCGACGCCGCGATGCGCGACGCCAGCGGGGGGCCGGCGATCGCCGCTTGCGCCGAACTCGCGGGCGACAATCCAAGCCCCGCAGCAGCGGCGAGGGTCATTGCTTTGTGACGCGACATGGCCGAATTCCTCTTCTGGACGCCGCGGCGTCGATATGTCCGCGGAACACAGTCCTGAACGTCAGGGCTTGGGCAGAGCCACGATTTTGTCGAGGATTTGCAGCGTGATGTCGGCGCATGTCTTCATCGTCTCGTCGTCGGCGCATTTGACATCCACCATCGCGTCGCCATCCTGAAGGATGAAATGCGCGGCCTTGCCGGGCGGCGGCTTCGGCGCGGCGGGCGGCGCGCCGACCGCCGCTACTGGACCAGCGGGCGCTACTGGACCAGCGGGAGCCCCTGGACCGCCGGGGCCGCCGGGACCGATCACCTGCGCATGAGCCGCGCCCGCCAGCAGGACCAGCGCGACGCCCGAAATCAGATACGGCTTCATCTCGTTCTCCATTTCGACAGCCATGGCGGCGGCGAAACCGCGCATGGACGGTTTCGGCTTCCATCGCCTCGACTATAGAAACGCGGACTGAGCGTGTAAGCCTCGGAAACTACCCAACAGCTCCGCTAATCTTTGGGCGGCTCACGCCGGACCCGGCGGCGACGGCGTATGAAACACGATCTGTCGGGTCTTGCCGCGCCGGCGCTCGACCGCTTCCGCATAGCCAAGCGCGGTCTGGGGTTTGACGAACACCGCGATCACCTCCGGATGCAAGGCCCGAAGCCGCTGCTCCAATTCGCTCACCTTGATTTCAAGGGCGGGCGTCTGCAATTCGTCGGAGAATTCGAGACTGAGCGCGACGGCGATCTGTCGCGGGGCCAGGTGAACGGTCAGGATGCCATTGGCGTGGGCGACGCCCTCCATCTCCCGCGCGATGCGCAGCAGCGACATCACGATGGCGGGATCGGCGGATTCCCCGATCAGCAGGCCCTTGGTCTCGCGCGCGAGAAAGACCGCCGTCAGCGCCAGCACGAGGCTGATGAGAATCGAGGCCACGCCGTCGAGGATGGGGAGGTCGAGCCTGATCGACAGGTAGGAGCCGACCAGGGCGATGACGAGGCCGATCAGCGCGGCGCTGTCCTCGAACACGACCATGAAGGACGGCGGATCCTTGCTGGCGCGCATGGCCTGGAAAAGATCGGAATCGCCCGCTCCGCGCCTGAAACCGCGCAGGGCGATCAGCCAGGTCGCGCCGTCGAACAGCGCCGACAGGCCGAGCACGATGTAGTTCACTTCGGCGAAGGCGATGGGGGTCGGATGCAGGACGTGGGTGACGCCCTCGACCAGGGCGACGCCCGCCCCCAGGGCGAACACCTGCACCGCGACGACGAAACTCCAGAAGTAGATTTCGCGGCCATAACCGAAAGGGTGCTCCTGGTCCGGCGTCCGCTTGGCGCGATGCACGCCGTAAAGCAGCAGAATCGAATTGCTGCTGTCGACCAGCGAATGCACCGCCTCGCTCCACATGGCCGAACCGCCGGTATAGGCCGCCGCCCCGACCTTTATCGCCGCCACGATCAGGTCTCCGGCGATGGAGACATAAAGGACGTTTCGGGTGGCGAGCAGGACCGCCGAACGGGGCGCCATGATCGGCTCTCAGCTTGCCTCGTAAGCGGCGTAAGCGCGCCGCAGGATGGCCGCCGAATGTTCGAGCGCCTTCTGTTCCGCCGCATCCAGGCTCAGGACGAGCACGCGCGCGACGCCGGTTTTTCCGATCACGCACGGCGTGCTCAGGCAGACGTCGCGCAGGCCATATTCGCCGGTCATCAGGGTCGAGACGACGAGAACGGCGCGTTCGTCGCGCAGGATCGCTTCGCAGATGCGGGTCACGCAACTGGCGATGGCGAAACAGGTGTTGCCCTTGAGGGCGATGACCTCGGGGCCGGCGCGCCGCACCCTGGCGAGCAGCTTCTCCCGCGAGGGCAGCGCCCCGGCTTCGGGGAAAGCCGCCAGCGGCGCGCCGCCGACATGGGCCGCGCTCCAGACGGCGACGGAGGAATCGCCGTGCTCGCCGATCACGACGGCGTCGACCGAACGGGCGTCGACATTGAGGCTTTCGCCGAGGATGGAGCGAAAACGCTCGGTATCGATCAGCGTGCCCGAGCCAATCACCTGATTGACCGGAAGACGCGAGTCCCTCTGCGCGACCAGGGTCAGGATATCGACGGGATTGGTGGTGAGCAGCAGGACGCCGTCGAAATGTTGCGCCATCAGCTTGCCGACGCAGGCGCTGACAATCTCGATGTTGGCCGCAAGCAGATCGAGACGCGAGCCGGGGAATTTTCCGGGGGCGCCGACCGTCAGGACGACGATGGCGCTCGCCGCCGCATCTTCGTAGTCGCCCGCGAATATTTTGACCGGCATGCCCAGCGGAACCGATTGCTGAAGGTCCAGCGCCTCGCCCTTGGCGCGGTCCTCGTCGCGGTCGATGAGGACGATCTCGCGACAGAGCCGGCTTTGCAGCAGGGCATAGGCGCAGGTCGTCCCGACATGGCCGCAGCCGATGATGGCGATGCGCGCGGGATGGAAAGGCATGCCGGTTTCCTCTCCGTTCGATTGCCGGGCGGGACATTGTAGTGGAGGCGACCGGCGCGGCCCAAGCGGCCTTGCTCAAAGCCAATAGCACGCGCTGCGGCGTGTGACAAAAGTATCGGAATCTACTCACGTCACGCGCGCGGGCCATCGGCGCGTCGCTTCGGCGGCTCTGACCGTGTTCGCGCTGGCGACGCCGGAAACCGCCGCGATTATTGCGGCGCAGAAATCTTGGGGAAAATCTGGGGGAAGATCTGGGGGAAGATCTGGGGGACCTGGCCGTTGAGTTTCTTCGGCTCCGCCGGCTGGCTTGGAACGTCCGGGGCTGCGGGAATCTTGCCGGCGACATCGCGAATTTCGACCGATTTTACCGATATGCCCCAGTCGGCGGTCTTGCGTCCGATTTCCGCGCGCAGCAACGTGTCCGCCACGTCGCGCTCGGACAGCAGCGCCGCGAGCATCGACGAACCGATCATTTCGCGCGGCGACGTCTGCGAAACCCGGTCGATCGCCTCGCGGTAATCGGTGATGTTCAGCGCCGCCTTCTGGGCGTCTTCCCGCGCGCGGGATGACGAACTTTTGCCAGTTGTTGGCCCTCTTCAAGGCGGCGGCGACGGGCATGGCCGCGAAGATCAGCGCCGCGCCCATGGCCACACAGGCCAGGGTCAAGAACAGGGTGATCGGATTCATGTGTCGCCGGCTCCCGGACGGATCAGTCGCAACCGAACCGCGCCTGCCGCGCGTCGAAAGCAGCAGGCTCGGAAACTACTCACGTCCGGGGCGCCGCGAGGCGCCGCTGAGATGAATTGAACTTTGAGTAATTTCCGAGCCTTACGACGCAGCGATCCCCTCGCCTATCATCGAGGCGATCAAGCGGTCGCGCCGTCGTCGGCGACGCGGCCCGCGACAACTTCTGGAGGCCGGCATGTGCGCGACCCGGGGCGTCAACGGACTGGTCCTGGCCCATGGGATCTCAATGAATCATCGTCAGACGAGGGATCCGACGGCCGGCGACGCACCCTCCACGACGCGCGCGTCGAGCGTTCTGGAGCTGGCGGAGACTCGCGAACATTTCGCGCCGCCGGAAGCGACGCGGCAAATCGCGTCCTGGGTCAACGAAGGCGGAGCCGGTGGCGAGGTCAGGCGATGAAACCGCTCCGCATCCTGGTGGTCGAGGACGACGGCATGGTCGCGTTGACGCTGGCCGAGATGCTCGAAACGCAAGGCCATAACGTCCTTGGCATCGCGACCACGGAATCCGAGGCTGTGGCGGCCGCGCGGGATCTCAAGCCCGAGATGATGATCGTCGACGCCCAATTGCGCCAAGGCGGCGGACTCGGCGCCGTCGATCGCATCCAGCAGGGCGCACGGATCCCTCATGTCTTCATCTCCGGCGACATCCTTCCGATCCGCGCGCTCAGGCCTTGGGCCACGGCCATCCAGAAGCCGTTTTTCGAGGCCGATCTGACTTGCGCCATTCAGCGCGCGCTCGACGCCGCCGCCGCGATCGCCTGAAAATCGCCATACGACGGCGCTAGAGCTTTGCACTCAAGCCTTTCGCGATCGCCAGACGTTTCGCGGGACCGCTGCGGGATCGCCGCGGCGTGAGTAGTTTCCGATGCTGTTGGCGCATGTCTGCAAAGGCTAAGTTGGTCCATTGGCGGAAATTGTCCTCGCCAGGCGCGGCTTTCGCCCGTCCCGCGAGCTGACCCGCCGAACGCGAGAAGGCCCCTTGATGCACCAGGCGAAATCCGCGAAATCCCCTCTCCCACCCTTGCTCAGCCTTCCCGCGTTCTGGCCTCTCGCCATGGCGGAATCGCTCGTCAAGGAAGGCGCCGCGCTTTACGAAAAGAACATTGAATTTGTGGGCGAGGAGATCAAATTGCACGGCGGGCTGCGGCCCAGGCTGGCGACGCCCAACCTTTTGCGCCTCGATCTGCGCAGCATGGCGCTGCGCGATTACGGCAAGCCCGGCGGCATCCCCACTCTGATCGACGCGCCTCACGCCGGACATACGGCGATGATCGCCGACTACGCCAAGGGTCAAAGCCTCGTGCAAACCTTGTTGGACAATGGCCTCGCCCATGTGGCCCTGACCGATTGGAAGACCGCCACGCCGGACATGAAAGACCTCGAAATCGACAATTACCTCGCCGATCTGGTCGTCGCCATCGACGATCTCGGCGGGCGCGTCAACCTTGTCGGTCTGTGCCAGGGCGGCTGGATGGCGGCGATGATCGCCGCGCGTTTTCCCGACAAGGTCAATGCGCTGGTGCTGGCGGGCGCTCCGATCGATACGGACGCGGGCGACGGGCCGATCAAGCGCCTGGCGCACGAGACGCCGCTTTCAACCTACCAGGAGCTTGTCGCGCTCGGCGGCGGTCTGATGCGGGGCGCGATGATGCTTCAGGGCTGGAAGAACATGCACCCGGCGCAGCATTACATGCTGGATCAGATCGATGTTTACGAGCATATCGACGACCCCGCATGGCTGGCCAAGGAAGAGACGTTCGAGAGCTGGTACGAGAGTCCGATCGACCTGCCCGGCAGATGGTATTTGCAGGCGATCACGCAGCTCTTCAAGGAAAACCGCCTGGCGAAGGGTGAGTTCGTCGGCCTCGACCGGAAACTGGACCTGCGCGGGATCACCTGCCCGACCTACCTGCTCGCCGGCGCGAGCGACGACATCACCACGCCGGAGCAAGTGCTCGACGCCGCGAAATATATCGCAACGCCGAACGACAAGATCGTGCGGAAGACCGTGCCCGGCGGCCATATCGGCCTGTTCATGGGCGCCCGCACGCTCAAGGAGCATTGGCCGGCGATAACCCGCTGGATCGCGGCGCAATGACCGCTCCCGCGCGGCCCCTCATCAGGAAACACAGCCATGACTGAACATAATCACAGCGTCGTCTGGATCGATCATCACGAAGCCCGCATCTTTCATTTCAACGCCGAGGACGAGGAGCGCCTTGTCGTGCGGCCCGATAATCCGCATGTTCACGTCCATCACAAGGCGAACGCGATCGGCAGCGGCCACGCGGCCGAGAATCAGGCGTTCTTTGGCGCCGTGGTCGAGGCGATCGGCGGATCCAAGGCCATATTGATCACGGGTCCGGGCGTGGCGAAAACGGCGCTCGTCAAGCATATCGCCCGCCATGACCCGGCCTTGCTGGAGCGTGTCGCCGGAGTCGAAACCGTCGATCATCCGTCCGACCAGAACCTGCTCGCCCACGCCCGCGCTTATTTCAAGACCGCCGACCTGATGACCGCCCAGAAGTGACGGGCGCGCCTGCGCCGCCATCGATGAGCTGTGGCGCGACGATAAAGGAAGGCTGGCGGCGGCGCCGAACCAAGGCGCAGGATCGTCATGGCCGGCGCGCGTCGCGATGCGGACCGAACGCGCCGCGTCGGCGCCGCTTCCGTGTCGAAGTCGGCCGTGAAATCTGGCCGCGAACCGCAGCCGACATGATCGAGAATGTGAAGCGATGGCGCGCCGGAGGCGACGGCCCCAAGCGCGCCAAGGCGGTTTCAAGCCTAATCGATGATCTGCACGATGCGGTGGCTGTGCGGATCGACCAGAACCGTCCGGTCATTGACGATGGCATATTTGTAGACCGGCACTTCGTATTCGGGCGGCACCTCGTAATAGGTCACGCCGTCATCGGGCAGAACCGCGCCGACGTCCACCTGCCGGTCGTAGGCGTAGGACTTATGATTTCTGTGGGTGGCGTAATCACGAAAGCGCGGGCGCTGATTGTCGCCAAGCAGACCGTTTATGCCTCCCACGACCGCGCCGGCGGCGCCGCCGACGACCGCGCCGACCGGGCCGGCCGCGCGATCACCCTCTCGCGACCCTTCGGCGGCGCCGCCGATAGCCCCCTGTGCGACAGCCGCGCCCGAGAGGGCGAGGAAAGCGATCGTAGCGACGGCGATTGTGTTGTTGCGCATGAGAATGTTCCTGAATGTTGGATGTCCGCCGGAGATGGCCTGAATCAGAAGCGATGATGACGGTGATGGCTGCGCCGCCATCCATAGTGGCGGCCCTGGCCCCATCCCTCATGCCGTCCGTGGTCCGCGCGCGCCGGCGCGACCATTTGAACGGATTGCGCCGCTGACAATGAAGGCGCGATTGGCAAGGCCAAAGCCGGCGTCGTAAGCGTCAACGCAATGAGTGAACCCGAAACCCGTCGTTTCATGGATTGATCCTGATCGTTCCGCGCATCGGGTTCGTGAACAGCCACCGCCGACTTGGAGCGCGGACCTTAGTCGCCAATCCTGATGACGACAGGTTCGGAAAACACTCAGGCTGGATTGCGATGGTCTGGTTGCGTTTCATCCGGCGTCCTTGGGGGCGGCGGCCCATCGACGCGTTTTATCGGCTTCGACGCGGAATCCGTCCCTTGCCGCGACCGAACGCCAGCAGCGCGACCGCGCCGGCGCAGACGACCCCGGCCGCGCCCATGACCAGACACAGGCCGCGCGGTTCCTCCGCGAACAGGCCGACGGCGGCGCTGCACAGCGCGCCCAGGCCGAACTGCCCGGCGCCGAACAGGGCGGAGGCCGCGCCGGCCTGCTCGGGATGCAGCGCCATCACGCCGGCGACCGCATTGGCCGCCGTGAGATTGACGCAAACCAGATAGAGCGCGACCGTCGCCACCAGCACGGCCAGCGAAGGCGGAAATTGCGCCTCGACCAGCAGCAGCGCGCCCGCCAGCCCCGCTATGGCGCCGCCCACCCGAAGCATGCGTTCAAATCCCAGTCGCACCACCAGGGCGGCGTTGAGCGTATTGCCAAGGGCGACGGCGAGGGCGCCCAGCGCGAACAAGAACGGGAAATGCGTCGGCGCGACTTGAAAATGGACGATATAGGCGAAGGGCGTTCCGGTAATATAGGCCATCAAGCCGCCATAGGCGGCGGCGCCGGCGAGAACGAGGCGGAGGACGCGGGGTGTGCGGAGAATCCTGGCGTAGGCGCCCGCCAGCGCCCGCGGACTCGTCTTGCGCCGGCGTTCGGGCGGCAGGGTTTCCGGCACAAGCAGCAGGTAAGCGCTCAAGGTCGCCGCGCCAAAGGCGGCGAGCGCCCAGAAGATCGCCCGCCAGCCCAGACCCGCGAACACGGCGGCGCCCATGAACGGCGCGACCAGCGGCATGATCGATGTGACCAGCATCATCAGCGACATCACCCGCGCGCCCTGATTTGTCGCATAGAGATCGCGCACCATGGCGCGGGCCAGGGCCGTGGCCGCGCCGCCGCCCAGCGCCTGCGCGAAACGCAGCGCGATGAAGCTGGTCATGTCCGGCGCGACCGCGCAGCCAAGGCTCGCGGCCATGTAAAGCGCGATGCCCGCCGCCACCGCCGGACGACGCCCGAAACGGTCGGACAGCGGGCCATAGACCAGCATGCCCAAGGCGAAGCCGGCCAGAAAGGCGCCGATGCTGGCCTGAACCCGCTCGGGCGCCACGGCGAAATCCAGACCGATGGCGGGGAGCGCGGGCAGATACATGTCGATCGAGGCCGGCCCGAACGCGCTGAGCGCGCCCAGCACCGGAATCATCGCGCGGGGCGGCGGCCGGCTCTCTCCGGCGACGATCAAGTCCGCGCGCCCGCGAGGGTTTTCGCGAGACAGAGCCAGGCGTCGATGTTCTGGATCGACAGACCCTGGCGTTTGGCGACGACATAGCCCCTGGAGACGAGAAAGCCGGCCTTCCTGCGCACGGTCTCGCGGGGGATGTTGAGCGTCTCGGCCAATTGCCGGATGGTGACCGGCGAGACGATCAGGAATCCGCCGGCCGCCGTCAGGCTCAAGCTGCCGATGGCGAGGAAGATCGTCGCCTCTTCCGCGCCAAGCCCGTTCTCGCCGCGCGCGCGGCGGATGGCGCGCAGCATGTTGCTGGTCGCCGGGACGAGTTGGCTGAGCGCGCTCGGCGACACCTGCCATTCGCTCGGGAACAGGGCAATGGGATCGCTCATGTCGTCACCCCGTTACTTCGGCTGCATGCGCAAGGCGCCGTCGAGCCGCACGGTTTCGCCATTGAGGAAGGCGTTTTCCACCATGTGAACCGCCAAGGCCGCGAATTCCTCGGGGCGGCCGAGCCGCTGCGGGAACGGAATGGCGCGGGCCAGCGACGATTGGGCGTCCTCGGGCAGCCCTTGCAGCAGCGGCGTGAGAAACAGGCCCGGCGCGATGGTGTTGAGGCGAATGCCGAACGCCGCCAGTTCGCGCGCGATCGGCAGGGTCATGGCGACCACGCCGCCCTTGGAGGCGGCATAGGCGGCCTGGCCGATCTGGCCCTCGAAGGCGGCGACGGAGGCCGTGGAAACGACCACGCCGCGCTCGCCGTCGTCGAGCGGCGCCAGCGCGGCCATGGCGGCGGTCGCCAGCCGGATCATGTTGAAGGTTCCCAGCAGATTGACGCGGATGACCTTTTCGAAATCGTCCAGGCTCATCGGCCCGTCGCGTCCCAGCACCCGCTTGGCGACGCCAATGCCGGCGCAATTGACCAGAATGCGCGCCGGGCCGTGGACGGCCGCCGCCGCCTCCAGCGCCGCCGCGACCGAGGCGGGATCGGCGACGTCGCAAGCCGCGCCGAAACCGCCGAGATCGTGGGCGGCGGCCTGCGCCGCCTCGGCGTTGATGTCGAGCAGCGCCACTTTTGCGCCTTTGGCCGCGAGCGCTTGCGCCGTCGCCCGGCCAAGGCCGGAGGCCGCGCCGGTAACGAGGGCCGCTGTTCCCGATACAATCATCTGGCTCCCCAACAAACGTGCAAGAAGGCGCGCGGCCGTTCGCTACGCCGAAAAATTCAGTCGGGACGCGCCACCTTGTCGGCGCGCTTTTCCAGGAAGTCGCGCACACGGTTTTTCGCTTCGATGTCGCCCTGGGCCACCGCCGCCATCAGCGATTCCATGAAGAAGCCGATGCGCGGATCGGAGTCGGCGATGCGCGGCAGCGCCTGGATCACGGAAAAATTGGTCAGCGGCGCGTTGCCGCAGCAGCGATTGGCCAATTCGAGCGCCTTGGCGAAGGACTCGTCGGCGCCGACGAGATATTGCGAGAAACCGAGCGGGACGCCTTCGGCGGCGGAATAGGTGCGCCCGGTCAGCATCATGTCGGCCATGCGGGCGACGCCGATCAGGCGCGGCAGGCGCACCGACGCGCCGCCGCCGACGAAAATGCCGCGCTGGCCTTCGGGAAGCGCGTAAAACGTGGTCGGGTCGGCGACCCGGATATGGGCGGCGCAGGCCAGCTCCAATCCGCCGCCGATCACGGCGCCCTTGAGCGCGGCGATCACCGGCGTGCGGCCGAATTCGATCTTTTCAAAACAACGATGCCAACTGCGCGAGTGGAACACGCCGGCCGTGACGTCGCGCTCGGCGATTTCCGAAAGGTCGAGGCCGGCGGAGAAATTCGGACCGATTCCATGCAGCACAACCGCGCCCACCTCCCTCGGAAGGGTGGAAAAGCATTGGTCCAGCGCTTCGATGGTTTCGTCGTTGATGGCGTTGCGCTTGGACGGACGGTCGAGGCCGACGGCGAGGACGGCGCCGTGGCGCGCCACGCGCAGCGGCCCCAGAGCGCGGGCGTCGCCTTCCTGGGGCGGGGATTTGGCTGCGTGGATCATTGTCTCGCCTTTTCAAGTCTGCCGCATGTCATAATCGTTATATAATATAATTATACGACTTTGTCAATTCAGCTTTGTCCATTCGGGCCTCGCGCGCGGCGTTTGGGCGACCTCGATATGCGACAAAAAAGCAACAATGCGCTGACGTCGCGACCGCAAAGCCCAAGTTGGGCGGATTGCATCAAATAAGACATCGCCGTTGCCCGCGCGTCATGAAAAAAATGCGGGCATAGCTTCAAGAAATATCGGCGGCCGATGCCGGATGAGCATGAGCCCGCCAGTATATCCTTGGGAGCTAAGGCGACGAATGTTGCCAAGACATGGCGCGCAAACAAAAAAATGCGCCTTTATGGGAGGATCAAATGGAATTCAAGCATAGACTTATTGTGTCCGCGGCTGTCGCCTTGTCGTTTTGCGGCTCGATCCACGCAGCCTGCGCCAGCTCGAAATCCCTGCCGGGCATCAGCGCGGGCGCGATCACATCGGCTCCGCTCCCCGATGGCATTTACAATCTTATCGATGTGAGCTGGGGGCAACGCGGCCCCTATCAAGGATCGGCGGAAACGGACTCCCTCATCGCCGTGCCGCTGCATTTCGTTGGCTTCCTTCCCTTCAGGGTGCTTGAAGGCCACCCCTTCTTCGAGAGCGAATCTGTCTGGGCCCAGGTCACCGTGGGCAGGGGCTTTGGAACCACGGAGGCCAATCTGGACGGCTTCGCGGCGCAAAAATTCGGCGCCGGCCTGTCGTGGGATCTTGGCGGCGGCTTTTTCGGCGCGATCAAGACGGGCGCGTGGATTCCCGTGAACACGTCTGTTTCGCTGAGCGATTATTGGGTGTCGCAGACCAATGTCGCCGTTGGCTATGTCGCCAACGGCTGGGCGTTGAACGCGGATCTCGCATACGGGACCGGCAAGACCGGCGCCGAGGTCAACGTCACGCCGGTCAACGCCGCCCTGGGCCAGCCCGCCACAGCCGGCAACGCCTATGGCGTGCTGAATTTGACGGCGCTGAGGCACATCGAAAAATGGGAGGTCGGCCTGATCGGATTTGGCTCCCAGGACGTCAGTTCGCCCTACCCCGGCTATCTGAAACAGAGCCAGTTCGCTCTCGGCGGCTTGGTCGGCTACGACTTTGGCTCGATCAAGGCGGATTTCCGGGTTTCACGCGATATCGCCCAGACCAACATGGGTGGATTTGAAACCCGCTATTGGGCGCGCCTGATCATCCCGGTCTGGAAATTCGACCAGCCCGCGGTCACCGCTGTCGCGGCAAAATACTGATATCGCGGTCCAAGGCGGGCGCGCAATGCGGTCCCGCGACCCGGTTCGCAAGCTCCCGGCCTCGGACCTCTCCCAGCCAGGCCGTCTGCCCGCTCCGACCGTTACGGCCGGAGCGGGCCTTTGTTTCGGCCGACGCGCGTCTCGCCTTCTCGCGCGAAATTGGCTAGCTTCCCGCCATGACCCGGAAGAAAGATCTCGAAGCGGTTCGCGCGGAGCACAACAACCTTGGCGAAGCGCTCGCCGACTATGACCGCGCCTATTACCAGGACGACGCGCCGAAGATCCCGGACGCGGAATATGACGCCCTGCGCCGCCGCTATGAGGCGCTGGAGGCGGAATTTCCCGAACTTTCGGGCGCGGATTCGCTGTCGCGCAAAGTGGGCGCGGCGCCCGTCGAAAGATTCGCCAAGGTCACGCACGCCATTCCCATGCTCTCGCTCGGCAATGTTTTCGCCGACGAGGATGTTTTTGAATTCGTGGCGCGGGTGAAGCGGTTTTTGGGAGTCGCCGCCGACATCGCCTTCACCGCCGAGCCGAAAATCGACGGCCTGTCCTGTTCGCTGCGCTATGAGAACGGAAAACTCGTCAGCGCCGCCACGCGCGGCGACGGCGCCGTCGGCGAGGACGTCACCGCCAATGTCCGCACCATCGCGGATGTGCCGGATTTGCTTGACGGCGCGCCGGATGTGCTTGAGGCGCGCGGCGAGGTTTACATGAGCAAGGCCGATTTCGCCGCGCTCAACGCCAGGCAGGCCGAAGCGGGCGAAAAGATTTTCGCCAATCCGCGCAATGCGGCGGCCGGCTCGCTGCGCCAGCTCGATTCGTCGATCACCGCGCGGCGGCCGTTAAGATTCTTCGCCTATGCCTGGGGCGAGGTCTCCGCCCTGCCCGCCGCGACGCAAGCCGACATGATCGCGTTTCTGGCCGCGCGCGGTTTTGTGACCAATCCGCTGACCGTCTTGTGCGACACGCCGGAACAAATGCTGGCGCATTTTCGGCTGATCGAAAGCCAGCGGGCGAGCCTCGACTATGACATTGACGGGGTGGTGTACAAGGTCAACGATCTCGCGCTTCAGGAGCGGCTCGGCTTTGTCGCGCGCGCGCCGCGCTGGGCCGTGGCGCATAAGTTCCCGGCCGAACAGGCGACCACGGAACTGCTCGACATTGAAATTCAGGTCGGGCGCACCGGCGCGCTGACTCCGGTGGCGCGATTGAAGCCGGTCACGGTCGGCGGCGTGGTGGTCGCCAACGCCACCTTGCACAACAAGGACGAGATCGCCCGAAAGGATATTCGCATCGGCGATACGGTCACCGTGCAGCGCGCCGGCGATGTGATTCCGCAGATCGTTTCCGTGGTGCGCCACGCGGAGGGCGCGCAGCCCTACGAATTTCCCGACAAATGTCCGGTTTGCGGCTCGGCGGCTCTGAACGAGATCGACCCCAGGACGGGCGAGGCCGATGTGGTGCGCCGCTGCACCGGCAGCCTCGCCTGCCCGGCGCAGGCGGTGGAAAAACTGCGGCATTTCTGCTCGCGCAACGCTTTCGACATCGAGGGTCTCGGCGACAAGCAGATCGCATTCTTTTTCGAGAAGGGGCTGATCAAAACCCCCGCCGAGATTTTCACGCTGGAGGAACGCGACCGCGAGAGTTTGACCAAAATCGAGAATTTCGAGGGTTTTGGCAAAGTCTCGACGCGCAAACTGTTCGCGGCCATCGCGGCGCGGAAAAGAATCGTTCTCAACCGCTTCATCTTTGCGTTGGGCATTCGCCATGTCGGCGAGACCAACGCCATCCGTTTCGCCCGCGCTTTCGACTCGTTCGAGGCCTTCCGCAACGAGGCGCGAAAAGCGGCGGCGGGGACGCCGGAGCGCGACCATCTCAACGCCATAGACGGCATTGGCGATGTGGTGGCGGAGGCGGTGGCGGACTTTTTTATCGAGCCGCATAACGAGGCGGCGCTCGATGCGCTGCTGGCGCAGGTGACGCCGTTTCCCATGGAGGCGGTCAAGAGCGATTCCCCGGTGGCGGGCAAGACCGTGGTGTTTACGGGATCGCTGGTCAAAATGACCCGCGACGAGGCCAAAGCCTTGGCGGAGCGCTTGGGCGCGAAAGTTTCGGGGTCGATCTCGAAAAAGACCGATCTGCTGGTCGCCGGCGCCGACGCCGGCTCGAAACTGGCCAAGGCGCGCGATTTAGGCGTTGAAACCATCGACGAGGACGGCTGGCTGCGGCTCGCCGGGGTGGACCATGGGTAGACAGGAGCGGCGCGGCTTCCTATGTGAGGAGCCGCAATGATCGACGACGTCTATTCCCTCAAAATTCTCGAACTCGCGGCCAACATTCCGCATCTCGGGCGGCTGCCCGCGCCACAGGCGAGCGCGAGCGCGCATTCGCGGCTGTGCGGGTCGAGCGTGACAGCGGATCTGTCGTTGGCCGAGGGCAAGGTCGCCGAATTCGCGCAGGATGTGAAGGCTTGCGCGCTCGGACAGGCTTCATGCGCCGCCATGGGCCGGCATATCGTCGGGTCGACGCCGGAAGAACTGCGCGACTTGCGCGAGACCATGCGGAAAATGCTGAAGGAAAACGGGCCGCCGCCGCAGGGCAAATTCGCCGACGCCGGCGTGCTGGAGGCGGCGCGCGACTACAAGGCGCGCCATGCGTCGATTCTGCTGATTTTCGACGCCGTGGTGAAGGCGCTGGACCAGATCGAGGTCAGCGCATGAGGGGGCGTGTATTTGAGTAGCCCCTCATCCTGAGGAGGCGCCGAAGGCGCCGTCTCGGAGGGCGAGGGCGGGCCACGGCGCATCCGCTGGCGGGGCCGATCCTGTGCATTCGTGGCCCGCCCTCGCCCTTCGAGACGCTTGCTTCGCAAGCTCCTCAGGGTGAGGGCTACTTTGTTTGTTCAGCTAAGCCGTCAGCCGTCGCCGCGCACCACTTTCAGCTTGCGAATCTCGCCGTTGCGATAGGCGTCGAGGAAGGCGCGATAGTTGCGGAACGAGACGCAGCCGTTGGAATCGCCGCGCTGGCCGAGCATGAAGGTGTGCGCCAGCAGGCCGCTGCGGCCGTGCACGCTGCTGTCGAGCGGGGTCAGGCGCAGCGCCTGCACGCCATGGAACAGGCTTTCGCGCAGCGTGAGCTGGTAGGTCGCCGGCGGGGTCGAGCCGCGCATGCGCACATGCACGCCGTCGGGATTGTCGAACAGCGCGCCGAGGCCGGAATGAGCTTCGAGCTGGGCGCCGCTGGGCAGGGTGACCGTGTGGGCCGCGATGTTGTAAACGGCGACGCCCTCGCCGGGCCGGGCCGAGGCGAACAGGCCGCGCGACAGTTTCAGCGAGCTTCCGCCCTCGGGCGTGGCGTAGGCGAGCTGCGGACCCTTCTGGTCGCCGTCGCTGAACAGCTTTTCAAAGAAACCGCGCGGATCGTTTTGCGTCTGCATCTGCATCTGCGGCTGGGCGCGCAGGCGGCGGGCGGCGACGCGCGGGGCGATCTCCCGCGGCTGTTCCCTGGCGCGCTCGGGCGCGGGCGTCGAGATCGGCGCGGGCGTCAGCGCGGGCTTGGCCTCCTCCTCGTCCTCGACCTTGGCGAGGCGCGTCAGATTGGCCGGGCGCGCCGGGGGAATTGGGGCGACCACCGTCTCCTCTTCCGCCAGGCGCAGGCCGAGTTCGGCGGCGCTCTTTTGCGGCGCGGTAAGAGGGGCTGCCGGCGCGGGCTCTGGCTCGGCCTCCGCGACCTGCGTCTCCTCGGCCACGGGCTTGTACATCAGATCGGACTGAAACAGCGAAGCATCGAGACCGGCCGGATGCGCGTCAGCGAGACCAATGCTGGCGAAATCGGGATCGAACAATTCGCCATAGGGGCTGGTCGAAGGGGCGGCCAGCACGTTCTCGGCCATGCGCGAGGGGGGGGCCTGCGGGGCGATAACGGGTTCGGCGGCGGATTTGGCCGGTTTCGCGGCTTGGGCGGCTTGGGCGACTTGGGCCGCTTGGGCGACGGCGGAGGGCGCTTTCGGCTGCGCTTCGGGGACGCCGGTCTGGGTGGCGAGGCCGCTGGCGACGCGCAAGGCGACCAGGGCCGAGAACGTCATGGTGGCGAGCACCGGCACGGCGCGGGTGAAGATTTTGCGCGGGAGGCTGGCGTTGTCCATGGTGTCCAGCTCGGTGGATTCGAAACTCCAGTCTGTCATCCGCGTACTCTCACAAACCGTAAACGAAACAAGACGCAGGGTTTTGGCCGGAGCCTGCCGCCTCGCGATTGGAGCTGAGCGCGCGGCAGGAACCGGAGCCGCCCGCAAGTGCGAACCGAACGGCGCCCGTTTGATGATTCAAACAAATCATGCCTAAAAGGCCGTTAAAATTTTCGACAATTTGTTGCATTTTCCTGCCTTTTCCGCCCCGCCGGACGATCCCCCTTGCGCCTTGAATGACCGGCGGGCGCGGTCGAGCGCAAATCTTTCCCGTCCCGAAAAGCGCCGCTTTTCAGGTCCAAAGCCAACACAACCAATGATTGACGCTTTACGCGCGCCGGGCGGCCTCAACAGCGCGCCAACTTCCCCGGCAAGAGCGGCGACGCGATCCGCCAGCACCCAAGCCCAGGTCAGAAAAGCCGCAAAAAAAGGCGAAAATGCGGATCACGATAAATTTATTTGACAGTTGCATGGACGACACAGCAGTTTCGGGCAAGGTTCGGAGGTCTGCGTCACGTCCGTCCGCCGCCTCAATCTTCGGCGCCGTCGCGCCACCGACGCAAGAGAATCCGGTCGAGTCCGGCGAATGCGCCATAGAGCGCGAGGCCGCACAGGCACAGCAGGACCACCGCCGCGTACATCATCGGAATTTTCAGGCGATAGCCCGCCTCGACGATGCGGAAGGCCAGTCCCTCGCCCTGTCCGGCCGCCCCCGCCGCCAGTTCCGCCGCAACGGCGCCGATCAGCGCCAGCCCGGCGCCGATTCTCAGCCCGGTGAAGATCGAGGGCAGCGCGGACGGCAAGCGCAGCCGGAACAGGATGTCGGCCGGCGACGCCCCCTTGAGGCGGAACAGCTCGACCAGGCCGCGGTCGGCGGCTTTCAACCCGGCGGCGGCGTTGGAGAGAATCGGGAAGAAGGCGACGAGGACCGCGCAGGCCAGCACGGCGGCGCGCGGCTCCAGATAGATCAGCAGCAGCGGCGCCACCGCGATCAGCGGCGTGACCTGCAAGGCGACGGCCACCGGCAGGAAGGCGCGCTCCAGCATGGGCGACCAGGAAAACAGCAGCGCCAGCGCCACGCCGCCCGCCCCCGCCAGCGCCAGCGCCTGCAAGGCCTCCGACAGCGTGGTCGCGGCGGCCCCGAGCAATTGCGGCGCATTGGCGAACAGCGTCGCGACGATCACGCTCGGCGCCGGGAGTTGCGCCGGCGGGATTTTCAGCAGCGCCACGGCCGCTTCCCAGGCGAGGAGCAGGGCCGCCAGCGCCAGCGGCGGCGTCAGTTTCGCGATCATGTCGGCATCATGGCTTGGCGCAGGCCTTCGCTGAGGGTGGCGCAGGTTTTGGCGTATTCCGGGCTGGCGCGCAGCGCGGCGCCGCTCGCGGAGGCTTTGTCCAGCGTGACCAGCGCGTGGATCTTTCCCGGATTGGCGCGCAGCAGCGCGACGCGGTCGGCGAGATAGGCGGCCTCGAACACGGAATGGGTGACGAACAGGATGGTGACGCCGCCGCGCAAACTCTGAAGCGCGTCGTTCAACTCCCAGCGCGTGATCTCGTCGAGGCTGGCGAAAGGCTCGTCGAGCAGCAGCACCTCCGGTTCGTCGACCAGCGCGCGCGCCAGCGAGACCCGCATTTTCATGCCGCCGGAGAGTTGACGCGGCAGCGCCCGCTCCTGCCCGGCGAGTCCGACCCGCGCCAGCGCCGCTTCGACCAAGGGCGCCGCCGCGCGCCGCCCCATGCCGGCGAGCCGCAGCGGCAGCGCGACATTATCGGCGACATCGGCCCAGGGCATCAGGTTCGGCTCCTGGAACACGAAGCCGATCTCGGGTTTTTGTCCGGCCCAACTGATGGCGCCGGCCGTCGGCGTCGCAAAACCCGCGACCAGCCGCAGCAGCGTGCTCTTGCCGCAACCGGAGGGGCCAAGCAGGCACAGGGTTTCGCCGCGCTGAACGACGAGATCGACCCCGCTCAGCGCCGGCGCCGCGCGGCCGGGAAAGGTGAGCGAGAGGTTGATCAGGGTCAGCAGCGGCGCGGTCACTGCTTTTGATCCAGCCCGAGGCCCTTATTGACGAAACGCAGGTCGAACCCCTTGGCGAGATCGAGTCCCTTGGCGGCCGCGCCGGCTTCCACCATTTCGGCGTAATGGCGCTGGACGCGCGCCATATCGATGGCGCCAATGCCTTTCGTCAGCGCGTCGCCGGATTCGACAATGCCGAAACGTTTCATCTGCGCGATGGAGAAGGCGATCTGGGCGTCGTCGATGTCGGGGTTTTGCGCCTTGATCGCGGCATTGGCGGCGGAATTGTCGCCGTGGAGATAATGGACCCAGCCGAGAATCGAGGCCTCGACGAAGCGCCTGACCAGATCGGGGTTTTTCTCCAACAGGTCGCGGCGCGTCTCGATCGTGGTCGAATAGGTCTCAAAACCGTGGTCGGCGAGCAGGAACACGTTGGGCGTAAACCCGCCCTCGCGCGCGATGGTGAAGGGTTCGGACGTGGCGTAGCCCTGCTGGATCGAAGTCTTGTCGGCGATGAAGGGCGTGGAATTGTAAGTGTAGGGCGCGGCGTTCTTGCGCACGAAACCCCATTTCTTCTCCATCCACGGCCACAGCGTGGTGAGCGTGGCGAGGCCGACGAAGGCCTTGGCCTTGGGCAGGTCCTCGAAACGGTCGAAGCCGGCGCCGGGATGCGACATGAAAACCAGCGGGTCTTTCTGGAAAATGGCGGCCAGCGTCACGATGGGGATGTTTTCGGCCAAGGCCGAGAACTGCCCGATAATATTGTCGCCCATGTAGAAATCGACTTTTCCCGCCGCCAGCAGCAGGCGGTTGTTCTTCTGCGGGCCGCCGGGCAGGATGGCGACGTCGAGGCCGTATTTGGCGTAAGTTCCATCGGCCAGCGCCTGATAGAAACCGCCGTGCTCGGCTTCCGCCAGCCAATTGGCGGCGAGAACCACTTTTTCCGCCGCCTGGGCGGCGACGGTCGCCAACAGGAAGACGACAAGGCTGAGTCGGAACAAGGGCGCGCTCCTGCACAGGGCAATGCCGCAGCAGAAGCCATAAGGCCGCAAGGGTCAAGCCTGGAGAATAGGCTAGACCGCCAGCTTTGCCGCGATCTCGTCCAGCGCCGCATTCACCGCCGCGAGGGCCTGATTGGCCTGCTCGCGCTTGTGCGCGGGCGCGCGGTCGGGATGCCAGCGGGCGGCGAAGGCGCGCCGCGCCGCTTGCACCGCCTCGGGCGTATAGGGCTCCTCCAGGCCAATCCGACGCGCGATTTCGGCCGTCTCCAGGCTGACGGTCAGGGGCTCGGGCGCCGCCATCTTGAGGCTGTCGGCATGGTCGAGGCGCTCGTCGAGCAGCCGATGTTCGATGGCGCGCAGGTCGAAAACGCCGCCTTCGGGCGCGGCCAGCGTCGCAAAGACTCTTGGCGCGCGCCTCACGAGGCTGAGGAGATGCTTGAAAATGGCGATGCTGCGCTCCGACCCGTTCTCGTAAATGAAACCGGCGCCGTGCTTTTCCCGCGCCAGCACGATGCGCAGCGCGTGGGTCAATTCCAGCGCCATGTCCCGGTCCGCGAGAGAGGACTTGTTGATGAAGGCGTCGAGTTCGCGCACATGCTTGACATGCCCGCCGTCGAGGCAGCTTTTCGCGAAAACCCCGTGGAGCTCGGCGCGCAAATGTTTCGACAGATGGGCGCAGTGGGCGAAAGCCGCCGCGCCGGCGCCGGCGTCGGCGTAAAGCTCGTCCTCCCGGGTCAGCGCGCCACAGAAAAACCCAAGCGCGCGAATTTTTTCGCTATCGGCCCCGGAGGCGACGGACGGCCCGGCCGGAGCGACCGCCGCCTTGCGCTGAGTCTCGCGTCCGAACGGAAAAATGCGCCGCATTCCCGTCATGAACGAGGCTTTTTGCACTTCTCTTTTCGTCGGACCGAACACCACGCACTCCACTGACGCACGGCAACAATCTAGGGTTGAATGCTGAATGAGTTGTGTCCGCTTCGGGCGCGTTCCCGCGAAGTGGTTCATGAGCGGTGAATCGGAGGGCGCTTGTCGCCCCGCATTCCCCCGGCTAGATAGGGGCCATGCGGCCTTCGCTTCTCGATCCCCTGTTCGCCGGCGCCTCGTCTCTACCGGGGATCGGGCCAAAAACCGTAAGTTTGCTCGACCGCCTGCTCGGCGGCGTCGAACATCCGGCCCGTGTGCTCGACGTGCTGTTGCACCTGCCTCACGACGGCGTGGATCGACGCGCCCGGCCGACCATCGCGCAGGCGCCGGTGGGCGCGGTTTCGACGATCAAGGTGCGGGTGGTCGAGCATCGTCCGCCGCACGCCAAAGGCCCGTATCGCGTACTGACCGAGGACGAGACCGGCGACCTCACCCTGATTTTCTTCCGCGCCAATGGCGGCTGGGTGGAAAAGGCGCTGCCCGTTGGCGCGACGCGCTGGGTGTCGGGCCTCGTCGAAATCTTCGATTATTACAAGCAGATGGTCCATCCCGACCGCATCCTCGACGAGGAAGGGCTGAAAACCCTGCCGCCGGTCGAGCCGGTCTATGGCCTGACCGAGGGCCTGTTTCCCCGTGTGATGGCCAAGGCGGCGGCGGCGGCTCTGGCGCGTCTGCCCGTGTTGCCGGAATGGCTGGACGAGGCTTTTGCGCGTTCGAACGGCTGGCCGAGTTTTGCCGAGGCGGTGACGCGCGCCCACACGCCACAGGCGCCGGCGGATTTGAAACCCGAAAACAGGTTTTTCGCCCGGCTCGCCTACGACGAATTGCTGTCACACCAGCTCGCGCTGCGTCTGGTGCGCGGCAAGATGCAGGTTGCGCTCGGACGGGGGCAAAAGGGCGACGGGGCGTTGCGGGCGAAAATTCTGGCCGCCCTGCCCTTCGCGCTGACCGGCGACCAGACCAAGGCGCTGGAAGAAATTTCCGCCGATCAGGCCTCCGAAAAACGCATGCTGCGGCTGTTGCAGGGCGATGTCGGCTCGGGAAAAACCGTGGTCGCCCTGCTCGCCATGGCGCAGGCGATCGAAGCGGGGCGGCAGGCCGCGCTGATGGCGCCGACCGAAATCCTGGCGCGCCAGCACTTTGAAACCGTCAAACCGCTGGCGGAAGCCGCCGGCGTGACCGTGGCGCTGGCGACCGGACGCGACAGGGCGACCGAGCGCCGCGCCACGCTCGCCGCGCTGGCCAGCGGCGCGCTCAATATTGTCATCGGCACCCACGCCCTGGTGCAGGAGGATTTTGTCTTTCGCGACCTTGGCCTCGCCGTGATCGACGAGCAGCACCGTTTTGGCGTGCAGCAGCGGCTCGCGCTGGGCGAGAAAAACGCGGGCGTCGATGTTCTCGCCATGACCGCGACGCCGATTCCGCGCAGTCTGGCGCTGGCCTATTTCGGCGACATGGATTTTTCCGCCCTGCGCGAAAAACCGCCGGGGCGCCAGCCGATCACGACGATCCGGTTCAGCGCCGAACGCATCGACGAAGTTGTGGCGGGACTCGGACGGGCGCTGAAGGACGGCGCGCGGGTCTATTGGGTCTGCCCGCTGGTGGCGGGCAGCGAGGACAGCGATCTCGCCGCCGCGCAGGATCGCGCCGAGGATTTGCACAAGTTCTTTGGCGACAAGGTTGGACTTGTGCATGGCCAGATGAAGGGCCGCGACAAGGATGCGGCCATGGAGGCCTTCGCCTCGGGCGCGACGCAAATCCTGGTGGCGACCACGGTGATCGAGGTCGGCGTCAACGTGCCGGAAGCCACCATCATGGTGATCGAGCACGCCGAGCGTTTTGGGCTGGCGCAATTGCACCAGTTGCGCGGGCGCGTCGGGCGCGGCGACAAGAAATCCTCGTGCATTCTGCTTTATGGCGGGCCGCTGGGCGAAACCGCCAAGGCGCGGCTGGAAATTTTGCGCGAGACCGAGGATGGGTTCAGGATCGCGGAAGAGGATTTGCGGCTGCGCGGCGAAGGGGAAATTCTCGGCGTGCGCCAGTCCGGGGCGCCGGGATTCCGCATTGCGCGGCTGGACGTTCACGCCGACCTTTTACGCGCGGCGCGGGATGATGCGGAAAAGCTCCTGGCTGACGATCCCGACTTGCAAGGCGAGCGCGGCGAGAAGATCAAGCTGCTGCTCTACCTGTTCGAGCGCGAGACGGCGCTGAAGATGTTACGCGCGGGGTGAGGCCGCTGGGACGCGCGTGGACCGCCCTCGCGCTTCGAGACGGCTCCCTTGCGGGAGCCTCCTCAGCATGAGGGCTACTCTTTGTTCTTGCACAGCAATTAAATGTAGCCCTCATGGTGAGGAGGCCGCGAAGCGGCCGTCTCGAACCACGAGGGCGGTCCACGGACGACCAAAAGGCGCGGCTTGCGCCACGCCGAATCTTAACAAGGAAGGGGCGCGGCTTGCGCCACGCCGAATCTTAACAAGGAAGGGGCGCGGCTTGCGCCACGCCCCACGCCGTCGCCTCAATGCGAGACGGGCGGGTCTTGCGCCTTGGGCGCGCCAGTCAGGACCGGAATGGTCTTGGCCGTGGTTTCCTTTGCGGCCGGCTTCTGCACCGTCAGATGCAGCACGCCCTTGTCGTAATGGGCGGAAATCGCGTCGGCCGCAGGCTCGAACGGCAACAGAATGGAGCGATTGAACGCGCCGAAGCGGCGTTCCATCACATGCCAATCCTTGTCGTCCTTCTGCGTTTCAAATGTCTTCTCGCCGGAGACGATCAGGCGGTCGCCCTCGACGCGGACCTTGATGTCCTTTTCCTCGACGCCGGGGATTTCCAGCGTCGCCTCGATGGTCTTTTCCGTCTCGGCGATGTTCATCGCCGGAACCGGCGCCATCGCGGGCGCCATCGTCATGCCCGAACTCATACCCCTGGGTATGTCGAACATTTTCGCGAAATCGCGCCCAAACAGATCCCTTTCGAGAGCGCGGAAGGGATCGGTCATGACATCGCGGGACCACAGGTCCGGCAGCATGGTTTTCATGACATCCTCCTGTCCGCCGCGCAGGCCCCCAACGGGGTCTGGCGCGGCGCTCGGCGGAGGTCACGCCGGTTTTCGGCGAACCGGCCGGAGCCTCTCGCCAAGGTTCACACTATATTATTCTTTCTCCGACGCGCATTGATCCCGGTCATTGACGGTTTTTCGGCGCTGACAAGCCGGGCCGGCGCGCCTATAAGGGCTGTCCTCGCCGGCGAAATCCGCTTCGGCGCTTTTCGCGTTGCTTTTCGGAGGAAAAATGTCGGGTACGACCAGATCGAGCGGGGGGCTGGACCCACGCCGGCGAAGAATCCTGTTCCGTTGCTGGCATCGCGGCATGCGCGAGGTCGATCTGCTGCTCGGCCAGTTCGCCGACGCCCGCATCGACCAGCTTTCCGAAGACGAGCTCGACCAGCTCGAACATTTCATGGACGCGCAGGACGTGGACATTTTTTCCTGGTTCGCCGGCTCGAAGCCGGTCGATCCCGCCTACGCCCGGCCAATCTTCGATACGATCAAGGCGTTTCATACCCATAACGGGCCGATCAACGTTTGACGGCTCCCCCCCCCCTCTCCCCGCTTCAGCGGGGAGAGGGGGGGCCAACGATCCTTATTTACGATTGCATCCATGACCGACCTCCTTCGCGCCCGAGACGAACTCGAACAAGGCCGCTCGCTCATCCTGTCGCGCGCGCCGGAAGGGTTTGACGCCCTCGTCGCCGCCGACCTTTTACGCACGCTGGCCAAGTCTGGAGAGGGGCGCTCGGTCGCGCTGGTCCATGTCGCGCGCGATCCGCAGCGCCAGCGCGCCTTCGCCGAAGCCTTCGCCTTCGCCGCGCCGGAAGCCGAAATCCTGGATTTCCCGGCCTGGGACTGCCAGCCTTACGACCGGGTGTCGCCGACCTCCGCAATATCGGCGCAGCGCATGACGGCTTTGGCGCGGCTGGCGCGCACGCGCTCCTCGCTGGAACGGCCGCGCCTGCTGCTCACTTCGGCGCCGGCGCTGGCGCAGCGCGCGCCGCCCCGTCGCGAGCTTGCGGCGAAAAGTTTTTCGGCGGCGCCCGGCGCGGCGGTCGATCTGCACGAGCTTTGCGCCTGGCTGGAGGCCAACGGTTTCGCGCGGGCTTCGACCGTGCGGGATTCCGGCGAATATGCGCTGCGCGGTGGCATTGTCGATCTCTATCCGCCGAGCCTGCCCGGCCCCGTCAGGCTCGACTTTTTCGGCGACGTGCTCGAAACCATCCGCGCCTTCGATCCCGAGAGCCAGCGCACCACCGCGCAATTGCGCGCGCTCGATCTCGTGCCGGTCAACGAGGCGCCGATCACCACCGAAACCATCAAGCGCTTTCGCCAGAGCTATATCGCGCATTTCGGCGCGCAGACGCGCGGCGACGCGCTTTACGACGCGGTCAGCGAGGGACGCCGCCCCGGCGGTCTCGAGCATTGGCTGCCGCTGCTCTACGGCGAAATGGACACGCTGTTCGACTATATCGACGACGCGCCGATCCTGCTCGACCATCAGGCCGACGCCGCGACCCATGAGCGTTTTGCACAGATCGCGGATTATTATCAGGCGCGCCGCGAAGCGTTCGCGCAAAATCCCGCCACCGCCAATTACAAGCCGCTGCCGCCGGACGAGCTTTACCTGACGCCGGAAGAATTCAAGACCCGGCTCGACAAGGCCGCGACCGGAAGCTTTACCCCCTTCGCGGTCCCCGACGGCGGCGCAAAAGTGATCGATTGCGGCGGCGTTCCCGGCCGCAATTTCTCGCCCGAACGTTCCGATGAAAACATCAATGTGTTCGAGGCGGCCATCGAACATATTCGCGCGCTCCAGGGCGAGGGCAAAAAAGTCATCGTCGCCGGCTGGACCGATGGCTCGCGCGAGCGTCTCGGCGCGGTGCTGGCCGAGCATGGCTTGAAGAAACTGGAAACCGTGTCGTCGCTGTCGCAGGCTTTGGGCCTGCGCGACGCCAAGGTGGCGCTGGCGGTGGTCGGCGTCGAGGCCGGCTTTGTCGCGGGCGATCTCGCCGTTGTCGGTGAGCAGGATATTCTGGGCGACCGCATCGCGCCGCAGCGGCGGCGCAAGAAGCGCGCGGAAAATTTTCTCGCCGAAGTGGCCTCGTTGTCGGCGGGCGATGTCATCGTCCATGTCGATCACGGCATCGGCCGCTTCATCGGGCTGAAAAACATCGAGGCGGCGGGCGCGCCGCATGATTGTCTCGAAATCCATTATCACGGCGGCGACAAGCTGTTCGTGCCGGTGGAGAACATCGAGCTGTTGTCGCGCTTTGGCTCGGAGGATTCCGAAGTCGCGCTCGACAAGCTCGGCCATTCCGCGTGGCGCGAGCGCAAGGCGCGGCTGAAACTGCGCATCCGCCAGATGGCGCACGGGCTGATCAAGATCGCCGCCGCGCGCATGCTGCACGAGGCGCCCAAGCTGGCGCCGCCGGAAGGGCTTTACGACGAATTCTGCGCGCGCTTCCCCTATGACGAGACCGAGGACCAGTTGTCCGCCATCGAGGCGACGCTGACCGATATGGCGTCGGGACGGCCGATGGACCGGCTGATCTGCGGCGACGTCGGGTTCGGCAAGACCGAAGTCGCGCTGCGCGCCGCCTTCGCCGCCGCCTTGAACGGCGTGCAGGTGGCGGTGGTCGTGCCCACCACTTTGCTCGCCCGCCAGCATTACAAGAATTTTACCGCGCGCTTCGCCGGCCTGCCGGTGCGGATCGCGCAGATGTCGCGCATGGTGTCGGCGGCCGACCAGCGCGAGGCCAAGAAGGGCGCGGCCGACGGCTCCGTCGATATTGTCGTCGGCACCCATGCCGTGCTGGGCAAGACCGTGTCGTTCAGGGATCTTGGCCTTGTCGTCATCGACGAGGAGCAGCATTTCGGCGTCGGCCACAAGGAGCGGCTCAAGGAATTGCGCGCCGCCGTGCATGTGCTCACGCTGTCGGCCACGCCGATTCCGCGCACGCTGCAACTGGCGCTCACCGGCGTGCGCGAATTGTCGATCATCGCCACGCCGCCGGTGGACCGTTTGGCCGTGCGCACCTTCGTCACGCCGTTCGACGATCTGATCGTGCGCGAGGCGCTTTTACGCGAAAGGTTCCGGGGCGGTCAGAGTTTCTTTGTCTGCCCGCGTCTGGAAGATCTGGACGAGGCCTCCGCCTGGCTGCGCCAGAACGCGCCCGAGGCCAAATTCACCATCGCCCACGGGCAGTTGGCGGCGACGGAGCTGGAGGAGCGCATCGGCGCCTTCTATGACGGCAAATACGACATTCTGCTCTCGACCAATATCGTCGAATCCGGGCTGGACATTCCCACCGCCAACACGCTGATCGTGTGGCGCGCGGACATGTTCGGCTTGGGACAGCTTTATCAATTGCGCGGCCGCGTCGGGCGCTCCAAGACCCGCGCCTACGCCTTGTTCACCACGCCGGTCAACCGGACGCTCACGCCGCAGGCGGAAAAGCGGCTGGAAGTGCTGCAATCGCTCGACACGCTCGGCGCGGGCTTTCAGCTCGCCACCCACGATCTCGACCTGCGCGGCGCCGGCAATCTTCTGGGCGACGAGCAGTCCGGCCATATCAAGGAGGTCGGTTACGAACTTTACCAGCAGATGCTGAACGAGACCATCGCCGCGCTGAAGGCCGGCGGCGGCAAGGAGGAGGAAGAGGCGTGGTCGCCGCTGATCACGCTGGGCACGCCGGTCACGATCCCCGAGCATTATGTCGAAGATCTGGACCTGCGGCTCGGGCTTTATCGCCGGCTGGCGACGCTCGACGACGAGCAGGAGATCGAGGCTTTCGCGGCGGAAATGATCGACCGGTTCGGGCCGATGCCGGACGAGGTCAAGCAATTGATGGCGCTGGTCAGCGTCAAGGCCTTGTGCCGCCACGCCCATGTCGAGAAGGTCGAGGCCGGGCCGAAGGGGATCATCGTCGGCTTCCGCCACAATTCCTTCGCCAATCCGACCGGGCTGGTGCGCTATATCGCCAAGCAGGGGCCGGACGCCAAGGTGCGGCCGGACATGAAGGTGGTGTTCACGGGCGGCGATTACGCCAGGGCCGAGGATCGGCTGAAGAAGGCGCGCAAGCTGTTGCGCGATCTGGTCGGGATTGCCGGAAAGAAGGGGTGAGCCGGTCATATGCGCTCGGTTAAGCGCTGGCAGGCTGCGGCAACAGCCGTGGACCGCCTCCTCAGCATGAGGGCTGCTCGATTGATTCCATTGGTCCCCTCATGCTGAGGAGGCGAGCAAAGCTCGCCGTCTCGAAGCACGAGGGGACCAACCCACGAAGTTCTCAGCAGTCACCAAGCTTAACCTAGCGCCCATGGGTGAGCCGGTTGGGACGGGCGGTCATGCCGCCCAATCCACCACGACCAGACCGGGGGCCCGGGAAAACTCGCCGACATTGGACGTAACCAGCGTTCCGCCGCGCCGCCGCGCCTGAGCGGCGATGAGGAGATCGTAGGGACCGATCGGCGTTCCCGCGCGCTTGAGATGCGCGCGCAGCTTCCCCGCCTCGGCGGCGTCGGCGGAATCGAATTCCAGAACCTGGATGTCCTCGGTCAGAAAAGCATCCAGCGCGCTGGCGTTGCGCTCCGGTCTTGCGCTGTTGGCGGCGCCGAAGCGGAGTTCGAACAGCGCGATGGATGAAATCGCCATCGAAGTCGCGGACAACCGTTCTTGTTCGAAGCGGCGACGCAGGATGGGCGGGCGGCCGTTGAGAAGGCCGATCACAACGTTGGTGTCCAGACACAGCATCGCGCAATTCAATCCAGCGACACGTCGTCGTCGAGGTTGGGGTGGAGATCGTCGTCGCCAACATCGGGGAATTCCCCTCCGGTCAGGGAATCGATCGCGGCCCAGAAGTTTTTTGCGTCAAACGGCCTGGTTTCGATTGGCTCCAGAATCACCTTGTCGCCGATCCGGCTCACCTTGACTTCCGCGCCGGGCATACGGAATTCCTTCGGCAACCGCACAGCCTGGCTACGTCCATGCATGAACAGTTTCGCGATCGCGGTCTCGCTCATGATCGGCCTCGAATGATATCTACCGCAAGATAGATATCACTTGCGACGGCGAATGTCACCTCTTCTTCCGTCTTGCCGAAAACGGCCTCGGCGCCAAGGCCGCCACATCCCCTTCCGCGATCAGCGCCTTGCGATAGATGTCGCGCTGTTCGTGGATCGAGGCGATCACAAGACCCATGGGCACGCCTATGTCCACCAGCGCCGCTTCCGACAATTGCAGGCTGGCTTCGGTCGTTTCCGGCACCGCGTCGGTCGCGCCCAGGGCGTAGAGATGGCGGGCGTGAAAAGCGTCGCGGGCGCGCGCGACAATGGTGAGGTCGGGGTTTGACGCGCGGGCGAGGCGCACCACCGCGTCCACCGCGCTCGGCGTGTGCATGGTGATGATGACGGCGCGCGCCGTGGCGAGGCCGCAACCTTGCAAAAAGTCCGGGCGGGTGGCGTCGCCCCAATAGACCGGCTCGCCCTTTTCGCGCGCCGCCGCCGCCACGCCCGAATCGCCGTCCAGGCAGAGATAGTCGATCTGGTGGACACGCATCAGTTCGGCGACGATCTGGCCGACCCGTCCGTAGCCGACGATGAGGACGCGCGATCCCGGCGCGAGATCTTCAGGCGGCGCCGGCCGGATTTGCGGGGCTTTCGGCGCGCGCATGGCAAAACTCGCCAGCGGCGGGATGAAGGTCATGGACAGGGTGACGGCGATCATGGCGTCGTCAGCCAGCTCCTTGGGCAGCAAGGCCGCCGCCGTCGCGGCGGTGAGGATGAGGAAGGCGAATTCGCCGCCCGGCGCCAGCAGCAGTCCGATTTCCCGCGCCTTTTGGGTTTTCGCGCCAAAAGCCCGCGCCAGCGCGAACACGATCGGGGCCTTCAGCGCGGTCAGGCCCAGCGCGAGGCCGAGCGTCGTCACGGGATGGGCGAGGATGCGCGCGGGATCGAGATCGGCCCCGACCGAAACGAAGAACAGGCCGAGCAACAGGCCCTTGAACGGCTCAATGGTCAGCTCCACCGCGCGGCGGAACTCGGTTTCCGCCAGCAACAGGCCGGCGATGAAGGCCCCCAGCGCCATGGACAGGCCGGCGGCCGCCGCCGTCACCGCGGTGGCCGTCACCACCAGCAAGCAGGCGGCGATGAACAGGTCGTCGGATTTGGTCGCGGCGACGAGATGGAAAAACGGCCGCAGCGCCAGCCGGCCGATCCCGGCGATCAGGCCGAGCGCGCCGAAGGCCGAGGCGAAGGTCCAGGCCAGATCCGCGCCCCCGCCCCCCGCCGACATCGACATCACCAGCAGCAGCGGCGCGACCAGAAGGTCCTGGAACAGCAGGACGGAAAAAATCGCGCGGCCGGAAAAAGTGTTGAGGCGCTTTTTCTCCGCCAGCACCGGCATGACGATGGCCGTGGACGACAAAGCGAGCGCGATGGCGAGAACCGCCGACGCCGCCCACCCCTGCCCCAACAGCAACGCGCAGACCATCAGCGCCAGGCCGCAGGCCGCCGCCTGCGCCGCGCCGAGGCCGAACACATAGCGGCGCAACACGACCAGACGTTCGAGCGACAGCTCCAGCCCCATGTTGAACATGAGGAAGACCACGCCGAATTCGGCCAGCGCCGCGATTCGGTCGCTTTTTACCAGAAAGGGGATTTCGACCGGCATGAATTCGTCGAGCCGCCCCAGCCCATGCGGGCCGATCAGCAGGCCCGCGAGCAGGAAACCGAGCACCGGGGACAGCCGTAACCTCTTGAACACAGGCACGACGACGCCCGCCGCCACCAGGAACAGCAACGGGGCTTGATAGGGGGCCAGATCGAAATGCGTGGTCAAAGGCTTTTTCCTCTCGCGATCAGGATATAGAATTCGGCGTCGGCGCCAATCGCGCGCTCGCTAAGCATCACGCCAGGACTTTTATGCGCAACGGAATTCTTGAGGCGGCGCGGCTGGAGACGAGGCTTGTCGCGGCGCCCTGGCCCTGGGCGGAACGCGAGGCGGCGCGAATCGACGCCCATTGGCGGGCGCGGCTGATCGAAAAGCCGAAGCTATTCGACGGGAAGGTGCTGCTGCTGCGCGATCCCGAATTTTGCGACTCGGCCGCCGGCGCGGTTTTGCGCGGGGATTTTTTCCTGACCAATTTTCGCAATTTTCTGGCCTGGCGCGATTTCGGCTTTCCCGATTCCAGCGTCTTCAATTGCTTCTCCATGGCGGCGCTGCGGTCGCGCGATGGAGCCTGGCTGCTGGGCGAAATGGGCGGGCACACCATGAACGCGGGGAAGATCTATTTCGCCGCCGGCACGCCCGACCGCAACGACATTTTTGGCGAAACCGTCGATCTCGGCGCGAGCGTCGCCCGCGAAATGACCGAGGAAACCGGGTTTTCGCCGGACGAGGCGGCGCCGGCGGCGGGGTTCCGCGTCGTGGTGGAGCGCCAGGCCATCGCCTGCATGCAGGAGCGCCGGCTCGACCTGACGGCGGAGCAGGCGATCGCGCGGGTCGCCGCGTTCCTGGCGCGCGATCCCGATCCGGAACTGGCGCGGCTCGTCGCCGTGCGCGGCGAAGCGGATTTGGACGCGGCGGCGATGCCGGGGTTCATTCTGACCTATTTGCGGGACGCTTTCGCCTTGCAGGGGTGAGGGCCGTAGGCGCCGGCAACCCGCTCATTCCCCTCACCCTGAGGAGGCCCTGCAAGGGCCGTCTCGAAGGGCGAGGGAGTCGTTAGCCTCGCCGTTGCGTGTTGCAAGAGGCTGCGCGCCCAAGCAGTCGTGGACCGCCCCCGCCCTTCGAGACGCCGCTTTCAGCGGCTCCTCAGGGTGACGGCTACTGGAAGGTCAGGCGATGAGGCTTGGCTCCACGGCCTCCATCAGCAGGCTCAGGCCGAAAGCCGCGGCCTGCTTGCGGATTTCGCTTCGGCTGAGATCGGCTGCAAAATTCTTGCGCACGATCTTCACCGGGCGCTCGTCGCGGGCGACGGCGAAAAAAACCGTTCCCACCGGCTTGTCCGCCGAACCGCCGCCCGGCCCGGCGACGCCGGAGACCGCCAGGGCGAGATGGGCGCGGGAATTTTCCAGCGCGCCCAAAGCCATGGCCTCCACGCTGGCTTCGGAGACCGCGCCGAATTTCGCGATCAACTCTTTCGCCACGCCGAGCAGGTCGATCTTGGCCTCGTTGCTGTAGGTGACGAAGCCGCGCTCGAACACGTCGGACGCGCCGGGAAATTCCGTGAGCGCGGCGGCGATCAGGCCGCCGGTGCAGCTTTCGGCGGTGGCGAGCTTCAGCTTTTTTTCGCGCGCGGCGGCCAGCAGTTTTTCCGCCTGGTCCAGAACGTGTCTGTTCATTTCCCCTCCCCAAAGCATGATCCCAAAAAGTGGACACCGGTTTTTGGAAAAGATCATGCTCAAACAAAGAGCCTAGCCCGTGATGCGTTTCCGTGGAAACGCATCACGGGCTAGGGCAGGCGCACGGTCGCGATCGCCTGCGCCGCTATGCCTTCCTGGCGCCCGGTAAACCCGAGCTTCTCCGATGTGGTCGCCTTGACCGCCACGCGGTCCAGCGGCAGGCCCATGATCTCGGCGATGCGCGCGCGAATGGCGTCGCGGTGCGGGCCGACTTTTGGACGCTCGCAGATCAAGGTGGCGTCAATATGGGCGACGCGCCCGCCCTTGGCCGCCACCAGCGCGACGGCGTGGGCCAGGAACTGGTCCGAGGAGGCGCCGCGCCATTTTTCATCCGTCGGCGGGAAATGCGCGCCGATGTCGCCGTCGGCGATCGCGCCCAGCACGGCGTCGGTGATGGCGTGCAACAGCACGTCGGCGTCGGAATGGCCGATCAATCCTTGATTATGCGGGATTTTCACGCCGCCGAGCCAGACGTGGTCGCCCTCGCCCAGCGCGTGGACGTCGAAACCCATGCCGGTGCGAATATCGGGCAGGTTCTCCAACAGCTTCAGCTCCGCGTGCAAAAAATCCTCCATTGTGGTGAGTTTGCCGTTTTCCGTGTCGCCGGGAAAGATGAAAACGCAATGGCCCGCCCATTCGGCGACGGCGGCGTCGTCGGTCAGTTCGCTCGCGCCCGCCGCCCGGGCCGAAAGGTGGGCCTTGTGGATCAGGCCGAAACGGAACGCCTGCGGCGTCTGCACGGCGCGCAGGCTGGCGCGCTCGGGCGTCGCGACAATGCGGGAATCCTCGGCGACCTGCTTGATCGTGTCGGTCACGGCGAGGCCGGGAATAGCCGCGCCTTTTTCACGCGCCGCATGGAGCGCGCGGTCGATCAGGGCGGGACTGGCGAAAGGCCGCGCGGCGTCGTGGATCAGCACGTCATCGTCGTCGTCGCAGAGGGGGGCGAGCGCATCGAGGCCGTTGCAGACGCTTTCCTGCCGCGTGGCGCCGCCGATGGTCGGCTCCAGCAGGCGGGCGCGCAGGTCGGGCTTGAGCGGCGCCACCGCCGCGTCATAAAGGTCGCGGTCGTCGGCGTGGATGACGACTTTTGCCTGCGAGGACGGCGCGGCTGTCAGCAGGGCTTCCAGGGTGCGGGTGAGCACCTGCCGCCCCCCCAGGTCGCGATATTGTTTCGGGCCGCCCGCGCCGGCGCGGGAACCGCGACCCGCCGCGACAACGAGAAAAACGCACCGCTCCACCATGTCAGCCCCACAAAACTCCTGAACCGGCGCCACAACGCCGGGTGTGAATGTTGTTGTCAAGCCGGCGCCGTTTTTCTTTGCAGAACAGAAGAATCTGTCTAAAATGGATGCATGGATAATTTTGCCCAACAAACATGCAGCGTCATCAGCGATGTCTGGCGTGTCGGCGGGCTGACGCTGGACGGGCGGGCCATGCTCGCGCCCATGGCGGGGATCACCGATCTCGCCATGCGGCGGCTGGCCCGGCGCTTCGGCGCGGCCTTGGCCTTTTCGGAGATGGTGGCCGCCGACGCGAGCGGGCGCGACCGGCGCGAATCGCTGCTGCGCCTGCGGGGCGAGGGCGTGTCGCCCCATGCCGCGCAGATCGCCGGCTGCGATCCCGCCGACATGGCGCAAGCCGCGCGGCGCGCGGAACAGGCCGGCGCCGACCTGATCGACATCAACATGGGCTGCCCGGCGCGGCGCGTGACCGGCGGGGCCGCCGGCTCGGCCCTGATGCGCGACCTCGATCTGGCGCAAGCCCTGATCGCGGCGACGGTGCGGGCGACCAAGATTCCGGTGAGCGTGAAAATGCGGCTCGGCTGGGACCGGGACGCGCTCAACGCGCCGGAACTGGCGCGCCGCGCCGAGGGCGAAGGCGCCGTCATGGTCACGGTGCATGGCCGCACCCGCAACCAGTTTTACAAGGGCGAGGCCGATTGGGCGGCGATCCGCGCCACGGTGGAGGCGGTCAAGATTCCGGTGGTCGCCAACGGCGATTGCCGCAACGCGGCGGATGCGCGGCGGATGCTGGAGCTTTCGGGCGCGCGCGCGGTGATGATCGGCCGCGCCGCGCTGGGCCAGCCCTGGCTGGTCGGCGACATCGCGCATGAACTGGCGCATGGCGAGGCGCGTCAAAAACTGCCGGCGGCGACCCGCCGCGCCGCCGCGCTGGAGCATTTTGCCGGCCTGCTCGACATATTCGGCGAAGCCCACGGGCTGCGCCATGCGCGAAAACATCTCGCGGCTTACGCCGATCAGGCCGCGCGCGAAAACTTTTTCGTCGATCCGCGCGCACGGCGCCGGTTGGTGGAGAGCGACGACGCCCGCGAGGTGGAGGCCTTGTTGCAGGATCTTTACGACACCCCCCGGAAGGAAGCGGCATGAAGGCGAAAAAAGCCCAGTTCGTTGGCGCGCCCTTCGGCGTTTTGCCTAATAATGAGGCGGATTGTGAGATGGACGCCTGCATGGCGACCCATCTGCTCAACGCCCTGCCCCATCCGCTGCTGTCGATCGGCGGCGACGGCATGATCCACGACGCCAATCCGGCGGCGGAGCTGTTCTTCGCGATGTCGCGCAATGCGCTGAAAAAAATTCGCTTTCAGGAGCTGCTGCCGTTCGGCTCGCCGCTGATCGGCGCCATCGAGCAGGTGCGCAGCCGCCGCGCGCCGATCAATGAATATCGCGTCGATCTGGGCACGCCGCGCATCGGCGTCGAACGCTATGTGGACATTCACATGGCGCCCCTGCCGCAACTCGACAATGGCGTGGTGGTGATGTTGCAGGAGCGCACCATCGCCGACAAGATGGACCGACAGCTCACCCATCGCGGCGCGGCGCGCTCGCTGTCGGCCATGGGCGCGATGCTGGCCCACGAGATCAAGAATCCGCTGTCGGGCATACGCGGCGCCGCGCAATTGCTGGAGACCGCGCTCGGCGACGAGGACCGCGCCCTGTGCCGGCTGATCTGCGACGAGACCGACCGCATCGTCAATCTGGTCGATCGCATGGAGGCCTTTTCCGACGGCCGGCCGGTGGAGCGCCGCGCCATCAACATTCATGAAGTGCTGGAGCATGTGCGCAAGGTGGCGCAGGCGGGCTTCGCCCGCAACATCCGCTTCGTCGAAGCCTACGATCCCTCGCTGCCGCCGGTGCTGGCCAACCGCGACCAGTTGATCCAGGTGTTTCTCAATCTGGTGAAGAACGCGGCGGAGGCCATCGGGCCGGACGCCTTGCAGGGCGAGATCGAGCTGACCACCGCCTTTCGTCCGGGGGTGCGGATTCGCACGCCCGGCAAAGCCTCGCCGGTCAGCCTGCCGCTGGAGTTCTGCGTGCGCGACAACGGGCCGGGCGTGCCCGAGGATCTCGTCCCGCATCTGTTCGACCCGTTCGTGACCACAAAACCGTCGGGTTCTGGCCTCGGTCTTGCATTGGTGGCGAAAATCATCGGCGATCACGGCGGCGTCATAGAATGCGAATCGCACCCGCGCAAAACCGTGTTCAGGATGCTGATGCCGGTCTATGCCCGCCGCGACGCTTGAGACAGCTATTTTCTGGAGGTTCATTGAATGCCAAGCGGCAATATTCTCGTCGCCGATGATGACGCAGCCATCCGCACCGTGGTCGGCCAGGCGCTGACCCGCGCCGGTTATGACGTGCGCACCACCGGGGCGGCCGGCACCTTGTGGCGCTGGATCGAGGCCGGCGAGGGCGATCTGGTGATCACCGACGTGGTCATGCCCGACGAGAACGCCTTCGAACTGCTGCCCCGCGTGAAAAAGGCCCGGCCCGACCTCCCGGTGATCGTGATGAGCGCGCAGAACACGTTCATGACCGCGATCAAGGCTTCCGAGCGCGGCGCCTATGAATATCTGCCCAAACCCTTCGATTTGAAGGAGCTTCTGGCCATTGTCGGCCGCGCCATGAGCGAGCCGAAGAACAAGCTGCGCGCGCCCGAACCCGAGGACATGGAGTCCATGCCGCTGGTCGGGCGCTCGCCGGCCATGCAGGACATTTATCGCGCCTTGGCGCGGCTGATGCAGTCCGATCTGACCGTGATGATCACCGGCGAATCCGGCACCGGCAAGGAACTGGTCGCGCGCGCGCTGCATGACTATGGCAAGCGCAAGAAGGGGCCGTTCGTGCCGATCAATGTCGCGGCCATTCCGCGCGACCTGATCGAATCCGAACTGTTCGGCCACGAGAAGGGCGCCTTCACCGGCGCCAACCAGCGCTCGATCGGCCGGTTCGAGCAGGCCGAGGGCGGCACCTTGTTCCTCGACGAGATCGGCGACATGCCGATGGACGCCCAGACCCGGCTTTTACGCGTTCTGCAACAGGGCGAGTACACCACCGTTGGCGGGCGCACGCCGATCAAGACCAATGTCCGCATCGTCGCCGCCACCAACAAGGATCTGCGCGTTCTGATCCAGCAGGGCCTGTTCCGCGAGGATCTGTTCTTCCGGCTCAATGTGGTGCCGCTGCGCCTGCCGCCCCTGCGCGAGCGCTCCGAGGACATCGGCGATCTCGCGCGGCACTTCTTCGTCCAGGCCGCCAACGAGGGCCTGCCGTCGAAAGTTCTGGAGCCCGGCGCGCTCGACCGCATGAAGCGCTACAAATGGCCGGGCAATATTCGCGAGCTGGAAAATCTCGTCCGCCGCCTCGCCGCGCTCTATCCGCAGGACACCATTTCCGAGCAGATCGTGGTGGCGGAGCTGGGCCTCGATCTCGCCAGCGGCGCCCCGCGCCCGACGCCGCCCAGCGGCTCGGCCTCGCTGTCGGCGCAGCCGGTTTCGTCCGACGAATCCCTGGCCATGTCGGTCGAGCGCCATCTGACCGACCTGTTCAAGACCCATGGCGACACTCTGCCGCCGCCCGGCCTCTATCACCGCATCCTCCGCGAGATCGAATATCCGCTGATCTCCATCGCTCTCGCCGCGACGCGCGGCAACCAGATCAAGGCGGCGGAGCTGTTGGGCCTCAACCGCAACACGCTGCGTAAAAAAGTGCGCGATCTCGACGTGCGGCTGATGCGGACGACGCGGTAGGGGATTTCGTTGTCAGGCGCGGTGGACGCCGTGCGTCCCCTCGCCCCGCCAAAGCGGGGAGAGGGGGCGGAATGCCGGACTCATCCCGCCGCCCGCTCCGATTCGGGCGCGGGGAGCAGCCGCTTGAGCAAATCCTCTTCCCACAGCGGCTTGTCGAACAGATAGCCCTGCGCCAGCGCGCAGCCGCTCGCAGCGAGGAAATCGGCCTGTTCCTGGGTTTCGACCCCTTCCGCCAGCGCGGTGACTTTCAGCGAATTCGCCAGCCTGATGATCGCGACGGCGATTTCCATGCTCACGGGATCGCCCGGTATGTCCTGGACGAAACCGCGATCCAGCTTCAGCTTGTCGATGGGGAAGCGCTTGAGATAGAACAGCGAGGAATGGCCGGCGCCGAAATCGTCGATGGACAGACGCGCCCCCAAATTCTTCAGCGCGCGCAACATCGCCTCCACCTCGCCGCCGGGCTCCGCCAGCGCGTTTTCCGTGATCTCGATTTCGAGGCAGTGCGGCGGCAGTCCGGTCTCCGTGAGGATCGCCGCGACGCGCTCGGCGAGGTTGGCGCGGCTGAGTTGCGCGGGCGAGAAATTGACCGCGATCACATCGATCCGAGCGCCCTGGTCGAGCCAGGACTTCATCCGCGCGCAGGCCTCGCGCAAAACCCACTCGCCCAGCGGGACAATGAGGCCGGTTCTCTCCGCCAGCGGGATGAACTCGTCCGGCGCGACGAGGCCCGAGGGCGAACGCCAGCGCACCAGCGCCTCCACGCCGACGATGGCGCGGTCCTTCAACGAAATGAGCGGCTGGAACTGCAAGACGAATTCGCCGCGCTCCAGGCCGCGCCGCAATCCGGATTCCAGCGCGAGCCGGGCGTTGGCCTCCGCCGTCACCTCTTCCGAATAGAAATAGAGGGCGCCGCCGCCATTCTGCTTGGCGAGATAGAGCGCGGAATCGGCGCGCTGGATCACGTTGTCGGCCTGTTCGCCGAGATCGTCGTTCCCATCCACCGGGAACAGGCTGACGCCGATGCTCAGGCCCACGCAGGCTTCGCGCTCGTGCTCCAGCGCGAAGGGCGCGACGGTCGCCGCGATCAGCCGCCGCCCGATGGCGGCCACCTCGTGGGCGTCCTGAAGATCTTCGAGCAGGACCACGAATTCGTCGCCGCCCAAACGCGCCAGCGTGTCGTTGGGCCGCAGCGCCTTCTTCCAGCGTTCGGAGGCGAGCGTCAGAAGCTGGTCGCCCGCGACATGGCCGAGGCTGTCGTTGACCGTCTTGAAGCGGTCGATATCAAGGAACAGCACGGCGCCCAATGCCGCCAACGTCGCCCCCTTGTGGGTGTTCGCCGCGTTGCGCGCGCGCGCGACCGCCTGCGTCAGGCGCAGGCTGAGCAGCGTGCGGTTGGGCAGTCCGGTCAGCGGATCGTGATGCGCCAGGAATTTCAGCCGCTCCTCGGATTCCTTGATCCGGGATATGTCGGTGAACAGGCCGACATAATGGGTGATCGCGCCGGCCGCGTCGCGCACCGTCGAAATCGTCAGCCATTCCGGATAGACGACGCCATCCTTGCGCCGGTTCCAGATCTCGCCCCGCCAGACGCCTTTCGCGTCGATGTCTTTCCAGATCGCCCGGTAGAAGTCGGCCTCGTGACGGTCCGATTTCAGCTTGCGCGGGTTCCCGCCGCGCACCTCCGCCTCGCTGTAGCCGGTGATTTCCTCGAAGGCCGGATTGACCATGATGATGTTGCGCGCGGCGTCCGTGACGCAGACGCCTTCATGGGTGCTGACGAACACCGCCCGCGCGAGCCGCAAGTCCGCCTCATGGGCCTTGCGCTCGGTGATGTCGGTGTCGGCGCCGACCACCCGCTCCATGCGGCCCGCCGCATCGAACACCGGCAAGCCGCGCGACAGAATGTCGATCCAGCGCCCGTCGCGGTGACGCATGCGCGTCTCGAATTCGAAGCTCTTGCGCAGGCCGGCGCGGACCTCATGGAACTGCCGGCTGAAAATCTCGCGTCCCTCGTCCTCGACCACGCGCCGCCAGGCGGTGGCGCGGCTTTCGATCTCGTCTTCGCCATAGCCCAGCATCGCCTTCCAGCCGGGCGAGAAATAGGCCTCGTCGGTGTCGGGACGCCAGTCCCACACCCCTTCCCGCGCGCTCTCCAGCGCCAGCCGGAAACGCTCCTCGCTCTGCGCGAGCGCGGCCTGCGCCGCCTTGCGGCTGGAAATGTCCTCGATCGCGACCATCAGGTAATCGGGCGCGCCGTCCTCGCCCTGCGCGAAGCTGACCGAGATCGCGGCGTCGAACCAGGAGCCGTCCTTGCGGCGATAGCGGCGCTCGGAGAAATAGGCCCTGCTCGCGCCGGAGCGCAGGCTCTCGACATAGCGGCTCATCTCGGCCTGGCCCTCCGGCGACGCCGGCAGAAGGACGTTGTTGGCCAGCAGTTCCTCCTCCGAATAGCCGAACATTTCGCAGGCGCGCCTGTTGACGCGCACGAGGCGGCCGTGAATGTCGCCATGGACCATGCCCACGGCGGCCTGTTCGAACGTCACCTGAAAGCGGCGCTGCAAATTGCGGTCGGCGCGAACGCGCGCGAGTTTCTGGTCTTGCAGCACGAAACCGGCGATGATCCAGATGGCGGCGATGGCGAGGGCCACGACCAGACCGACGTTGCGCGCGTAAAGGTTGCTGTCGGCCAGCGCCTCGCTTTCGTCGATGCGCGCGATCAGCGTCCAGCCGGTCCCCGGCACCTTGGCGCCGGCGGCGAAGACCGGCGTTCCCATCGGATCGACGCCGCGCATGGCCTCGGCCTCCCCGCGCATGAAGCGGACGATCGGCGCATTCGAGTCCGCGTAGTTCAGGCGCAGGCGCAGCGCCGCCTCGGGATTGCGCAACACGCCGCTGAGGAACAGCACGTCGGAGCCGTCGCGACGCGCGAGCGCGCCGGCCCCGGTCGCGCTCGGGAGCGGCCAGGAAAAGACGAAGGGGTAGAGGTGATCGCTCGCCGCCAGTTTGGCGTAGAGCGCGAAGCGGCGCGCGCCGCCGGACGCATGGACCGGCAGCGGCGCGACAAAGCCGAAGCTCGGCCCCACCGCGCTGCGCCCGAAGTGGAGTTCGACCAGGGCCGGCGCGGACTCCGCGAAGGCTTTCGCCGTGGCGGCGGCGATTTCCGGGGCCGGGCTGTCGTTGGCGGCGAAGAACGAATGGCCCTCCGCGTCGATCAGATCGACGGCGACGAAATTGAAATCGGCGCCGCGCCGCGCCAGATTGTTCTGGATCTTCGCCATGTCGAGCCTGCGGGGATCGAGGTCGCCGAGGTCGCCCTGAGCGACGACGCTGGCCGCCAGCGCGGCCGCATTGGCCTCCTGCGCCTGGAGCCATCGTCCGAGATCGCCGGCTTTCATTTGTGCGATGGCGCGGACCTCGTCGAGCGTATTTCGCTCCATGGAGGCGACGCTGGTCTGGAACGCCAGCCATCCCGCGCCGATGACGGCCAGCGTCAGCGCCGCCGGCCCCGC
>NZ_NHSJ01000107.1 GCF_002937075.1 Rhodoblastus sphagnicola
TCGCGCGCATCAGGCGCGCCACCGTGCAGCGCGCGACCGCCACGCCTTCCCGGTTCAATTGCAGCCAAACCTTGCGCACGCCATAGACCTCGAAGTTTTCGGAAAACACCCGCCGGATCGCCACCTTCAGGGCCAGGTCGCGCCTGGCCCGCCGAGAAAGCTTCGAAGGATCAACGCGGCTGGCGACATTGGCGTGATAGGTTGAAGGGGCGATCGGCAAGACCTTGCAGATCGGCTCGACCCCATGGGCTTGCCGATGATCGTCGATGAAGGCGATCATCACTTCGGTCGGCGGTCGAGCTCCGCCAGCGCAAAATATTCCGAGGCCTTGCGCAGGATCTCATTGGCCTGCCGGAGTTCGCGGTTCTCGCGCTCCAGCGCCTTCAACTTCTCGGCGACTTCGCTCGGCACGCCGGAGCGCTTGCCGCTGTCGGTTTCGGCTTTGTTGACCCATTCGCGCAGGGTGTGCGGCGAACAGCCGATCTTCGACGCCACAGACGACACCGCCGCCCAGCGCGAGGCGTGATCGCCCTCGTGATCTAAAACCATTCGCACCGCGCGGGCGCGAACCTCAGGTGAAAATTTATTGGTCGTCGTGCTCATGATAGCCCCATCCTATTTTGGAGTTGGGGCCTCCGGCAAACCCGGCGCGGTTCAATGCGACCGATATACAGCTTGCAAATCTGACCGGATAAGTGGGACATATTCTCAGGCGCTGCTTATTGTGGACCGCGCGCGAGCGGCGGAATTGTTGGGGCTCTGGGCACGTCGCCGCAGAACCTGCTATGAGGGGCATGAGGCGTGACGTGTCGCTGGTCGGTCGATGCCGCCGTGTTGTAAACGTTGGTTATGACCATGCGGCTTTCCTGTTGACAAAATGTTCTATTTAGACCATGAGGACCAAGCTTGTATGTTTTTTTGCTCATGAAATTTGGCGGAGTTCTTAATGCTTGATGCCATAAACGATTTGGACAACAGTATTCCGCTGATTATTGACCTCGATGGCACATTTATACACACAGATTCATTGTATGAAAACTTGATCGATGCGTTGTTTCATTCGACAGGCCGTTTGTTGAGAGTGGTTCCGAAGCTGATTGCAGGCCGTGCGCGTATCAAGCAGTCCTTGGCGAAGGTGCGGCCGCTCGATCCAGCGAATTTGCCTTACCGCACGGAGATTTTGGAGCTTATCCGCGCCGCCCGCGCCGCCGCCCGCAGAGTTTACCTCGTGTCCGCCGCCGACCAGCAGATCGCCGAATCCGTTGGGCGTCATCTTGGCTTGTTCGATGGGGCGAAGGGAAGCGATGGCGAGGTCAACCTCAAGGGGTCGAACAAGCTGGCATGGCTTAGAGACACGTTCCCGCATGGATTCATTTATGCGGGCGACAGCGCGGCGGATCTTCCGATTTGGTATGCGTCTAAACTTGCTGTTTTGGTTGGCAACGGGGGGCGCTTTGCCCACAGGTTGCGCGAGACTGGCGTTCCTGTCGCGACCGTCGGGGAGGAACAGCACGATTCTTTGCGCGATTGGCTCGCGGAATTCCGTTTGCACCAGTGGTCGAAGAACCTTTTGATTTTTGTGCCTCTCGTTCTCGGGAACATCGGCGGCGACACCGCTGCGATTCTGAAAACAGCGGCAGCCTTCTTCATCGTCGGTCTCGTCGCGTCTGGAACCTATGTGATCAACGATCTCGCTGATCTAAAGGCAGATCGCAGCCATGCGACAAAGCGGTTTCGCGCCATTGCCGCGGGCCGCATCGGCGTCGGAGAAGGGCTTGTGGCAAGCCTTTTGCTTATCGTTGTCGGATTTGGCTTCGCGGTCGCCCTCAACGCGGCCTTCGCCGCAGCCCTAGGTTGCTATCTTATTGTCACACTCGTCTATTCGTTCCGCTTGAAGCGCGTTGCGCTTTTCGATGTCGCCGCGCTGGCGGTCTTGTTCACGCTGCGGATCGGCATGGGCATTTTCCTGAACGATTTGCCGGTGTCGCCCTGGATACTGTCCTTTTCGGCTTTCTTTTTCTTTTCGATGGCGCTCGCCAAGCGGCATGTCGAACTGATGCGCGCCGAATCCCAGGGGAATACGCGAAAAATCGCCGGTCGAGGCTACATGACCAGTGACTGGCCGTTGACGCTCGCGTTCGGCGTCGCGAGCGCCTTGTGCTCCATGATCGTGATGCTCCTGTTCGTGGTGGAACAAGGGCATCTGACGGGAGGGTACCGGCATCCGGGCTGGCTGTTCGCGATGCCGACCTGCATCTTGCTATGGACATCGCGGATATGGCTCTTGAGTCACCGGAGAGAGCTCGATGACGATCCGGTCGTGTTTGCGATAAAGGACCCCCCAAGTTATGCGCTTGGCGGAGTGATGCTTGCTGCATTATTGCTTGCGGTTTGAACGGTAAGGTTTGTGTCGTCGTGCACGCGCGTCCGGAGCGGGCTCATCCCCACGCGCGTGCGTCTGAAATGCCGATCGGCAAACGGTTGAAAAGGGAGATACGTTATGTTTCACCTTGTGACAGGTGGCTCGGGCTTTGTTGGATCGACAATCGCACGACGGCTGGTCGAACGGGGGGAAAAGGTTCGCGTATACGATTTGTGGCGCGCTGAAGATCAGCCTGCGGAAGTCGAATTCGTACAGGGCGACATCAATGACCGCGCCGCGGTAGCCGCCGCTATGCACGGCATTGACTGCGTCCATCACAATGTCGCTTTGGTGCCGCTCGCCAAGGCCGGAGACCGGTTCTGGACCGTCAACGTCGAAGGAACCCGCATCGCGCTCGAAGAAGCGAAACGAGCGGAAGTCAAGATGTTCGCGCACATGTCGTCGAGCGCGGTGTTTGGGTCGCCCGAGGTCATGCCGATCACCAATGACACGCCGCGCAGACCGATCGAAATCTATGGCGAGGCGAAAAAGGCCGGCGAGGATCTAGTGCTCGAAGCTCAGGCTCATGGCTTTCCGGCTTCAGTCATCCGTCCGCGTACAGTGATCGGCATCGGGCGGCTCGGGATCTTCGAGATTCTTTTCGATTGGATCCGAGATAAGGCCAATATTTACATCATCGGTTCGGGCGACAATCTGTTCCAGTTCGTTCACGCCGAGGATATTGCAGATGCGAGCATTTATAGCTGTCTGAAACACGTTCCGGGCGTCTTCAATGTCGGCGCGGAGAAATTCGGCACGTTGCGCGAAGACCTGGAATTTTTGTGCCAGCATGCTGGAACGGGGTCGAAGGTCGTCAGTCTGCCAACTGGACTGACGATCGCCACGCTACAGACGCTCGACAAGGTTGGACTATCGCCGCTTGGCCCGTGGCACTACCTCACCTACCACAAGCCCTTCCATTTCGATTCCGAACCGGCATTTGCCGCGTTGGGCTATCGGCCGCGTTATGACAACCGCTCGATGCTGACCGACAGTTACGATTGGTTCGTCAATAACTTCGACGCTTCAAAGGTGAAGGCTGGCGCCTCAACGCACAAGCGCCCAGTCAAACAGGGGATCCTAAGGGTCTTGAAAGCGCTGTCGTAAGCGGATGGCGATGGCCTTGCGAAAAGTTATCGTCGTGCCGGACGGTCTTCAGGCGGAGCGCGGAACTGGTCGCGCTCTGCCGCAGCCAAGCTTCATGTACCGCGGTGTGCTTGATCACGCAGCGCGTCAATACCTGCGCGATACACTGTATTTGGCGCCGGCCAACGACTTCGGTTGCGGTGTCTGCGAACAGGCCGCCGCCGCCGCGTACCTCCGGAAAGCCGCGCCCGATGTCGTCTGTGTCGCCGTGGCGTACGGGCAGTCGAACTACATCGACACACGCGGCAACGCGCGCGGGATGCGTCTTCACTTTGAGCAACGGTCGGCGTGGCCAGTCCCGCCAATCACACTCATTGCGGCGCGTCCGCACGCAAGGCGAGCCGCCCTGTGCTTTCGCAAGGAAGGCTTTCTGATCGAGCGCCTCGTCGCGGTCGACTGCTCCATTCCGCCCGAAGAGCCGGTGGTTTCGCGATTGTGGTATTATCGCTGGCCGACCATTCATGCGACTTATGAGGCTCTGGCTTATCTGCGGGATTTGCTGCGTCCGGCGGCTTGAATCGGGGTGACAGCATGTCGGTTTCGTTGATGGCTCTCGTTTTCGCGATCTTGGCCAATAGTGGGGCCAATATTCTGATTAAAAAGGCCGGAACAGTCGAAAGCGGACTGGCGAGCTACATCTCGGTCTGGTTTATAGCTGGGCTGGTGTTGTTCGGGCTCAATCTCGTGGCTTATACGTTCGCAGTCCGGTCGATTGCGTTGTCGGTCGCCTATCCGATACTGGTCGGAGGTTCGCTCGTTCTGATTGCCGCTTACACGTCATTCGGCCTGCAAGAATCATTCGGCGTGTCGAAATTGGCGGGCTACGCGTTTGTCATTGCTGGAGCCTACCTCATCGTCCGCTGAACCTTGCCCGAAGGTGATTGCGCGCCGGGCCTGACGGTTGACAAAAAGGCGCTTCCGACGGCCTCTCGCGGGTGGACTTCATCGCTTTTCCGAAATAGTAAAGCTCCATGTTATTCAGCTTGATCATTATCGAAACTATGGTTCCAGATTGGCCGCTTCTCGATCTGCGAGCGAGGGATGCGGCGCATGCTCGCATCGCCAACGATGTTGTAACAGCCATCTCTCTGGCGCCTTTGCATGTCAAAATCGGTGTGAGCGTGCTCTCCATCCTCCTTGGCGCAATGGTCCGCTGTCTAGCTCTGACTGCGGGCGGGTCGCTCGGCCGCCGAAACGAGCGCGCCAACCGACTCTATGGTTTGATCCAGCGCCTACCCGGCCCGATGGCGGCCGTCGTGCGACTCTATCGTTCGATGACGCTTCTGTCGTACTATGAGCAGCCTGAAATTGCGCAAGCGTTGCTGGCACTTGGAGAGACGAGGGCATGAAAGGCAGTTTTCGTCCCTGCTCGCCCCTCGTGCTCGACGCCGACGCGGTGATCATCGGCTCCGGAGCCGGCGGTTCAAGCGTCGCTGACGTGCTGACCGCCGCAGGTCTTTCCGTGGTGATGCTCGAAGAGGGCGGGTATTTGCCGGGGTCGCGGGCCTCGGCTCTGGCGACCGAGGCTTTCCCGGCAGCGTGGCGCTGCGGCGGCCTGACGGCCGCGCTCGGCCGCCCGCCAATAGCCTATGCGGAGGGGCGCGGCGTCGGCGGCGGCACCGAAATCAACAGCGCCATCGTCCAGCGGACCGCCGACGAACTGATCGACGAGTGGCGCGCGCGCTACCGCATCGAGGAATTTAGCCCGGAAGCGCTTGCGCCCTATTTCGAGCGTGCGGAATCTACGGTCAACGCCAGCTATACGCCGGGCGCCCTTGGACGGCCAACCGACATCCTGCGCGAAGGCGGCAAACGGCTAGGCTGGAAGGTCTCCGATCTGAAACGCGGCCAAAAGGATTGCAAGGGCGCTAACCGTTGCTCCTTCGTCTGCCCGAACGGGGCCAAGCAGTCGATGGCGGTGACGCTGTTGCCGCGCGCCATCGGCCGCGGCATGCGGTTGCTTGCCCATACGCGCGTGACGAAGCTTGTAATCCGCAAGGGGCGGGTCGAAGAGGTGCGCGCCCAAGCGACTGACAGCAGCGGCTCCGCCCTGCCGGTCGTCATCCGCGCGAACCTGGTGTTTTCCTGCGCCGGAGCGATCCACACGCCCGCCTTGTTGCAACGCTCGGGCTTGCGGCGGCGCATCGGCGCGACTCTGCGGCTTCACCCGACGATCAAGGCGACGGCCGTCTTCGATGAGCCGGTCGACGCTCATGCGTCCCGGTTGCCGCTCAGCGCAATCACCGAGTTCATGCCGGATCAAAGGATCGGCGGTTCGGTATTCACGCCGTCGGTGTTCGCCCTCTCGCTTGCCGAGGATTGGAAACAGCGTGCCGATCTGATGATGGATTGGCGGCGCTGCGGCTCCTATTACGGAATGATCCGACCGAAGGGGACTGGCTCGGTGCTCGCCCTTCCGGGTGCCCGAGAGCCTCTCGTGCGATATGCGCTCGCTCCGCAGGATTGGGTGGCGCTGGGTCAAGTCCTGACGCGGCTCGGGCAAGCGATGTTCGCCGCAGGCGCCCGCAAGGTGTTTCCAAGCATCAGCGGCCACAAGGGGTGGACGAATGCGGGCGAAGTCGAGGAATTTTGGGATCGGCCTTTGCCGGCAACGTCCACCAATCTGATGACGATCCATTTGTTTTCGTCTTGTCCGCCTGGGGAGAACGCCGACCTGTGCGCCACGGACAGTTTTGGACGCGTGCGCGGAATCGAGAACCTGTTCGTCGCCGACGGCAGTCTCATTCCCGAGGCGCCGGGCGTCAATCCGCAGATGACAATCATGGCGCTGGCTTTTCGCGTGGCGGAAGCCGCCCTGGCGCTCTCCGGTCGGGCGCGCGTGGCGTTGGTCGATCGAGAAACCGCCTGATCCGCCTGACACCGAGGATGTCCGATGAATAATGACCCGTCGCCGCGTCTGAATGCTCCGCTGATCCTCGTCACCGGAGGCGGCGGCTGGCTCGGCAAGCGCGTAGTCGCGGCGCTGACCGCCGGCCTGCCGGAGGCTGGTCCGCTCGCGGTCGGAGGGCATCGGGTGAGGGTCCTAGCTCCCGCCGGCGAAGTCACGTCAGAGTTGATGGCGTTCGGGGTCGATATCGTCACCGGCGATCTTCGCGATCCGGACGCCGTCGCGGACTTCTTGCAGGATTCCCAAGGCGCCGTTCTGATCCACCTCGCCGGCATCATCCACCCGCGCGCCGTTGCGGAGTTCGAAGCGATCAACACGCAGGGCGCCATCGGTTTGATCGCCGCCGCCAAGAAGGCGGGCGTGCGCCGCGCGGTGGTGATGTCGTCGAACTCGCCGATCGGCTGCAATCCGCGGCCGGACCACCGCTTCGACGAAGAAAGCCCTTACAATCCCTACATGGGATACGGGCGCTCGAAAATGTTGATGGAAAAGGCGTTGCGGGCGGAAATGGCGGCCCGGACGTCGCTCGAAATCTGCATCGTCCGCGCGCCCTGGTTTTACGGGCCGGGTCAACCTCCGCGCCAGACGCTGTTTTTTCAGATGATCAAGGAGGGCAAATTTCCGATTGTCGGCTCGGGCGAAAACCGCCGTTCCATGGGATACACCGACAATCTCGCCCAGGGCATATTGTTGGCGGCTGCCCATGACGCAGCGGTGGGAGAAATTTTCTGGCTGGCTGACGAGGCGCCCTACACGATGCTTGAGGTCATCGAGACCGTCGGCGCCGTGCTGCGCGAGGATTTCGGCATGACGGTCAAACCCAACCGGCTGCGGTTGCCCGGCGTCGTCGGCGACATCGCGACGCTGGTGGATGCGAGCTTGCAAAGCCTCGGCGTCTATCAGCAAAAAATTCATGTCTTGTCCGAGATGAACAAGACGATCGCCTGTGACATATCCAAGGCGAAACGCCTGCTCGGCTATCGGCCGGAAGTCGCGCTGCGCGACGGCATGCGCCGGTCGACCGAATGGTGCCTGCGCAACGGTCAGGTGATTTGAGAGCGGGAACGAATTTGAAGGCGTCGCACGCGAAAATCATGGAACTGGTGCTGGGAAATGATTTCTGTCCGGCGCGCTCGGCAAAGGCCAGTCTGCTGAGCGCAAAAAACGATCGATCGCGACCATGATCTGCCGGTCGCGCGCTAGCGTCTTTATTTTCGCATGATCTTTTCCAAAAACTGGTGTCCACTTTTTGGGATCATGCTCTAACCCGGATTTCTCAAACGGGGCTGTGCATCGGGGCTACGAATCACAGATAAGTTGTTTTGCGAGAACGACTTAGCGTGAGGCAGTGAGGTTCCCCGATGCCGACGGAGTGTAGCGCGAAACCGAGCATTTTCACACCCGTGGAAGGGCGGGCCGTGGTGGCCGAATTTGACGCCGGGGCGGTGACCTCGGACGCGGGCGGGCTGCTGTTGGGGGAGGCCGACAAGGCCATCGGTCTGGTTCGTCGCTTGGCCGACTGCTTTCGCGATAAGCGCGATGGCCGCTTCATCGAACACACGGTGGCCACGCTGGTCGGCCAGCGCGTGTTCGGCATCGCCCTGGGATATGAGAACCTCAACGATCCCGATGATCTGCGCCATGATCCGATGATGTCGGTTCTGGCCGGCAAGCTGAAAGCCTGGAGGTCGGACTGCGCGCCCGTGGCCGGCAAATCCACGCTGAACCGGCTCGAACTGTCGCGCGCTGCGCCGACGAAGTATCGCAAGATCGCGCACGACCCGGCCGCGATCGAAAACTTGTTCGTCGATCTCTTCATCGAAGCGCACGCAAAAGGTATCCACCGGAGCATAGATACCACCGCCATATACGTGAAGGTGGCGCTGCCGCAACTCGCCGACGTGGCGCAGCCCTTTCCGGGAGACGCGTCATGAGCGTCTTCGCCAAAACGCTGGCCGAGAAAGTCCAGAGCTACATCGAGCTTCGACGCTCGCTCGGCTAGCGCAGCTTGTCGCGGGCATATTGCGGGCGGTTCTCGGTGGTCCACATCCGGCGGCCCCTCCAGAATCAGGCCGCAAACCTTGAATCACAAATGACTCAACCGATTCAACTTCTTTTCGGACGGACACTTAATTCGGTTCGGGCGTGAGGATGGTGAGGCAACACGCCCATTTGCCCTCGACCGCGGCCATGATGGCGAAAACGAAGGTTTCATCGGCCTGATACACGAATAGCAGGGCGTTTTTTGCGTCGGACGCCTGCCTTGGCGTATCCCTCCGGCGTGACGCGCCTTGCGAAAATTGAGGCCTGCGCGATGCTTCGCAGCTAAATCGGCTTTATGAGCGAGGTTAGCTGCGCAGCATGGGACGAATTACGGTGATATCGGGCGCCGAGCGCCGCCGGCGGTGGAGCGACGAAGACCGGGCGCGGATTCTTGCGGCCATTTCCGAACCCGGGGCGGTGATCGCGGAGGTGGCGCGGCGCGAAGACGTTTGCGCCAGCCTCGTCTTCAAATGGCGCCGGGAGATGCGCGAAGCTGTTGAAGCGGATGCTTCCGGATTTGCGCCCGTTGTCATCGAGCCGGCGCCGGCTTCGCCTTGCTCGTCATCGAACTTGGGTTCCGCCGTGATCGAGGTGGAGTTGAAAGATGCGCGCGTGCGCATCCACGCAGGCGCTCCAACGTCGGCGATCGCGGCGGCTTTGAAGGCGCTGCGGCCATGATCCCGATCCCCTCGGGATGCCGCGTCTGGATCGCCATGGGCCACACGGACATGCGCCGGGGCATGCAGGGCTTGGCGCTTCAGGTCCAGGAGCAGTTGAAGCGCGATCCCCATGCCGGCGACCTGTACGTCTTCAGAGGTCGCAGAGGCGATCTGGCGAAAATTCTTTGGCATGATGGGGTCGGCCTATCTCTGTACGCGAAGAGATTGGACCGGGGAAAGTTCATCTGGCCTTCCGCGAAAGACGGCGTCGTTTCGATCTCGGCGTCCCAGATGGCCTGCATGCTGGAGGGGATTGACTGGCGAAATCCGCAATTGACCTGGCGGCCGACCAGCGCCGGATGACGCGGAAAAAATCTGGGGCCGAACGCATTTTGGGGCGCCTCGAATCGCGAGAATTATGATTCACTCTTACGTATGGACGCCGCCAGCCTCGCCCTTGCCGAAGAAAACGCCGCGCTGAAAGCGGAGCTGGCGGTGGCGCGGGCGAAAGCCTCCGAGGACACGGCGTTGATCGCGCAGCAGAAGCTGCGGATCGCCATGCTGGAGCGGCAAGTTTACGGGCAAAGGTCGGAGCGCTCAGCGCGCCTGGTCGACCAGTTGGCGCTGGCGTTCGAAGAGGCGGAGGCCAGCGCCACGGAAGACGAACTGGCGGCGGAAAAGGCCGTCGCCAACACCACGACCGTGCGCGCATTTACGCGCAAGCGCCCCGACCGCAACACCTTTCCCGACCATCTCCCGCGCGAACGCGTGGTGATCGAAGCCCCGACGACCTGCGCGTGCTGTGGCGGCAAGAGGCTGCGCAAGCTCGGCGAGGAGGTGACGCGGACGCTGGAGTCGCAGCCGCGCCAGTGGAAGGTGGTCGAGACGGTGCGCGAAAAGTTCACGTGTCGCGATTGCGAGAAGATCACTCAGGCGCCCGCGCCCTTCCACGCCATCCCGAGGGGATGGGCGGGGCCGAGCCTGCTGGCGATGATCGTGTTCGAAAAGTTTGGCCAGCACCAGCCGTTGAACCGCCAGGCCGAACGCTACGCGCTGGAAGGCGTGCCGATCGCGCTGTCGACCATGGCGGACTCCGTGGGATCGGTCTGCGCGGCGCTCGCGCCGATCCTTCGCATGGTGGAGTCCCATGTGATGGCGGCCGAGCGGTTGCACGGCGACGACACCACCGTGCCCGTTCTGGCCGAGGGCAAAACCGACACCGGGCGATGTTGGGTGTATGTGCGCGACGACAAGCCGTTCGGCGGCGCCGGCCCGCCGGCGGCGATGTTCTATTACTCGCGCAATCGCCGGGGCGAGCATCCGCAGGCGCATCTGGCCGGATATTCCGGAATCTTCCAGGCGGACGCCTTTGAAGGCTACGGCAAGCTTTATCAGGCTGACCGAAAGCCCGGTCCGATCAAGGAGGCGGCGTGCTGGGTTCATGCGCGGCGCCCGTTCTTCGCCATGGCCGACATCGAGGAAAACGCGCGGCGCAAGGCCACCGGCAAGAAGGAAATCCCGCTGTCGCCGATCGCGATCGAGGTCGTGCGCCGCATCGACGCGCTGTTCGAAATCGAGCGGACCATCAACGGCAAGAGCGCCGCGGAGCGCCTCGCGGTTCGACAAAAACTGAGCCGGCCGCTGGTCGAGGATCTCCAGGCCTATATGTGCGAGCAAGCCGCCAGACTGTCGCGCGGGCATGATCTGGTCAAGGCGATCAACTACATTCTCAAGCGTTGGGCCGCCTTCACGCTCTTTCTGGATGATGGCCGGGTTTGCATGTCGAACAATGCCGCCGAACGGGGCCTGAGAGGGATCGCTCTGGGAAGAAAATCGTGGCTGTTCTGCGGTTCGGATCGCGGGGGCGAGCGCGCCGCAGCCATGTACAGCCTCATTATCTCCTGCAAGATGAATGGCGTCGATCCGCAGGCCTGGCTGGCCGACGTCCTCGCCCGCATCGCCGGCCATCCGGCGCATCGGTTGGATGAGTTGGTCCCGTGGAACTGGAAACCGCAGGCGCCGGCCAGCGCCGCTCAGGCCGCCTGAGCCCGGTCAGCCCACGCCTGCGTGGTATGCCGGATGGATACCCATCATCTCAAACACGACAGGCCCATAGGTCCGGATGTAACGATAGCCGTCGTAATCGAGATTGTACGCGATGATCGTAATAGCCTCTCCAAGGCTCTGGCCCATGTCTGCCACTGCATCCAGCAATTTGGAGGGTCTGCCGAAGCTCCCATGCTCCTGCCCCCTCCACTTGACGTCAGATGCCACGTCCGTAGGATCGAACAGCCGCTTGTCTTCGTTCAAAGGGGGGTCGCCATAGCGGTGAAGTCGCAACGATAAGCGAAAAGCCTTGGCGGCATGTTCCAGAGCGGCGGGAAATTGTTCCTCACGCACGGCGGCTTCAGCAGCTTGTAACGCTGACCTCACCTCGTCTGATCTCACCAGCGCCGACAACGAGATACTGTCAAACTCGATCTCGAACAGCTTCGGCGCGGCGTCGGCCAGGAAGGCGGTGATCGTCGCGCGAAAGCCTTCGACATCATGCCGAGACGGCAATGTGCCCCTGTGTTTGACTTCCACTCGTGCATTGTTAAACCTACGCATCTGCTCTTGATAAGGCAACGTCAGTCCAGCGGTTGCGAATGCTGGCCAGTAAGCCATGAACTCGACCGACTTTGTTAGCTTCACCTCAGGATGATTTTCAGCCGCGACCTGGAGAAACAGTTCGACAGCGTCGTGAAACGGGAGCAGCGCCAAACCGCCGACAAGATCACCTTTGCGCTCCTGCTCAAGGGCCTGGTTGTAGAGATAACGAACGATCGTCAGTCGTCGCATCGTTGGGGCAGATAGAACCAAGCTCATTCTCCAGGTCCTGTCTTGACCAGCGGTGCGTCGTCGTCAGGGGTGGGAAGGATCGTCGCGAGATCGCCTTCGATGTCGATGTCGTAATGCGCCGCCAAGAACACGACCTGCTGACCGACCCTCGCTCGAAACGCGCCGAGCGCGACGAAGAAGCCTGGGCCAACGCCCCTGTCTCGCGAGTGCGCGTCGAAAAACCGGAACTCCTCATTCTCGTCATCATGAAACCGACGTCCTGCGGCGCGTATGGCGCGGATCGGGCTGACGGCGAAGGCCCTGGGGCCAAGTTCCTGAAGAGCTTTCGTGCTCTGTTCCCGTATTTCATGAACAGAGCGTTCGACTTGGCTCGTGACCTCAAGGTCTTCTGCGTTATACAGAACACGGCGATCCTCCAAGAAGATCAAAAAACGCCGAACCACGTCGGCGTCCGACGGACCACCGTCCGACCACTGAATGCCGCCCAGCGGCGTGCTGATGCCCGTGATGCGTCGTGCGGTGTCGGCCGTCAGCCTTCCACTGCACTTGAACCAGTTGCCCATGCTGTTGAAGCTCCCTGTGTCTCGCCTACGTGCCGCGCGTCACTGACTCAATCCGACTCCGCCATCGACAGTCGCACCACCACGCGCCCGCAGCGCCTCCCACAGCCCAGCCGGTCCGAGCAGAATGTCCCTGAGACCGGCCTTCACCTTCTCCGAGGACAGCGCCTGCTTGCTCATCTCGGTGTGCGCCGCGAGCGCGTCGATGATCGCCTCGTCCAGAGCCTTGGTGAGGTCGGGCGAGCCCGAGAATTGCTCCTTGGTGTTGTTGGCGGCCTGCTCGACCAACGTTTCGACCTCCAGGAGCTTCCCCATCAGCACGTTGTTCACGTAGACGAGCCGGTCGTTGTCGGTCAGGTCGCCGGTGAACAGGTCGTTGACCCGGCTGATGATCTCGGCCAGCCGCGCCTTCTCCTTCTCTTGCACCGCGCCTGAGCCCGTCTCGGTCGGCGGAACGAGCTTGGGCCGACCCGTGCCGACGATGAGCGGCAGCTCCCCCTGGCTGCGGATGTTGTGGTGCGTGAGCACGACCTTGGACAGATCAACGCCCTCGCGCTCTCGGCCGAAGTCGAGCAGCGGCAGGAGGCGGCGGTAGAAGATCGCGCGCTTCTCGATGTCGGTATTGCCGTAGTCGAATATCTGGGACAGGAAGGCGTATAGCCGCTGGTAGGCTCCCATGTCGCCCTTGAACAGGGTCAGCGCGTCCATCTGCTGGCGGCAGGCCGTGGCTGTGTTCTCGTCACCTTGCGCCTGCGCGTCGGCATAGGCCGTCTGCGCAGCCTTGAACTTTTTCAGCAGCCGGTCGGCCACCGGCGTGATCGCCGCGACGAGATCGCCCTGCTTCGCCTTCGGGTTCATCTCGACCTTCACCACGGCCTCGATCTCGAAGTCGTCGTAATGCCCAGCCGCGTCGAGCTTGGCTCTCAGGTCGAAGATGATGTTGGGGTCAGAGATGTTCTCCAGCTCGGCGGTCTCGTAATAGGTGCGGAACGCCTTCAGGATTTCATCCGAGCTGTTGACGAAGTCGAGCACGTAGGTCGTGTCCTTCTTCACGCCCTTGTCCTCGTGGGAGCGGTTGAGGCGCGAGAGCGTCTGCACGGCCTGGATGCCGGCGAGACGCCGATCCACATACATGCCGCATAGCAGCGGCTGGTCGAAGCCGGTCTGGAATTTGTTCGCGACCAGCAGCAGGTGGTAATCCTCGGTGGTGAAGGCGTCGCGGATGTCGCGCCCTTTCAGGCCGGGGTTCAGCGCCTTGCTCGTCTCCGTGAACGGGTCGGGGCCGGACTCCTTGTCATCGACCTCGCCGGAGAAGGCGACCAGCGTCCCGATCTTGTAGCCCTTGGCCTTGATGTATTTCTCGACCGCGATCTGCCAGCGCACGGCCTCCTTGCGGCTCGCCAGCACCACCATCGCCTTGGCCTTGCCGTTGAGCAGCGGCGCGACCTTCTCGCGATAGTGCTCGACCACGATCTCGACCTTCTGGGAGATGTTGTAGGGGTGGAGCCGCACCCAGCCCATGATGCCCTTCATGGCGGCGTCGCGCTCCACCTCCTTGTCGTCCCATTCCTTGCCGCCGCTCGCCAGCTTGAAGGCCAGGCTGTAAGGCGTGTAGTTCTTCAGCACGTCGAGAATAAAACCTTCCTCGATCGCCTGCCGCATCGAATAGACGTGGAATGGCGCCGGCAGATTGTCCGGCCCCTTGGGCTGGTCGGGGTGCGGAACCCGGCCGAACAGCTCCATGGTCTTGGGTTTCGGCGTGGCGGTGAAGGCGACGAAGGTGATGCCCTTGGACTGCGCGCGCGTCGCCATCTGCGCCGCCAGCATGTCTTCCGAGCTGATCTCGCCGCCGTCCGCCAGCTCGGCCAGTTCCTCAGCCGACAGCAGCTGTTTTAACGCGCTGGACGCCGCGCCGGTCTGCGAGCTATGCGCCTCGTCGGCGATGACGGCGAAGGTCTTGCCCTGCGTCGCCGCCATGTCTTGCACAGCCTTGAGCGCGAAGGGGAAGGTCTGGATGGTGCAGACGATGATCTTCTTGCCCGCCGCCAGCGCGTCGGCCAGTTGCCCGCTCTTGCTGCCGCCCTCGTTGGTGATGGTCTCGACCACGCCGGCCGTACGCTGGAAGTCGAACAGGGTTTCCCGCAACTGCGAGTCGATGACGTTCCTGTCCGACACCACGATCACCGCCGAGAAAACCTTATCGTCGCTGGCGTCATGCAGCTCGGCGAGAAAATGCGCCAACCAGGCGATCGAGTTGGTCTTGCCCGAACCCGCCGAGTGCTGAACCAGGAATTTGCCGCCCGCGCCCTCGACGAGGATTTGCTGCGGGACCTCGCGCGTCACGTCAAGCTGATGGAAGCGCGGGAAGATGACCATCTTGATCTGCTTCTTATCGTCGCGCTTGGCGACCAGGTAGCGCCCGAGGATTTCGAGCCAGCTGTCGCGCGCCCAGACCTCCTCCCAAAGGTAACTGGTCGGGTGGCCGTTGGGGTTGACCGGATTGCCCGCGCCGCCTTGGTCGCCCTTGTTGAACGGCAGGAAGCGCGTCTTCGCCCCGGTGAGCCGGGTGGTCATGTGGACTTCGCTGTTGCTCACGGCGAAATGCACCAACGCGCCGCTCGGGAAGCTCAGCAGCGGCTCGGGGGCTTGCCCCTTCGGGTGGGGGTCACGGTCGAGCCGATATTGGTCGATGGCGTCTTGCACACTCTGGGTGAAGTCGGTCTTCAACTCGCAGGTGGCGACGGGCAGGCCGTTGACGAACAGGACGAGGTCGATGCAGTTCTCGTTGGCGAGCGAATAGCGCACCTGTCGGATCACGCGCAGTCGGTTGGCGGCATAGCGCGTCACCAGATCGGCGTTCATGCCCATGGCCGGCTTGAACTGGACGAGGCTCAGGCGCTGTTTCAAGCCGATGATCTCGACGCCTTGCCGCAGCACGGCCAGCGTGCCCTGCGCGTCCAGCACTTTTCGCACCCGGTCGAGCAGCACGCCGTCGGCGGCGGCTCCGTGGTTCTTGGTCAGCGTCTCCCACGCCTGCGGCTGGGTCGCCTGGAGCCATGCCAGGAGATCGGGGGCGTAGAGGGCGCGGGCGCGGTCATAGGCCGTCGCGGCGGCCGGATCGTAGAACCAGCCGTGCTGCGCCAGATGCGCGCAAATCTCGTCCTCGAAGCTGATCTCCTTGTGCAGGCTCATGGCGCGTCCATTTGGGCAGTCGCGACCCGCGTGCTGTCGCGGCGGGAAGCGTTGGAAACGTTCTTCGTTTGATCGACTTCGAGCCTTAACTTGGTGACTTCGTTAGTTAAGGGAATGCGGTTTTGCTTAACTTAGGAACAGGCTGAGGTAACGATTAAAGGAGTAGGTTCGGTATCGCTTCTGCCCGGTCACTTCGATCAGGATGCCAAGGCCAATCAGGTCGCGGATCAGCGCGTTCGCGGTCGGCGTGCTGACCTCAATGCCCTTCTCCAGCTGGTCCGCTGTGACGAATGGACGGCTGTAGAGCATGTTGAGGGCGGCGCGGGCGTTTGGCGTGCGCTTGCCCAGCTTCAGTATGGAATGCTCCACCTCCGTGCGCAGGGCCAGTACCTGCCGAAACACGTCGCGCCCCTTGGAGGCTGTCTCGGCAACGCCCTTCAGGAAGAACCTCACCCAATGGACGAGGTCGTTCGACATCCTCACGCGCATCAAGGCATCGTAATAGCTCGCCCGGTTGCGCTCGAAGAAATCGGACAGGTACAGCGAGGGCTTGGCGAGGAGGCCGTGGCTGACCAGGTACAGCGGGATCATGAGACGCCCGATGCGCCCATTGCCGTCGAGGAACGGGTGGATCGTCTCGAACTGGTAATGACTGATGGCGACGCGCACGAGGTGCGGCACGATGATCGCGTCGTCATGCCAGAATTTTTCCAGATCGCCCATAAGATCGGCAACCCCGTCCGGGTGGGGCGGGATGAAGACGGCGTCCGCGAGACTCGATCCGCCGATCCAGTTCTGGCTGGCGCGGAACTCGCCGGGCTGCTTGTGTTCGCCGCGCACGCCGTCCATCAGAACCGAGTGCGTCTGCTTGAGCAGCCGGTTGGACAGCGGCAGCTTGTCCAGTTCCGCCACCGCCGTGTTGACGGCATCGATGTAGTTGCGCACCTCGCGCCAGTCGTCGCGCTTTTCCGGCAGGATTTGCTCCTCCGGCATCAGGGCTTCGTCAATGCCGGTCTGCGTGCCCTCGATCCGGCTCGACGTTTGCGCTTCCTTGACGACGTGCATCTGGATGAACAGGTCGATGTCGGGAACGATCAGCGAGAAGGCGTTGAGTTCGCCAAGCGCCCGCGTCGCCTCCTCCAGCAAGGTGTTGATCTGGAGATCGTCCCAGCCCCAGTCGTGGTCGATCAAAGCCGGCTCGAAGCTCTTGTACTGGTAGCGCTGCCGCCACTTGCCAGCGCTGAAGGCTTCGAGCTTCATGCCGCCTCCGCTGCCGCAGGGATCAGGCCGCGCACGTCGATCTTCCCGGTCACGGCGGCGGAGATCAGGGCGCTGCGGCGTTCTTGCAGGAGCTGAACCTGACTCGCGATCTCGTCGAACAGCTTCTTCGTCTTGTGAACGGCTACTGCAATGGCTTCTTGTACGGGAAGCTCAATCGCCGGGATTTTTTCATTAAGCAGTGAGCCGATATTCAAGGGCTTATTCCTTCCCGCCGCGCCGCGCGAATTCTCGTTCAGGATGAATTCGCCGTGTCTCGTAAGGAACAGAGCAAAGATGTACTCGGTAAGCGCAACATGGGGCCGTCCCCGCAGAATATGATATCTATGAGATACAACGCAGCCTTGATCTTCGTCCCCGGCTAGAGCAACGGCACCTTCCCAAGCAAATTGCCCACTAATGATAAGATCACCCGCCTGAACCCAGAAAAATTCTGAGTCGCCCATGTCTGCCGTCTCGCGTGCTTCTTTGTGGAAGACGCCACGCCCTCGGTTGTACAACCCTATGGGCACATAAAGCTCTTCCGGCGTTTGGATAACCGGGCGAAATATAAGCTCAGATGCCTCAGAGAGGCGCGCATTTTTAGTTCCACGAATATTAACGGTCGACAAGACCAATGAAGTGATCTTCTCCCTGAGCAAGTCGATCAGGCGCTGCTGCTCTGCGATCAAGGCGTCGATTTTGGCGGTCTCGCGGTCAAGGAAGCCAACTATTTGAATTTGCTCGTCACAGGGCGGAAGCGCGAAAGGGAGCTGTAGAAACTTGTCCGGCTCAATGCGCCATTGGTCGGGCCGTATGCCATTCGAGATCGTCTTGAAGACGGGTGGCAGCAGCTTGCACCGAAAGAGGTAATTCAGAAACTCAGGCTTGTCTTTATGGACCGGCATGAACACGGCATAGTCAGGGCTGGTGATCCCGTTCAAAGATGAGACGCCCAACGATCCTTGCCAGGCTTTCATCTTGTTGATGACCAGATCGCCAGGGTTGACTGACTGGTACAAAGACAGGTCTTCTGGAGTTTTGTTGTTATTGTCGTCGCGGGACGACTTCTCGATGATGCCATAATCCCTGTAAACGGATAGGATAGGCAAGTCGTCTTGATCCCGCCGCTTCACAAGACGAAACAGCCGTCTAGCCTTTATCGTCCTCCAGTGCGCCGGAATGCCGCCCAGCCACGCAACGCCGCTGTCCTTGTATTCGGCATAGGGTGGGAAGCTCATAGGTTTAGGTCCTTCCTCGACCGTTCGCCCTCGATTTGAATTGCCAAGTATTCCTTGACGGTTGCCGCCGCAGCCAGTTCGCCTTCGGCCAGGAACAGGTCCGCCATCTCCGCCTGGCTGAGCCAGATCGTCCCGCCTTCCACTTGCAGCCGGAGCTGGGCCTGGCCATGGTCCGTGATGTTGAGGGTGACTTCGCCGCTCACGCCGCCAGTCCCTCGATCATGGCCTTGATCCGCGCGGTCACCTTGGCAAGGTCGGCGTCGATCTCAGCCAGCGCCCGGGGCGGCTCAAACACATAGAAGTGGCGGTTGAGCGGGATTTCGTAGCCAACCTTCGTCTTGTCCGCGTCGATCCAGGCGTCGGGCGCATGGGGCAGCACCTCTCGCGTAAAATAGGTCTCGACCTCCTCGGATAGCGGCACATTCTCCGTGTCGCGCAGGGACGTGTCCGGCTGGGGCTTGCCCTTCTGCTTGCCCTTGACGCCGAGCACCACCTTGCCCTTGCCGTCGCGCAGCGGGCGTTCAACCGTGATGGTGCGGTATCCGAATTCCTCGTTGGCGAAGATGCGCGACAGCGGGGCCAGCTTGACCTTGCCGCCCTCGGGCGCGGCCGGCACAGCCTCGCCCGCGCGCAAAATCTCCTTGCCGGTTTCCTTGCCCTCAGCGTCGAACAGGGTCGCCTGCTGCGCCTCGACGAAACCGCCGAACAGTTTGGTGATGGCGTCGATGTGATCGTCGGAAAGCTCCTTGCGCTTGGAGCCGAGGCTCTTGCGCATCTTGCGCCACATGCCGCTGGCGTCGATCAGCTGGACCTTGCCCTTGCGCGGCGCGGGCTTGCGGTTGGAGACGATCCAGACATAGGTCGAGATGCCCGTGTTATAAAACATGTCGGTGGGCAGACCGATGATGGCCTCAACCAGATCGTTCTCCAGCAGGTAGCGTCGGATTTCGCTTTCGCCCGATCCCGCGCCGCCCGTGAACAGCGGCGAGCCGTTGAGGACGATGCCGAACCGGCTGCCGCCATCCTTGGCGAGGCGCATCTTCTTCAGCAGGTGCATCATGAAGAGCAGCGAGCCATCCGACACGCGCGGCAGGCCGGGGCCGAAGCGCCCGTCAAAACCCTGGCTCTCATGCTCCTTGCGCACCTCCTTCTCGATCTTCTTCCATTCGACGCCGAAGGGCGGGTTGGAGAGCATGTAGTCGAAGGCGCGGCCGTGGTGCCCATCGTCGGACAGGGTGTTGCCGGCGACGATGTTGCCGATGTCCTGGCCCTTGATCAGCATGTCGGCCTTGCAGATGGCGTAGGACTCGTCGTTCAGCTCCTGGCCGAACATGTTGAGCCGCGCCCTGGGGTTCATGCCCTCCAGCTGCTCGCCAGCGATCGACAGCATGCCGCCGGTGCCGGCCGTGGGATCATAGATCGAGCGCACCACGCCCGGCTTGGTCAGCGCATCGTCGTCCTCGACGAAGATCAGGTTGACCATCAGCCTGATGACCTCGCGCGGGGTGAAATGCTCACCGGCCGTCTCGTTGGACAGTTCGGCGAATTTTCTGATCAGCTCCTCGAAGACCAGCCCCATGGCCGAGTTCGACACCTTGTCCGGGTGCAGGTCGATGGCGGCGAATTTCTCGACGATCAGGTACAGCAGCCCGTTCTTGTGCAGCCGGTCCACCTGGGTGGCGAAGTCGAACCGCTCGAAGATGTCGCGCACGGCAGGCGAGAAACCCTGGACGTAGGAGACAACGTGCTGCCGGACGTTGTCGGGATCGCCGAGCAGCTTGCCGAGCGTCATGGTGGAGACGTTGAAGAAGCTCTGGCCGGCGGCCTTGAGCAGGAACGGCTCCGGGGGCAGGCCCGCAGCCTCCTTGGCTGCCTTCTCCGCGAGCACGGCAACCTTGGTGGACTCCAGCACGCAGTCAAGGCGACGCAGCACGGTGAAAGGCAGAATGACCTTGCCGTAGTCGGACTGCTTGTAATCGCCGCGCAGGAGGTCGGCTACGGACCAGATGAAGGCGGAAAGCGATTGGTGGTTCAAAACAGGCGACCCCGGACAGACGACTCACGCTGGCCACAGCGTAGTCAAAGACACAGGGTGACGCCAGTGATGGCCGACGCCATGAGTCTTTCAGCTGGCAGGGCTCCAGACACCAAGACGCTGAGCGGGTGGCCTCCGCAGGCCCATTATTGATGTCCCAACATGATCTATCCTGCCTGTTGTGCAATTAATTGCATGAACTGCCCGCCCTTACAGTCGTCACCTGGTCCTTTACAGGCTGGAGAAACAAGCAAGTGGGCATTGCGGAGCCATTGACGCGGCTATCGACAAGATGTCTGGACTAACCCATAGTGAGCCAGTTGCAGCCTGGGCAGAATGAGGTCGGCTCAAGGATGGCGCGTCCAAAAAGCCAGGGACCTTGTAAGGTCAACAAGAAGCTCGCCTCGGGCGAGGTCGAAACCTATTACTATGCGTGGCGTGGCGGCCCCAGGATCACCGATCCCATCACGGGCAAGCCCTACCCCTTCAACTCAAAGCAGTTCAAGATCAGGTTCGCGGAGCTTCTCCAGCAGCGCGAGGGGCCGGCGCAGACGGCTCTTGCCATCAAAGGGCCTTTCGTCCAAGACCTCATCGCCAAATTCAAGACGGACCCAATCTACTTCGGCAACCTGTCCGTGAAGACGAAGACCGATTACACGCACCTGCTCGACAAAATCGGAGCCAAGTTCGGCGACATGCCCCTTCGGGCGGTGGACGAGTTCGGGGCGCGGAAGGACTTCCTCGACTGGCGCAACGACATGATGGACAAGCCGCGCACGGCGGACGCTTGCTGGACGATGCTCAAGCGCCTATTCAACTTCGGCATCGACCGGCAGGAGATCAAGGTCAACCCCTGCCTCGGAGGGGGCAAGCTCTATGCCTCGGATCGGTCGGATAAGGTTTGGATGCCCGAGCACCTCGCGAAGCTGAAGGCGGTCGCTCCCAAGCAGGTATGGGACGTTGTGGAGTTGGCCGAGTGGACCGGGCAGCGCATGGGCGACTTGCTGCAACTCACCTGGGACGACTTCGACGGCGAAGTCATCACCCTGATCCAGAGCAAGAGCAAGCGTCGTGGGCAGGGCGGCGTGAAGGTCATCATCCCGGTGCTGGCCAGCCTTCAGGAAATCCTCGACCGGCTCCCGCGACGGGACAGGACCAATGCCATGCTGATCCCCACCAAGCGGTCGAGCGAGCGTTGGACGGAGGACGGTTTCAAGACTGTGTTCGGGCGGGCCAAGACGTCGGCGGGGATCACGGACCTGCACTTCCACGACCTGCGGGGCACCTTCGTCCTGCACGCGGCCGAGGCCGGCTGCACGGTCCCCGAGATCGCATCCATCACTGGGCACAAGCTCGGAGAGGTTCAGACGATCATCGACAAGTACCTGCCAAAGACGAAGACTCAGTCGCTCTCCGCCATGCAGAAGATCGAGGCGAAGAAGAAAAATTTCTCAAGGACCGACGCCTAAGTCGATCCCTCTGTCCGTTTGAACTGGGCGGTTTGCAGAATGGGTTTTACAAACTACTGCAAACCAACAAAAAAGACCTCCTTTTAGGAGGCCTCTTTCGAGTCCGAAACCCCAAGAGTTTCAACCCTTTGAGTGGTGAGCGCGTCGGGGTTCGAACCCGAGACCCTCTGATTAAAAGTCAGATGCTCTACCGGCTGAGCTACGCGCTCTCAAAGGGTTCGTGGGAGTTACAGGGCTTGACGCGGGCGGTCAAGACCTAATCCCGACCTTGCCTGCGTCCCCGCGCGCGGCGCGGCGGCGTAGGCGCTGGATCGCGGGCCACAGCCTCGCGTTCGTCTTGATCGCCGCCTTCGCCCGCAGACTCGCCGCCAGAATGGGTTTCGCCAGCGCGCCCGCCGCGCTCGATGCGAACAGCACGTCCACCATTTCCTCGCGCTCGCCGCAGAACATCGTCTTGTAACGCGCTTCGCCCAGGCCAAGATCGAAGGTTTTGAGACCGCGCGCGCAGGACTCGCGCAGGATGCGCATCAGCAGCAGGTCGCCGGGGCTGGATTTCGCGATCTCCGGATCGGGGTCGAAGGAATTGAACTGGCCTTGTAGCCGATCGCCGTTCAGCGCCGCCGCCAGCATCGCAATCGGGCGGCCGTCCAGCGCCAAAACATGCAACTCCAACTCCAGCCCCTGCCCCGCCATCCCCCGATAAAATTTTCGCTTGCGTGCAATCTCCTCCGCGTCGCCCAGCGCGTAACTGTGCTGCTTCTGCGTGAAGAACGCGTCGAGGATGGCGTCGGACTGCTCCGGCGCCGCGCGAAAATAGGTCAGCGCGCCCCGGTCCGTCAGGCGTTTTTCCTTTTTGCGCAGTTTTTTGCGCGTCTCGGGGGAAAGTTTTCCGGCGAGAAAGGCTTCGCCGTCCTCGGCCAGAGCCGTGCAATAGGCGGGGCTGGGGCTGGGCTGACGCGGCAGGCGCGTCAGCGGATTTTCCACGCCGTTCCAGGTTATTGGCATGTTGAGCAGGCGGTAGAGATGCGGGCCGTCGGGCTGGCGCGCCGCCGCGCGCAGCAGGGCCGCGACATCTGCCGCGCTGAAGGCCGCGGGGTCGCGGAACAGGCCGAGATTGTAGTTGGAGTCCTTGCCGCCCAGGAATTGCGCGATGCGCAGCGGGCCGAAACGGTAAAGGCCGAGTTGCAGCATCGCGACGGGCGCGCCCGCCGCGTCGCGCGCCGCGATGAAGAACGGCTCGACCGCCGCGCCATGGGCCGCCAGCCAGTTCAGCAGGAAAGTTTCGGATTGACAGAACGAAGCCAGCCGCTCCGGCGCGAGGGCGCGCCAGTCGGCCAGGGCCTGACGCGGGTCGCGGAAAATCTCGATGTCAGCGAAAGCTTCCATGCGACGGTTTTAGCAACAAAGGATCAACGCGCCCTTGCTAAACTCCGTTCATGAGCCTGAAACGCCGCATGATCGCCGCCGGTTTTTCGCTGTTTCGCGCCGCGGGCCTCCACCGTCTCGCGCGCGGCGCCTTTTCCGGGCGCGGCGTCATTCTCACGTTTCACCGGGTGCGTCCGGCGGAGGACGAGGCTTTCGCGCCCAACGCGCTTCTGGAGATCACGCCCGAATTTTTCGACGCCGCGCTCGCCCGCGTGCGCGCCAGCGGTTTGCAGATCGTGACGCTGGATGAAGCGCTGCGGCGGCTGGTCTCCGGCGAGGGCGCGGCGTTCGCCGTGCTGACCTTCGACGACGGGTTTCGCGATGTCGCCGAACACGCCCTGCCCGTGCTGCAACGCCATCGCGCGCCCTTCATGACTTACATCGCCCCCGGCCTCGTTTCGCGCGCGGCGCGGCTGTGGTGGGTGGAGTTGGAGGAGGCTTTGCGCCGGCTCGACCGCGTCGAACTGGGCGGGCGCGTTTTTTCCGCGCGCGACGCGCGCGAGAAGGCCGTGGCGTTCGACAGGATTTACTGGACTCTTCGCGCGCAGGGCGAGCAGGCGCTGCGCGACGGCGTCGCGGTTTTGCGGGACCGCGCGGAGATCGATTCCGTCGCGCTGGCGGACCAACTTTGCCTCGACTGGGACGGGCTGAAGCGCCTCGCCGGATGCGAGCTTGCGTCCTTCGGCGCGCATTCGATGACGCATCCACGGTTGCGGCAGATTCCGGAGGATCTCGCCCGCGCGGAGATGGCGGAGAGCCGGCGCGTGCTGGAGGCCGGGTTGGGCCGCGCCTGCCCGCATTTCGCCTATCCGGTCGGCGATCCCACCTCCGCCGGGCCGCGCGAATTCGCGCTCGCCGCCGAACTGGGCTTTTCCAGCGCCGTCACCACCCGGCCCGGCATGATCTTTCCGGAGCACGCGGCCTGTCTGCACGCCCTGCCCCGTGTGTCCGTGAACGGGCTTTGGCAGAACCTCGACTTTTTCGACATTCTGCTGTCGGGCGCGCCCTTCGCCCTGTGGAACCGGGGGCGACGGGTCAATACCGCCTGAGGACCACTTACTGAGAAAATCCCGCGTTTCGTTTCATCGGCGCTGACGGCGCCGGGCAAGAAGCGCCGCCATTTGAGCGGTCTGGTCGCGGCGCGAAGCCGATTGTCCTGACGAAACGGAATTTTGGACCGGGGCTCAATGAACCGAATTCAACGCCATGCTGGCGTCAACGATTTCCCTGGTGATCGCCGCCAGCGCATCCAAGCGGTCGGGTTTGACATAGACCCTGTTGGCGCCGGCGCTTGTCGCCTCCCTGTGCCGATCGCTTTCGGTCGATGTCGTCAGAACGAAAACCGGAAGGGCTTGCAGCAGCAGCGATTTGCGCAGCGAATGCAGGAAACTGATCCCGTCGAAACGGGGCATGTTCAAATCGAGGACGAGGACGTCGGGGAGTTTGTCCATGACGTCGAGTCTGGAAACGCGAAGGACCGCCTCAAGTCCATCGCAGACATGTTCGACCGCGACCGCGTCCTTCGCCATCGATTGTTCCAGCGCGGTCTTGAACAGGTACACATCGACCAGGTCATCCTCGATCAGCAAGATCCTGAACATTCGCGCCTCCCGGGCGTAATTTTGAAATGCGGCAAGCTTGGCGCGAGCCGGAGCGGCCTTAATCTCTCAACGAGACCGCGATGCGTCCGACCCGAAAGGACTCGCGCTTTCCGCGTGTGAACGCGCTTGTCCTGTCTTGTCGGTTCGCGCGCGAGACATCGTCTGAAGACAAGTCCGATCCTCAGACGGCGCGAGACAGGCCAATGTCTCGGCGAAGGACCGCCATCGTCACGCCTTCGATGGCCTGGATCGAAAGACCATCCTTGGCGAGAAACGCCGCGACGCCGGCGCGGAAGGCGATCCGCCGGATTTCCGGCGTATCGAGTCCGGTCAGGAGGACGCACGGGACAGGCTGGCTTTGCGAGAAGGCGTGAATGAAGCCGATGGATGTCTCATACCCCAGCCAATAGTCGATCAGCGCGACATCGAATTCGCTTTGCTCGATCGCGTTTCTCCCCTCCTCGACCGATCGGCAGGTCACGAGAGAAAAATCCAGTTGCTTCGAATTGGCCATCAAGGTCTTGATCATCGCCGCATCGCCGCCATCGTCGTCGATCAGCAAGACGCGGATCGATTCCCGATGCTGGGGAAAATAATGTTCGAGGGTTGAATCGTCGTCGCGCGGCGGCGAGACAACGGCCTTCATGCTGGTCGCTATGTCCATGGTTCCTGCCTTCATTCGTTGACTTCTGGCTGTTTCGACAGGTGAGCCTTCCTGACCTGCCGTCGCTTGCGGTCCCCCTCAAACGGGGGCTCCGCATTCCGCACACGCATGTCGTCAACCAACGCAGACGCTCAGGCCGGGACGAAGCCGATTTCGAATTTCGCGCCAATCAAAGGCGTCCCATGGGCCGTCAATGTCCATTTGTGCCGCGCCGCGATGGTCTTGCAGATCGCCAGACCAATTCCCGAACCCGGATAGTCATCGCGGGAATGCAACCGCTTGAACGGCTCGAAAATATCCTTCAGATACAGCATACTGAAGCCGATGCCTTCATCGGCGACGGAAAGAACGCGCCCCTTTGGCGTCCCGCTTCTGGCCGAGATCCTGATGACCGGCCTTTGACCGGGCTTATGATATTTCAGGGCGTTCGAGACGAGGTTCTGGATCAGGGAAACGATTTGCCACCGATCGGCGTCGATCTCGAAGTCGTCGAGATCAACCTCCAACACGGCGTTCTTGTCTTTGATGGCCTGCGAAAGATTATCCAGAGCCTCGCTGACCGCTGTTTTGATCGGCACGGGTTCAAGGTCGTATTCAGCATTGATCGACCTCGATAAATTCAGGAGATCCGCGACAAGGCCGCGCGCGTGCAGCGCCGATTCCTGCATGATCCCGGCGGCAAACGCCACTTGGGCCATGTCGTTCCGGGCCAGCGCATCCTTCTGGATGTGGGAGAAGGTCGCGATCTTGCGAAGCGGTTCCTGAATATCGTGCGAAGCCGCATAGGCGAACCGGGCAAGCCCCTCGTTGGCGCGCTCCAGTTCTTCCGTATATTTGCCGATCGCCCGTTCGGACTCCCGCCGCGCGCTGATATCGATCACGAACGCCATGACGCCCGGTCCGTCTGGCGCTTCGAAAGGGGTCAGACCAATTTCGACGGGAAATTCCGTCCCATCCGACCGAACGGCGTAGAGATCGCGCCCCACCCCCATCTGCCGCTTGCTCGGCGTTTTGGCGAATCCGGCGCGGTGAGCGAGATGATCCTGTCGCAGTCTTGCCGGTATGAGCGACTCGATGGGCGCGCCGATCATTTCATTGCGCTGGTAATTGAACATCCGTTCGCATTCGGCGTTCGCCAGGCTGATCAAACCGCCCGCACCGATCATGATCATCGCGGCGGGACAGGATTCGACCGCCAAGCGAAAAATATCCTTGGCAGGCGACGGTTCGCGCGCGCAATTCTTCTGTGTATTCGCCATTTCCCCGCCTTCGCCCGTTTTTGGCGACGAAATGCTGTTTCGTTGAATCTGAACGGCTTTGTTTGCTTGCATCGAATCAGGATGCAGACACCCTGAACGAATCTACGCAACTCCCGCGAAAACACAACCAATGATTGAAATTTCGTTAACAAAACCGCGAAGCTATAGCTAATTAAACTGCAAAGCCATAGTTTCAACATCATCGTGCGCCGGCCGGACATCTCTTGCAACGATGAAAGCGTCTTCGCGCGAAGCGGGCGCCGGTTCGCGCGAAGATAATGCGTCAAACCAAAAAGCTGGCGCGCGGGCGGCGGCGTTTTCAGTTTACCGAGCCAGCCACGAAATTCCGGTTATGGCGGATTGCGCGCAATACACGCCTGCAAGGACGTCGCGCCGACGGCGCTCGATCAGCGCGTCATGAAAATTTCTACCACAGGTTGCTCTTCGGCGAGAAAAACGCGCGATTCCGCGATGGTTTTGGACGAAAATGAGCAAATTTCGATGCGTTTCCGCATGATTTTTGCCGGTTCGCGCAGCCGGTTGTATCCAGGAGCGATCATGGGCGGATTGACGATCATTATGATAAATCAATCGCTTGCACGATCAAGACCCCGTTTCACATGAAACAAAACAGGAACATGGCGCGCGAGACGCGGTTTTCACCCCATTTTCACTTTCTTGTTTTCCCCGGCGCCGACCACGCCATGCGCGCGCCTCGATCAGTCGCCCTTGCCTTCCATCCATTTGATCAGCGGCATCATCGGCAGCGCCCAGCCCAAACCCAGCGCGGCGAAGATCACGAAGCGCAGCGCGCCGTTCTCCATCTTCATCGCCGTATACTGCGCCAGCACCATGGCGAACAGCGCATAGATCACCACGAAGGTGAGCATGATCACGGCTCCGATCAGTTTTCGCGTGCGGCTGGTCATGAGGGCTCCACAGGGTTCGACGAGCGGCTTTATCCCGCGAACACAATTTTTCCTCAAGTCGTTCATGCAGGATTCAGCCGGCGGGTCATAGAAAGGTCGCCAAGGGTAAAGCGAAGGCCAACCCGATTGGAGACCAAAATGCGTCTTGTAAGAATTGCGTCCATTGCTCTGGCCTGCGGCGCCGCCGCTTACGCGCTGCCCCCGGCGCAAGCCGCCTGGGGCGATCACGGCGACCGGCCGGGTCACGAGAGTTTCTGCTCGGACGAGAAATTCGGCGACAAAATCGCCGAAATACACAAGGAGCACGCCGACACCCTGGCGCGGCGCCTGAAACTGACCGATGCGCAGAAAGCCGCGTTCAAGGACGCGCAGGATGTGCGCGTCAAAGCCATGACCGAGGGCCGCGCCGCCATCTGCGCCGCCAAGCCCGCCGAACTGAGCTTCGACAAGCGGCTTGAGTTCCGCCAGGCGCGGTTGCAGGCCCGACTCGACGCGCTGAAGGCCGAGGCGCCGAAACTGCTCGCCTTCTACAACAGCCTCAATGAGCGGCAGAAGGGCCAGTTCGACGAGATCAGCCGGCATGAGAGTCACGGTCCTCTCGACGTGACGACCGGCGACACGCATGATGAGATGGGTCCGCCTCCCCGCGACAAGGACTGACGAGCTTCCGGGCTCGGGTTCGAATGCCCCCTCCCCAGAACCCGCCGCCCGGATCAAGGGAAACCGCGCCGAAGCCCCCCTCGGCGCGGTTTTTCTTTGCGCGCCGCGTCGTCCGGGATAGATTTAGGCCGCGTTCTGGAAATCACCCATGTTGCAGACCTCTGGCCGCGCCGTCGCTTCCGCCGCCCCGCCCGCATTTGTCAGGCGCTGGCTGTTTGTGGTCGCTTGGCTGATCGCCCTGATGATGCTGGTCGGCGCCGCCGCGCGGCTGGCTCCGGACATGGATCTGGCGCGCTTCAAGACCATTTTGCCTGGGGACTCGGGGCATCGTCTGCTGGAGCGGACGATCGGAGTCGCCTTCGCCCTGCCGCTCGTGTTGTTCTGGCTGAAAGGGTTTGTCAGGGACGGCTTGCGCGGACGCTTGCTGGTCATTCTGGCGCTGGGCGCGCTGCAAGGTTTTGTCGGCTGGTGGCTGGAGTCCTCGGGCCTTGCTGGGCGCACGGAAGGGACGCAGGCGTGGCGCGCCCTTGATCCGTTGCTCGCCGCGCTCGCCTTCATCGCGGTCTTGTGGACCGCCGAGGGGTTGCGTCCCGGTTTCCGCGACCCGATGGGCCGGGATGCGCGGGGCTTCCGGTTCGAGGCGGGCCTGCTGCTGGCGCTGGCGTTCGCGCAGATTGGTTTTGGCGCGCTGGTGGCGGGCGCGCCGGCGGGCTTGACCTTCAACATCTGGCCGCTGACGGATGGGCGCTTTTTCCCGCCCGCCGGCGAAGCGTTCAGCCTTTCCCCGTTCTGGACCAATTTTTTCGACAATCCCGTCACGATGCAATTCCAGCATCGCATGACCGCTTCTCTCATCGTGCTGGTCAGCCTGTTCCACGCCTTTCATATCAGCCGCGAGCGATTGGCGCGGCGCGCGGTGCGGCGGGCCCTGGTCTTGGCGGGGCTTGTCGTGGCGCAGGCGGGGCTGGGGGCGATGGCGCCGGCCGCGCCGCTTCCCGCCGCGCTGGCGCATCAGGCGCTGGCCATCGGCGTGCTGGCGCTGGCGACGATCCACCGGCGCAAGCTGGGGTAAATCCGCTCAATCAACAAATCACTTGCCAGCCGCCGCGAACAAATCTTCCAGCATTTGCGCCTTTTCCGGGCGGCGGACGATGCAGAGGCCGTCGCCGGCCTCGACAAAAGTCGCCGGTTCCGGCTGGATCAGCGCGCCGCCGCCGCGCCTCTCCAGCGCCACGATGAGAAAGGCGCCGGCGCCGAGCTTTTCGATCTCCCCGACCGTGCGCTTGTCGCAGGCGCTGCCGGCCTCCACCGCGATCACCTCCATGTCCAGGCCGAGCATGCGCAGGTCGGCGGCGAGGCGATCGTTGCCGCCGGCGCGCATGCGCGCGACAATGCTGTTGATGTCGTCGAACAGCAGCAGTTCCGCCACGCGCTCGGCGCCGATGCGCGCCGGCAGCACCACGCGATTCGCGCCGGCCTGCATCAGCTTGCGTTCGGTCGAGGGCAATTGGGCGCGCGCGATGATGAAAACGTCGGGGTTGAGCGCGCGCGCGGAGAGCGTGATGAAGACGTTGGCCGCGTCCTCCGGCAGGACGGTGGCGAGCGCCTTGGCCCTGGCTATCCCGGCGCGCTTGAGCGTTTCCTCGTCGGTGGCGTCGGCCTGAAGGAAACTATGGTCGGATTTGCGCGCCGCCTCCATCCGTTCGGGATCATGGTCGATGACGACGAAAGACATCCGCGCCGCCTTGAGTTCGTGGGAGAGCATCTGGCCGATGCGGCCGAAGCCGCAGATCACGACATGGTCCTTCAGACCATCGATTTCCTTCTGCATGCGGCGGTTCCCGAACATCTGCTGAAACTGGGAGGCGGTGATGAGCTGAATCAGCGAACCGGTGGTGAAGACCATGCCGGTGCAGCCCGCCGCGACCAGGGCGATGGTGATGGCGCGCAAGGCCGGCGTCTGGATGGGCCGCACCTCGCCATAGCCGACCGTATAGACGGTCGTGACGACCATATAGACGGCGTCGCCCAGGCTCCAGCCCTGCGCCACATAGGCGATCACGGCGACAGTCGACACCGCCAGCACAAACAGGATGCCGGCGATGACGTTGCGAAGCGGTGACGCGAGGAAGCCGGAGGACATGGCAGACCGTTGATTCGCCCCATTCTATGCCGGACGAAACGGCGGCGATCCAGCTAAATTATACCTTGACGCGCGCCTCCAGCCAGGCGCGGGCTTCATCCGAAAAAGGTTTGGAGCGGCGGGTGGTCGTGTCGGTCAACACCGTCACATCGACGCCGTGCGCCGCATAGTCGCCGCTGTCGAACACCGCATGTTCAAGTCGCAAGGATGAGCGGCCGATGGAAACGATTCGCGTGCCGATCTCGACCTCGCCGGGCCAGTTGATCTCGCGCACATAATCGATTTCGAGCCGCGCCAGCACAAAGGCGCCGTTCTCGCCCTTCAGGTCGAAATCGACGTCCATCAGCATGTCGACGCGGGCGGTCTCGAAAAAGGTGGCGAAGACCGCGTTGTTGACGTGGCCCTGCCGGTCAGTGTCGCCGTAGCGCAATTTTTCGCGGGTGCGAAAGGGGAAGTCGGTCAAAACCGGGGTTTCGGGTTTCGCGCTCATCCTTCCCCCTCGACTCAGACCTGCTCGATCTCGACCAGCGTCCCATTAAAGTCCTTGGGATGCAGGAACAGCACCGGCTTGCCGTGGGCGCCGGTTTTCGGGTTGCCGTCGCCGATCACGCGGGCGCCCGCCGCCTTGAGTTTGTCGCGGGCGGCCAAAATGTCCTCGACCTCGTAGCAGAGGTGATGCATGCCGCCATCGGGGTTTTTTTCGAGGAATTTCAGAATCGGGCTTTTTTCACCAAGCGGTTCTAAAAGTTCGATCTTGGTGTTGGGCAGTTGGATGAAGACCACGGTGACGCCGTGATCCGGTTGCGCGATCGGGTCGGACACCTGCGCGCCGAGCACGTCGCGATAGGTTTTCGAGGCCGCCGCAATGTCTTTCACGGCAATGGCGACATGGTTCAAACGTCCGATCATGATGCTTCCCCCCCTAAATTTCGATCGCCAGCACGTGAACGTGCGGTTTCTTGCCCCAAACGCCGGAGACCGCCGCGCGCACGGATTTCTCCACCGCGGTGCAGGCGGCGTCCGGATCCCTTTTCTTCGCTTTCGGCAGCGAGTCTAGGGTCTCGAACAGGGCGCGGTCAATCACGTCATCCATGGGGCGGCCGTCGGCGCCCTTTTGCGGCAGACCGAAGCTGACCACGTCCGGCGTGCCCAGCACGTCGCCCTTGCCATTGACAGCGAAGGCGATGCTGACAATGCCCGCCGCCGCGAGGCGATGGCGCTGGCGGAAGCAATCGTCGCTCTCCGGGAGGATCACTTCGCCATCGCGATAGAGCTTGCCATGGGCGACTTGCGGCAGGTGGCCGGGCGCGTCGGGGCCGAGCGAGATCATGTCGCCATTATGCGCCGTCAGCACGTGCTCCACCCCCATCTGGCGGGCGAAGGCGGCGTGAACCCGCAGATGCAGCGGCTCGCCGTGGGCGGGGATGGCGATTTTCGGACGCAGCCATTGATAGAGTTGCTCGACCTCGCCGCGCCGGGGATGGCCGGAGCAATGCACCAGCGCGTCATAGCCCGTCACCACATCCACCCCTTGCAGGATCAGGGCGTTGATGATGGTCCCCACCTCGCGCTCGTTGCCGGGAATGGTGCGCGAGGAAAAAATAGCGAGATCGTTGGCGCTAAGTTTTACGGCATGGTCGCCGCGAATGATGCGCGACATGGCGGCGCGCGCCTCGCCCTGGCTGCCGGTCGCCAGCACCAGCACCTTTTTCGCCGGCAGGCGGGCGAAACTTTCCAGCGTCAGCGTCTCCGGCACGCCGTCGAGATAGCCGCAGTCGCGCGCCACGGCGAGCGAACGCTCCATGGCGCGTCCGGCCAGCACCACTTGCCGACCGGCCTCTTGCGCGGCCAGGCAGACGGCGCGGAGACGCGCAATGTTGGAGGCGAAAGTGGTGACGAGCACCCTGCCCTGCGCCGCCGAAATTTTTTCGCGGAGGATTTCGGCGACGTCGGCTTCCGACGGGCTCTCGCCTTCGCGCAAAATATTGGTGGAATCGCTGATGAGGGCCAAAACCCCCTCGTCGCCGATCGCTTTCAGGCGCGCTATGTCGGTTGGACGGCCGAGGCCCGGATGCTCGTCCAGTTTCCAGTCGCCGGAATGGACCACCGTTCCGACCGGCGTGCGAATCGCCAACAGGCAGGCTTCGGGGATCGAATGCGACATCGCCACGAATTCGACCTCGAACGGTCCGAGTTGCAGACGGTCGCCCTGCGTCACGATCTGGATCGGGATTTTCGGCGCGCCCGGTTCGGCGAGGCGGCGGGTCTGCAACAGGCCGGTGGCGAAGGCCGTGGCATAGACCGGGCAGCCCAGGCGCGGCCACAGCGCGGCGATGGCGCCGACATGGTCCTCATGGGCGTGGGTGATGACGATGCCGAGCAGATCCTTGCGGTGCTTCTCGATGAAGACGGGATCGGGCAGGATCAGGTCGACGCCGGGCATGTCGGTATGGGCGAAGGCCACGCCGCAATCGACCAGAATGTATTTGCGCTTGCCAGGGCCTCCGAACCCGTAGAGCGCCATGTTCATGCCGATTTCGCCCAAGCCCCCGAGCGGGGCGAAAACCAATTCCTCCTGTCCGGAAGACATTTAAATTATACCCTTCATCTCACAGGTAAGGGCGGCGCGAAGCTGAGATCGCCCGCCTCTATCGTAACCAATTTTCCGTCATGACTTTCCAATAGCATACGCCCGTGCGCGTCAATGCCGCGAAACGTCCCTTCCATGACATTTCCGTTACGCATGACTTTTGCCGGCGCGTCGAGGCCGCCGGCGACATCGAGCCAGGCGCGGCGAATGGCGGGGAAATTGTCGCCGCGCGACCAGAGGTCGAGCCAGCCAGCCAGGGAATTCGACAGCGCGACGAAAACCGCGTCGCGGTCGGCGCGCGCGCCCATGGCTTTCAAACTGGTGGCGGGATAGGGCGTGTCGTCGGGATGGTCAGCGCAATTGACGCCAAAGCCGATGACGCAACCGAAGGTGGTTTGCGCAAAACTTTCGAGCAGCAGGCCGGAGAGTTTGGCGCCGTCGTAGAGCGCGTCATTCGGCCATTTCAGCGTGAGTCTGGGGTCGCCGCCGAGCAGGTTTCGCAGGGCGTCCGCCAGCGCCACGCCTGCGACGAAGCCGAGTTGCGGCGCTTTTTCGCGCGCGCAGGGCTCGATCAAGAGCAGGCTGGCGAAAAGATTTCCTGGCGGCGAAACCCAGACGCGACCGAGCCGTCCACGGCCCTTGGTCTGGCGGTCGGCGACGATCCACAGACGGCCGGGATCTCCCGAGGCGACCCTTGCGGCCGCCTCGTCATTGGTCGATCCCAGCACTTCGAAATGTTCCAGCCGGTAGCCCGACCGGACGGCGCCTTTCCCGAGGTCCAAAGCTTAGAACAGCGATTTGGCGGCGGCGTCCGCCGCCTCGACCAGCGGGGCCGGATAGACCCAGTACAGCAGCATCGCCAGCGATGACGCCGCCAGCACAGCGCGCAGCGTGGCGTTGGGCCGGTCGAGCGCCGGAGCGGCGTCATCGAAATACATCACCTTGATGATGCGCCAGTAGTAGAACGCCGCCACCGTCGAGGTCAGCACACCGATCACGGCCAGCGCGAACAGCTTGGCCTCGACCGCCGCGAGGAACACGTACCATTTGGCGAAAAAGCCGGCGAGCGGCGGCACGCCCGACAGCGACACCATCAGCATGGCCAGGAAGAAGGCCATGGTTCCGTTGGTCTTGGCGAGGCCGGAGAGGTCGGAAATCTTTTCCACCGCCTTGCCGTTGACGCGCATGGAGAGAATGGCGGCGAAGGTTCCCAGCGTCATCACCAGATAGATCGCCATATAGATCAGCACGCCCTGCACGCCGGCTTCGGTGGCGGCGGCGAGGCCAACCAGAGCGAAACCCATGTGGCCGATCGAGGAATAGGCCATCAGGCGCTTGATGTTGTCCTGCTTGATCGCGGCGAAGGAGCCCAGCGCCATCGAGGCGATCGACATGAACACGACGATCTGCTGCCATTGATGCGTCACGCTGGGGAAGGCGGTGTAAATGACGCGGGTGGCGATGGCCACCGCCGCCATTTTCGGCGCCGAGGCGAAGAAGGCGGTGACCGGGGTCGGCGCGCCCTCATAAACGTCGGGCGTCCACATGTGGAACGGCACCACCGACATTTTGAACGCGAGGCCGGTGAGCAGGAAGACAAGGCCGAAGATCACGCCGACATTGGGGTGATCGCCGATGGCCGAGGCGATGCCGGCGAAGGACACCGTGCCGGAAAAACCGTAGAGCAGCGAGGCGCCATAGAGCAACATGCCCGAGGACAGCGCGCCCAGCACGAAATATTTCAAGCCGGCTTCGGAGGCGCGGGCGTCGTCGCGGGCGAGCGCCGCCGTGACATAGAGCGCGAGCGACATCAGTTCGAGGCCGAGATAGAGCGCGATCAGGCCGTTGGCCGAGATCAACATCATCATGCCCAAGGTCGCGAGCACGACGAGGATCGGGAATTCGAACTTGTTGATGCCCTGCGCCTTGAAGAAATCGCCGGCCATCAGCAGCGTGACGATGGAGCCGCCGAGCGCCAGCACCTTCATGAAATCGCCGAAGCGGTCGTCGATGAAGGCGTTGTCGAAGGCGACGCCCGCCGCCGTCGTCTTGAGCACGATGGCGACCAAAGCCGCGCCGAGGATGACAACGGCGATTTCGCTCATCGGGCCGTCGTCGGCCTTGCCGCGAAAGGCGCCGATCAGCACCATGAGGATCACGCCGACCGCCAGAATGGTTTCCGGCAGCGCGTGAGCAAGAGCGATTTGCAGCGTGTCCATGAAAACTCTCAGTAAAGCGAAAGGGCGGCCGTGCGGGTCACGGCGAGCGCCGCGTCGTAATTCTTGACGAGTTGCGCGACCGCGCCGGAACAGGCGTGGAGGATCTGGTTGGGCTGAACGCCGTACCAGAGGGTCACAATGACCAGCGGCGCCAGAATGGCGAATTCGCGCGCCGACACATCGGCGAGGCCCATCAGGCTCGCCTTCTCCAGCTTGCCGAACACCACGCGGCGATAGAGGTAAAGAGCGTAAGCCGCCGACAGGATGACCCCGAATGTCGCGAGAAATGCGACCCAGGTGTTGGCCTTGAACGCGCCGATCAGGGTCAGGAATTCGCCGACGAAGCCCGACGTGCCGGGCAGGCCGATATTGGCCATGGTGAACACCATGAAGAGGACGGCATAAACCGGCATGGTCTTGACGATGCCGCCGTAGGCCGAGATCTCGCGGGTGTGGAGACGGTCATAGACCACGCCGACGCAAAGAAACAGCGCGCCGGAGACGATGCCGTGCGACACCATCTGGAACACCGCGCCCTCCACCGCCTGCTGGTTCATCGCGAACAGGCCCATGGTGACAAAGCCCATATGCGCGACCGAGGAATAGGCGATCAGCTTCTTGATGTCCTCCTGCACCAGCGCCACCAGCGAGGTGTAGATGATGGCGATCACCGACAAAGCGAACACCAGCGGCGCGAAATAATGCGACGCATCCGGGAACATTGGCAGCGAGAAGCGGATGAAGCCGTAGCCGCCCATCTTTAGCAGGATGCCCGCCAGGATCACCGAGCCGGCGGTCGGCGCCTCGACGTGGGCGTCGGGCAACCAGGTGTGAACCGGCCACATCGGCATCTTCACCGCGAAGGAGGCGAAGAAGGCCAGCCACAGCCACTTTTGCAGGCCGGGGTCGAAATGGGTGGTGAGCAGCGTGGTGATGTCGGTGGTGTGGGTCTGCGCATACATCGCCATGATGGCGATCAGCATCAGCAGCGAGCCGACCAGCGTGTAGAGGAAGAATTTGAAGCTGGCGTAGATGCGCCGCTTGCCGCCCCAGACCCCGATGATGATGAACATCGGGATCAGGCCGCCCTCGAAGAACAGGTAGAACAGCACCAGATCCAGCGCGCAGAACACGCCGATCATCAGGGTTTCCAGCACCAGGAAGGCGATGAAATATTCCTTGACGCGGACGTCGATCGACTTCCACGAGGCCGCGATGCAGAACGGCATCAGGAATGCGGTCAGCACCACGAACGGGAAGGAAATGCCGTCCACGCCCATCTTGTAGCTGAGGCCGGAGCCGAACCAGCCGCGCTCCTCGACGAACTGGAAGTCCGCGATCCCCGGCGTGAATTGCGACCAGGCGTAGAACGACAAAGCCAGCGTGACCAAAGTGGTCCACAGCGCGATCCAGCGGATCGTGGTTTTCGCGCCGTCCGTGTCGGTCTTGACCAGCAGGATCAGCGCGGCGCCGACCAGGGGCAGGAAGGTCAGCCCGGAAAGTATGCCAAAGCCGAACATCATTGTCCCCCGCCAACAGCGAACAGTCCGTAGGTGATGAGCGCGGCGAGGCCGAGCAGCATCGCGAAAGCGTAATTGTAGATGAAGCCGGTCTGTAGCCGCGACGCGAGGCCGGCGCCGTCGATCACGCGGGCCGCGATGCCGTCCGGGCCAAGCCGGTCGATGATGGCGCCGTCGCCGCCCTTCCAGAACAAGCGTCCCAGCCAGAACGCCGGCTTGACGAAGATCCTGTCGTAAAGCTCGTCAAAGTACCATTTGTTGAGCAGGAACAGGTAGAGCTTCGGGTAGCGCGCCGCCAAAGCGGCGGGGATTTTCGGCGCGATCACATACAGGACCAGCGCCACGAGAAAGCCGCCGCCCATCATCAGTAAGGGCAAAGGTTCGACCCAGTAGGGCGTTTGGTGCATTTCATGGAGGATGTGGTTGTTCGCGCCAGTGAACAGCGACGTGCGCCAGAATTCTTGCGCCCCCTCATTGATGAAATGGTCCTTGAACACATAGCCCGCCCCCAGCGCGCCCGCCGAAAGCACGAACAGCGGGATCATCATGGTCAGGGGCGATTCATGGGGTTCGCCAATGTGGTGGGCGTGGGCGTCGTCATGGCCGTGATCGTCCTGCGCGGCGGCGTGGCCGTGCAGGGCCTTGTACTCATCCGACCAGCGGCGCGGACCGAAGAAGGTCATGAACACGAGGCGCCAGGAGTAGAACGAGGTCATGCCCGCCGCGACCACCAGAGCCACGAAGGCGTAGAACGCGGCGGCGCTGTGGCCGCTGGCGGCGAAGGCGCCCTCGATGATGGCGTCCTTGGAGAAATAGCCGGCGGTGAACGGGAAGCCGGTCAGGGCCAGCGTGCCGATGGTCATGCAGGCGAAGGTGATGGGGATTTTGGTCCACAACCCGCCCATCTGGCGCATGTCCTGTTCGTGATGCATGGCGTGGATCACCGATCCCGCGCCCAAGAACAGCAAGGCCTTGAAGAAGGCGTGGGTGAACAGGTGGAAAATGCCAAGCGCGTAGCCCCCGCAGCCCAGGCCGACGAACATGTAGCCGAGCTGCGAGCAGGTCGAATAGGCGATGACGCGCTTGATGTCGTTCTGGACGAGGCCGACCGTGGCGGCGAAAAAGGCCGTGGTGGCGCCGACCAGCGTGACCACCGTCAGCGCGGTGGGCGACTGCTCGAACAAGGGCGACAGGCGGGCGACCATGAACACGCCGGCGGTGACCATGGTCGCGGCATGGATCAACGCGGAGACGGGGGTCGGGCCTTCCATCGCGTCCGGCAGCCAGGTGTGCAGCAGGAACTGCGCCGACTTGCCCATCGCGCCCATGAACAGCAGCAGGCAGGTCAGCGTCATCGCGTTCCAGTCGAGACCGAAGGCGTGAATGCTCTTGTCAGCGAGGCCCGGCGCGGCGGCGAAGATCGTGTCGAAGCTGATCGAGCCGGTGAGCAGGAAGATCAGGAACATGCCCAGCGAAAAGCCGAAGTCGCCGACGCGGTTGACGACGAAGGCCTTGATGGCGGCGGCGTTGGCCGAGGGTTTCTCGTACCAGAAGCCGATCAGCAGATAGGACGCGAGGCCCACGCCTTCCCATCCGAAAAACATTTGCGCCAGATTGTCCGCCGTCACCAGCGCCAGCATGGCGAAGGTGAACAGCGACAGATAGGCGAAGAAGCGTGGGCGCGAGGGATCCTCGCTCATGTAACCGACGGAATAGAGATGCACCAGCGCCGACACCGTCGTGACGACGACCAGCATCACGGACGTCAGCGTGTCCACGCGCAAAGCCCAGTCGATCTTGAGATCGCCCGAGGTCAGCCAGTTGGCGAGCACTGGCGCGGAAAAATGGCCGTCGTTCAGGCCGACGTCGAGGAACACCTTCCACGACAGAGCGCAAGAGACGAACAGCAGCGTTGTGGTGACGATTTCCGACGCGCGGTCGCCGATTTTCCGACCGGCGAGGCCGGCGATCAGAAAGCCGAGAAGGGGGAGGAAGACGATTGCCGAATACATGTTCGCTCAGCCCTTCATCATATTGATGTCGTCCACCGCGATGGTGCGGCGGTTGCGGAAATAGGTCACGAGGATCGCGAGGCCGATCGCCGCTTCCGCCGCCGCGACGGTGAGGATGAACAGGGCGAAGATTTGCCCGGTGAGGTCGTGCAGCTTGGCCGAGAAGGCCACCAGATTGATGTTCACCGACAGCAGGATCAACTCGATCGACATCAGGATGATGATGACGTTCTTGCGGTTGAGGATGATGCCCGCCACGCCCAGCGTAAAGACGATTGCCGCGACGATCAGGTAATGTTCGAGACCGATGACCATGATGTCGCTCCTCAGGGTACGGGGACGCCCGTGCGGGACGGGACTTGCTTGTTTTCGATCGCCGTCGCGCGGGTGCGCGCGTTCTGCGCCGATATGTTCTGGCGCTTGACGTTGGGACGGTGGTGCAGAGTCAGCACGATGGCGCCGATCATCGCGGTCAGCAGCACGAAGCCCGCCGCCTGGAACAGATAGACATATTGGGTGTAGAGCACCTGGCCGAGCGCGGCCGTGTTGCTCAGGTTTCCGGGCGTCGGAGTCCCGAGCGCGGCCTGCGGCGCGACCTGCCAGGCGCCGACCACCAGCACCAGTTCCGCCAGCACGATCGCGCCGATCAGGCCGCCGAGCGGCAGATGGCGCCGGATGCTTTTCTGCAATTCCGCGAAATCGACGTCGAGCATCATCACGACGAACAGGAACAGCACCATGACCGCGCCGACATAGACGACCACCAGCAGCATCGCCAGGAATTCCGCGCCGGCGAGCACGAACAGGCCGGCCGCGCTGACGAAGGCGAGGATCAGGAACAGCACGGAATGAACGGGATTGCGTCCGGAGATCACCATCGCCGCCGAGGCGATGGTGACGAACGAGAACAGATAGAAGAAAACCGTGGCTGCGCTCATGGTCCACCTGTGCGCCCTTGTGGGGGCTGGTTTCGTGTCGCCGCGTTTTTGCACGCGGCTGGAATTTTGGTCCCGCGCCTTGGCGCGGGTTTGTCAGCGACAAAGCTTCGCGCTTGCGCGAAGCGTCTCACCGATAAGGCGCGTCGGCCGCGAGGTTGCGCGCGATCTCGCGCTCCCACACGTCGCCGTTGTCCAGCAACCGCTGCTTGTCGTAGAAAAGCTCTTCGCGGGTTTCCGTCGCGAATTCCGCGTTGGGGCCTTCCACGATGGCGTCCACCGGGCAGGCTTCCTGGCAGAAGCCGCAATAGATGCATTTGGTCATGTCGATGTCGTAACGCGTGGTGCGGCGGGTGCCGTCATTGCCACGCGGTTCGGCCTCGATCGTGATGGCTTGCGCCGGGCAGATCGCCTCACACAGCTTGCAGGCGATGCAGCGCTCTTCCCCGTTGGGATAGCGGCGCAAGGCATGTTCCCCGCGAAACCGGGGCGATTGCGGGTTCTTCTCGTGCGGATAGTTCAGCGTCGGCTTGGGCTTCAGCAGATAGCGGAAGGCCAGGAAGAAGGTCGAGAAGAACTCCTTCAGGAACACCGACTTGATGGCGGCCAAAAGAGGCGAGGCTTTGGGCGAGGCTTGGGGAGAACCTTGGGGCGTGGCTTGCGTCATGTCAGAACCTCACTTCGCGGCCACGCCGGCGATCTCCAGCACCGCCGCGACCACGATCACGGCGACGAGGGACATCGGCAGGAACACTTTCCAGCCCAGGCGCATCAACTGGTCGTAACGGTAGCGCGGCACGAAGGCCTTCACCATGGCGAACAGGAAGAAGAACCATGTCAGCTTCAAGACGAACCAGACCACGCCGGGGACTTCGGTCAATGGCCAGATATTCGCGGGCGGCAGCCAGCCGCCGCAGAACAGGATCACCAGCAGCGCGCACATGGTGATGATCGCGACATATTCGCCGAGCATGAACAGCAGGTAGGGCGCCGACGAATATTCGACCATGAAGCCGGCGACCAGTTCGGATTCCGCCTCCACCAGATCGAACGGCGGGCGGTTGGTTTCCGCCAGCGCCGAGATGAAGAAGATCACGAACATCGGGAACAGCGGCAGCCAGTACCATCCCAATATGCCGTAGGGCGTGTCCTGCGCCTTGACGATATCGTTGAGGTTCAGCGAGCCCGCGCACAGCAGCACGGTGATGATGACGAAGCCGATCGAGACTTCGTAGGATACCATTTGCGCGGCGGAGCGCAGCGCCGACAGGAATGGATATTTCGAGTTCGACGCCCAGCCGGCCATGATGATGCCGTACACACCGAGCGAGGAGATCGCGAAAATGTAGAGCACGCCGACATTGAGATCGGCGATGGCCCAGCCGTCGCTGAACGGGATCACCGCCCAGGCTGACAAGGCCAGCGCCGCCGTGACCAGCGGCGCGAGGATGAACACGCCCTTGTTGGCGCCGTCGGGGATGATCGGCTCCTTGACCATGAACTTGATCATGTCGGCGAAGCTTTGCCAGATGCCCCACGGACCGACCACGTTCGGACCCTTGCGCAGCATCACAGCCGCCCAGATTTTTCTGTCCGCGAGCAGGTAATAGGCGATCGCCGTGAGGCCGAGCGTGATCAGCAGCAGACTTTTGCCGACAATCAGGAGGATCGAGAGCAGCAGGTCCATCGTTACGTCCTCATTCCGCCGCTTGCTTCAGCGCCGCGCTTTTGGCGAGCGCCGAACATTCGGCCATCACCTTCGACGCACGCGAAATTGGGTTGGTGAGATAGAAATCCGTGATCGGCGAGACCAAAGCCGCCGCGCTGATGTCGCCCGCCGGCAGCTTGAGCGCGCCCGCATCGCCCTTTTCGATCTGGTCGATCCCTGCGAAATGCGGGACCGCCCTGGTCAGCAGCGCGCGCAATTGGGCGAGCGAGTCGAACGGCAGCGTCTTGTCGAGCACGGCGGAGAGAGCGCGGAAGATCGCCCAATCCTCGCGGGCGTCGCCCGGCGGGAAGCCGGCGCGATCGGTCATCTGCACCCGCCCTTCCGTATTGACATAGAGGCCGGATTTTTCCGTGTAGGCAGCGCCGGGCAGGATCACGTCGGCGCGATGCGCGCCGCGGTCGCCGTGCGTGCCGACATAGACCACGAAGGCGCCCGGCTCGATGGCGATCTCGTCGGCGCCGACGAGGAAGAGCAGGTCGAGCGCGCCCGCCTTGGCCATGGCTGGCGCGTTCAGACCGCCCTGCCCCGGCACGAAGCCGATGTCGAGCGCGCCGACGCGCGAGGCCGCGTTGTGCAGCACGCAATAGCCGTTCCAGTCGCCCTTCACGCCGAGTTTGGCCGCCAGCGCGGCTATGGCCGGGCCGTCGTCGCGCGCGAAAACGCCGGCGCCGATCAGGATCAGCGGACGCTCGGCCTTGGCGAGAATTTTGCCGAAACCTTCGCCCTTGACGATATTTTGCAGGACGTCGGGGCTGTCGCCGAGATGTTCATAAGGATAGGTCAGGTCGTGCTGTTCGCCGATCACGGCGATGGGGAAGTCGCCTCCCTGCGATCCACCTTGTCGCCAGCGGCGGCGGATGCGGGCGTTGAGCACCGGGGATTCCCAGCGCGGATTGGAGCCGATGATCAGCAGCGCATCGGCCTGATCTATGCCCTCGACCGTCGCGTTGAACAGATAGGAGGCGCGGCCGTTGGCCGGATCGATTTTTGCGCCGTCCTGGCGGCAATCCACGTTTTTCACGCCGAGCGCGACGGCCAGCGCCTTGGCTGCGAACAGGTCTTCGACCGACGACAGATCGCCGCCGATGAACCCGACCTTTTCAGAGCTGGTCGCCTTCACCTTGGCCGCGATGGCGTTGAAGGCCTCGGACCAGCTCGCGGGGCGAAGCTTGCCGTTGTCGCGCAGATAGGGACGGTCGAGGCGTTGCAGCTTTAAACCATCGACGCTCTGGCGGGCCTTGTCGGAAATCCATTCCTCGTTCACCGCCTCGTTGAGGCGCGGCAGGATGCGGACCACTTCGCGGCCGCGCGCGTCGATGCGGATATTGGCGCCGAGCGCGTCGGAAACGTCCACGCCGGGCGTTTTCGAATATTCCCACGGACGGGCGCGAAAATTCTGCGGGCGCGGCAGCAGGGCGCCGACCGGGCAGAGGTCGGTGACATTGCCCTGCAATTCCGAGCGCATCGCAGTTTGCAGATAGGTGGTGATCTCCGAGTCTTCGCCGCGGTTGATGTTGCCCATGTCGGACGTGCCGCAGATTTCGGCGGTGAAGCGGACGCAGCGCGTACATTGGATGCAGCGCGTCATCTCCGTCTTCACCAGCGGGCCGATATATTTGTTTTCGACCGCGTTCTTGTTCTCGGTGTAGCGCGAGCGGTCGCGGCCGAAGGCGAGCGCCTGATCCTGCAAATCGCATTCGCCGCCCTGGTCGCAGATCGGGCAGTCGAGCGGATGGTTGATGAGAAGGAATTCCATCACGCCTTCGCGCGCCTTCTTCACCATCGGCGAATTGGTGAACATCACCGGCGGCTCGCCGTTCGGGCCGGGGCGCAGATCCTTGACCGACATGGCGCAGGAGGCCGTCGGCTTCGGCGGGCCGCCCTTCACCTCGACCAGACACATGCGGCAATTGCCGGCGACCGAGAGGCGCTCATGGAAACAGAAGCGCGGAATCTCCTTGCCCGCGGCTTCCGCCGCCTGGAGCAGCGTGTAGTCCGGCGGGACATCGACTTCGATCCCATCGACGATGATTTTCGCCATGTTTCTTCCCTTTGCGCCTGACGCGGCGGGGCGGTTGCGCCCTTCCGCCGGTCCGACCCTGGTCTGTTGCCTTAACACCGGCGGCGCCGATGCAAATCCCCGACTTTCCGGCGCCTACTGCGCCGCGACTTGCGCCGCGTCCTTGTCGGCGCGGGCTGTGTAGCTATCGATCCGCGCCTCGATGACCGGGCGGAAATGATTGATCAGGCCCTGAATCGGCCAGGCCGCCGCATCGCCGAGCGCGCAGATGGTGTGGCCCTCGATCTGCTTGGACACGTCGAACAGCAGGTCGATCTCGCTCTTTTGCGCGCGGCCCTCGACCATGCGCTGCATGATGCGGGCCATCCAGCCCGTGCCTTCCCGGCAGGGCGTGCATTGTCCGCAGCTCTCGTGCTTGTAGAACATCGAAAGCCGGGCGATGGCGCGGACGATGTCCGTGCTCTTGTCCATCACGATCACCGCCGCCGTGCCGAGACCCGATTTCAGCGCCGACAGCGAGTCGAAATCCATCGGCGTGTCGATGATTTGCGCCGCCGGGACGCAGCGCACCGACGAGCCGCCGGGAATCACCGCGAGCAGATTGTCCCAGCCGCCGCGCACGCCGCCGGCATGCTTCTCGATCAGCTCGCGGAACGGGATCGACATGGCCTCCTCGACATTGCACGGCGTGTTGACGTGGCCGGAAATGCTGAACAGCTTGGTGCCGGAATTGTTCTTGGCGCCGAAGGACGAAAACCACGCCGCGCCGCGCCGCAAAATGGTCGGGGCGACCGCGATGGATTCGACATTGTTGACCGTGGTCGGGCAGCCGTAGAGGCCCATATTGGCGGGGAAAGGCGGTTTGAGCCGGGGCATGCCCTTCTTGCCCTCAAGCGATTCCAGCAACGCCGTTTCCTCGCCGCAGATATAGGCGCCGGCGCCGTGGTGGACGATGATCTCGAAGGGATAATTGTGGATGTTCTTCTGACCGATCAGATTGGCCGCGTAGGCCTCGTCCACCGCCGCTTGCAGGCGCTCGCGCTCCCAGATGAATTCACCGCGCACGTAGATGTAGGCGGCGGACGCGCCCATGGCGAAGCCGGCGACCAGACAGCCTTCGACCAGCAGATGCGGGTCGTTGCGCAGGATTTCGCGGTCCTTGCAGGTGCCGGGCTCGGATTCGTCGGCGTTGACGACCAGATAGGACGGCCGGTTCGGATCGGGTTTGGGCATGAACGACCATTTCAGACCGGTCGGGAAGCCGGCGCCGCCGCGGCCGCGCAGGCCCGAGGCCTTCATCTCCGCGATGATCCAGTCCTTGCCCTTTTCCAGCAGGCCCTTGGTGTTGTCCCAGGCCCCGCGTTTTTTCGCGCCCTTCAGGCTCCAGTCGCCGTAGCCGTAGAGGTTCTGGAAGATGCGATCCTTGTCTTGAAGCATCGTCGTTTCCTTACTCTGCGGGATTTGCGGGTTGGGCGGCGGCTTGCGCGTCGCTCAGCGGACCGCTCTTGCCGTCGGCGCCGTAGAATTCGGTCAGCGCGGTCAGGCCGCCGAACGGCTCCGAACGCTGGCGGCCGTTTTGCGGGCCGATGTGCGTGGGGCGACCGGCGGCGAGATCGTCGAGCAGTTTTCCGAATGATTCGGCGTCGAGGTCCGAATAATAGTCGTCGTTGATCTGCACCATCGGCGCGTTGCAGCAGGCGCCGAGGCATTCCACCTCAAGCCAGGAGAACAGGCCGTCGGCCGTAACCTTGCGCTGGTGGCCGATGCGCTGTTTGCAGACCGCGACGATCGCGTCGGCGCCGCGCAAAAGGCAGGGCGTGGTGCCGCACAGTTGCACGAAATATTTGCCGACCGGCTCCAGGTTGAACATGGTGTAGAAGGTGGCGACTTCGAGCACGCGGATGTAGGGCATCCCCAGGATATCCGCGACCTTTTCGATGGCCTTTTGCGGCAGCCAGTAATCGTGCTGCTTCTGCGCCTTCCACAGCGCGGGGATCACGGCCGAGGCCTGGCGCCCCGGCGGATACCTGGCGATCTGGCTCTCCAGCCACGCCTGGTTTTCCGGCGTGAATTCAAAAGTTTCCGGCTGCTGCTCGGCGAGACGGCGGACGCTCATGGCTGCTTTCCATTGGATTCGCGCAGATCCTGAAACACGACATAGCCTGCGACGAGAAGCGCGCCGAGGACAATGCCGAGATCGGATTGCGGCTGGATCAGCGGCGCGCCGTCAAAGGCCCGCCAAACAAGAAGGAGGACGATCGCGGACCCGAAGCCGCTGATCAGGAAACGCGCGTTCTTGCGCAAGGATTCAAGCACGGTCATTGGACGCCTCCCCGAGCGACTCCGACGACAGGGAGTCGACGACGGATGAGATGATCCAGACGATCAAATGGCCTGCGATCAGGCTGGGAACGATCAATAGATCATGCCGGAGCGGCGCGAACCCCTCATGCCGAAACAAGACAATGACGGCTTCCAGCGCGACCAACAAGGCCGCGAATCGCCAGAGCGAGAAGCCGTCTATTTGCTTGCGAAACGCCGCGTTGAAAATCATCGGTCGACCTCGCCGAACACAATGTCCTGCGCGCCCAAAATGGCCGAGACGTCGGCGAGCATGTGATGGCGGCACAGCAGGTCCATGCCCTGCAAGTGCGCGAAGCCCGGCGCGCGGATCTTGCACTTGTACGGTTTGTCGGTTCCGTCAGACACCAGATAGACGCCGAATTCGCCCTTGGGCGCCTCGACGGCGGCGTAAACCTCGCCCTCCGGCGTGCGGAACCCTTCCGTAAACAGCTTGAAGTGATGGATCAGACTTTCCATCGACTGTTTCATCTGGCCGCGACGCGGCGGGGTGATCTTGTGGTCGGGCGTCAGCACCGGGCCTTCGTTCTCCGCCAGTGAAAGCTTTTCGACACATTGGCGCATGATGCGCACGGATTGTCGCATTTCTTCGAGCCGCACCACCTGACGGTCGTAGCAGTCGCCGTGCTTGCCGACGGGAATGTCGAATTCCATTTCCTCGTAGCATTCATAGGGCTGCGACCGACGCAGATCCCAGGCGACCCCAGAGCCGCGCAGCACCGGGCCGGAAAATCCCCATTTCCAGCATTCTTCCGCCGTGAGCACGCCGATATCGACATTGCGCTGCTTGAAAATGCGGTTTTCCACGAACAAAGCTTCGAGATCGTCCATCAGTTTCAAGAACGGATCGAGCCAGGCGCCGATGTCGGCGATGAGCGCGGGAGGCAAATCCTTCGCCACCCCGCCCGGGCGAAAATAATTGACGTGCATGCGGGCGCCCGAGGCGCGCTCGCAGAACACCATCAGCTTCTCGCGCTCTTCAAAGCCCCAGACCGGGGGGGTGAGCGCGCCGACGTCCATCGCCTGCGTGGTGACATTGAGCATGTGCGACAGCAGGCGACCGATCTCGCTATAGAGGACGCGAATCAATTGCGCGCGGCGCGGAACCGTCACGCCCAGCAGTTTTTCGATGGCGAGGCAGAAGGCGTGCTCCTGATTCATCGGCGCGCAATAATCGAGCCGGTCGAAATAGGGCACGTTCTGGAGATAGGTCCGCGATTCCATCAGCTTTTCGGTGCCGCGATGCAGCAGGCCGATATGGGGATCGACGCGCTCGACCACTTCGCCGTCAAGCTCGAGCACCAGGCGCAGCACGCCGTGGGCCGCCGGATGCTGCGGGCCGAAGTTGATCGAGAAATTGCGCATGTTCTGTTCGGTCATCATCCGCCTCAGATTTTCACTTCGACGCCGGTTTTGAGCATCTCGTCCCGCGCGGCGCTGAGCGCGCGCGGGATCACATAATTGTCCATCAGGCGCATGTTTTCATTCAAACGCGCGACCAGCAGCGGCAGTTTCCGCACCACCTTGGCGCCCATTGACGTCAGTTGGAAGGCGCGCAGCGCCACCAGTTCGTCCTTGTCCAGGGTTTCGAGCAACGTCAGCACGGCGGCATGGTCGAGCGCGTCCACATCCTGCGACAGCATTTTCTGCACGAAACAATCGACGAAGGCGGAGGCTTGATCCTCGCTCAAGCCGGGATTTTGCGCGCGGATGCGTTGATTGACGCTTTGCGCGGCATAGGGCGCGCTTTTCTGAATCAAGGCGCGCAGGTCAAGCGTCCCGGCATAGGCTTGCGCCGCGCCGACCGCTTCGGACTCGTAATTTTTCAGCTTCTCCGCATAGGTCTCGCCGGACTCCAGGGCGACCGCCGCGCCACAAAGCGCGAACGTCACGAGGACCGGCGGCAGAGAAGCGGAAAAGCCCATCAACCCTTGGTCGCCTTCTCGTCGCCGGGCAGCTCGTATTTGGCGGCTTCCCAGGGCGACTGGAAATCGAAGGAGCGGAACTCCTGGCTCAGCTTGACCGGATCGTAGACCACGCGCTTGCGCGCGTCATCGTAGCGCACCTCGACATAGCCCGTCTGCGGGAAATCCTTGCGCAAGGGATGACCGTCGAAACCGTAATCGGTGAGCATGCGGCGCAGGTCGGGATGGCCGGAGAACAGCACCCCGTACATGTCATAGGCCTCGCGCTCGAACCAGTTGGCGGCGGGCCACACATTGACCGCGCTGGGCAGCGGAGTCGTGTCGTTGGCGGCTGTCCTGACGCGGATGCGCAGGTTGGCGGCGGGGTCGAGCAGATGCACGACCACGTCGAAGCGCTGTTCCCGCGCCGGCCAGTCCACCGCCGTGAGGTCGATGAAGCTGACAAAACCATTGTCGCGCAGGTAAGTGAGCGATTCGATCCATTTGGACGAATCGAACGTCACGTTCAGTTCATCGTAAGCGATGGTCGCGGAGACAACCGCCGCGCCCAGACCCGTCTGGATTTTTTCCGACAGCGCCTGCAATCGCCCGAAAATTTCGGCGGGACCGGCGGCCTGATCGACCGCTTGTGTGGCGTCCGTCATCTCGACTCCCCTCGCCCGTTCGGGCAGATCGTTCTTGTCGCGGTCATCTTGTCGCAGTCAGCGTTCGATCGTGCCGGTGCGGCGAATCTTGCGCTGCAACAGCATGATGCCATAAAGCAGCGCCTCCGCCGAGGGCGGGCAGCCCGGCACGTAGATGTCCACCGGAACGATGCGGTCGCAGCCACGCACCACCGAATAGGAATAGTGGTAATAGCCGCCGCCGTTGGCGCAGGAACCCATCGAGATCACATAGCGCGGCTCGGGCATCTGGTCATAGACCTTGCGCAGCGCCGGGGCCATCTTGTTGGTGAGCGTGCCCGCGACGATCATCACGTCGGACTGGCGCGGCGAGGCGCGCGGCGCGAAGCCGAAGCGCTCGACGTCATAGCGCGGCATCGCCACCTGCATCATTTCGATCGCGCAGCAGGCGAGGCCGAAGGTCATCCACATCAGCGAGCCCGTGCGCGCCCAGTTGACCAGATCGTCGGTGGCGGTGACCAGGAAACCCTTGTCGGAGAGCTCCTCGCTGATCGCCAGGAAGGTCGGGTCGTCGGCGCCGACCGGCTTGCCCGTGCGCGGGTCGAGGATCCCGCGCGGTGCGGGCGCGATCAGCGTGCGATTGGGGGCCTGCCGTGTTTCGGGGGTCAATCCCATTCCAGGGCTCCCTTTTTCCATTCGTAGACGAATCCGACGGTCAACACGCCGAGGAACAGCATCATAGACCAGAAACCGAACACGCCGATGGTGCGAAACGCCACCGCCCAGGGAAACAGGAAGGCGACTTCGAGATCGAAGATGATGAACAGCAGCGAAACCAGATAGAAGCGCACGTCAAACTTCATGCGGGCGTCGTCGAAGGCGTTGAAGCCGCATTCGTAGGCCGACAGCTTCTCGGAGTCGGGCGCCTTATAGGCGAGGAGGAACGGCGCGACCAGCAGCGCTCCCGAAAGCGCCGTCGCTATGGCGATGAAAATCACCAGCGGCAGATAAGCGTTGAGAACCGACATAGGTTTGCCTTGTCTCCGTTTTGCTCTGGCTCTGGTTTCCGGCGCTCCGCTCTCAGGTCTCGCGACCGTCGGGAGAAGGCGCCCGGCAACGTGGTGTCGAGTGCAAAACCCTTGCCAGCGCAGCCGAATTGCTCTCGTTGCCTACCTTAGTGCGACAATACGCGCAAGATCGAAACGCGCGTTTAGAACTAAGGATGGGCACCGGCGGCCCCTCGCGACCGCCAATGTTCGGCGCCGCGGCGCCCACGACCCGCGACAGGCTCATGGTCGCGCGACAGGCTTTTGGTCGCGCGACAGGCTTTTGGCGGCTCCTCGGCCGATCCCGCGGCGGTCGCGCCCCGGACCGGAGCACGACCGCGCCCTGAATGCGCGCGCGCCGGGCTGTCCAATCCGACATGCCGCCGAATCGGAGGGTTCCGCGAGATCACGATCCGCGAAAGCAATCCGAAAAAAAATGCGCCGTCGGCGCGCGCATTCGTGTTCATCCCTCGCGGAAACGTCGCCCGCCCGATCACGCTGAGGCAGCATGAAATCCCCGCCATTGTCGCGGCCTGTTCCAACATCGACCATATCCTCGCGGCCTCGATGACATCCAACAGGCGATGGCTGAGGCGCGACGCGCCGTGCAGGAAGCGATCATCGCCATCGAGCACGCGCCCGCCAGACCCGCGCACGAAACAGACGCGTGGACGAAACAGAACGGTCACGCCTGATTCAGCAAGCGAAGAAACTTGCCGCCAGATGCAACTTTTTTTTGGGGGGTGTTTTCAGATGTGTTCGCGTCGCCGCGAGATTGCCGAATTTCCCACGCCAATATGTGGGAAATGGCGAGAGAGACGGGACTTGAACCCGCGACCTCCGGCGTGACAGGCCGGCGCTCTAACCAACTGAGCTACTCCCCCGCGTCTCCGGCGCGGTCACATGGACTTGCGTCGTGCGGAGGCCTGCGAATTAAGCCAGCGCGCCGTTCAAGTCAAGCGCCTGTGTGACGAGTTTTTGTCGGTTCTTGAATTTCGTCGCGCGAAAGGATGTGTTCGCCCCCTCTTTCCGCTTGGGGGACAGGGCTGGG
>NZ_NHSJ01000108.1 GCF_002937075.1 Rhodoblastus sphagnicola
CCGCCAGCCTGGCTTTGACGCTCGTTTTCATTGGCCTGCCCCTGCTCAAGCGCCGTAAGTCGCTTTTCAATTTCCGAAGCGTCAATTATCTGGGTAAATCCTTCAAATATATTACAAATCCAAACGAAAACGGCGAATGCCCAGCGTCTCTGCGATGTCTGCGGGAGCCAGATCGAGGAAAGTCCGGACGGCGGTCGCGTCGCGTATGCCGGTCTCAAGGCTTCCGACTCCTGAACGCGCCACCGCCCACACAACTGCTGCGCCGAGCGCCTCGCCCCGAGGCATCAGGCTAAAATGCGCTCGCCGGCGTCATACGGCTCGCGCGCCACGTAGCCGCGGCCCCAGACGGTTTCGATGTAATTGCCGCCATTGCTGGCGTTGGAGAGTTTTCTCCGCAATTTGCAGATGAAGACGTCGATGATCTTCAGCTCCGGCTCGTCCATGCCGCCGTAAAGACGATTGATCGCCGCCATGAGCAGCAGCACGACGGGCGCGAGCGGACGCGCCAGCAGCATGGCGATGATCAGCGGGTAGAGCGCGGGCATGATGACCGCATAGACGGTGAAGGGCTGGCGACAGGTCTCGGTCGTGGTCCAACCGGAGACGATCGCGACAAAGCCGGATGGGCCGAGCGCGAGCGCGGCGCGGTGCAGCCAAGGATTTTGAAAGAGCCTGCCGCGCCAGCGCTCGACCAGGCTCCATAGGCCGAAACCGGCCATGGCCATGCCGATCGCGACCATAAGCAATCAGCCGACGTCGCGCCGCCGCGTGCGGTTCCATAGTCGACTTTGAGCCTTGCCACGAAGCGGCCCCTCAGGCCGCGCGAACGCTTGCCAGGAACTTTCGCACCTCTGCATCCAGTTCGGCGCTTTCCGAGGAAAGAGCTTTGGCTGAAGAGAGGACCTGCAACGAGGCCGAGCCGGTCTCGCTGGCCCCGCGTTGCACCTCGCTGATGTTCGAGGCCACTTGCGTGGTTCCGTTCGCCGCCTGCGACACGCTATTGGCGATTTCTTGGCTAGCGGCGCCCTGCTCCTCAACCGCTGCCGCAATCGCCGAAGAAATCTCGGAAATATGGCCAATGGTCTTGGTGATCGCCTGGATGTCCGAAACAGAGCCTTCGGTCGCAGCCTGAATCTCCGAGATCTGCTGGCCGATTTCGGAGGTCGCCCTAGCCGTTTGTTCGGCGAGCGATTTAACCTCCGTCGCCACGACTGCGAAGCCGCGTCCCGCTTCGCCAGCGCGCGCCGCCTCGATGGTTGCATTCAACGCCAGCAGATTGGTCTGCCCGGCGATCGCGCTGATTAGATTGACCACATCGCCGATTCTTTTCGCCGCTTCAGAGAGGTCGTTGACGCGCTTGTTTGTGTCATGGGCCTGGCTTGCAGCTTCCCTGGCGATCCGGGCGGAATCTTGCACCTGTCGGCTGATCTCGGTGATAGTGGCGGTCATTTCTTCGCTGGCGGCGGCGACGGATTGCACATTGGTTGACGCCATTCCGGCCGCCGCCACGACGACGGTCGATAATTCCAGTGTCGTCTCCGCTGTCGTGCTTAGCGTATTCGCCGCTATTTCCATTTGGGTCGCCGATGACGATACAGTCTGAACGATTTTCCCGACCGCGCCTTCAAACTGCTCGGCGAGGCGATGCATCGTCTCCCGCCGCTCCTTTTCCTGACGAACCCGCTCGGCCTGCGCCATCGCGGTCTTGCTGCGCGCCTGCTCTTCCGCGCCGATCCGGATTTGCTCGACAGCGCGCGAAATATCGCCGATCTCGTCTTTGCGGTCCGCTCCGTGGATTTCCGCCAGAGTTTCGCCTTTGGCGAGGCGGCGAAGGGCTTCGGTCAGTTTGGTGATCGGAGCTGAAATCCCTGTTGCGACAAAGCCCATCATCAGAAGGGCGACGCCGGCGACCACCAGGGCAGCGAGAATTTGCCAAGACATGTCGCTCTGCTGGCGACCCTCGAGCGCGGCCGACAGCGTGTTGGCCTCGGCCATGACCACGGCGCTTGGCACAGTAATCATCACGGACCAGGATTGGCCGGTGCGCCCAAGCGCCACAGGCGAGAAAACCTTAAACATTGCGCTTTCGGCATCGACCAGCACCTTGGCCCGGCCATCGCGCAGAACGTCCGTATATTGGGCGGAACCCTTGTCGACGGCGCTGACCAATCCGCCAATGGCCTTGGAATTGCCGCTGTCGCCAACGACGAGTCCGGCGTTCGAGACAATGGCGACAGAGCCTTTGCCGCCATAAATCGAGGCGTTGACCTTTTCCGCAAGGGTCTGGACAAAGGCCAGGTCAATATCGGCGCCAGCGACGCCAGCGAATTTGCCGTTGACGATGATCGGCGCCGACACGGTAGCGAGATAGACGGCCTTGCCCTGCACGATGTAAGGCAGCGGCGCCAATATGCTTTCCTGTCCCGTTTTTTGTGGCCCCAGAAACCAGCCGCCCTTCATCACCCCATTGGGATGTAGATCCTCGCTGTCATATTCGACCAGCGGCTGTACGGCGATCTTACCGTTGGCGTCCCGCGTCCAATAAGGCAGCGCCCGGCCGGTCTGGTCCGAGCCGACCTCTTCACGGCCGACGAAAGCGTCGTCCCGGCCATCGAGTGCATTCGCCGCCCAGGCGCTGTAGGTCCCGTTAAGACGCGGATTATCCTTGAGTATGCGCAGGAGAATACTATTGAGCTGGGCGCGCCGAATGGTGGCGGGAGACCCGCTTTCGTCGGAGGTTGCCATTTCGAGGCTGCGCGCCATCGCGCGGGCGGCGTCGAATACCGAGTCGATTTCAGCGCGCACAAAGCCCGCCTGCGTCGACGCTAGGCGCTCCAGTGATTCCTTGCTGGTGCGATCCAACAAGCTTTCGACATTCTGGGTTATATATTCCGACGAGCGCTTCGCCGAAAGGACACTGTAGCCAACCAGTGCGCCGGTCGCGACGATGACGCAAAGACCCGAAAGCGAGACGATTCTGACTTTGATCGAATGCAAATTCATAGCCGTAAGCGCCCCTCGCTGACGTCGCTGGCGACAATCGAATCGCGTGGCGATTGGCTGTCCTAACAACCTAAAGTTGTAATAAAACGATTAAAGTCTCATTAACAGGCGAACGCGATCGTCCACGCAAGCAAAAATCAAACAGTATAGGCCCGATCAAACCGGCTCAGGCGGCGGCGGGAGCTTCAACTTGCGGCGGTCTTATGGGTATGCGACCCGAACAATTGCCTTTCCATACGTAGATTCCGAACCTGCTTCTGCCAACGATACGCGTGCTATGGACACACGCAACGGCTACTCGTTCTGAACGATTTTCAAATGCGATAATGAGATCGTGTCCCTTGGCGTGGTGTAGGAGACGGTGGTCGCCGTCGTTTCCCTGGGCAAGCCGGGATGGGTCAGGCGGCCGCGACGGGCAGGC
>NZ_NHSJ01000109.1 GCF_002937075.1 Rhodoblastus sphagnicola
CCCGTTGGTAAGAGGCGCCTTGATCTCTGGCTTGATGCATGGATTTACGAAGCTCGCTCAGGTTCAACCCCAGCGAGTCTCAACTATTCCAACGAAAACCGCCATGTGGGAGGCTCGTGCCGCTTACGATTGAACCGGACTGTCGTCAGGCGGAGGAAAATATTTGGCGGCGTCGGCCGGCGGCGTTGTATTCGCCGCCGCGAGCGCGCGCTGAATGCCCAACCAGCGCGCCTGCGCCTTTTCGCGCGAGCTGAACGAGACGCAGGTGTCCGCTCGCACAGCCGTTCGGGCGCGAAAGTCGAGCGCCGACGCATCTTTCTCGATGACGGGCGTGACCGATGGTTCAGAAGCCCCGAGAGCGGAGATCTCGAAGCCGCGCAACGCAGGCTGGAATTCAACGCGTCCGCTTGCGAACCCCGCAATCATGCAGCGATGGAAATGGCTTTCGCAATCGGCCCGCGAAGTGAAGCGCGGGGATTTTTCGTTCAGTTCGGCGAGCGCATTGGCATGCGCATGGCGGCACAGTTCAGCGGGAAACGCCCTTGCCGCTTCGCAACTCGCGCTGGTCGCAAACAGCCGGTTCTGCGGAGATTGCGCTCTCGCATCCGCTGTGAGAGCGGCTATGGCTAGAGCCGCGCACCCCATGAAATGGCCGACCTGCAAATGATTCATCCCTGCCGTTCCGCGCCGGTTGAAGGCCCAAGCCCGGCTGTTTTCGCCTGCGGACGATAAGTCCGGATCGACAATCCGCCAATGTTACCTCGAGGCGCTCTGCGTCTGCGCGCCGCTTCTTGGATGCGCCGTCGCCAAATGTCGCATCGGCGGCAACCGTGACATCGTCGGGCGCGTCGGCGCCCATGCGACCTCGAACATTGACGCCGGCTTGGCGTCCCGCCTTGCCTCTCGGACGGAGCCGCAATGACGGCGCGCGCGATTGTTCCGGGCGCTCAGAACTGGTATCGGACGCATCCGACCACATCCGGGAAAGCGACATGAATTGAGGCTCCGCGCACAGAGCTGGCCCGATACGATTCCATCAAAGCCGAGTGTGTATGCGTCAAGACCCGTCTGACTGACCAGCGCCGACGCCACTATCATGTGTTTCGATTTCATATTGGTCGAAAAGGCCGAGAAGGTGACGGAGCTCTTCCAGTCCAGCGCCCGCATGTGCTCGTAGAAGGCGACGAGTGAAAAGCCCCGCGACAGGTTGAGCGAGCCGTCCGCGTTGGCGAGATAGTCAATCGCGATAGCGGGGATGCCGAGATAGGCGAGGGCGCGATGCCCGCGCGCAGGCCGGCCAACGGAACCCACGCCTGAGTCAGCGTGCGCGCCATAGCGCTCCCGGAGACCGTGGCGCAGAAGCCCGAAACGCCGGCGGCGAAACTGAACCCGCCCAGTTCGCTACAGGACTCATAGGGTTTGGCGAGGGAGACCGCCTCGGGGACGGGCGAAACCGCCGCCTTCGCCGACGGGAGATCCGTGGCCCCAGCCGGGCGCGGCGGGTCCGGCAGGGGCCACGGCCGATGGGACTGACGCCGTAACCGTTCATATAAGCGAGGCTCAATCCGCCGCTCGTGAACTCGACGAGATATCCGCCCGCGAGCGCGGAATCATTCCGGCCGGATTGCTGAACCTGGGCCAGATTCTTCTGGTCGTCGCTTTGGAGCACAACCGCATTGTTGAGGGCCCCGCTCTGGGTCACGACGACGGTGGTTTCCTGCTGGCCAGGCGCGATAAACGCATAATTGGCCTGAGACGACTGATTGACGGCAATGGAATCGGCCAGAGCGGCGAAGGGAATCCCCCAGGCGACACAGAAAACGAAGCCCAATGTTGCATGATCATCTCCGTTTCCCAACGGCCGGGCATGTTCCCTTCAAAGCGCCCGTCCATCCGACCGAACCCGTCATGGTCGCCAACGGGCAAAGGCCGCTGGCCCGAAAATTCACACCCGCCCCGCGCGCGCGGGTCAGGCGTCGGACCGTGAACCCACTTCCGGACTCGGATATTGCGATGGTCCCATCAATTCGAGCGTAACAGGAGTCCGCTGCGCATGGCGGAGGCGCCGCCAAGTGACATCGCGGCGACGCCGCGCCAGCCCTGCCGATATGCCTTGTATTTCATATGCTTGGATATGCGTGTGCGAAGGCGCTCATAGCGCAACGTCACCGTTGCGTGGTCCCGCCATTAATGTCGCGCGCGAAAACAAGCGTTCCGCGACAGAATCGGCCCGGCGTATGAGCGGCAAAAGATCGCAGCCCTACCGGGGACGCGCCACGCCTTCCCCGAATTTGGCGATCAATGAGCCGAGGCGTCCGCCGGGACAAGCCGCGCCAGCAAGTTGATCCATCATTCCACCGCCTCGGACGTCATCGTCGACTTTTCGGCCCCGGCGCGTCGTTGTCCGCGCTGCGCCGAGATCAACGTCCGAGCCGGCAAGTCTTGCCGTCAGGCTCCCATGACATCGCGATAGCGCAAGATTTGTCGAGGCAAATGGCATTCTTCAATGTCGCGTCAAGGCGCAAATTCCGCATAATTGTATTGACAATATTCCGTTAAAATAGAATCTTAAATTTTATTAGTTTTATAAATGTATTTTACACAATCTGTTTTGTAACGCCACAATACATAACGATACGTTGTATTTGCGGAAGAGACGCTCTTCTATGACGCAGCGATCACGCCCGGTGTGTTTGCCGAGGCGATTGGAATGCTTGGCGAGAGTTCAAAAACTCTTCTTGCGGCAACAGACGGCGCGTGTCCGTCCAAGACCGCGCGCCGCTTCAAGGGGGCGACCGAATGCGTCAGAAATCAACTCAGGACTTATTCCGCTATTGGCGCAACCTAAGCGGGCGTCGCGCGGCGCCGGATCGCCAGGAGCTCGATCTTCGCGTCGTGCGGCGGATTTCGGCCGAGGCGATGATCCTCGACCGCGATCCCGACAATGATTTTGGCATTGCGCCCTGTGGGTCCAAGCCAGATATTTTGGGTTTGTTCGAACTACGGAAGGCGACGTTCCCGTCGCTGTTGGCGCCGGTTTCGGCCGGGGAAATGCGGCGAATCCTGCGCGCCTGCGCCGATGAGGCGGCGCCGGTGGTCGCAGGATTGTCCGTCGCGCCTTGCGGGCGGCCGAAAACCTTCATTGAGGCGATATTCTTGCCGCTGCTGGACAATAACGGCGAAAATGACGGGCTGCTTTGTGGTCTTTCGACGTCGTGCGCCCAACCATGGATCGGAAAAATGGGAATGGACCGGATCGAGCTTACGACCATCCGGTTCCTGAACGTACGAATGACCAGCGTCGCGAGGGCGTCGGTCAGGAACGACGCCTCCTCGGTCGGCGCAGTGGCGCCGCGCGACGAGAACAGACGGCTCTGCAACCTCTATTTCGGCCTTTCCGCAGACCTGGCGGCGTTCCGAAAAGCGGATCGGGCCAAAGGTGTCCTCCGGATCGTCTCATCGCGGCCTTGAGGCTTAATGTCGGGCCGCGCATGACGCGACAGCTGCGCGCCCGAACTGGCTCGCAATTTGCTGACGGAAGTGGAGATTGCGAAAGGCGAATTCGAGAAAGGTTCCGGTCAAGAGGGTCCATGAAAACAATTTGGAGCCTATTCCGATCGGAACAGGCTCCAATTGACGGGCCTTGCCTAGCGCGCTTTGACCGCACCGTTCTTTGCATTGCGCTCCTGGATTTCTTGCCAAGTTTTGTACGCGCAAAACCGGCGGAAGACGCCAAAGCAGCAAAGCACGAAAATGATGGCGTAGACCAACAGACTCCATATCAGCATCTCAAGCGCCCGCTTCAGCGTCGCGCGACAGCGCTGTCGACCACCGCGACAACGGCTCGATTCGAACGGGCGCGCGCAAGCTGAGATTAACTTGAACTTATGTGTTACGCAGGTGACGCAAGAAGTGGCGGAAGCCGTGGTCAAGGTGACGCAAAGGACGTAATCCGCCAGCCGCCTTTTCCTTGCGTGAGATCAGCATTGTAACCGCCAAGGCCGCAAAAGCGGCGTTACGTTGCGCTGAACGTCACATCGACCGGGGGTGCGGCGGCGCGCGAAACGTTGCGCCTGTCGGCGGCGAGAGTTTAGCTCTCTTGGAGATTTACAGTCGGGTTGTTATCCGGCCTCTTACAGAAACTACGAACCGGCCCCCAGGGTCACAGTTTCAGATCAATGAAATCTTTGGGTTTTGCGTGACGCCCGGGTGAGCAAGATGTGGCAACAGGGAACAATTGAGGTTTTCAGATACTGGAACCGCTTGCGCGGCGCGCGACGCGCGCCGGACCGCAGCGATATCGACCCAGCGGCGTTCAGCCACTTGCTCTCGGACGCGATGATACTCGAAGCGGATGAAGCGGAAACCTATCCGCTGCGCGTCTCGTGTCTGCGCCTCAATATTCTCTTCAATCACGAGCAACGCGCGCGCTCTTTCATCGACCTGTTCGCGCGCGAAGATCGGCAGGAAATCCGCGCGGTGCTCCGCGCCGCCGTGCGAGAGTTTCATCCCGTCGTCGCCGGCGTCGCCGCCGCGCCGGAAGGGTCGGAGACCTCTCCATTCGAGTTGCTTCTGCTGCCGCTGTTCAATGGGCGGGACGCCAACCCGCGCATCCTCGGCGCATTGGCGCCCATTGCCGCGAGGCAATGGTTCGGCGAAACCGGCGCCTCCTGCCTGCGCCTGTCGTCTGTTCGCTTCCTTGACGCCTAGAGCGCTCGCAGAACGTCTTCCCCCCGCGGCGCGTCCAGCGATCGCCTTTCCCTCAGGCGCGGGCGCCGCTCGCCGCTGTCGGGCCAGGATCCATGATTGGTATGTTGGTTACTCATCACACCGGACTAAAATAGTCCATATAATCCATATGATAGGAGTATCCTTCGTGCAAGATTTGGTGCAAAGGAGCGTGGGTGACGTTGGGGTATGTGCTCACCACAACCCACGCGCTACTAACCGGGAGCGGGTTCTTCTCGCCGCTTGTGTTCGCCTCTCGCAACGCGAGGAATGACATCGTGGACGACAAAGTTGTCAGTGGCGACGAAAAAATAAGAGCTCTCTATCGCGTGCTGGTCGCAAAGGAATTCAGTTCGTCGCCGCGGCGGCGGGCGTTCTTGCGCTACATTGTCGAAGAGGAGATAGCCGGACGCGGCCATCTCATCAAGGAATATTCCATCGCGGTGGACGCATACCGCGAAGACCCCGAATTCGACAGCGCCGCCAAATCGAACATCCGCGTTCAAGCGCGACGGGTCCGAGAGGCGTTGGCAAATTACTACGCGTCGGCGGGCGCATCCGACCCGGTCCGCATCGTCGTTCCCGTTGGCTCCTATAACCCGAAATTCCTGCTGGCGGCCGAAGAAGCAACGGCGCCGCAGCGACCGCCGTCGGCGGAAATCGAAGCCGACGCGCCCCAGGCGCCAGAGCCGTCCGCGCCGCCGGCGGATACAACCGAAATCGACGCAGCCAAGACGCTGGCGGCGCACATTCCCCCCGAAAAGCAACGCTCGCCGCCGCGCCGCCATCGATATGCTTGGGCGATGTTGGTCGTGCTGTGTTTTGCCGCCGTCGTGTCGATCATGGCGACGGACCGGGAGATCGAAGCCTCCGCCGTCCGCCTACCCGAGACCGGCTTGCCCCGAATCTCGGTCGAACGGACGGTGTTTGGCGGCCCGAATACAGGTTCCTCATCCCGCGACCTCGCCTTCGCCGAGGGCCTGAAGACCCGCCTTGGCATTTATGGCACACTCGTGATCACCGATCAGGCGGCGTCCGAGCGAGCCCCTGATTTTCGTGTGAAGCTCACGTCGCTTGATCCGTTGGGCGAACGCGATGTAATCGCCGTTAACGTGCTGAACAAGGACGGCGTTCTGATTTTCTCCGCGAAGGAAGGTCTTTCCGACGTCGGCGAAAACGAGTCCTTGGGATCGGTCGCCCAGATTGCGGCGACCATCGCCGGGCTGAACGGTCCCGTTTATCAGCATGTGATGAATCACAACCCGTCGCCGTCCATCGTGTGCATGACGCGCGCCGCCGCATCCCTCCGTCACCCCGATGGCGAGAGTCTCGCCGAATTGGAAAATTGCCTTGCGGACGCGGCGCGTCAGCCGGACTTCGAGGATCTGGCGACCGATTTTCTCGGCAGACTGCTGCTCCGGGAATATATGTGGGGTTTCCAGAGTATTTCCGGCGAGCCGATCCTCACCCGCGCGGAGCGACTCGCCGTCCACGCGCTGACCGAGAGGAGCCAACCGTTCATCGGTCTGCCGCTGCTGGCCGAGACTTATCAGTTCCAGGGGCGCGAGGCCGAGGCGCTCACGCTGGCCGATACGGCCCTGAGCAAGTACAAGGACGTCCCCTCCATCCTTTGCCGCGTCGGCCGGATTCGCATGGTCTCAGGGCAGATCGCCGATGGCGTGGCGTTGATCAGACGCTGCCTGCGTAGCGATCCCTCCCCGCCCAATTGGGTGCGGTTCTACCTTTTTCTCGACGCTTTCACGCGCGACGACGCCGTCGCCGCGGCGGCCTATGCCGATTCCATCCATATGGACGATCAACCCAGGGGCGTGCTGGCGAAAATCATCGTCGCGCATAGCCGCGGCGACGAATCCGCGGTCGCGGCCTGCGACAAAAGATTGCATGAGCGCTTTCCCGAGGTCGCGCGCGACCTCGAAGGCGCCCTCACGCGCAGCCGCTTTCCCGCGCCGATCCGGCGGAAGCTGGCGAAGGCGTTGAAGGCGTCGGGGGCGGTCTCGGCGAGCAAGCTCGTCATCGACGAATAAAATCGTAAGCCCCGCGCGCGGCGCCCGACCTCGCGAGCCTTGGTCGCCAATGTCACGCCGCGGCATGGACGTTACAAAGCGAAGCGTTTGGCGTGACGCGCGTATTGCATGCGCCGAGTCAATGCAAACAATGGCTTTGAGGTCGAAACGGCGCGGTGGTCGCGCCCGACCGCGAGCGGGAGCTTCGCGAATGCCGGCGTCAGAAAACACCCCGCGGACGATCGATGAGATCGTCGGTTCTCGTATCCGAGCTCGGCGCCAGGAACTCGGGCTTTGCGAGCGGGATCTTGCGGCGGCCCTCCGCGTGACGGAATCGGATATACGGGTTTACGAAGCCGGTTTGATGCGCCCTCCCGCGTCTCAATTGCTGTTGATCGCCGAGGTTCTGCAAGCGCCTCTGTTGGAGTTCTTTGACTTGCTCAATGAGCCGCCGACGACCGCGCCGTCTTCATGGCGCGCGCACGCGCCAAAAGTCGGCGATGAATTGGCCCGGTTGGTCAGCGCCTATCTGGCGATCTCCGATGCGCGGAAGCGCGAGTTCGTTCTCGATTTTGTCGAGCGAATGGGCGACGCCGGCTGAACGGCGCCATGCTTGACACGCCGCTGACGGCTGGCCGCGCATGGTCGCGGGCATTGCGCCGTCGCGGCCTCCGATCCTGGCCTTCGTCGAAGTCCTCGCTCGACGCGCCGCGCCGAACAGCGGAATGAACCCGCCCGGCCTCGCATCAGGCGTTGGGGGGCAACTGGAGCAGCTCGTTGATCGTGTCCATGGCCGCCGTTTTGCGTCCCGCGCGAAACATTTCATCGTCTTCGACCGAGGTCTTGACGACGATGGAATAGGCCAGATTCTTTATGGACGCGCGGAATCTGGTCGAATCCGCCTCATGCTGCGCCAATGTCTGGATCAGCGCCTGCAGGACAGCCTTGCAACCCAGAACAGCTCCGGTCGATTCGCCCGCCGCATAGGCGCTCATTTCCTCGTCGGTCGGATCCGCTAATTCATTTTCGTCCTGAAACATTCAAGGTCGCCTTCCCCACCCCGCTGCTGAACATCGATTGTAACTTAAACGACATATGCGAATCTTGACCGGATTCTTACGCGGGCAAAAATAGCGTCATTTTTGCAACTTTTTATAAACTTCCGCGCAGTTTTTCTGCGGAATGCGGCTCGCTTAATATTTGACACTCCGCGACTGCGGGCGGGCGCGTCTCGGGGTGGCGAGAAACGGTCACGGATGAGGCGCCCGCCGGCGCCATTCAGGCCCCTTGGTCACGCAACGCGCCGCCGATACAGGCGCCGCTCGACCATAGCGAACCGCTGTCACCTCTGACCAGGTGATATTTGCCGGCGATCAAAGACAGGCCAGCCAACGGCTAGTATACCCGTCCAGGGCTTATGCCGTCTCGCGAGACTTGGCGCGGATTGGCGCAGACTAATCAATTCCGTTGCAAATACGGCCGTCGGTTCATGACGCAGGATTCGGGCTTGCGTAGTTAAAGCGGGATAATGGTGGATTGGGCTTACAGAAGGTTTCGATTCGATGGCGATATACTTCAGGTCGATGGCCGCGACGTCAGCGTGACGCCGAAGGTCCGAGCCTTGCTGACTCTTTTGGTTGAGGCGCGCGGCAAGATGGTGAGCAAGGAAGAGATCGCAGCTGCGGTCTGGCCGCATGAAAATGTCTCCGACGAGTCGATCACGCGATGCGCACACCAGTTGCGCAAGCTGCTGGGCCAAGGAACCAACGAAGATTTGCTCAAAACGGCCTATGGGAGAGGCTATTATCTGGCGTCTCACCTTTTTGGAGGCGATATCGGGTTCGGCGACGACGGTGCGATGACGGATGCGCTCGTTCGCGCGGCCTATGAGGTGGCGACGATCCCATCGGCCAGAGCCGTGGAGGTCGCCCTCAAAGTCCTGGAATTCGCCGCGAGCGTGCAACCGAAAGCAAACCGGCACTTTGCCGCGTCAGGACACATCATCACGAGCCAGATTCTTCGCGGCTATGTGGAGCCCGTCGCGGCGATCGCGCGCATGGGAAAAATCATTGAGGCCGCGCTCGATGCGACGCCCGAAAACGCCGACGTCCTGGCGCTGCGGGGGTGGCGCGAAGCATTGCTGGGCCGGGTAGCCCTGGGAAGGGACATGATCGATCGCGCGATCGAGAGTGGAGCCCATGGCCAGTCGCCAATTTTCTATCGCGTCTGGCTGCTGGTTGGCGCGCGACAGCTTGACCGCGCGCTGAAGGAAATTGACAGGACCTTGCGCGACGACCCGCATGCAGGACCGCTGTCGAGCTTGCGGGTATGGCTGACCTGTTGCGCGGGCCGCTACGACCACGCCGACCGAATGGCCGCGGCCGCCCTGAAACTGCGTCCGGACTCCGTGTATATGTTGAATATGCGCTCGGTCTGCGCCAGTCTTGACGAAAGACACGACGAAGCCATCGCCTTCGCGCGCCGCGCCGTCAATCTGCTGCCGGTAGACATCCAAAGTCTCTCCTCCCTCAGTTACGCCTTCGCGCGCGCTGGGCGGCTGGAGGCGAGCCGCAGCCGATTGGCCGAAGCCATGGCCCATGGGCGCGTTTCCGCCAGCCAACTCGCCGCCGTCAAACTCGCGCTGGGGGACCGAGAAGCCGCCAAAGCCGAACTGCGAAGAGGACGGCGAGAACATTGTCCGACGGCCTTGATCGCTTGGTGCGACCGGCGTCTGGCGCCGCTGTTTGATCGGTGAAAACTCTGGCCGGTCGGATTTGACTCTTGACGAAAACTTCGGAAGCTCTGAAGCAATCACTTGCTGCGGGCGACACGCACGGTTGGCGCCGCATCAGCCGAGGTCGAAGCCGACGCGCAGATAGCCGGGCGTCCCGTCGCCGATCAGGCGCAGGCCCGCGACCTCGCCAACTTTCTCGCGCGCGCCCAGGCCCGTGTCGAACGCCACGGGAATCTTGCTTGGCAGATCGACAAAACGCCAGGGCGACGCGGCCGGGGCTGCGATCCTGCCCTGAGCGCGAATGAAATCGACGATGGCGTCGCGGTTCAGGTCGGGGGCGCTCAACGCCAGCGACGCCGCGCTCGCGCCGGGCGTCTTGCCTGCGTCGGCGCGATGGCTGTTGGTGATGACCATGAATTCGCGTTCGGGCGCCACCTCCTCACCCTGGTAGCGCAGCTCGACGATGCGGCCGGCTCCGGCCGCGCGCGACCCGTTGCGCTGAAAAAGCGGCGGTCGCGTCGGATCGATGCGGTAGGTCAGGCCGGCGATGGCGTCGAAATTGTAACTTGGCGTGGAGCGGTCGACCAGTTCCTGCGGTTCAGTGGCGTCGGGCCTCAGGGTCAGGAACGCCCGCGCGGAAAATTCCAGCCAGTCGCGCAATTGCGCGCCGGTAAGTTTCAGCGCCGCCACCGTGTTGGCGTAGATATAGAGGTCGGCGACGTCGCGCAGCGCGACCGGGCCGCTCGCGATGTCGACGAACGCGTTCGGCGTAAAGCCCGCCTTGTTGGGCGCCATGGCCGAGAGCAGCGGCAGATCCGCATGCGGCGTGCCCGCCAGCCAGCGGCGGCCGTAATCGAGTTGCGCCGCATTGACGAGCGCGGTCGCGGGATCGTGGCCGGCCCAGACGAAAAAAGAATTCACCGGCGCCGCGAATTCGCCCACCGGTTGGTCCATCCAGGCGATAGTGGCGCGATGGGCGGGCGCGATCGCGGCGACGGCGCTCGCTTCCGCCTCGACCAGCGCGGCCACATGGTCGCCGTCGCGTCGCGCGATGGGTCGCGCCTCGACCTGAGATCCGGCGACGCGCCAGCGGCCGGCGTCCTCGACCAGATCGAGATCGATCACGCCGAGATGGCTTCCCCAGAAACCGGCCATGACCGTCGGCACGGCGCCGATCTTGCCGGCCTGCGCGTCCACTTCCGGATGGTTGGCGAACCAGGGTCCGGGCAGCACCCTGTGCTGATGGCCGAGCACGAGCGCGTCGATCCCCGGCAGTTCGGCCAGAGCGAGCGCGGGGTTTTCCTGGCGCTGGTCGCGCGGGCCAAAATCGATCCCGCCATGCAGCAGCGCCACCACCACGTCGGATTTTTCGCGCAAGGCGGGCAGATGGCGCCGCGCGGCTTCAACCGCGTCATCAGCGGTGATCCTGCCTTCGACGCGCGACTTGTCCCAGCTCATGATCTGCGGCGGCGCGAATCCGATCACGCCGATGCGCAGCGCGCGCTGGACACCCGCCGAGTCCACGAAAGAGCGCTCCAGGACCGTCGTGGGCGGCACGAAACTCTCGCCGCCCGTGCGTAAAATGTTGGCGCAGACATAGGGGAATTTCGGGCCGTTCAGCGCGCGTTCGAGAAAGGCGAGGCCGTAGTTGAATTCGTGATTTCCGAGCGTCGCCGCGTCATAGCGCATGCCGTTCATGACGTCGTAAACGGGATGCAGCGCGCCGTCAGGCAGGCGCCCCGGCGCAGCGCAATAGTCCGCCAGCGGATCGCCCTGCAGCAGGTCGCCATTGTCGAACAGCAGGCAGTTCGGGTTTTCGCGGCGCGCCTGCGCGACCAGGCCCGCGATCTTCACCAGTCCGACATTGGGATCGATTTTCGCGTGATAATAGTCCCAGTCCATCACGAACATGTGCAGGTCGGTGGTGGACAGGATGCGCAATTTTACCCGCGGGGCCGCTTGCGCATGAAGCTCGCGCGTTTCAAGCGCCAGAGCGCCGGCCGCCCCGAGGAAGGTTCTGCGGGAAAGACTGGCGCTCATGACTTTGCTCCTTTGGCTTCACGCGGTCGCTTCAACCATCGCGCCGGTCGCCGGCCGCGAGTCCTTTGAACCCTTGTCCTGCGAACCTTGGGCGGGAATGGCCTCGGTCAGCAGGATCAGGCGCTTGAACCGCTCGGTCAGGTTGTTGGCCATGCGATGCAGGAAGTTGTGGCCGATCAGCCCGCACAGAGCGGTGAAAATGCCGATGGCGGTGGCGATCAGCGCGGCGGCGATGCCGCGCGACACCGCCGCCGGATCGGAAATTCCGCCCGAGGACAGCGCGTTGAACGCGTCCATGATGCCGAGAATTGTTCCGAGCAGGCCCAAGAGCGGCGCGGCGGTCACGATCGTGTCCAGCACCCACAGACGCGCGCTGATGCGCGCGTCCACGTCAATGAAGAGCGCGGCGGAGAGATCCTCCAGCCGCTCGCGCCGGATGCCGACGATCTGATGGGCATCGACATATTCGGCGAGGCCACGGGTGATCGGATCGGCCGCCTTCAGCACGCGCGCGCCGGGAACAAGCCCCCCGTCGCGCGCGGCTTTGGCGAGCTTGCCGGCCTGAAGGCCGACAATCCCAAAATAGACAAGCCGCTCGATCAGGATCAGCGCGAGCAGCGCCATCATGCCCCAGAGCAGGGTGATGCAGATGTGGTGGTAGTGGGCGGTGTCGATGGGCATGGTCAGAACGCCGTCTTCAAGCTGAGGAGAGCCGAAAATCCCTGGCTGACGTAATACTGCCCGGAATTGCCCTTCATCGTTCCGCCTTTCACGCCGGTCACGGCGGCGCCGTTGATGGTCGCGCCGGTGGACGTCAGGCCGGTCAGGACGTGTTTGTCGAACAGGTTGAACAGGTTGAGCTGGATGGTCGGCGCCTTGGCGAAGCCGTAATCGGAGAAGCGATAGCCGATCATGCCGTTGAGTGTGCCATAAGCGGGGATGCGCTCGTCGTTCACGAACGTGCCGTATTGCGCGCCGGTGACCTTGTAGAGCAAGTTGCCGATCACATGGCCGTTGTCGTAATCGACGCCGAGGCCGAACAGATAATTCGGCGACCCCGGCAGTTGCTTGCCCTTGGTCGGCGCGTAATCCAGTTTGTAGGCCGTGGTGTAGCCGGGAACGTTGTCCTGCATTTCGGTGTGCAGCAATTCGAACGAGCCATAGGCGCGGAAATCGTTCCAGCGGCGCGTGCCGACCTCGCCATCGACGCCATAGACCAGCACGCGACCAATATCGTTGAGTTCGCTGACATATTGGTTGGCGTGGTCGGGGTCCGGCACCGAAGCCGATTGCTGCATGTCGAGGATGCGGGCGAGGAACCCGCTCACCGAGGTGGTGAAGGCCTCGCCCTGGTAGCGGTGGCCGATTTCGAAGGAATAGCCGCGTTCGGGCTTCACCACATTGACGCCCTGCGTCAACGACGCAGACGTCAGCGAATAGATATTGTACATCCCGTAATTCGGCGTCGAACGGAAAGTGGTATTGACGCTGGCGAACACCTGGTTGTTGTCGTCGATCTTGTAGCGGATGGCGGCCTGCGGCAGGAACACCGCATCGTTGACGGACACCCGCGGGGTCGGATCATAGGGCGTTTCATTGACCACTGAGCGATTGACGAAGGCCTCCTTGGCGCCAAGCTCCAGGGTCAGCTTGTCGTTCACAGACCAGACATCGCCGGCGAAAATATCATTGGTCAGCGTGTGCGTATAGGCGTTGCGCTTTTCATAAAGGCTGGTCGGGCAGGCTACCTTCGCCTTGGTCGTGGTGACATAGCACACCGCCGTGGAGGGCAGCGAGATGACATTGGTGTCGCCGTAGACATTGCCGATCGTTCCGTTGGACGTGAGCGGGCTGACCGGCCCGGTCTGGATCTGCAACGCGTCTTCGACCCAATAGCCGATCGTCAGCTTGTGGTCGTTGAGGGTGTAGCCGAGCTTGTTGATGATGCCCGGCCGGAAGGTTTCGGTGTTGGAGGGGGTGTAATACAGCGTGGAGCCGCTGCCGGAACCGAGGCCGGTGACGCGAAGATTGCCGAAATAGCTGCCGCCGGACGCCGCGCCCGCGGGAACCGAGGCCAACGAGCTCACGCCGCCGCCATTGCCGTAGCCATACCAGAAATAGGGAATGACGTCGTAGGTCAGTTCCGGCGTGAAGGTGAAATTCGACGGCGCCGAGACGATCAGGTTGCGGAACGGATTGATCTTGTACCCATACCAGTTGCTCGACGTCCCCTGGCCGCCCTTCGTATAGTTGCCGGCATAATTGCCCGACTTGTAATCCGAGAGATAGAGCGAGGGATACGTGTTGCTGTCGGCGTCATTGTACAAAATCGAGAGCCGAACCGTATTGCCGGGGCTGAGGTCCCAGACGTTCTTGAATTCAACATTGTAGCGGTCGTCGCGGCCGAGACCGTTCCAATGCGCGTCACCGACATGGGAAACCGAAAGGAAGGCGCGGGTGTCGCCGACCTGGCCGGTGTCGACGCGGGCGAATTCGCGGAACGTGTAGTTTGTGCCCGCCGAAACGCTGGCGACGCCGCCGGCCGTTTTGGAGGGGTCGATCATATAAAGGTTCATCACGCCGCCGATGGCGCCGATATGCGGCGAGTCGAGGTCGGGCGAGCCCTGCGCGATGGAAATCGACCCCATGTTCTCCGCGTCGATATATTCCTGCGGATAGAGCGCGTAGGAGCCGGAATCGTTGATCGGCACGCCTTCGATGGTCAGGCCGAGATGATCCGAATTGAACCCGCGCAGGCGGATGTTGCCGTTGTTCACGCCAAGGTTGTCGGGATTTGAGACGTTGGCGCCGGGCAGGGCGCTGATGATTTGGTAAGGATTGGCGGAAGGCGACAGCTTGTCGATGGCGTCGCGGGTCGCGGTCGAGCGGCTCTTGGTGGCGTCTTCCTCGATCATGTAGCCGCCGCCGATGTCGGTGCGGGTGACGCCGAACGCGTTGGGCGCGCCGTCGCCGGGTGCGCCCGAGGCGTCGGCGCCGGCGCCGGCGTGAACCGTGCCGAAATCGGTCGGGGAGGCCGTGAGACCGCCCATGGCGCGGGAGTCGCCATGGGCGGCCACGGCGTTGGCCGCCGGGGCCGGAGAGGCGGAAGCGGCGGCGTCAGCCGTTGGTTGCGCAGCCGTTTGCGCCACCGCGAAAGCGGGAAGCGCGGTGCTGGCGAGCAGCGCTATGGCGAGGGTCTTGAGCTTCATCGGGTCCTCGTGGGTTCAGGCATGTTGCATTGAAGGTCAGAAAACGATCCGGCCGGTGAGGTGGGGCGCGCCGCCGGCGGACGAACCGCAGCCGGAAGAGGCGACGCTCGACCGCGCCGCCTGATCGAGCAGCGTCGAGCCAGAGCTGGAGGTGATGGCGACTCCAACAATCGAGCCGCCGGAGAGGGAAACGCTGACGCCGACGGCGCCATGGGGATGTTGCAGCCGCGCCTCCTTCGAGGTGGGGTAATGAGAGCGCGCCTGCAGGCAGGAGCGGAAGGCGGCGGCCGAACCGGCGGAGGCGCGCGGCGCGCCGGCGCTCTGCCGGGCGGCGGCGCGGGGAGCCTCCGCCACATGCCGCGCGGACTCGTCGACCGGTCTGGCCCTGGGTTTCGGCTTGACGATTTTCTGTGGCCTGGGCGCCTCTTCCTCGTCGTCGTCGTCATCGTCCTGCGGGACGGCGGCGATTTTCTTCGGCTTTTTCAACTTTTTCGGCGGCGGCAGCGCGCCGTCGGGCGTCGTCAATTCGGCCTTGGCCAGAGGCTTTGGCGGCGGCGACTCGGGCTCGGGTTTTGGCGGCTCGGGCTCGGGCGCGGGTTCGGCGATGTCCTGTTTGGGATCATCAGGCTTTGGCTCATCAAGCAGCGAAAGCTGGATGTCCTGCGGCGCAGTCTCGGGCGCGCTGGCGGGCTTGTCCGGCATGGCGAAATAAATCGCCGCAGCCATCGCTCCCGTCAGCGCGAAGCTGGACAGGCAGCTGACGACTTCCGGGCGACGCCAGCCTGGGTGTCGCGAAAGGCTCATGGCTGCTGCTTCGCCACGATCTGGGCGCTGGCCACGCCGGCCGCCTTCAGCGCGTCAAGCACGCCGACGAGATGCTGAATATTAGCCCCGGCGTCGCCGCTGATGATGACCGCGAGCGGCCGTTCGCCGGTATTGGCCGCCTTGAGCTTTGCCGTGAGCTGCCCGAGTTCGATCGCGGCGCCGTCGAGGAAAACCCCGCCATTGGGATCGATGCCGACCTGCATGCGGGTGCGCTCGACCATCTGGTCGGGATGCGCGGACGTCGGCGGCGCGATGCGCAGGCCGAGCGCGGGCAGGACGTTCATGCTGATCAGCACGAAGAACACCAGCAGGAACATCATCACGTCGATCATCGGGATGATTTCGATGCGCGCGCGCTTTTCGGTCTTCTGTGGCCAGCTTCGCATGAGTCGCCGAATTCCGTTTGGGTTTCATTGGATGGAAACCAGAAACGGCTTTTGTTGACTTGGCGATGACTGAGACGCGACAGTTCGATCACAAAGCGGAACGGTCGGCCTTTGCTTGACCGCCGCCGTGACGGCGACGCTGAACGACTTGTTACGTTTCCGAAGCTTTGCCCTGCGTCAGGCGATGCTGTGTCAATTTCGCAACATGGGCGCCAAAATTGGCGTCAGGCTTTTCGTAGCACCCATGCGCGAGGGCTGAACCGGTCTCGCCGCGTTGGATTCTGCGCCCTGGGTGGCGGACCCAAGGGCGTTTCGGCGCATTAATCGCGAAATTCATCGGAATCTCACGATTAATGACAACGCGACAACCGTCTCTGCTTATTGTTTGGCGCCGAACGCGACAAATTGCACCGCGCTGTTCTGATTATAGGTCTGTCGTTCACGGTCGTTACGGCGCTTGTCCTCCTGCTGGCGGGGTTCGCCATCGCCGCCGCCATAGCCGAGCACTTCAACGATGATGACTGACGGCCGGTCGTTCCCGGAGCCGGCGTTCGGCGCTGCCGTCTGCTGCGTGGCGGCGGTCGCGTTGGACGCCGCCAGGCTGGCGCTGATGTTCGGCGCCTGAACGGTCGGAACGCCCGTGGACTTGCCCTGCACCTGGATGTTGGCGGCATTGAGAATCTGCAACGCCGCCAGGTTGAGGTTGCCGGAGACGCGGATGCCGGCTTCTCCGGCGTCGATCGCGCCGAGCGGCGCGATCAGATCGACGTCGCCGGCCTTCACCTCGGGGATCGGGTTGAGCGTCGCGATGCCAGCGCCCGATGAGGGGGCCTGCGGCGACAGGCTCACATTGCCGTAGCTGTCGTAGACGCGCCTCGGCGGGGTATAGACCACGGTGGTCTTGGAGCCGCGTCCGGCATTGATGTCGCCTTCCGCGGACCAGGCGATGATGTCACCGCCGAAGGTGGTCATGATGCGCGACAGGCCGAGCAGGATGCTGCCCTTGCTGTAAAGCTGGATGTCGCCTTGACCCAGTGTGACCAGCCCCGCCGACGCCGGCGGCGCTTGTCCCTCGATGCCGATGATGGTCCGCCCGCCCGGCGAGAGCATCTGGATGTCGCCCCCCTTCTGTGTGCGGACGCCGGCGCCGCCATACATGGTGATGTCGCCCGCACGCATGACAGGCTGTCCATTCCCGTCCCGGTCCGGGAACAGCGCGGCGATCGCGTTGCGGCCGCGCAGATAGCTGCCGTAACGGGTGCTGGCGCTGTCGTTGTATTCACGGCCGCTGGCGGTGAGTTCGGCGAAGTAGACCTGACGCAGGAAGATGCGCTGCCGCTCGGGCGCCAGGGCGCCGAAATAGGCCAACGCTTCCGCTTCTGTACCGTCAAAGCCGTAACGATCCTTCAGCCAGGCCGCGAGTTCCTTCTCGTAGGTCTTGGCGACCTTGCCGGGCTGGTCGGCCAGCGGCACGCCTGCCACCGCCAGCCGGCTCGGATCGAGATAGAGCGCCGCCAGATTTTCGTAATCCGGTCCAGCCTCTCCGACGCCGGCCAGAATCGCGATGCTGGCGCCCGGGCGTGTATCGCCCGACGCGATCGCTCCGAGGCTGGTGATCGCGCCCTTGGCGGCCTGGTACAGGTTGCGCCCCGCCGAGATTTCGAGCGCGCCGGGGCCGGCGATGTCGATATTGGCATAGAGAATGTCGCGTCCGGCGGAAAAGATCGAGACGTCGTTCGCATCGCTGTGCACGATCAGGTTGCCGTGCGAATACCCGTTGATGGCGGCGGCGCCAGCCACCGTGACGCCGGGCGCAAGGCCGGCCGCGACGATGTCGCGGCCCGCGCGCACGACGACCGGAGCCGATGCATTGAGCCAGGTCTTGCCGCTCAGAAAGGTCACCGTCTCGCCGGTGACGAGTCCGACGATGTCGCCTTCGCCGGCATAGAAGCGCACGGGATCGGCGTCATCCGCGCGGTCGAGCGCGATTTTCGCATCGTTCGGGCCGAACACGAACAGCGATCCGCTGATCGGGCCGCCGGTATTTACATCCCGGATGCCGTTTGGCGACGCGTTGGTCACGATCAATTTGATGTTGCCATAAACGTCATTTTCGTAGCCTGCGAAGGCCGGATTGAACGGCGTCGGCAATTCCGTGCCGGCGCCGGACAGGCTGAACGCATAGTGCCCGGCATAGATCGAATCCTGGGCCAGCATCTCCAGCGAGCCGGTGGCCGATGGCGCCAGGGTGATGGTGGGATAGACGGCCGAATCGCCACTGTAGCGCATCAAGGGCAGCGCATCGATTCCGTAATAGATGCTGCCGCCGAGCGCCGCCGCCCGCAGGATCGATGGATAGGTGAACCATCCGTCGGTGGTGTTCTGGTCGGAGTTATTATTCCCAGCGCCGCTATGCGCGCCGCTGTCGCTCGTCGAGGTGGTCGGCGTGAGATTGCCGCCGGCGGAGACCAGATTGATCGCTGTGTGATCGGTCCACAGCGTGAACCAGCTTCCGCCGCCGCTGGCGTAGTCGACGCCGCCGACCGAGAAGGCGGAATTGCTCGGCGTCACCGACCGACCGGGATCGCCGGCGCCGCCGAGCACGAGATCGCCCAGGGTTTGCAGATAGACCGTGGCATCGCCGGGCGCCACCGTGATGCCGGAGGTCGCCAGGGACTGCGTCGCCTCATACGGGTCGGCGCCGCGGGTATCGTAGCTGTCCCGCAATCCGTAGATCAGATCGATGCCGCCGATCGACGCCGCGGCCACGCTCAGGGTGCCGCGCAGATTGATCAGCGAGCCGCCGAGGGCCTGCTTCTGGGCGGAGGAGTCCGTGGTGATGGCGAGATTGGGATTGAGCGCGCCGGCAATCCGCATGTCGATATCGCCGCCGCCGGTCAAGGTGAGCGATCCGTCGGCGCCGACGCGGCCGGTGCTGCCGACGGCAACCACCAGACCCTGGCTGCGATCGACGCCGCTGGTCTCGCCGCCCGTGCTGTTGCGCTGCGTGATCGCGCCGGCATTGCCGCCGACGCGGATGGTGATATTGCCGCCGCCGAGCGCGCCGATGCCGGTGAACCCGACGAGATCGGGGATGTCGTAGTTAGTGCTGTTGGTTTTTTTCGGCACGTAGGCGCCGAAATTGATCCACCACGAGGTCTCGATCGTATCATCGACCGCCGCGGTGCCGCTGCCCTGGCGCCACAGCCAGTTTCCGGTCAGCACGCTCGACGGGCTTGCCCGGTAGGACTGACCGTAGATGTCGCCGATCAGATCGCCGCCCGCCGCGATCAGGACGTTGCCGCCGTGATCCGGGTACCACGCCTGATAGGACGCCAGCGCGGCGGTCGCGTAATCGGCATTGGCGCTGCCGAGCAGCGTGCCATCGGCCGTGACTGAGCGGGCGAGGTTGTAGCTTGGATCGACCGCGGTCGCCGTGCCGGCGGTGTAGACGCCGTAGAGCGACTGCATCTTGATGCTGCCGGCGGCGACCAGCGACAGGTCGCCGGCGCCGGTGCGGACCACGCTGAACGAGGGCGCCACCACCGTGGTCGTTGCCGGCAGGGTGATGGGGCCGAGGTTGTTTTGCGCAGGATCCGCGAAATTGGACGGATACTGGCCTATCATATCGTCCCAGCTGTAACTGGGGTCGCCGTAGAGCGTGGCCACCTCGAGCCGGGTCTTGTGGAGCAGCGCGGACGGATCGGTGATGCCGTCGGGAAGGTAACCGCCCAGAGCGGTCATCAGCGCATCGAGTCCCTTCTGGGTCAAGCCCAGTTCGATATTGCCCTTCGCAGGATTCCAGAAATCGGCTGGCATCCCGTAGTAGTCCACGGTCTCCGCCCATGAACCGCCCAAGAGCGTCGCGATTTGGGCTTCCGACTTTCCGATCAGGTCGTTCACCGTAAAATGGTAGTCGCCACAGACCACGGCGCAGAGGGCCTCCGCTCCCGCCTGGTTCAAATTGAGGAGATCGCCACCGGAGGCGTACCGCGCGACGTAGTGGGTATCGGCCAGAATGATGTCGCCCTTGCCCAGCGCGTTGCGCGCCCGCACATTGGCCGAGCCGAGATCGGCGCCGGCCACCAGCGTCAGGTCCGACGATTTCGCCCCGGCGGCCAGCATCGAGGCGAGCGCCCAGTTGCGGCCCTGGATGCCGCCTGTCGTCCCGCGCAGATCCACCGCCTGGCCGCCGACGAGCTTGACGTTGGTCTGGGCCGGGATCAGCGACCCGGCCGCGAGCGTCATCTGCGCGGTGGAGGTCATGTCCACCGGCAGCGGCGCGCCCTTCGGCCAGACCAAGGCCGCAAAGCTGGCGGCGCTCTTCAGCACCGTGCCGGCGCCGAGTTGCATGCCGGCGGACAGCGTCACCGCATTCGGCAGGACCATGCCGGCGGCATAGGCCACCGAGCCGTCCGCATTGTAGATGGTCGCCTGCACCACCGTGCCCGCCGACAGAGCCAGCGAACTTGCCAGGGTGGCGCGCACCGGCAGCACCGTGCCGGATGGCAGCGAGGTCGCACCGGTCCTCTCGGTACCGAAATAGGCCGGAAGGTCGTAATTCAGCGTGACGCCGGCCTTGAACACCGTTCCGGTCTCGAGCGTGACCGCGGTGGCCAGCACCAGATCGCCGCCATAGGGCACCACGCCTTCCTCGAGCAGCCAACCCTTGACGTCGTCGGGCGTCGACGGCGGCGGCGCAAAGCCGTCGTTGATGCTGCCGTGGATATTGAGATTGCCGACGGCGCGGATGTTGAAGGCGCCGGGCTCGCCGAAGCCGTAGGTCGCCGAATTCACGTTGCGATCGGCATTCGGCCCGTAGCGATAGCCGGACAGATCGAGATCGCCGGCCACCGTCAGGTCGCCGTTCGGATTGTCGGCGCTGACCTTGCTGACGATATCGACGCCGGGCCGCAGGTGATAGCTGCCGAGACCTGCGAGCCTGGCGCTCAAGGACGTGTTGGCGAGCGCCGCATTGATGAAGGCGACGCTGTCGCTGTCGAGATCAGCGACATAGCTCTGCGTGATCTCCTGCGGCTTGTAGCCGGTGACGTCGGGCGCGGCGGCGAGCGGCGCGTCGTCATAGATGCGGAACGCATTGACCGCGATGGTCTTGGCGCCCCGGATCAGCGGCGTGCCCTGGACATTGACGGCGACGTCATTGGCGCCGTCGATGCCGCGCGCGCCGGCGGCAACGCCTGAGCCGCCGAGGCGCGGCGCGTTCAGCGTCAGCGTGCCGCGGGCGACGCCGTCATTGAGATAGGTTCCTGCGCCGAACGCCACATTGGCGCCGGCGCGCAGATCGAACGCCGCGTTGCCGCCTATCGTCAGCGTGCCCATGCGCGTCGTCAGATCGACGATGGCGCGGTTCGGCGATTCGATGATCTTGCCGTAGCTGTCGAAACGCATCCCTGTGCCGTGCGCGTCGAGCGTGCCGTTGATGGTCAGGTCGCCCATCGCCGCCAGCCGGATCGTGCCGACCTGGAAGCCGCTGGCGTCGATGGCGCCGTTGACGGTGAGGCTGCCGCCGTCGAGCGTGATCTCGACCTCGCGCGCCTTGACTTCGTTGCCGACGACGAGGCTGCCCTGCTTGATCTGGAAGCGGCGCGCGCCGAACAGCTCGCCGGCATTGAGCCGGGCATTGAGCCCCGCGAAATCGGCCAGCGTCTGCGCATAGACGTCAAGCTCGGCCGCATCGTAGGGCACATAGGTGCCGCCCGCGTCGTAGAAGCCGGTCGCGCCACCGCGGAACGCGCCGGCGAGATCGACATGGCCGGCGCCCGCGCCGAGCGCCGTGACCGTCGCGGTTCCGCCGCTGTTGTACTGCGCCGACAGATCGATCACCGATCCCGCCGCCTGGGTGATGTTGCCGGCGCTGCTGCTCATGACCAGATCGCCGCCCCAGCTGTATTTGGTGACATCGAACAACACCACGGCGCGGCCCGACAGATCGAGCCGCGAGTTGTCGCCGAGCACGATGTCGCCCGCCGCCGTCAACTCCAGCCGCCCGGACGGCAGCACCACGCTGCTATCGATGAGGACATTGGCGCCGGTCAGCTTCAGCGTCGCGCCGAGTTCATCGACGCTGGCGGCTGCGCCGCCCGTTCCGGCGATGCGGATAGCGCCGCCGGCGGTGATGGTGTTGACCGAGCCGGCCGCGCCGGTGAACAGCGGCGTGGTGATCGTGAGGTTGCCGCCGCTGTGTTGATAGCCGGTCACGGCGTCATAGGCGCCCTGCCGGGCATAGACGCCGAGCGTGCTCTTGTTGGTCGAGGTCACGGAGCTGGCGGCCGTGATGTTGACGGCGGCAAAGCCGAGCGCGATGCGGTTGTCGACGATTGTGGTGCTGGGTTGAGTGTTGGGACCGTAGCCGAACACGACCCGGTTCGCCACGATGTTGAGCGCGCCGTCGCCGAGCCTGTCGGCCATCGCCGCGCCCGGCGCCGATGACGAGCCGGTCCAGACGAATTCGCCGGCGCGGATCGTGGCGGTGCTGCCGGCCGCGCCGTAGCCGTAGATTGCCGGCGTCGCCAGCACCAGACGGCCCAGCGTCGATGCGTCGAGCGTGACGTCGCCGAACACATTGACCGCGTCATGCGCAGTGAGCGCCAGCGTCTCCAGCGCCGGCGCGCCGATCGCGGTGTTGCCCGCCAGCAAGCGCGCCAGCACGGCCTGGTTGAGGGTCAGCCCGGTCGGCAGCCGACCGGCGGCGGCGGCGGTCGCGATACTCGCATCGGAGCCGAGATTGATCGCCGACAATCCCAGCACGAGATTGCGGGTGCCGTAGGAGACGTTGTCGGCGACGGTGACGGCGCCCGCCGTCATCACGCCGATGGCGCCTTCGGAGGCGATCGTGGTGGTCCGGTTGCAGGCGGCGGTGACGCAGGCGCCGATCGTGATGTCGACGTTGGCCGACTCCGTCCCGCCCCGCAGCAACGTCACCACGCCATTGGACACGATCAGCATGCCGGTGTCGACGACGTAGGGAGCACTGGTGTCGTTGCCCGGCGATCCGCGACCGATGGTGCTGATCGTCGCGCCTTCCTCGATCGTGATGGCGCCCCTCTCCTGGCGCCACGACCTTCCTCTCGAGTTGAAGACGATCTCGGCCGCCGACAGACGGGCGCCGCTGCGCAGGACGATATCGCCGAAATAGCCGTCGTTCAGGTTCAGACGCGGCGCGTCGAGCTTGCTAAGTTCGTCGGCGGAGACCGAGGCCGCCACCATACCAGCGGTGGCTCCCTGCCCGGTCGCGAGGATTTCGCTGATGCCGGTGATCGAGACAGCCCCGCTATAGCCATCGCTGCCGGCCTCCGCCCTGATGCGCAGCGCGCCATCGAACAGCAATTGCATGCGATCGTCGCCGACGCGCGCCTTGTCGAGCAGCATGGTCAGCCCGCCCGCATCGACCGTCATCCAGCCGCGCGCGACGCTGTTGGTCTCGGCGTTCGCCAGCACGTAGGCGTCATAGGTGGTCTCGTTGAAAGACGAGTGCTTGCGGACCTGATCCGCCGCCGTGATGATGACCCGGTTCGGCAGCGATGAGCGGATCGCCGTATTGGCGACGCTGAGATAGGCGCTGACGATATAAGAACCGCTGCCGGTCGCAGCGACGCCGGTGACGGCGGGACTGACGGTGCTCCCCAGCTCCACCCGATAGGCGCCCGGCAGCAGTGCATAGGTCGCGGGCATCAGGGTGTAGGCGCCGGCGGCAAGACCCGGCACGCCCTCGGGAATGGTGATCTGGCGGCCCACCGCCGGCAGGCCATAGCCCGCTTCCTGCACCGCCGGCGCATAGGAAACGGAGCTGCTCGGCACGATCGCATAGACCTGATTGCCCTTCGCGCTGTAGCTGTAACCGGGATTGGCATTGACTAGCGGCGTGGTCAGGATGTTCACCGAACCGCCGCGCCCCGAGACGAAGCCGGCGCCGGTCAGTTCGCCGCCGCCCGACAGGTCGATCAGCGAACCCGCATCGGCGTCGATATGCAGGCCGTTGAGGGTGATGGCCGGACTGGAAGCCGCGACCGTCGCGCCGTTATAGGTGTAGCTGACGCCGTCGACCGTGCCGCCATAGGGCATCACCAGCCCGACGCCGCTGACCGACGTGATGCTGCCCGGCAGCAGATGGATCGTATCCGCTTGCGGGACGCTGCCGCTTGAGAGGCTGCCGAGCACGATTCCACCGAACGGCGCGCGCACCACGCCGCCCTGGTTGATGGTATCGGCGGCCAGGGTGAGGAGGCCGAAGGCGGAATAGGGCGCGTCGGGATCGGTGTCGCCGTAGCGCTGGATATTCAGCACGCTGCCGACGAGAAGCTTGGCGGCGCTGCCGGCGATATAGCCGGCAGTGATCGTCCCGGTGGCCCGGCTCGCCGGATAGATCTGGGCGGCCGTCACGGTGATATTGCCCGGCGTCTGCAGCAGGGCGCCCCTCGTCTGGGCTCCGCCGAGCATGCGGACATCGCCGCGGCTCAGCAGATCGACCAGCGCGAAGCCGCGGCGATCGAGGGTGTAGCTCTCGGCCTGGGTATTGATGGACTTATGCACCCCGAACACCACGCGGTCGCGGATATCGATGAGATCGGCGGCGACGGAGAAGACGGCGCTGCCCGACTGTTGCGACGGCGCGCCATAGCCCTCGTCCCACCGCACCGTGGGCAACGTGTAGGTATCCTTGCCAGGGCGCGTCACGCCGGCCAGCCGCACATAGGGCGCCGCCAGCGACACCCGCGAATCCACGCCGGCATTGGCGCCGAGCGCGTAGGCGCCGGCATAGAGGCTCAGGCTCTGGTTCATGGCCAGCGTGACGTCGCCGTCGAAGGAGATCAGGCCATCCGACAGCAGCGACAGCGTGCCGAAGCCACCGGCCTTGATGCGATCGACGCCGAGCCGCGCCGTGCCGGTCACCAGGCCGGCCTTGGCCTCGACCATCGAGCCGGCGCCGGCGATGGCGCTGTCGCCCTGAACATTGGCGATGACCAATTCACGATGCCGCAACACGTCGCCGGATGTCGATAAGCTCAAATAATTCGGCGCTTCGAGCGCCAGCGCCAGCGTGCCGCCGGCGGCGTTCGCGCCACCGCCTGCCGCGCGCAAGGTCCCGTCGAGATAGAGGCCGTTGCTCGATTTGATGACGATGCTGCCGCCATTGCTGGCAACTTCGAGCGGCGTGCTGGTTTTCGCCAGCCCGGAACCGGGAATGTCGAGCACCGCGCTGGCGCCGGAGGCATCGAGCCGCGCGCCGGGCCGGATCACCGCGAAGGCATTCGGCGTGAAGGACTCGCCGGTCGTCTCCCAATCCACCGCGCCGCCGATCAGGATCGAGCCGCCATTGCCGACCACGCCATAGCGCTCGCCGCGCGCGTTGGTCGCCGTGACCGCGCGGGCCGCGACATCGAGCACGGCGTCATCGCCGATCCAGATCAGGCCGGCTTTGTTGTCGCCGGTGCTCTGATTGAGGCTCGCCGCGGCCTGGGTCAGGCTGATCGTGCCGCCCGGCGCGGTCAGCGCGCCGTCGATAGTGAAATCCTTGGCCTGCAGGCTGATCGACTGGCCGGTATCGACGCGGATCGACGCGCCGGCCTGAATGCTGATCGGGCCGCTCGCCACCGTCAGGGTCCCCTCGCCGACATTGGAGCGCAAGGTCAGGCTGGCGCCGCCGCGCTGGGTGAGGCTGCTTTTGCTGGCGTCTTCGGTCCATTCGGGCGGCGTCCAGACGCTGAGCGCGCGGGAGGGATCCTCGCCGGTGGCGACCGAGAAGGCCGCGTCCGTCAAGCGATAGATCGGCATCGCCACATCGAGCCGGGCGCCGGCCGCAACCACCACACCTTGCCGGCCATTGATATCGTAACTGGAGAACCCCGACTGCAACAGCGACGCGTCGACCTGCAGGATCTCTTTGACGGCCATCGCGCGCTGGACCACCGTGCCCGCGGCAATCAGCGTTCCGGCCGCAATCGTGCCGTCCGACGGCGCCAGCGTCCCGGCCGCCGCGGTCCGGGTGAACGGGACAGACGACGGCAGACCATTCGGGAACACCGCAGCCGGCAAGGTGTAGAGGTACAAGCTATTTATATAATATGGATCGATGCTGACGACCGTCCCCGCCGGGATCACCACGGTCGACCAATGGCTGATATTGTAATGTGGTCCCTTTTTATCCGCGCCCGTTTCGATCAAATACGTAAAGTAGGGATTCGACGTAAGCGGCGGCGTCCAGTCTGCCGCCAGCGTGACCTTGTCGACGACCGGTTTGCCGCCGGTCACTGTATCGCCGGGCTGGAACCAGGTGGCCTGATAGGAATAGCTCGCCGGAAGCACCTCGCCGGCCTTGACCTGATAGTCCTGCGCCAGCACCAGATCGGCCGGCGCCGTCTCGCCGGCGCCGAGCACGCCGTCGGTCGCCAGCACCTTGCCGCCGATGGCGATCGCCGTGCCGGATTCGAGCTTGAGCGTGCCGCCGCCGCTGACGCCATAGGCGCGGATCGTGCCATCAAGGGTCAGAAGGCCGTTGGCCGTCACGGTGGAATTCTGCTGGTCGGCGATCAGCGTCACGTTGCCGCCGATGCCACCTTTGGTCTTGCCGGTGGCGAGGATCGCCGCGCCCGACGAGACGTCGATGACGCTGCCCGCTTGCAACGTCACGTCATGGGTCGAGCGCAGCGTGACCGAACCGCCGTTGATGAATGCCTGCTTCGGTTCGTCCTCGGACTCCAGCGCCGCGTTGACCCAGAGGCCGCGCAGATCGAGCGTCGCGCCGTCATAGAGAGTGATGGAGGAGAGGCCATTCTTGAGCAACGCCGCATAGGCGCCGCGCCCGCCCGAAGCGGCGCCCGCCAGCACGTTGTCGATCACCAGCGAGCCGCCCCGCGCGGTGACATCGGCCTTGATATCGACCACCGCCGCGTTGAGGTTGATCTTGCCGCCGGCGGCGAGCGTGATCGGGCGATCGATGGTGATGGTGTCGCTGGTTCCGATATCGAGCCCGCCGAGATGGGCTGCATTGATGCGGTCGGCGTCGAACCAGGCGGTGTTGGTGCGGACCGATGGCAGCAGGTTGGTGGCGGACAGGCCGGCGCTGATATCGGCGACATCGCTGAAGCGGACATCCGAGCCGTAGGCGGCAACCTGATTTGGCGTCGCGTCATAGCGGGCAAGACCGAGCGCGCCGGCGAGCGGCGCGGCGTTCTGCGCCTGCTTGTAGCCGTCGGCGACGCCTGTGGCGCGCGCGCTCGACTGCCGCTCGCCGGTGACGACGTTGGCGATGATATCCGCCTCGAAGACCGATGTGGGAGTCGAGAGATTGAGACGGCCGGCGTCGCGGCCCACGGTGTAGCCGTCCTCCCAGCGCGCCGTGGCGCCGCGATCGAGCGGGTTGGTCCACACTTCAGTCAGCGCATCGGCCACCTTGCCTTGAATACGATGCGTGCGCACGAAGCCGCCGCCGGCCGCGACGACCTTCATATCGGCCGGCGCATTGTCGAACGTATACCTGCGACCGTCGCTACCGATCAGCACGGTCGAAAGAATCCAGCCGCCTTGATAGCTGACCGAACCGCCGGAAATATCGAACTTTGCGCCCTGCTGCGCGACGACTTGCGGCGCCGAAAGCGTGATGGAGCCGCCCACAGCCGCCCATTCGCCGATGGTGTGGCCGGTTTTGCCGAGATAGCCGCCGATTTCCAGCAACCCGCCCTTGGTATAGTAGCGCTCGCCGGCATAGCCGCCCGTGCCCGCCGCCACGAAAGTCAGATCCCGGATATCGATCCAGACGTTCTTGCCGATCAACGCGCCGCTGTCGCGATTCACAGGCGAGTCCCTGAGCTCACTGCCCTGGACATTGACCTCCACCTGGTTCGCCGACATCGGCCGTACCGCGCCCTGCACGCCCGAAACATCGATGATCGAACCGGTCTCGGCGAACACGCGCGCGCCGGCGCTGACGGCGACCTGACCGCCTTGCGCCACCGTGAGCGAGCCGTTCTGGAAGTTGACCAGCCCGCCGGTGACGATCTCCACGCGCGACTGGTCGCGACGATCTGTCAGCCGCGACAGATTGTCGAACTGCGCGGCCAGCGGGTTCAGTCCCGAGGCGGCGATCAGCGCATCGCGCTGGGCATTGAGCGCAGTATCGCTGGACTCCAGTTCCGGCACGATCCAGCTCAGACTCTTGCCGGTCATCGTCACGCTGCCGCCGGCGTCGCTGGCCGCGTTCAACAGATGGATGGAGCCGCGCTGGTTGACCGACGTGGTGGAAAGCAGCACGCCGTCCTGCGTCACGCCCCGGCCGGCCAACGTGATGTCGCCCTGCTGCGACAGCACGATGCCGGTATTGGTCACGCGGCCGGCGGCGCTGCCGGCCGCGATCACCGGCGCGATCTCGCTGCCATTGGTGGTCGAGAACTGGTTGGCGTCGGTGCTATACCCCTTGCGCAAAATGAAGTTATCGCCCGCCGCCAGTATCGTCTGGCCCTTCGGCGTGGCGATGGCGCCGGCATTGCTGACCTCGCTGCCGATCATCAGCACATAGCCGCCGCCCGACGTTACCGAAGTCGGCGCAGTCGTGGAGATCGAGGCGCCGGCCTCGACCACCACCTTGCCGCCGGCCGCCGTGAAGCTTGGTGTGTAGCTGTTGCCGGTTTGCGTGGAATAAATGCCAGTGTTGCGGAACTGGGTGTCGCTGATATCGGCGGTCGAGGCGATCAGCGAGCCGACATTGATCTGGCTGCCGCCGCCGAAGATGACGCCGCTCTGGTTGATCACATAGACATGGCCGTCGGCCTTGATGTCGCCGAGGATCTGACTCGGCGCGGTCGCGCCATTGACGCGGTTGAGCGCGACCCAATTGGCGTTGCCCTGCTGATCAAAGGTCAGCGTGGTGCGGGCGCCGACATTGAAGCTGGTCCAGTTCAGGATCGCCTGCTGGCCGGTCTGGCGGATATTGACCTGGGTCCGCCCTGCGCCATCGACGCCCTGCGTCGGCGCATTGGCGCCACTCCAGCCCGCCGGCGGGTTCGGCAACAGACCACCGGCGGCCAAGCCGTTCGGGATCGCCGCCGGCGCCGTCAACGATGTCTGCCGCCCGGTTGCCGCAGCGCGCGCCGCCGCCTGCATAGCCTGCATGTCCTGGACAGCGCGTGCGGCGCGCGCCAGCGAATCCTGCGTCTGCTTAGCCACGCCCGCGGCCTGCTGCGCCCCTTGCGCCGCGGCGTCCGAGGCGACGTTAGGCGCCGAAACCGCGAAGCCGCCACCGTTCAGCGAACGGGCGTGGGCCGGCGCGGCCAACATCAAAGACAGCGCGCTCACCCCCGCCAGCAATGCCGGACGGCCATATCGATGGGAGAAAGACCAACAGGAGAACGAAGAAGGCGTCGAACCGGCATGAACGGACATCGATTTGCTCTTTCGGCGAAAAACACGGGCGCATCGAGTGGCGCCTCCGGCTGCCCGGAGCACCGATCGGATGCCTCTCACCGGTATGACGAACCAGCCATGCCGCGAACGAAATGCTTATTCGAAGATTTTTTGAGAGATGCCCGCTGTCGATCCGGCCTCGCGCCGTTCAAGAACTCAAGACCACAACGCCTCCCGGCAGCCTTGTGACGTTCGCATGAAAAACCAGCTGGATCTGTGTGATGACATCCTCGAGCCGGTCGAGCTTAAAGCGCGCGGTCACCGGGCGTTTCGCCAGGCTGGCATTCGCCACGATGATCTTGCCGGGCCAGTAGCGATTGACTTCATCGACGACCCGGCCAAGCGGTTCGTCATGAAAGGCGAGGATACCCTGCCGCCAAGCCGTCACGCTCGCCGGATCGATCTCAACCAACGGACTCAAGCCCTCATCCGTGCAGGACACCTGCTGCTTTTGCCGCAGCGTGACAGGCTGCCCACGCTGCTCGACCAGGACAGCGCCGGTCACGCATGTGATACAGACCGAAGACCCATTGCGACGCATATTGAACATCGCATCCGTCGCCGTGGCGCGCCCGTCGCCGGCCAGCGCGACGATCGATCGAGCCGCATGCGCCGCCGTTGTGATTGTCGCTTCGCCGGCGATCAGCTCGATCCGCTCGGTGTCGCCGGCCAGCCGTATGTCGATACTGGTTTGGGTGTTGATCTCGATTGTAGCTCCTCCCTCGGTCGTAATCCGCCGCTGCTGGCCGGTCACGGTCCTGTAGTCGGATGTCAGTTCGGACAGCGACGACCACAGGCCGAGCGGAGGTCGCACGATCAGATAGGCCGCACTCGCGGCCAGCGCGCCGCCGAGCATGGCCCGACGCCCCATTCGCATGTCCGTTACGGACGACGTTGCGGCAATGGCGTGGCGTTGCCGCGCAACCCTCTCGACAGCTGGCTTGACGGAATGCCACAGCTTGCCGGCTTCCACGAAAGCCGCCTCGTTCTCGGGACTCTGCGCGCGCCAAAGCGCCAACGCCTGCAATTCCGCCGTGGTGACCTCGCCCGAGGTCAGACGCGTCAGCCACTCGAAGGCTTCATCCTCCCGCGTATCGATTGCCATCTTCTGATCGTCCGACTCGGTCATTCCGCGAATGCGCCGCTCTCGCCGTCTCGCGTCAGGCCGCGATCGCCGCCTGCCCTACTTGTTATGACGATTTCCACAAGCCCGAAGCGAAACATCATGGCGCTATTTTCGCTCCAGACGGCTTTTGCAATGTTGCAGCGCGTATTTCAGCTCGATCTGAACCATCCGCTTCGAAATGCCGAGCCGCTCTGCGATCTTCTGATGCGGCTCCTGATCGAGCCGCGCTGCGATCAAGATGGCCCGACGACGCTCGGACAGCTCCCAGATCGCGGCTTCGAACATCTTCAAGTCGCGACGCGATTCAAGTTCTTCCGCCTGGTCGGGCGCTTCATCGACGATATCGTCGAGCACGGCATTGACATCGGACTTGCGCGCCCGGCGCGTTTCGAAACGCTGACGATCCGTCGCGAGATTGAGCGCCACGCGGGCGAGATAGGCGTCCGGGTTGCGCATCACCGAAACATCGTCAACCCGGTCGAGGCGAAGCCATGTCTCGTGTAAGGTCTCCCGCGCGAGGTCCTCTGAGCCGAGGCGGCGGGTCAACAGGATCCGAAGCTCATCGTAGCTCTCGACGAGGCGTCGGCGCAGCGTCACCCAGGCCGACTCGGTCATGCGGCTGCCACAAGAACACCTCTGCAGCCGACACCGACAGCCGCAGAGACACTCAGGGCGGAATTTGGCGCACGGCGCGCCGCACCCGCAAGGAAACGCCGTTGCTTGTCGGTTGGCATGTCCGCCGCCATTTATCGATTTGCCTGCATTCGATCAACGGAAGCACAATCGCCGGTCAAGTCGGGCGGGCGCGGCGCGATCACCATGGTGATCGGTTGTGGTAGTTGCGAAGGCGGCGCTTCGCTAACCGTCAGCCGCTCCACCACGGCGACGATCTGCGCGTCCCGCTCGCGGTTGCCGGTGGAATTCATCAAAGAGCTCGACAAAACCTCGCCGGAAGATCCGACTGTGAATCTGAGCGCAACCTTGTACTGTCCCGGACGGGTCTGCTCAGTTCTGCAAAGCATGTCGAGGAGACCGGCCTGCACGACTCCCAAAAAATGCCCGAATCTTTCGATCTCCGGCGGTGAACGACCAGGAACGTCGCCGCCCAACGAGGCTACCTCCTGATGCGGAACGAGCGAAAATGAATCCTGGGTGGTGCGCCAAGCGGTCAAGCCGGTTCCGGCAAGCATCGCTTTCAGCGCCGCCTCGGGCTTAAATACACCTTGGAGGTTCGCTGAACGACGCCCCGACGTCAGGGACGTCTCATAGAGAACCTGCACATTGCTGGTCGAGCTAAAGGCATCGAGGCCCTCTTCCAGAGGCTGCGGAACGATGTTGAACGCGACGGCTCCGGCCTTATCCCGTCCGCCCGCTTGTTCCGCCGCAGCTGCGCCCGTCATCGCGAAAACCACCGACACGACCGCAACCCACAGGCGCGACGCCGGACAAGCCAAGAGAAAAATCGGCAGTCTCGATTCATCAGCAAGAAGCATAACGACCACGGCATCTGCCCGCTGTCCGCCTGATCAGCCAAGGCTTCAGCGCACACAATAGCATACCCTACCTACGACGGTGATCTGGCGCTATCGGACAGAGTTAGTGGCAAAGCGTGACAGCTGTGTGGCGCCATGAGATTAACCTGAACCCTATGTTCACCTGGCAAAAGCGATGGCGGCGCGCCGCACAGCATGTCCCTAATCGAGGATTGCGCCGGGTTGGCCGGCGCCGAGCCTCAGACATGGGGGACGGGCCTGATGAATAAGATCGTTTTCGTGGGACTGGATGCCCATAAGGCGACTATCGCGGTCGCCGACTCCGATGCTGTCATGCGGAAAAGCCGCTTATCGTCCTATCCAGATTTCCTGACCCAGATCTCGATCAACGCGATGTCATTAATTCGTAATGCACCGCCTCTAACGTAAGTGAGATCAGATGGAATTATTATTCAGGATTCTGAATGACGCCTCCATCTATATGGGTGCTTTGAAGCCGCAAACTGCTGTCATTAATAGTAGAGGTGGATAGCAAGAGTGCTCAAAACGGACGAGCATCAACTCAAGGCAGATCAGACGATCGGCGCCTATATCTGCGTTTACATATTTTTTTCGTTATTTTTTGTCATTTATTTCATGCTGGCGTCGACGATTACGGTTGCCGCCCAGAAGTCAAATGAGATCAAGCAAGCCCACTTCGGTATCCCTGTCCAGTTTGACATTCCCGCGCAGCCGCTCGCCGACGCTCTCTATGCTTATAGCTCGGTCACAGGCATCGAAATTCTCGTTCCAGGCGACATGCTGACACGGTTTCGAACTTCCGCGATCACGGGCATGCTGACTCCCGAAGATGCGCTTCGCATCTTGTTGGCTGGCACATCGCTCGCCCCCCATGGCATCGGCGACGGCTCCATTACCCTGGTACCCAACGCTTCCGCCGTATCATCGGCGCCGATCCGGGCGCCGCGTTACCCGGAATATTCCGCGGCGCTTCAGTGGGCGGTAACGAAAGCGCTCTGTCAGTTTCGTGAAACCCGGCCTGGCGGATTCCGGGTTGTGGCGCGGCTCTGGGTTGGACCCGGGGGCGAGGTGACGCGTGTCCAGTTTCTTGGCGCAACGGGCGACGCGGACCGCGATACGGCGCTGGCCGGCCTGCTGAAACAAGTGGTCGTCGGTCAGCCGCCGCCGGCCGATCTGTCGCAACCCTCGACGGTGTTGGTGCTGCCACACCAGGCGAAAGAGGAATGCCGCATGATCCGCGGCGCGGGTGCGACGCCATGAAAGAGACCTCATGGGCGTCGCTACGCGATCTTCTCGTCGAGCGCTATAGCGAATTCAAATATCGACTTGCGCGTCGTTTAGGCTCGACCGAGCTTGCCGCCGAGGCGTTGCAGGACACCTGGCTGCGTCTGGAGCGCCCCGGCCATGCCGGCGCCCTCGACCGACCGGATGCATATCTGTTCCGCATTGCGCTCAATGTCGCGGCCGATCATCGCGACGCCGATGGCCGCCAGCTTGCATTATCCGAGATCGAGGCGTTGCGTCATCTCGACGATGATGAAATCGATCCCGAGCGCATCGCGGAATCGCGCTCAGAGATCGCCGCGCTTGCGCGGGCCCTTGATGAGTTGCCGCCGCGGCGCCGGGCGATCTTCATTGCGGCGCGCCTGGATCAGATTCCACACAAGGATATCGCCGCCGCTCATGGTGTTTCCACCCGAATGGTCGAGCGGGAGCTGAAGCGCGCCCTTGAGCATTGTGGTGAGCGGCTGGGCAGAATTTCTCCGCGACCGTTCGGTTCGCCGCCGCAAGAATCGTCCTTATAGTAGAGGCGTCGGCGGCCCGGCTCCGTCCGCCCAGACCATCAGCAATCGAGTCACGATGAGCCCACAACCAGCTAAGGTCGAACCAGAGGCGCTCAAGAGCGAGGCATATGAATGGGTCTTGCGCCTGACCTCCGGCGAGGCCACCGCGGCCGATGTCCAAGCCCTGAATCGCTGGCGGCGGATCAGCCGCGCGCACCGGCAAGCTTTCGCGGAGGCCAATCTGCTTTGGGACCAGTTGCGGCCCGCCGCGGCCGAATCTCTGAGCCGAAGCGCTGCCGCGTCGCAGGCCTTCGCTCGCGGGCGCCCCTCAACATCGGGGGGAGGGCTTGGGCGAAGAGCCTTTCTGGGCGGCGCGCTGGCGGCCTCGGCCGCCGCCGTGGGCTATGTCGCCATGCGGCCGCCGCTCGGTCTTTGGCCTTCGCTCTCGGAGATGGCGGCCGACTTTCGCACCGGCGTCGGCCAGCAGAAGGAAGTCGCATTGCGGCACAACGTGCTCGTCAGGCTGAATACGCGCAGCAGCATCGCGGTGCTTGCGGCCGGGGCCGGCGAGGCGAAAGCCGATCGTGTCGAATTGATTTCCGGAGAGGCCGCGATCGCGGCCATGGACGATGCGTCGCGCCAAGTGACCGTGGTGGCGGCGCAGGGCGAGACAATTGCGAGCAATGCGCGATTCAATGTCCGTTATGATGGCCAGATGGTCTGCGTCACCTGCCTGGAGGGCGATCTTCGGGTGGAGCACCTGGGACGCGCCGCAGGGCTGCGTTCGCATGAGCAGATTGTTTACACGGCATATGACCTGGGGTCGGTGGTCAGCGTGGGTCTCGATACGGTGACCGCGTGGGAGCGCGGATTGCTGGTGTTCCGCAACGATCCGCTCGCGCGCGTGATCGAGGAGGTCAATCGCTATCGGCCGGGCAGGATTTTCTTGATGAACAAGGAACTTGGTCGCCGTCCGGTGCTGGCCACGTTCCGGATCGATCGGATCGATGAAGTCGTGCCCCGGCTTCAAGCCGTCTTCGGGGTGCAGGTCAAGACGCTGCCTGGAGGCCTTGTTCTTTTAAGTTAGAGGCGACGGCCATTGCTGGCTGATCGGAAAAAAAATCGGGCGGAATATGTCGGGTTGGGTCGTTGAGACCCGTCAACATTATTGAGCGGGCGCCGACAAAGTCTCCGATGTCGTCACCCGACCGATCCATTCGCCGATTCCGAAGGTGATTTCCATGTCTGTCCGTCCGCCGATCCGGTCCAACCTGGCCGTCGATGATTGCGTTCAATTGATTGGCGCGAGCCGCCGGGACGAGCGCGCCCGCGCCTGAGCGGGCGACGGCGCGCCGGCTGACGCAAATTTGTCATCCTTATTACTGACCAAAGGCTTGCCATGTCGAACGCTGCTCCCGCCGTCCGGTCGTTCCCTGTCGCCTCCCCGCCCAGGTTGCTTGAGCCTTTCAGACGCAGAGCGCTGCTTGCTGGCGTGAGCCTCATGGCGCTCCTGCTGACGGCGCAGGCGGACGCCCGCTGCATTTGCGGCGGCGCCGCCTCTTCGGGTTCGGGCGCCGTGAGCGTCGCGACGGGCGCCGCATTGGACTCGGCGCAACAGGCCGCCGCGGCGGCGAAGCAGAGCCAGGCCGCCTTGCTGCGCGCGAAGCAGGCCTTGCAGTCGGTGCAGACGGCGGCGCAGGCCGCGGCGCGGGCCGGCAATTCGAGCTTCAACGGTCTTGGCGCCGGCGCGCTCCATCCGGTGGTCAATCCCAACAGCAGCACCGACGGCCTCACCGCCTGGACCGGCGCCAGCCTGCCGACGCAGAGCGTCAGCAACGGCAAATACGACGTCAATATCAGGCAAACGCAGTCGCGGGCGATCCTGTCGTGGGACAGTTTCAATGTCGGTTCGGCGACTAAGCTGACGTTCGACCAGCAGGGCAATAATGACTGGGTGGCGCTGAACCGGGTGGTCGGCAATTCGATCGCTCCGAGCCAGATTCTCGGCTCCATCAAGGCCGACGGCGCCGTGCTGGTGATCAACCAGAACGGCGTCATTTTCGGCGCCGGGTCGCAGGTCAACGTGCACTCGCTGATCGCCTCGACGCAGGAGATCGGGCGCAGCGCCGATGGCGGCGTGGCGCGCACCATCGCCCAGCGCAACGACGAGTTCCTGAACTACGGCTTGACCGGCTATGCCGAGACCTACACGGGCGGGTCGACCTTCGCGGGCGTGACCAGTGCGGCGACGGCGCCGGGCGACGCGGCGGTGAAGGTGGAGCAGGGCGCGACGATCACCAGCGACAGCGGCGGCATGATCCTGTTGATCGCGCCGAGCGTGACCAATGCCGGCAGGCTGTCGGCGGCGGACGGGCAGGTGAGCCTCGCCGGCGTCAAGGCGCTCACCGGCGGATTGACTCTGACGGCTTCGGACGGCAGTTCGACGTCGACCGACCCCTATGTGCGCGGCTATCTGATCGACAGCGGCTACGGCGCGGTGGTCAACAGCGGGCTGATCGAAGCGGAGCGCGGCTATGTCAGCCTCGGCAACAGCTACGCCACAGTCACCAATTCCGGCATTCTGCGCTCGACCACCAGCGTGTCGGCGAACGGCGCCATCGACATCGTCGGCCGGACCATCACGCTTTCGCCGGGCAGCATCGTGATGGCGGCGGCGGACGACAAAGGTGAAACCATCCCGCAGGATGCGACCTCGCTCGCCGCCTTCAAGAGCTCGCAGGTGCGGATCGGCAGCTACGCGTCGGACGTGACGCTTCAGTCCGGCGCGACGATCTGGGCGCCGTCGGGCGACGTGACGATCGGCGCGAAATCGGGCCAGACGCTGGTCGCCGCGTCCCAAAGCTCCTACTGGGACACGGACACCAGGCAGGACGTTTACATCGCCGGCCACATTGTCGTGGAAAACGGAGCGACCATCGACGTCGCCGGCCTCAAGGACGTCTCGGTTCCGACTTCGAGCTACAATCTGTCGATCCTGCTGAAGGGCAACGAACTCGCCGACAGCGGCGGCTACCAGAACAGTTTTCTCAACGGCGCCACGGTGATGATAGACGCGCGACTGTCGGGCGTGCGTTCCGACGGCGTCGCCTGGATCGGCTCGCCCCTGATCTCGGCCGCGGCCTATTACGAGGCGGTCGGGGTCACCGCCGCGCAATTGATGACCAAGGGCGGCAATGTGGCGCTCGGCACCAATGGCGGCGTCTATTCGGGCACAACCAACGGTTCGGCGAGCGTGACGGTCAAGCCGGGCGCGTTGATCGACGTCTCCGGCGGCTGGGTGACTTACGAGGCGGGGCTCGTCACCACCACCAAGCTGTTGACCAGCACCGGCCTCATCGTCGATATCGGCGGCGCTGACCTGTCCAACACCTATGTGGCGATCGCCAGCAGCGGGTTCACCCGGAACCATGCCCATTGGGGCGTCACGGAGACCTGGGCGAACCTGCTGCGCGGCGACGGGCGCTACGAGGCCGCCTATGCCGAAGGACGCGACGCTGGCAGCCTGACCGTGAAGTCGGCCCAGGCCTCGATCGACGGCGTGCTGAACGGAGAAGTCTATCCGGGAGTCCGGCAGATCGCCAAGGGCGAGGCCGGCAGCGGAAAGACCTCGGTCTACGGCGACCTGCGCAATGTGCAAAAGGCCAATTCGCAGCTCCCCGCCGGCGGCATGCTGTTCGTCCAGGAGATCGGCGTCAGCCCCGGCTCCGGGATGGGCGCCGGCGGCGACATCCGGGTGGTGGCCGCCTCGGATTCCGCGCCGGTCGACGGCGTCACCGTGCTGTCCGATGCGCTGCTGAGCGGTTCCGGCCTGTCGCAGGTCTCGCTATGGACCTCCGGCGCGATCAGCGTTGCAAGCAACGCCACGGTCAGCCTGGCCGCCGGCGGCGTGTTCGACGCCTATGCGGGGCGCTCAATCAAAATAGCAGGGACGGTGACGGCGCCGTCCGGCAAAATTCTGTTGGAGACCGCCAATTTTGGCTCTACCGGCTCCGCCTTCAGCAGCGCGGACGACAAGCCCGCGATCGGCTCGTTCGATATCACGGTGACCGGGACGCTGTCGGTCGCCGGGCGCTGGGTCAACGACTATGGCAAGACCGGCCTGGACCTCGACGGTCCGGCCTATCTCGACGGCGGCGGCGTCACCATGGTGAGCGCGGCCACCGTCACCGACCAATCCCTTTACGACATCACCGGCGCCGTCACCGCCTCGACCGACGTCAGCGGCAGCATTTTGCTCGCCGGCGCCAAACTGATCGACCTGTCGAGCGGCGGTCGCGTGAAGCTGGACGGCGCCCTGGATCTGTCGGGGAAGGGCGGCAGTCTCGCGCTGATCAATCAGAGCGGCTTCTCTCAGCTCGAGAACGTCACTTATTCGAGCACCGAATCCTACGCGCGTTTTGGTGAACTCACCGGCTTTCGCGCCCGCTACGAATATGTGACCGGATACTGGGCGCCGGACGCGATCAACCCGACCGCCATCACCTCGACGGTTCAGTTCGATCCTTCGTCGATCAAGGCGGCGGGCTTTGCCGGCGGCGGCGCCTTCACGCTGTGGGCGCCCGACGTGAAATTCGGCTCGGGCTCGGCCGACGACACCGCGCTCGCCACCGCGATTCCGCTCGACTTCTTCCAGAAGGGCTTCGCCAGCTACGACATCACCTCCTACAAGACTCTGCTGGTCGGCAACGCCTTCGTCAACGCCTCGGGGGTGAGCCTTGGCGGCGCCAACGCGCTGCTGCAGACCCAGACCTACACAGTCAAGGCGGGCGAGACGCTGCTGCTGTCGCAGGCGCTGCTGCCGAGCGTGCTGACCTCCCAACAGGCGATCGCGCTGCGCAATCTTGCGACGGGCGACGATGTCACCACCGTCCTGACCGCATCGACGCCGACCGAGACCTGGGATCAGAAGGCGGTGAATCTGACGCTGGACGGCATGATCGAACTGAAAGTGGAGGCCGGCGGCAGCATCGTGTCGGCCCCAGGCGCGGTATTGACGGTGGCGAAACTGCTCAATGAGGGCTCCATTCGGCTGCCGGGCGGCAACATCGTGCAGTCGCAGACGCTGCCAAGCGCCTTCGCGGGATATGAGACGATCACCGCCACACATGCGCTCTCCGATGTCTTCACGGTCGAGAGCGACGGCTCCATCGTCGAGACCAAGGCCTCCAAGGTCTCCGGCAGCACCAACGCCACCTTGGCGATGACCTCGATGGTCTATCTGCTCGGCGATCTCGAGGCCAGCGACGGCATCGTGCTTGCCGAGGGCGGCGTCACGGATCTCTCCGGCGTCAGCGTGATCAATCCCTACGCCGCCGCTTCCAGCGGGATATCCGGCGTGCGCGCCGGCGCGATCCACGATGCCGGCTCGATCGTCCTGGCGTCGGCCTCGACCTCCGACAGCGGCTTCTACCGCGGCTCCTATCTCGACGTGATCAAGATCAAGACCGGCAGCTACCGGCCGGGCCTGAAGCTGACCATCGCGACCGACGCGACCGTGGCGCTGGACGGCGCCTCCGACACCTATTCGCAGTTGTTCTCAAGCTCATCGGGCGCCAGCGGGGCTGCGCTGGCGCGTCGGGGCGCCGTCGCGCTCACCGCCACGCAGGCCTGGAGCGACGCCGGCGCGATCTCGGCCCCCAACGGTTTTACGATCTCGTCAGGCGCGATCCTCAGCGCCAGGGGCGGCTCGGCCTCGGCCGAGGGCGGCGCGCTGGAGCTCGGCGACGTGGTGCTGACGCAAAGCGTCGCCGACGCCGCGAATTTGTTGTCGGCGGACCAGATCATGGCGTCCGGCTTCACCTCGCTCGCGGCGCTGGGATCGCTGAGCTCGCAGGGCGACGTGACGCTTGCCCTCGGCAAGGCGTTGTTCGTCGCCTCGCGGCCCTACGACAGCGGCAGCACCCTCACGACGGCGAACACCAACACCGCCACCGCCAACGCGGTGGTGATCAAGGCCGGCGGCGATCTCGCCGTCACCGCGCCCTATATCGGCCTGCTCAGCTCGATCGACGTGCTGACCAGGATCACGACCGGCCTCAGCGGGTTGAACACCGTCACGCTGCACGCCACCGAAGCATTCGACATCACCGGCGCGGTGCTGTTCGATCGCTCGGTTGCGACGACGAAACTGATCAGCGACGGAGACCTTCGTCTCACCGGCGTGCCGGACTACAAGATCAGCTATCTCGGCTACACCAGCAACGTGAGCAACAATCTCACCGCGCTGCTGGCGGTCAATGGCGACCTCGCCATCGCCGCCGCTCAAGTCTATCCGACCACCGGCGCCACCGCGACCATCAGCACGGCCAAGACCGGCGGCGCCATCAGCTTCGCGCGATCGACGACGGCGCTGCCGGATGCGCCGTATTCCGCCGGCGGCAGCCTCACGGTGTCGGCCGGCGACATCGTGCAGGGCGGGGTGATCCGGACGCCGCTCGGCAGCCTGAGGCTGGCGGCGACCGGCGACCTGACGCTGACCGACGGCAGCTACACCGAGGTCTCCGCCAACGGGTTGATCATCCCTTACGGCGCCACCACCGATGGCGTCGAATGGTATTTTACCCCGACCGGCAGCGCCGCGCTGAGCGCGCCGCCGGCAAAGCTGCTGACGCTTTCCGGCGCCAACATCAAGGTGACCTCGGGCGCCGTGATCAATATCTCCGGCGGCGGCGACATCACCGCTTATGAATTCGCCGCCGGGACCGGCGGCTCGCGCGACGTGCTGAACAGCTATAACGACGACGCCTACACCAGCAAGACCGGTTCCACCTATACCGGCGGCGCGCAGGCCTACGCCATCGTTCCCGGCCTGTCGGACAAGGCGGTTGCGGCCTACGACCCGGTCTATTCGGCGAATTACGCCAAGCTGTCGTCGGTGACGGGCGTCGGCTCGCGGGTGCTGATCGACATCGGCGAGGGTCTGAAATGGTACACGCTGCTGCCGGCGCAGTACGCCACGCTGGCGGGCGGGGCGCTGGTGGTGGAGCAGACCGGCTCGACCAAACTGGCGCTCGGCAGTTCCACCACCCGCGCCGACGGCTCCGTGCTCACGGTCGGCTCCTACGGCAACGCGCTGTCGGGCGCGGCGCAGTCATCGACCGCGCTGTTCGCGGTGCAGTCGCAGAGCGTGTTCGAGAAATACTCCTCGATCAAGCTGACCTCGGGCAACAGCTATTTCGCAAAGCTCGCGGCCAAGAACGACACTGTCACCCCGGCGCTGGCGATCGACGCCGGCAAGCTGGTGCTGAACGCCGGTTCGACGCTGCTGATCGACGCCGTGGCGCGCTCGGCCGCCGCCGCTGGCGGCCGCGGCGCCAAGGTCGACATCGGCGGCGGCGTCATCTCGATCGTCTCGTCGCCGCCCGCGAGCCCGGCCGACGGCGCCCTCACCATCACCGCATCGAGCTTGACCAATCTTGGCGCCGAAAGCCTGTTGGTCGGCGCGATCCGCACCGACAATTCCGACGGCTCCACAAATCTCGCCGTCAGCGCCGGCTCGATCACCATCGCCAACGACGCGGCGCATCCGATCGAGGCGGCGGAAATCCTGTTCGCCGCGAAGGGGTCGATCATGATCGCGGACGGGTCGGCGATCGTCGCGACCGGCGAGATGGCCGACACCCGCAACGGCGTCTATGCGATGGGCGACAGCGCGACGTCCGGCGCCGGCGCGCTGCTGCGGGTCGCCAACGGGCCGGAGCGGCTCACCAGCCGCGCCAATTTCGCCAACACCGCGACGCTGACGGTCGGGGCCGCGACGCTCAGCGGCGCCGCCGTGATGTTCGACTCCTCCGGCAATGTGGCGCTGTCGAGCGGACTCGCGCTGAACAAGGCGAGATATGTCGCGCTCGGCGCCGGCCGGATCGGCCTCGGCATCACCGATCCGGGCTATGCCGGCACGGTGCTGACGCCGGAAATGCAGGCCGTGCTGAGCCAGACCGGCGGGCAACTGACGCTGCGCTCGCAGAGTTCGATCGACTTCGCCGATGGGACCTATTCGTTCGGCGCGCTCAAGCTCGACGCCTCGATCCTCGCGGGAACGCAGGGCGGCGCCGTCACCATCGCCGCCGACGCCGTGACGCTGGGCAATTCCGGCGCGGCGGGCTATGTGTGCGGCGAATGCGCCGCCAACTCCGGCGCGCTCGCCATCAAGGCCGACGAAATCCTGTTCTCCGGCGGGCTGGTGGCGACGAAGGCCACCACCATCGCGGCGACGCGAAGCGCCACGCTCGCGGCCGATACGGTGGTGACCGTCCCGGCCGGCACGGTGTTCGCGTCCGGGCAGTCCTTCTTGCAGGACACCAAGATCATTCTGCAAGCCGGAGCCAGCGTGTCGCTCGCCGTCGGCACGGGCGTGATCACGCCGACGGCGACGAGCGGCGCCACGATCGCGTCCGGCGCCGAGATCACCATTGCGGGCATGACCTATGCCTTGGCGGCCGGCGCCTACAAGGTCGCCGAGGCCACCAGCTATTATGTCGCCTCGAACGAGCAGACGGTCTCGCTCCCGGCGGGCGGCGTCGTCACCGTCACCACAACGCCGACTTTCACCATCCCGACCGGCGCGGCGGTCGATCTGTCGGGCGCGGCGACCATCGCGACGACCAATTATTTCGCCGGCGGGGTGACGCTGGCGGCGACCAAGGGCGTCTACGCCACCGGCGGGAACGCCGGGTTCAACGCCGGATCGGCGGCGCTGACGCTGCATACCCCCTATATCGGCGACCGCGCATCGCGCGCCGGCGCCGTGGTGGTTCCTGATCTGACGCTCGCCACCACCGGCGCCTTGCGCATCGACGATGCGGGCGCGGCGAAGCTCGACATCGCCAAGCTCGGCGGCGTTTCCGGCGCGGCGCTCACCTTCAATGGCGGTTCGGTCGCGATCAGCGGCGCCACTCTGCACGCCAGCGGCGGCCTCGTCCAGGTGACGTCGGCGGGCGCGATCACATTGTCCGATGGCGCCGTGGTCGAGGCGCCCGGCTATACCGGAACCTATGGCGACGCCACCGACTCCACCAGCGTGTCGTCCGCCGGCGGCGCGGTGCGGCTCACCGCGAAGGCGGGCGATATCACGCTCGGCGCCGGCACGCGGGTCTCGGTCGCGGGCGACGCGGGCGACGCCGGACGGCTCGAAATCTCGGCGGTGGCCGGCAATGTCAGCT
>NZ_NHSJ01000110.1 GCF_002937075.1 Rhodoblastus sphagnicola
CGCCCGGATCGCATCCCCGCCATGAAACCGTGAGCGCCGTGATGCGCGCGCTCGGCGTCCGCTTCGCCGTGGTGCCGGACAAGGCCTCAGCCTGAATCAAAAAGCAAACGCCCGTCCCGAATGTGCGAGTTGGCGTTTGCCGTCATAACTTCGACACAAGCGCCGGGCATATTTTCGCCAATTCCTAGGCGATCTCGGATGTACAGACGCCAAGGAGCGTCCCCGCACGGTGGAAACCGGTCGCGGGGTTTTTCGTGCCCAGTTTCCGAGTAGAGCGTCATGATGGACGGCCAACCTGTTAATCGGCGCGGCAGTGTGACCCCTTCGGCACCAAATAGATCAACGCCTTACGACGCCGATCGGCGTCCGGACCCCAGGCCGTTTCACACATAGGCCAATCCGCCGCGATGCTCGCGCCGCACCCACGACAAGGCCTCGTCGAGCCGTCCTGCTGCCAGCAGCCTTTCCGCTGAGCGGAAAGGGTCTTGGCGCCAGTCGGGCCGCCGCGCCTCCAGAGCCAGGAATTGGTCGAGGTCGCCCCGAGCTTGGGCGATCGCTTGAGCGCGCCGGCGTGTAACAAGGCGCCGGCCCTTTGCGTATCCACCTTTGCGTTGACGCAACGGCGCCGGAAGTTTCTTTCATGACCACCAGACGCGCGCTTGTCCGAAGCGCATTCACCTGTCTTGCCGCTCTGGGCTTTGTCCGCAACGCGCGCGCCGCCGCGAGCGTCCGTTTCGCATTCACGCTCGACGACGCCGAATGGCGCCGCCGCCTGACGCCTGATCAATATGACGTGTTGCGCCACGAAGGCACCGAGCGCGCCTTCACCAGCCCCTTGCTGCACGAAAAGCGCCGGGGACTGTTCGCTTGCGCCGGTTGCGGGCGCGAACTGTTCTCGTCCGAAACCAAATTCGACAGCTGGACCGGCTGGCCGAGCTTTTGGGCGCCATTGGAAAAGGCGGTGGCGACCGAGGAAGATCGGAGTTTTGGCATGGTCCGCGTCGCCGTGCAGTGCGAGCGGTGTGGCGGCCATCTTGGCCATGTCTTCGATGACGGGCCGAAACCGACCGGCCTGCGCTATTGCATGAACGGCGTCGCCCTGACGTTCAAGCCCGCGACGACCTGAGGGGGCGAACGATGCTTCGCCTAAGCTTCTTTCTCGCCCTTCTTTGCTTTTCGCCCGGTGTCCTCGCGGGCGATGTCCAGATCGCCGTCCCCAAATCCTATCTGGAGGACGCCTTTCTCAAATCGCTGCTCACGTCGAAGACACTCGCGGAATTTGGCGTGACCATCGCTCCATCGCCGATGGAAGATTTCGCCGGCGCCTTGACGGCGGTGATGTCCGGCACCGCAGATCTCGGTGTTTTCACGCTCGCCGAGCGAGACCAGCGCGCCCTTGAAACTGCGGGACCCGAAGCTTCGCTGCTGACCCGCCCTTTCCTGTTCCAATCGGCGAAGGAAGTTTCGCTGATGCAGAACTCTTTCCTGGGCGAGGCCGCCATGGCCGACGCCAGCCGCACCGGGCTCTTCCCGCTGAGACTCTGGCCTCACAGCGTCACTTATCTGCTGACCAAGACTCCCGTCCGGACGGAAGCGGACCTGCAAAGTCTCAACCTTGCGGCCAACGCAGCTTCGCCCGGATTCAAGTCGCTTTCGTCGTTGGGCGCATTGATGACCAATGTCTCGCCCCAGGACGCCATGATGTCGATGATGGGCGGAACGGTTGGCGGATTTGAAACTTCGCTGGACAAGGCCACGCTAGGCTTCGCCGACCGTTACGGCGGCAAGCTTTATCTAACGACAGCCTGGCCGCAGACGGGCGTTCTGGCGGCGGCGCCAAATTACTGGCGGGAACGCAGCGAAGCCGAAAAGAACGCATGGAAAAGCGCACTGGCGACGGCTGCCTTGGCGGCCGAGACTGAAATCGCCACTCTCGAAGCGACGATCCGGAAGCATCCCAATATTGAGCAGACCATTCTGGAGTCCGCCGCGCAGATGCGGCTGGCGGCCCGCGCCGCAGGCGACGACTCGTCCAGGCTTGAGGGCGAAATGCGCTTGTGGGGCAAGGCCGAGGCGGAGGTCCATCGGGTTCCGGAGGCCGTCCCCATTCACGCGCCCCAGCCGTCCCCGCGAAAACATGTTGGTTCCCCGGTCTTTTTCGCGACCGACCGCAATGACGAACAGACGTTGGATTATGCAACGCGATTTGGCTCACGGCGCCTTTCGCCGGTTGAACTGACCTGCGCCTATCTCGGCGCGCCCGGCCATCACCAAGGCGATCCGCCGCTTCCCAAGGCGCCCAAAACCTTGACCAAGGGCGAACAGGCCTGCGTCCGCTTGATCGTCGATAAGGTCCGGGAAAGTGGCGTTTCGAAAATCCTGTTCGTCCTGCACGGTTTCAACACATCTTTCGGGGATTTGGCGACGCGCGGCCTGATGCTGGGGGGCGATCTCGATTATGACGGAGCCATTGTCGGCTGGAGCTGGCCGTCGGAGGGATCGGCTTTCGGCTACGCCTATGACGAGGATTCCGCTCTCTGGAGCGAACCGCATTTTGCGGATTTCGTGCGCGCTTTCGCCGAAGCCGCGCCGGACATTCAACTGGATTTTGTCGCCCATAGCATGGGCAATCGCATCCTGCTGCAAATGCTGCGCGAGTTTGGCCAATACCGCGTCAATGTTCGCATCGGGGCGGCCGTCTTCGCCGCGCCCGACGTCGCGCAGGACATTTTTATCGAACAAACGCAGCGCGCCCGCGACATCGCGACATTCCGCACGCTCTACGCGTCGGAATATGATCATGCGATCCTGATTTCCGAGAGCTTTCACAAAGCCCCGCGCGCCGGCAGCGGCGGCTCCAACACCTTGGTGATGAAGGGCTTGGAATCCGTGGACGCCCGGCTCAGCGGCCATTCCTATTTGTTCGACGAAGCCAAGGCCATGAAGGACTTCAAACAGATCTTGAATGAGGCCTCCATGGCGGCGGCTCGCGGTCTCGAAGCTCTTGCCAAAGGCGCGCAGACCTATTGGATCATCGAGCCTTGAGACCGACCCGGCGCCGATGCAAGAGCCGAAGCGCGTTGCCAACGCGCAGTCAATCACCTTTCGGAAATTGAGAGGATTGCTCCCGATATTGATAGCTGCCTGCGAATGAGGATCGAGGGTAGCTTTCGTCATCGGCCTTCGCCGAACACGCCGCCCGGCCTTCACGGACGGAGCCACCAAAGACCCGTCCCCCGGGCGCTTCCGGCGGTCGATGAACGACCCTGTTTTCGAAAGTCTCGTCAACTCCGGCGGCCCATGACGGGCCTGCGGATGATCGCTTAAGCCTCACTTCAGGAGCAACAATCATGAACGCCAAGACCACCACCGCCGCCGTTTTCTCTTTTCTTACCCTGTTTGCTTTCGCCGGTGCCGCCTCCGCCGAGGACAAGATGGGCGCCGATGGCATGAAAGCCGACGCGATGCATGGCGACGCCATGAAGACCGAGCCCAAGAAGGGTGACGCCATGAAGGGCGATACGACCAAGCACGACACGATGAAGCCGGACGCGATGCATGGCGACGCGATGAAGCCCGACGCCATGAAGGGCGGCAAGTAATCGCACAAATCCAGCCTGTCCGGCTTCGCGCCGGGCAGGCGTCTTGGCGGCCAGGAGAGGAGAACTCCTTTGACGATCCTTCCGACGGCCGAACTTGAATTGCCGGCGAATGCCGGCCGCAAGCTGGTTCATCGTCACGCCCTGGCGACGCGCGTCACCCATTGGATCAACGCGCTTTGCGTGACCGTGCTGCTGATGAGCGGATTGCAGATTTTTCTCGCGCATCCC
>NZ_NHSJ01000111.1:0-32681 GCF_002937075.1 Rhodoblastus sphagnicola
GTATCCCTCCGCCGTGGGCCGCAGGGATCGGCGTTTGAGGCTATACAGCGGGGTGCAGGACGCCATCGGACTTGAACGTCTTTATGGCTTCGGCGAGAGTGAGGCCACGATTAAGGCAATGCAACTGTCCGGTGTGGCGATGCCACTGGATGTTGAAGCGATCGCGGCTGATCCAGTCCAGGCGCGCGAAAGGAGCATCGAACTCCTCGCCAAGGTTGTCCTCGAATCCGGAGCGATAGCGAACGATGAAGCGATAGTTGGCTCCGCGTCACTTGCCGAGGATGTCGATGGGATAGTTGAACTCCGTCGACCGGATCGCGGGCAGGAAACGCGGCCGAAGGTATTCGGCAATCAATCGTTCACAAGCCGCCGTGACGCTGGCTTTTTCAGTCTGGGAGATTGTGGCTGCTGGCATGCTCAAGCCGCCCCCTGAGCGGAAATCGCCTTTGTTCCTGGCGTCCAGTTCCAGGGCAGCAATTCCTCCAACCGGTGCGCGGGGTGGCCTGCGATGCGGGCGAGGACGTCGGCCAGCCAGGTCTGCGGATCGACGCCATTCATCTTGCAGGTGGCGATCAGACTGTACATCGCCGCGGCGCGCTCGCCCCCGCGATCCGAACCGCAGAACAACCATGATTTTCTTCCCAGAGCGATCCCTCTCAAGCCTCGTTCGGCGGCGTTGTTGGACATGCAAACGCGGCCATCTTCGAGGAAAAGCGTGAAGGCGGCCCAACGCTTGAGAATGTAGTTGATCGCCTTGACCAGATCATGCCCGCGCGACAGCCGGGCGGCCTGCTCGCGCATATAGGTTTGGAGATCCTCGACCAGCGGCCGGCTCCGTTCTTGTCGAACCGCCAGACGCTGCGCGGCGCTCTTGCCGTTGATTGACCGCTCGATCTCGAACAGCGCGTCGATGCGGCGCACGACCTCGATGGCGATCGGCGACAACGGGATTTCCTTCTTGCCGGCAGCCTTGCGACGGGCGTTTTCCTCGATGTCGGCCATGGCGAAGAACGGGCGCCGCGCGTGCGTCCAGCACGCCGCCTCTCGGATCGGGCCGGGCCTTCGGCCAGCCTCATAGAGCTTGCCGTAGCCGTCATAGGCGTCGGCTTGCAGGATGCCGGCATAGTTCGCCAGATGCGCCCGCGGATGCTCGCCCCGGCGATTGCGCGAGTAATAGAACATCGCCGCCGGCGCCCCGGCGCCGCCGAAGGGCTTGTCGTCGCGCACGTAGACCCAACATCGACCTGTGTCGGTCTTGCCAGCGGCCAGAACGGGCACGGTCGTATCGTCGCCGTGCAGCCGCTCGGCCGCCATCACGTGTTTCTCCACCAGCCGCCGGATCGGCGCGAGCGCCGCGCAGACCGACCCCACCGCGTCCGCCATGGTCGACAGCGCGATCGGCACGCCCTCCAGGGCGTAGCGTTCGGCCTGACGGTTCAACGGCTGGTGCTGGCCGAACTTCTCGAACACGATCATCGCCAGCAGGCTCGGCCCGGCCCATCCCCTCGGGATGGCGTGGAAGGGCGCGGGCGCCTGGCTGATCTTCTCGCAATCGCGGCACGTGAACTTCTCGCGCACCGTCTCGATCACCTTCCATTGGCGCGGCTGCGTTTCCAGCGTCCGCGTCACCTCCTCGCCGAGCTTGCGCAGCCGTTTGCCGCCGCAGCAGGCGCAGGTCGTCGGGGCTTCGATCACCACGCGCTCGCGCGGGAGATGGTCGGGAAACGTGTTGCGGTCGGGGCGCTTGCGCGTGAATGCGCGCACGGTCGTGGTGTGGGCGACGGCTTTTTCCGCCGCCAGTTCGTCTTCCGTGGCGCTGGCCTCCGCCTCTTCGAACGCCAGCGCCAATTGATCGACCAGGCGCGCCGAGCGCTCCGACTTTTGTCCGTAGACCTGGCGCTCCAGCAGGGCGATCCGCAGCTTCTGCTGCGCGATCAGCGCCGTGTCTTCCGAGGCTTTCGCCCGCGCCACCGCCAGTTCCGCTTTCAGCGCGGCGTTTTCTTCGGCAAGGGCGAGGCTGGCGGCGTCCATGACGCGAGTGAATCATAAATCGCGCGATTCGAGGCGCCCCAAAATGCGTTCGACCCCAGAATTTTCCGCCTCATCCGGCGCTGGTCGGCCGCCAGGTCAATTGCGGATTTCGCCAGTCAATTCCCTCAAGCATGCAGGCCATCTGAGAGGCCGAGATCGAAACCACGCCGTCTTTCGCCGAAGGCCAGACGAACTTTCCGCGGTCCAATCGCTTCGCATACAGAGATAGGCCGACGCCATCATGCCAAAGAATTTTCGCCAGATCTCCTCGGCGCCCCCTGAAGACGTACAGGTCGCCGGCATGGGGGTCACGCTTCAACTGCTCCTGCACCTGAAGCGCCAAGCCCTGCATGCCCCGGCGCATGTCGGTGTGGCCCATGGCGATCCAAACGCGGCATCCCGAGGGGATTGGGATCATGATCGCAAAGCCTTCAAGGCCGCCGCGATCGCCGACGACGGCGCGCCGGCGTGGATGCGCACGCGCGCGTCCTTCATCTCCACCTCGATGACGGCGGAAGCCGAGTTGCTCAACGATATCGGCGAGGGCGCCGCCGCCGGCGCCGGCTCAATGACGATCGGCGCAAATCCACCGGCATCCGCTTCAACTGCTTCGCGCATCTCGCGGCGCCATTTGAAGACAAGGCTCGTGCAAACGTCTTCGCGACGCGCCACTTCCGCGATCACCGCCCCGGGCTCGGAAATGGCAGCAAGAATCCGCGCCCGGTCTTCGTCGCTCCACCGCCGGCGCCGCTCGGCGCCGGAAATCACCGTCATACGTCCCATGCTGCGCAGCTAACCTCGCTCATAAAGCCGATATAGCTGCGCAGAATCGCTCCGCGGGCCTGAATCCCGCAAGGCGCGTCACGCCGGAAGGATACTGTGGGAGTGTCCGAAATTTTGTGTGTGGACCGGGTTGACCATCACGCCGTGACGAACCTTTCGTCGAACGTGATGGCGAATTGGGTCGTAGCCTAGCGCCATTCGCGCGGTGGCATTTTTCCATTGTCCCGCGACCTGGCTTCAACGCTGCGTCGTCCGTCGGAAAATGGCCTCGCGTGCGCGCGGCGCAGCTTCGCGTTCAGGAATTCGATGGCGTTGGTCGTATAATGATCCTTCGCACCGCGACCGGAAAGGCAAAAAACGGGATGACATGCGCCCAGTTTCGTCTCCAGCTCTGGGCGATCGAAGGGTATTTCCGTCCCCATGGCCCGGCGTGGAAAGCGTCGAGCGCCGCTGCCGCCGCGTCGGCGTCGTTCGCCCGATAGACGGTCTTCAGCACCGCAGCGACCGCATTGCGGTCCCTCCATGACGCAAAATCCATCGAATTACGGATGAGATGCACGATGCAGGTCTGCACGATCGTTTGCAGAAACACCGCGTTGATCGCGTCCGGAAAACCTTTTAGGCCATCGACAACGGCGATGGGAATGTCGTCAACGCCTCGGTCTTTCAGCTCATTCGTCGCACGCAGCCAGAATTTGGCGCCCTCCGAAGTCTCGAGCCACGGGCCCAGAATATCCTTGGTTTCATCAGGCCGGACGCCAAGTGCGACATAGATGGCTTTGTTGGGAACCAGCCCCTCGTCGCAGATTTTGAAGCGCAGGTCGTCGAAGAAAACCAGCGGATACATGCCTTCCAGAGGGCGGTTCTGGCATTCTGCGACTGTTTCCGGAACCGCATCGGTGACCGTCGAAATCAGGTCCGACGAGACTTCCAGCCCATAAAGCTTGTCTTATGCTGACCTTCAGCTGGCAGTGCTGCCGCGTCCAATTCGCATGGTTGCACTTCACGGCCCTTCGGGTCATGAGGAATGTGCTGGCTAACGCCACCAAGAGCGGGCGACGCGTCCTCTCGGCGTTCATCGCCACCGCCTTAGCCCAGGACGACGCCGAGGCCGCCCGCGGCCAATGGCGCAAGGTCGCCGACCAGTTGCGGCCAAAGACGCCCAAACTCGCCGCCTTGATGGACGAGGCCTAAGCCGACGTGCTCGCCTACATGGCGTTCCCGGCGGCGCATCGGACCAAGTTGCACTCGACCAATCCGATCGAGCGCCTCAACGGCGAAATCAAGCGGCGCACCGAAGTCGTCGGCATCTTTCCCAACGAAGACTCCATCACCCGCCTGATCGGCGCGATCCTGCTGGAAGCCAACGATGAATGGGCGGTGCAGCGAAGCCGTTACATGACGCTTGAGACAATGGCGCCATTGAGCGATGATCCGCTCGTCAGCCTGCCCGTCGCGGCCGCTTGACGCATCCCGGTTTCGCCAGGAAAACGACGGCGCCTACGGTCACCTGCGCCACGCGTGGGAGCACGATCGCAGAATTGGCTTTGCTTCTGTGACGTTCGATACCATACGGCTGTGTGAGGACGCCCATGAACGGTGGTGTGGAAGAGGAGGAACTGCGAGGCTCCCCCTATCCCGATTTGGAGGACTCCATGAAATTCGAACAAGAGCCAGAAACGATCTTCGCCTTGGCCACAGCTCACGGTCGGGCGGCGCTCGCAGTTGTGCGACTTTCAGGGAGCCAGACGTCAAAGATTGTTAATGCGATAGCAGGCAAACTTCCGAGACCAAGAACGGCGTCTTTGGTCCAACTCCGCGATCCGGCTTCGAATAGTATCATTGATCATGCTTTGGTCACTTGGTTCCCTGGGCCAGCTAGTTTTACCGGCGAAGATTGCGCTGAATTTTCGGTTCACGGGTCGAGAGCAATCGTTGCCAAACTCGTCCAAGTTCTCGGTAAATTTTCCGGCGCCAGGATTTCCCAACCAGGTGAATTTAGCCGCCGCGCTCTCGAAAACGGCAAGATGAGTCTCATTGAAGTTGAATCGCTCGGTGATCTTATCTCCGCAGAAACCGAGCAGCAGCGAATATTGGGTATCAATGGCCTCTCTGGGAAATTCCAGCGTATACTCGACGAGTGGCGGACACAAATAATTGATGTGATTGCACATGTTGAAAGTAGCCTAGATTTTTCAGATCAAGAAGACATACAAATTTATGATGAGTCTTTTGTTATAAAAAGTTCACAAAATATAGTAAATTCTATATCAAATATAATATCTAATAAAATTAGAGGAAGTATATTGCGTAGTGGTGTTACTGTTCTGCTATCTGGTCCACCAAATTCCGGAAAATCAACTCTTCTTAATGAGTTGTCGTGTCAAGATATCGCAATAGTATCAGAAGTACCAGGAACGACTAGGGATCTTATTGAAGTTCGTTTGGATATGAATGGATACCTAGTTAATATTATTGACAGCGCTGGTATTCGCAAATCTGATGATTTGATTGAATCAATAGGCATAAACCGCGCTATCGAGCGGGCGCAAACCGCCGATCTCATTCTTTGGTTGTGCGACCACCGCAATATTGTGTCTCCGGCGGCACATTTGGGTTCATCGTCGGTATGGAGGATATACACCAAGTATGACATCAAGGCTCAAGAACCACTGCTAAATGACAATCTCAAAATTTCTGACGCAGATCATGATGACGGTGGCCTCTGCATTTCCGCGTTGTCAGGATATAACCTTGACGAGTTGGTTCGGCGCCTTAGCGAGTTTGTTGCTAGCAACGTTGTCGGCGAAACAAGCGACGTTATCGTAAACGAACGGCAGATGGCAGCGCTCGAGAGAGCGCGCAATTCGCTAAGCCAAATCTCCGTTGGAATGTTTCCCGAGGTAGTTGCGACCGCCCTTAGGGAGGCGATGTTCGAACTGGAAATTCTCATTGGAAAAATTGGTGTAGAAGACATACTAGGTGAGATATTCTCGCGCTTCTGCATAGGAAAATAGGCGCCAAACGTTGAAAATTCGAGAGTTCGATGTCGTCGTAATCGGTGGAGGCCATGCGGGCTGTGAAGCTGCAGCAGCGTCCGCGCGCGTAGGCGCGGCAACTGCATTGGTGACGCAAAGGGTAACAGCAATCGGCGAATTATCGTGTAATCCGGCTATTGGCGGCTTGGGTAAAGGTCATCTGGTTCGTGAAATTGACGCGCTTGACGGGTTGATGGCGCGCGCTGCCGACGCTGCCGGAATCCAATTTCGTCTTTTGAACCGTTCAAAAGGCCCAGCCGTAAGAGGACCCCGTGCCCAAGTCGATCGAATGTTGTATAGGCAAGCGATCGTAGCATTGTTGAAGAACGAAGCGAATCTTACCATAACCGAAGGAACAGTCGTAAATTTGGAGCGTGGACGGGATCGCCAATTCACCGTGCAAATGCATGACGGTCAAGACTTGGTTTGTGACGCTGTTGTTGTGACGACGGGGACTTTTTTGAATGGAAGGATATTCATCGGCGAGAAGTCCTGGCCAGCAGGGCGGATGGGTGACACATCGTCCGTTGATCTAAGCGCAACGTTGTCTCGATTTGGCTTCAAGATCAACCGTTTGAAAACTGGAACCCCGCCGAGGTTGGATCGCAATTCGATCGATTGGAATCTTATAGGACGCCAACCTGGCGACGACCAACCGGAATTCTTTTCGGTCTTTTCCGATCGCGTTTTGCACGATCAAGTTTCTTGTGGAGTTACACACACCACACAAAAAACCCACGACATAATTAGGCAAAACATCCACCGAGCGCCCGTCTATTCCGGTCAAATTTCGGGTCGCGGGCCAAGGTACTGCCCTTCAATCGAGGATAAAGTTTGCCGTTTCAGTGATCGCGATACTCATCAGGTATTTCTGGAGCCAGAAGGGCTAAACGACAACACTGTTTACCCGAATGGGATTTCGACATCCTTGCCGGAGAATGTCCAAGGTGAGTTTCTTCGTACGATTCCCGGCCTCGAACGTGTGAAAATACTGCGCCCCGGATATGCGGTCGAATACGATTTTGTGGATCCACGTGAGTTAAGGCCCACGCTGGAGTCCAAGCAGGTAAAAAACTTATATCTTGCTGGCCAGATCAACGGAACAACTGGGTACGAAGAGGCGGCGGCGCAGGGACTTGTTGCTGGACTGAATGCTGCTCTGCGTCTTACGAAATGTCAGGAAGCGACATTCAGTCGATCCGATGGATATCTCGGTGTCCTGATAGACGACCTGATCACGCACGGAGTGAGTGAACCCTATAGAATGTTTACGTCACGGGCGGAATTTAGATTGTCCCTGCGGTGTGACAATGCGGACGAGAGATTGACGCCACGCGGCATCGCTATTGGTTGCGTTAAGCCCCCGAGAGCTAAACTCTTTCAAGAGAGCCAAGAGCAGGCAGTCAGGCTCCGAACCATTCTAACAAACCACACGCTATCGCCTTCGCACGCAAAAAAGCTAGATTTGCCCATCAATATGGACGGGGTTAGGCGGTCGGCATTTTCTATCCTATCATACCCAAGCATTGCATTTTCAGACTTGGCCGTGATATGGCCTGAACTCTGCGCTTTCAACAAAAAGGTGGTTAATAAAATAGAAAATGATGCAAAGTATTCAGTTTATCTTGAAAGACAAACGACAATGGTCTCGAATTTGCTACGGGACGAGGCGCTGAAACTATGCTCGGACATTGATTACGATTCTATAGTAGGCCTGTCAAACGAGGTGCGAGCGAGGCTAAAGGACACCCGCCCGGTCAGTATTGGCCAAGCCAGCCGGATTGAAGGGGTCACGCCTGCGGCGCTAACGATTCTCCTTGCTTGGACGAAGAGGGAGGCTCTCAAAGAGAAGGCTTCGAAGCAATGAGCGCTCAAGAGCAGAGAGTGAGGGATCACTTGCGATTGGCTCTGAGGGACGAGCAGCGCATGAGATTGGAAATATACGAAGCGATTCTCCGGAAATGGCAACGAACGGTAAATTTGGTCGGCAGTTCAACAGTTGATCGCATCTGGGAGCGACACTTCGCTGATTCTTTGCAGTTGGCCCCACTTGCCGGAGCTTGGAATAATTGGATAGATATCGGGAGCGGCGCTGGTTTCCCTGGGTTGGTCATCGCGTTAACTGCCGCAGATTCAGGTCGAGTTGTTCATTTGGTGGAGTCGGATAGACGGAAAGCGGCGTTTTTGGCGGAAGTTTCACGTGAAACCGGCGCCTCCGTTCAAATTCACGTCGATCGAATTGAACGCGTAGTTCCTGAACTAATCTCTATGATAAGATTTGACATCATCTCGGCTAGGGCTCTCGCGCCGCTGAAAGTTTTGATAGGCTATGCTCGCCCCGTGCTCCTTCAAGGGGGGCGCGGGTTGTTTTTCAAGGGGAAAGAGTTGGCGGCTGAATTGACCAACCTCTCCGGTCGCGATAGCGTCACTTATGAGACGGTAACGAGTCTTACCGACCCTGCCGCGAGAATCGTAATCGTGCAGAGCTTGAAAAGTTAATACGCGCCGTCTGGAGCGAAAAATGGAACATCAAGACTGTATTCGAGTTCTTGTGCTCGCCAATCAAAAAGGCGGTGTGGGAAAGACGACTACGGCAATCAATCTCGGAACCGCGCTCGCGGCAATCGGTGAGACCGTTTTAATTGTAGATTTGGATCCCCAAGGAAATGCATCCACGGGCCTCGGCATTGACCCGTCGAAGAGAAAAGTGTCGACTTACGACGTGCTGACCGGTCAAAAAACACTAGCTGCCGCTATTCAGTCAACAGTTGTTCCACGTCTATATATCGTGCCATCCACGATGGACCTATTGGGTCTTGAACTGTCTATCGCCGATCATGTTGATCGTTCATTCAAGTTGAAACACGCTTTGGCGGTCTTCGCTAATGATAATAAAAGTCGTTCAGATAAGATCACGTATGTACTTATTGACTGCCCGCCTTCTTTAAATCTACTAACGATAAATGGTTTGGCCGCAAGTGATAGTGTATTGGTTCCGTTGCAATGTGAGTTCTTTGCGTTAGAGGGTTTATCACAACTTTTATCTACCGTTGAACATGTCAAGCGCAGCCTTAATCCTGCTTTAACAATTCATGGTGTCGTCTTGACTATGTTCGATGGGCGAAATAATCTTGCGAGCCAAGTCGTGGCAGATGTTCGCTCTTTCTTGGGTAAGAAAGTGTACGAAACTATTATACCGCGCAATGTTCGTGTTTCGGAGGCTCCATCATATGGCAAGCCTGTTCTGCTTTATGACCTGAAGTGTACTGGTTCTCAGGCCTACCTGAAGCTTGCTTCGGAGGTTATACAAAGAGAGCGCGAATTGCGCGCAGCGTGATTGATACAGCTGGTTCATCAAGGTGACTAACCTTGATTATTCGGGGTAATGAGATGATTGACGACGCGCGTCCTAGATTGGGACGAGGTCTTGCCGCCCTCATTGGAGAAAATCTTCCAATTGAGGCTACGGGTGGCGCTGCTGGCCAGCGAACAGCCCCAATTGAATTCCTGCGACCCAACCCGCGAAATCCGCGGCAACATTTCCCCGACGAGAGCCTTCAGGAACTTGCCGACTCAATCCGTGAACGTGGAATTATTCAGCCTATTCTCGTTCGTGAATTGCAAGGCGTTCATAATGCCTATGAAATCATTGCTGGCGAACGACGTTGGCGAGCTGCGCAACGGGTGGGCTTACATGAGGTGCCGGTCGTTGTGGTTGAAGCAGACGATCGTCTGTCGCTTGAGCTTGCGATCATCGAGAATGTACAAAGATCCGATCTCAATGCAATTGAAGAGGCTATGGGGTACAATCGTTTGATTGACGAGTTCTCTTACAGTCAGGCCGACTTAGCAAAACTCTTGGGGAAAAGCCGAAGTCACGTCACGAACACCCTTAGATTGCTCAAACTGCCGGAAACTACGCAGGCTTTTGTGGTCGACGGCCGGATATCCGCTGGTCACGCCCGAGCTCTGTTGTCGTTGGATGACCCCAGTTCGGTCATCCAGCGTATCGTTGATGGAGGTCTAAGTGTTCGCGACGTAGAGCGCTTGGTCGCCGCCAAGGGGGCAGAAAAGAAACCCTTGAAAAATCCGAGCGAAAAAGCTCCAGACATAAAGCGAATCGAAAAGGAAGTTTCCGATGCCTTGGGCGTCGCGTTCAGCGTAACCACGCGCGGTGAGGCCGGAACTATTACCTTAAAATTTACGGCGATCGAACAGTTCGATCTGATTACTAGCAAGCTGCTCTCTTAATCGCACTGCCACATTGCGAAACGGGTCGCCGGGATTCGTCATCCGGGGTCATTCGGAGCCGCCGCGCGGATCATCCGATTCATGGATTAACGCGACGCCAGCTCACAACTGGCGAGCGATATTCTCGACGATCATTGGATTGAACCCGTCGAAGACAATGGCGCCTCGCTGGAACGCAAGACCGCGCGCCAGAAAAATCCCCATGAAGTCTGCTCATTGCCTTGGCTCGCGTGGACCGTCGCGCGTCTGGGGGATGGCATTGCCATTACAAACCACCACGACCGCGCCATCTATGCACATATTTTCATAGCCATGGACACATGAAGTCCCCCGGCTTGGCCGGAAAATCGTCACCGCTGCGAACTCCAGGATTCAGCAGACCCTGCAGAGACGCGACGTGTTCTGTCTTCGAAACCGCGAACGGATAGAACCAGAAGCGCAGGCGCCACCTGTTGTTGCAGCAATGGCGCGATGACCGGCGTCATTGCCGCTGTAAAATGATTGGAATCAAGAAAGTAACTGGTGCGGTCGTCGTGCAGCCGGCAAGAGCCCGTGGGGCAAACGATCGCCCTGGGGTCAATCAGGAGTGCGTCGCCGGCTATCTGGCGCAGGCTGTCCTGGAGGCGATCGCGCTCTCCGGCGCGAACCTCCCTCAATTGCGTCAACGCCGCTGTTATCTGCCGCGTGTCCGTAATGGGTCCGATGCGGTCCAGCGTCTCCGGAATGCCCTCTATTGTGAGCGGCGGCCCGATCATCACGACCTTTCCTGATCTGCGCGTGAGTTGCGCCAGCGTGCCGTCGATGATTTCCCGCCAGAGGGCGACGCCGTCTCCAGTGGCGGGAGCTACACCAGACCCGCGTTCAACGAAGAGTGTCCCGCCATAGCCGGCCCAGTTCTGCGCCCAGACAACCACATCGTAGCGCGACTTGCCGTGAAATATGGTATCGCGGAACAAGCGGCATTCCCGGTCAACTCCATGATTGACGATTCGCAACGCGCCCCATCCGAGCACGCATCCCCCGCGAGTCACGACAGTCACGTCGGCCGCTCGAAATTGCGGTATACCCATCAAAGCCGGAACGTAGTTTTGCATCATCGAATCGCCGAATATCAGCACCTTCCTGCCGCTCTCCGCAGTTCCTTCCTTCAACACGCCGTCGCGATAGCCGCGCAGGAATGCGAATTCCACCTCCTCGGCGTAGTCCCGCTTCTCGGGAGCCAGCGCCATCCGCTGCGGCCAGCCATTGGTCATGACCAGCACGCCCGTTAGTGCGATTGCGGTGAAGCCGGCGAGTCCGACTCCCGCCGCCTCGCGCCATCGGCGTTCGCCGGCGCCGAGCCGCCATGGCTTTTCCACGCCGTAGTGCAGAAGCGCGCCCGCCGCAATCGAAGCGACCAGGAGCAACCACTTCTCAATCGTCTCGAACTGATCCCCGTGGAGGTATCTCGCATAGACGACGATCGGCCAGTGGGCGAGATAGATGGAGTACGACAGCCTGCCGACCCATGTCAGCAGCGGCAGGATGAGGAGGCGATTGACGGCGTGCGCGGAGCCCGCGACGACGACCAGAAATGTTGCGAGCGCGGGCGCGGCGCTGGCGAACCCGGGAAACGGCGTGCTTTCGTCGAAGAGTACGGCGCACACCACCAATGCCGCGAGGCCGAGACCCGAGAGCCACTGAGCGGCGCTCGCATCAATTGGCCGCAGCCTGCGCTCGACCTCGACGGCAAGCGCCCCGATGAGCAACTGATGCGCCCGAAAGGGCAAGAGGAAATAGGCTTGGGCGGGATTGCGTCCGATCCAGAATTGCGAGAGCAGGAGTCCACAAACGCATGCCGCTCCGATCAGGACAAAAGAGAACCTCCGGAAGAGCCTGATCCTGTAAATGAGCCAAAACGAAAGCGGCCAGACGAGATAGAACTGCTCTTCCACGCCCAGGGACCATGTGTGAAGCAGCGGCTTGAGCTTGGCCGCGGTCGCGAAATAGCCGCCGGCGCTCGAAAAATAAAAGTTGGAAACAGATAATAACGTCGCGATCGACGAAGACCCCAGTTCCTTCAAATGAGGAGGTGAGAGGATGATCACGCCCGCGACAACGGTCAGGGCTGTGGTCGCCACGGTCGCCGGGTACAGTCGCCGGAGGCGCCGGATGTAAAACGCTTTCAGGGAAAACGCTTCGCTGTCGAGGTCGTGAAGCAGCAGGCGCGTAATGAGATAGCCGGAAATGACGAAGAAGACGTCCACCCCGACATAACCGCCCGCGCAAAGAGGAAAAGTGCAATGGTAGAGCAGAACCAGCAGCACAGCGACGCCGCGCATTCCCTCGATTTCCGCGCGAAACGGCGGAGCCTGCTCCCCGCTCCGTGGCGCCGGAGCGATGCCGGGCTTATGGTCGGGCGTCGTTTGGAGCGGTCGAATCACCGCGATTGCCGCATTGTTCGGGGCAAGGCAAGGCTCCCATCACCAAGAGTTACAAGTCGGCAGAAGGCACTCTTTCGTTTCAGGCGCATCGCGCGTTCCGGTGAGGCGAACTGCGGAGCGACGTCGCGAGCACATCGAAACTCAGTGGCGGCATTCTCAAAAAACTCCAGCTTGAACCAAGCTTCGCCTTTTGCGCTTGTCTTTGCGCTATGAGACGCGGATTATTAAATATTAAATCGATCCCTGATTAAAATCAACTCGGAATATAAACATAAAATATTCACTCCCCTGCCTGGCGCGTCGCCGGCGAGAGAGAGCCTGGCGTGAAAAGCCACGATCATCTCGTTCTCCGGCAAATGATTTTGCGCTCGGTCCGGCTGGCCGGAAGCTGTCGTCGTATCGATGGCGACTAGGGGCGCCACTGGCGCGCCGCCGCGCCGGGCCCTCTGTCTTGATCGCGGAAAAGGCGCCCCTTTCAATGTAAAGATTTAATTTATCTTGATTTGAATTGACATTTAATAATGTGCGCCGCAAATTCATTCCAATTGACCTGTCGAGCGAACGACGGTGATTGGTTTCGGGTACGAGCGAGGGGACGACGTGAGCGACTATCCGGAAAACAACGGCAACGGCAACGGCAACGGCAACGGCAATGGCGACGTCGTCGGACCGCCTTCGATGACGATTACGCTATGCATCGAGTCGGGGGTGCTGGAGCCGCTCACGCTGCGGATGGTGGATAGCCTGCGCCGCTTTGGCGGTCGCTTCGCGGATTTGGACGTCATCGCCGTCACACCACGGCTTTCTCCACCGCTTGCGCCCGAGACCCGTCGCCGCATGGAGGAACTCGGCATCAGGCATCTGCGCGTTTCGCCAAACACCCCCTATGCTTGGCACGGTTACATGAACAAAGCGGAAGCGCTCGCCGCAGTAGAGGCTAACGTTGCGACGGAGGCGATCACCTGGCTCGACAGCGACATTCTGCTTCTTCAAGAGCCCAGCGAGCTGGAACTGACGCCCGGGGTGGATTTCCTCGCCAGCGCCGCTGATGCCGGAGTGATAGGATCTCACGGACCGACTGATCCCAACGACGCATTTTGGAGCCGCGCCGCCGCCGTTTTCGGAAAAGTCGCCGACGATCTGCCATGGCTTCAGACCGGAGACGGGCATCGAATTCGATTCTATTGGAATTCCGGTGTGTTCGTGTACAGACGCGAAACAGGTCTCGGCAAGGCGTACCTCGCCGATTGCAAGACCTTCCTCGACCGGCATGTGGCCAAGACGCATTTGCAGCTGCACTTCATGGATCAAGTCGTACTGGGGCTCACCGCGCTTCGGCTGGGGCTGGCGTGGAAGGCGATACCGGATTCGCACAATTTCCCAGTATGCAGTTTCCTGCCCGAAAATTACGATGCCGCCAAAGTGGCTGGCGTAGAAGTGCTCCACTTCCACGATTCCATGGATCCCGCGCTGTGGCCCAGTCTGCTGGACACGCTCGCGGCACATCCGCATGTGCGCGCCTGGCTCACACCGCAAGGTCCGATCGCGCCGCCACGTTCCGTGTCGTCGTCGCTCGCGCGCGAGGCGCTTCGCATGGTCCGTGGCGCGCGCAGGCGGGCCTATTACGCGGCATCCGGTTTCACGAAAGTCTGGAATCCGCTTGGCGCGTAAGTCGGTTCGGGCGGCTTGCGTCAGGCCGCGACATGAGGTGGATCATGGGTATTGATTTGACGGGCCTTCGCGCGCTGAATTTTGCATATCGCGTCTATGATTTCGATTTTACGAGCACGGTGACGCTCGGCCGGCACGAGATCCATTTCTGGAAACAGGAATTCGATACGCTGCGAAACAATTTCGATTTCGCTTATGACGAGACATTGGCGCTCGGCGACTTCTGCGAGCCTCTGCTGCAAAAACTCGGGGCCAGGACCATAACGTCCATAGACGCGTCCGCCTTTGAAGGCGCATCGTTCATCCATGATTTCAATCGCCCGGTTCCGGAAAGCCTGCACAACCAATTCGATACATTCCTGGACTTCGGAACGATCGAGCACGTCTTCGATGTCGCGCAAGTGATCGAAAACATTGTGAAGATGATCAAACCGGGCGGCAAGATCCTGGTGGTCACCAATGCGAACGGTTTTCCCGCGCACGGCCTGTTTCAGTATTCGCCGGAGTTCTTCTATAGCGTCTTCAGTGAGCGCAATGGCTTCCGCAACACGAGCATTTTCCTGGTCGACACGTCCAGTCCGAAGCTTTGGCATCTGATACAGCGCCCGGCAGCGCTCAAGCGGCGCAGCGAAATTCCATTCGAAAAACAGATGATGATGGTGGTGTTTTCCACCAAGTCGCAAGACGTGGATCAGTTGAGCGTGATTCAGTCCGACTATGAAGACACCTGGACACGGTTTGAAGCCAAAGACTGGAGCCGATGGAACGCGCAGGACATACCGAAATGGAAGAAGGCTCTGCACGAACTGGTTGGCCCTTACGCCTATCGCGTGGCCGCACAAAAGTTGCTCTCGTTCGGGGTCCGCCACAAATATAGGCTGGATCGCACCTTGATCAACCCGGATGAGGTCGATCCCGGGAGTTTCGTCGGGAAGTTCGTCGCTTCGGCGACCGACATGTCGCTGCGGGCGCCAATTGAGATACATTGATTCGGCCGCGAGAGACGCCGACTTATCAAGACAATGCGTCGGCCAGCGCACATTGCCAAAAGGTACGAGGTTTTCGGAAACGAATGTTGTTTCGAGTTGGAACCTGCTCCGGTTTCCCTAAGGGAGCGGCGTCTTGAAAGTATGCTCGATATCTCTTCGTGCTCTCTTCCGCAGGCTGATTTGCATGAAATCTGAATCCTGCGGCTGTCGTCTGTTAAGCGGAAAGTCTGGCCCGCGCCTATGGCGGATTTCGCCGCTGAAGGCCCTCGGACTGAGCATATCCGTGGCGGCGTTTTTGGGCTCGGCGCCAAGAACGGCCAGCGTGGCTTCGGCGGCCGTGGCGATCGGGGATGGCTCGTCCAACGCGTCGGCCGGAGCGCCGCAAGTTCCGAACGTGCTGAAGTCCTACGGAGCGAATGTCCCGACATGGCGCGTCGCCGGCGTGCATTACCATGTCGGCGTCCCGGACGGGCTGATGCTGAAGGACCCTTCCACGATCTCGATGGCCGGGGTATCGGTCGATGCGGTCCACCACATCGTCAAGGTGACCGGGAGCAACGTCACGCTGAACGGCTACGATTTTTCTGGCGGCGGCGGTTGGCAGGTCAATGTTCAGGCGGCAAACACGACGATCAAAAATTGCAACTTCGTCGTTGGCTCCAACAATCTGGTTCCGATCTACGGAACGTCGGGGGCGTCCGACCTGTTCGTCGTCTATTGCACGATCAACGGCGCCGGGCGCGACCCCAGTCCTTCGGGTGGGCTCATTACTTATAGTGGCGACAGCTTCACCGTCGACCATTGCTGGTTGCACGATTCCGGCGGTGACATGATTCAGCAGGAGGGGGGCGGATCCGGCAGCACGATCACGATCGCACACAATCTGATCCAGAATGGCGGTCTGTCGCCCGGCTCGCACGGCGACTACACCCAGCTTCTCACGTCCGGCCCGGCCACGGTGGAGATCAACTACAATATGACCACTCAGGCCGGCGCCATGTCGCAGGGCCTTATGACGGACGCCTACCAGCGCGGCGAGATCACCCACAATGTGATGATCGGCTCCTGCACTTTCTTCACGTCCATGGACATCAAAACCCTTTCGGGAACGATGACGGTTCGGGACAACTATTACGACGCTTCCAAAGCCTATGGCTTCGTTTACCCGAACTCGGGGCCGGACGACTCGAGTCCGCTGTCCGTCTTCATTCATAACGTCGATATGACCAACGGCGCAGTGGTGGAAGATAGTCGGCGCCAATGAGCGGCGCATCGGCCCTCGCGCGGCGCTCAACGCGTTCGAGCATTCGCCGCCGAGGGGAGAGCGCCTGCGCCATGCTTTCTCTCCATCACTCCGCGGCCAGATCGCCCGCGGCCAATGGCGACATCCCCCCGGTCACATAGGCCCCGGCGTTCGTCCGCGCTGCGGCCGCGTCCTCCTTGAAGCCGGCGCGAATCCCAAGGATAACGCCCCAGAGCAGCCACATCGCGTTCCAGAAGTGAACGGTCAGTCCCACGAGCATGAAAACCCAGATGGCCAGCGTGAAGCCGGTTCCGAGGTTCTGCATGTCATCGTCTCTTGGCGGCTGACGGCCGCGTTTGCCGGCGCCGCCAAAATAGGCGCTTATATTGGCCAGCAGCAGCAGGGGGATGATGGGAATTCCAAACCTCAGCGGCATCACCAGCCAAACCGCGTCGACAGTCGCGATGTCGAAAACGTCCTTTTCCACGGAAAATCCAATTTCGTCGAAGCCATAACCCGTCAGTGGCGAAAGCCCGATGTTGTAAAAGGCCCGGTCCCACGTTCCCATGCGGAAATAGCCGGTCGCAGGATCGAACGTCAAATTCGCGATGATCCACGATAAAGGGTGCTCGGTGACAATCCAGATATAGGCAAAGAAACAGGCGACCATCGCCGTGAACGCACGCCATCGCCAAGCGTATCGGTGCAGAAGGGCATCATAGCAATAAACAGCAATGACGATGCCGAAGACAAGGAGCGGCGCCGACGACATCGCCAGCACGCAACCCAAAATGGAGACGCCAACGAACGTCCATTGCCGAGCATAGATGAACAGGGCGCCCGACACGGTACAGAAGGCGCCGTAAAGGATCGGATGCGGAAAAATCGACATGGCCCTTAGGAGCGATCCGCGATATTCCGGCTCCCACGCCAGATGCATGCCGATTATTGGCCCGATCAAGCTGTTGAGCAGCAGGCGTCCCGAAATATGGTCCAGCATCGCGGCCGCAACCGCTATCGCAACCAGAACTTTCAACGCCTTTACGAACCCTTCGACGGCCGCGCGTCCAAGAATGAAGCCGCGTGCGACGAAATATCCCCCCAAAAACTCCACCACGAGCGCCTGCGCGGACGACAGGGATTCATAGCGGCCACCGATGATCGGCGCTGCGACCATCCATGCGCCCACAAGGAGCGCGAACGCGTCGCATGCGACGAAACGCCGTCCCTTGCCAAACATTTGCAACAGCGCGGGGATAAAAAGGATCGAGACCATAAGCCGGGCCGCGTAGAATTTGGAATCGCCGATATAAAATGTCAGGCTCGACGGAACCGCCATTGAAGTCATGATGAGAGCGACAACGCCGGCGTTCGCGTTCCTCGCGGGGACTGCGGCTTCGGAGACGTCGCCAAGGCGTAATTCCCGGTTTCTGCGCACGCTGCTGCGCTCCCTTCCTCGGCGCGTTCGACGACGCCGAAGTTCAACCTCTTCCAACAGATCGCCAAAATGGCACAAATAAATCTAATTAAATAGATGACAGTCGAAAAGATAAAATATACGAATCAAAATTAATCCATCGCTTCGCCGCAAGGCGCTGGAGGGCTGATCGGTCTGCCGCGTCTAACGGGTTCCGAATGACCAGCGTCAAAGCCCGTGAGCCGCGAGAGGCCGGTCGGGACCTCCTCACTGGAGCATGACCGCCAATGACTCAGTTCAATCACGCGCCAGCGTTCCTTGATGAGACCGTTTCTGGCGCGTCCACGCGCGCGCGTCTCGCCAAGCCCGACGCGGAGCGCGGCGGCGCGACCCTGTCGGGCGACTTCCGCTTGCAAGTGCTGCGCAGCCGCGACGAAATCGAACCGTTCCGAGCCTTCTGGACCGCGTGTGCGCCCGGCCGCGACTGCGACCTCGACTTCTATCTATTCGTGACCGAGCACATCGAGGGCTGCCTCCGACCCCACGTCGTGGTCCTGTTCGACGGCGAAAGCCCGGTGGCGCTGCTCGCCGGCCGCATCGACGCGGCCAGGATTCCGGTCAGGGCCGGATATGTCTCGCTTCCCGTTCCCACGCTCAAGATCCTGCGCATCGTGCACGGCGGCTTCTTGGGAGATCTGAACCCGGAACACGCGCAAAGCCTCATCTCCAGCATCCTCGAAGCGCTCAAGGCGGGCGAGGCCGACGCCGCCATGCTGGAATCCATCGACCTGCGTTCGCCTCTGGTCGCATGCGCCCGCACCCTTGCGCCCTGGTTTTGCGCCGACCGACTGGTCCACCCGATCGTTCACCGCTTTCGCGACGTGACCGGCGCGACGGGCGCCTTCCTGGACCAGCTTTCCGTGAGTATGCAAGCGCGACATCGCCGTCGGAGGTCAAAGCTGAAACGCGCCTTCAAGGCGTTTGAGATCAAGCGGTATCATCAGCCCGATTGCCTGTCGGAATTCATGGCGACCGTCGAGAGCATCGCTGCGAAATCCTATCAAAGGGGGATCGGCGTGGGTTTCTCGCGCTCGTCTTTCATTGAGGCGCGGCTTGCTTTCGAGGCGCGCAAGGGATGGCTGCGCGGCTTCGTCCTCTGTCTCGACGGACAACCCAGCGCCTTCTGGATCGGTTCGTTGCGCGACGAGGTCTTCATCAGCACTTATCTCGCGTTCGATCCGGCCCATGCGGACTATGCGCCCGGCATGTATCTGCTGCTGGAGGCGATGGACGCGCTGGTCGCGGAAGCAGCGGGCGCGCGGCTGTTCGACTTCGGCCCCGGCGACGCGGTCTACAAGGAGCAACTGTCGAACAGGTTCGTCGAGGAGTCGCCGGTCTACATATTTGCGCCGCGTCTGAAGCCGCTTGCCGTCAACGCGTTGCGATCGGCGGTCGGCGCCGCGAGCCATGCGGTTCGGCATTCGAGATGGCTGGCGCCGCTGGCGCAGAAGCTGAAGCGCTGGCTTCGCAGCAGGGCCGCCGAAGGCGCATGATCGACCGACGCCACAGGCAAGGGTCGGGAGTTCCTGAAGCGATCAGCGGTTCCAGGCCACCCGGGGCTCGCGGCGAAGCAACGACAGCATGGTCAAGGCCCGGTGCCACCGGACCGCGCCCATCACGGCGATGGCTTGGCGCCGCTCGCGCAACCCCTCGATCCGGTCGCTGGTCATGACGGTGAGCGCGCCGGCGAGCGGGGAGGCGAGCACGAGCAGAGCGCGAACAAACCAGCGCACGCGCCATGCCGGGTCGCTTTCCGCCATGCGCCGGTAATGCGCGATATGCCGATCCCACTTGGCGTAAAGCTCGGTCATTGAGGCGCGGGCAGGGTGGAACACCACCATTTCCGCCACGTAGCGGAATTGCACGTTGGCGGCGCAGGCGCGCTTGCCCCAATCCATGTCCTCCGCGATCTCGATTCCCGCGAACGGTCCGACGCGGTCGAAATCCTCGCGATGCATGGCGAGGTTCAACGTGCCGGCATAGCCATGTTTCTCGATATAGAGCTGGGAGCGGTAGCCGAACACGCTCTCGTAAGCCTCGATGGCGCGGGGGCGGTTCGCGTTCGGGCGCCAGATGCGGACGTCGCCGCCCAGCACGACGCCCGGCGGCGATGAGGCCAAAGTCGAGCTTATGCTCGCGAGCCAGTCCGGGTGGGCGCGGCAATCGGCGTCAATGAAGGCGAGAATATGGCCGAGCGCCCCGGCGACGCCGGTGTTCCGGGCCGGGCCGGGTCCAGGGCGCTTCTCTTCAAGCAGACGCACGCCCGGATGACGCGAAATCACATCGGCGGGCGGAGCCGAAGACCCATTGTCCACGACGACGATCTCGAACAGGTCGCGATCGAGCGACTGCGCCTCAAGACTGGAAAGGCAGGCGTCGAGCGCGTCGGGCTGGTTGAGATGCGGGATAATCACGCTTATCGCAAGCATATTTAATGACATTTACAATACTCCGAATCTGCGCATGTCCCGCGATCATGGCAAGGCGCGCCACGCCACGGCTCCTGAACGATAAAAACCGAGCCCACCAATTAAAATTTAAATCTTGCCGGGTTGCAATTAAATAATAATTGATTATTATCGTTCTTGTTAAATCGGCTTAACCGGCTGCGCGCCGGACGCCCGGTTCTCATGCCAGACGCCAGCGTGAACGAGGGGGATAACGGATGCGCTTGTCGTTCCTGGGATGTCCCATCGACGTGCTTTCCATGGCGGAAACCGTGGAGCGGGCGCGCGATGCGATGCTAAGCCGGCGGCGCCTTCAGCACGTCGCGCTCAACGTCGCCAAGTTCGTCAACATGCGCTCGGACCCGACCCTCGCGGCCGATGTCGCAAACAGCGACCTCGTGGGCGTGGACGGCATGGGCATCGTCTGGGGGGCGCGCGCGCTCGGCCTGCCGGTCAAGGCGCGCGTCGCCGGCGTCGATCTGCTCACGGAGCTTCTCGAACTCTGCGCGCGCGAGGGGTTCAGGCCCTTCTTCCTCGGCGCCCGCGCGGATGTGCTGCAGCGCGCCGCCGCGCGCGCCGCCGAGCGTCATCCCGGTCTCGAATTCGCGGGCTTGCAGCACGGCTATTTCACGCGGGAGCAGGAGCCCGCCGTCGTCCACATGATCCGCGACAGCGGCGCTGACTGCCTGTTCATCGGCATGCCCACGCCGCGCAAGGAAAGGTTTCTCGCCGCGCATCGCGATGACCTCGCGACGCCTTTCGTCATGGGCGTCGGCGGATCGTTCGATGTGCTCGCCGGCGTCGTGCGCCGCGCGCCCCGGTTGGTGCAGCGGCTCGGCTTCGAGTGGCTGTACCGCGTCTTCCAGGAGCCGCGCCGCATGTGGTGGCGCTATGCCCGAACCAACACGCTGTTTGCGGCCATACTGGCGCAAGCCTTCATCCGCCAGCGGCTGAAATCGATAATGGACGGCGGCCTCGCGCCGCCCGCAAGTCGGGTCGGAGGCTGAAAGTGAAAGATCATATTCTCGTTCTGTTGGGAACGCGCCCGGAAGCCATCAAGCTTTTTCCGGTGATCCAGCGGCTGAAGGCGGAAAATGTCGCCGTGACGGTCTGCGCCACGGCGCAGCACCGCGAGATGCTCGACCAGGTGCTCAAACTCGCCCAGATTGCGCCGGACGTCGATCTGAACGTGATGACGCCGAACCAGACCCTCGACCATCTTTCGGCGCGCCTGCTGAACGAAATCGGCGAGGTTCTCGGTCGCGTGAAGCCGACGCGCGTCGTGGTGCAGGGCGACACCGCGACGGCCATGATCGGCGCGCTGGCTTCCTATTACCATCGCATTCCCGTCTCCCATGTCGAAGCCGGCCTGCGAAGCGGCGATATCTATGCGCCCTTCCCGGAGGAGGTGAACCGGAAAATCGTCTGCTCGATCGCAGACCAGCATTTCGCGCCGACGCCGCGCGCCGCCAGCGCGCTGCGCTCCGAAAACGTGCCGGAAGAGCGCATCCACGTCACCGGCAACACGGTGGTCGACGCGCTGATTCTCGCCAAGGCGATGGTGGAGGCGGATCCCTGCATGTCGTCGCGCTGGGACGGCGTCAGGGAGCAGCACGGCAACCGGCGTCTCATCCTTGTGACCTGCCACCGTCGCGAGAACTTTGGCGGCGGCGTGCTCAACATCGTCAAGGCATTGGAGACGATCCTGGCTCGGGAGGACGTCGCGATCGTGCTGCCCGTGCATCCCAATCCCAACGTCCGCGACATCTTCGCCTCGCGCCTCGCCCACCACCCGCGCGTTACCCTGATCTCGCCGCAGGAATACACCGACTTCGTCAGCCTGCTCTCGATGTCCTATCTGGTGCTGACGGACTCCGGCGGCGTGCAGGAGGAGGCGCCGACTTTCGGCAAGCCGGTGCTGGTGATGCGCGAGACCACGGAACGTCCCGAGGGTCTGGAAGCCGGCACGGCGCTGCTCGTCGGCGCCGACTACAACAAGATCGTCGGGGAAACCTTCCGGCTGCTCGACGACGAACAGAGCTACGCGGCCATGGCGCGGTCGCATAATCCGTTCGGCGACGGACACGCCAGCGAGCGAATTGTCAAGGTTCTCCTCCATGCTTGAGTTCCAGAAGGTTTCCGTCATCGGACTGGGCTACATCGGCCTGCCCACCGCCGCCCTCATCGCCAGCCGGGGCATCCAGGTGCATGGCGTAGACACCAATGAGCATGTGGTGCGAACGGTCGCTTCCGGCACGATCCACATTTCGGAGCCGGACCTCGACGGTCTCGTGTCGAAAGTGGTGTCGAGCGGGGCGCTGACGACATCGACCAGACCGCAGCCCGCGGATGTGTTCATGATCGCGGTGCCCACGCCCGTCAACGCCGACAACCGCCCCGACCTTTCGATGGTCCGCGCCGCGGTCGACAGCATCACGGATGTGCTGGAGCCGGGCAATCTGGTGATCCTGGAATCGACTTCTCCCATTGGGACCACCGAAGGCGTGGCGACGCAGATCGTCGAGCGGCGGCCCGACCTCCACGTCGGAGCGAATGGCCACGGCGCCCGTAGCCCGAACGGCAACGGACATGCGAACGGCCATGGCCCCGATGAAACCGCCAACGCCACCATCAACGTCGCCTATTGCCCCGAGCGCGTGCTGCCGGGGCGCATCCTCACCGAACTCATCAACAACGACCGCTGCATCGGCGGCGTGACGCCCGCCTGCACGCGGCGCGCCCAGCGCTTCTACAAGAGTTTCGTGCGCGGCGCCTGCGTGCCCACCACGGCCCGCGCGGCCGAACTGGTGAAGCTGACGGAGAACGCCTTTCGCGACACCAACATCGCCTTCGCCAACGAACTGTCGATGGTGTGCGACCGCTTCGGCATCAACGTCTGGGAAGTGATCGATCTGGCCAACCGTCACCCGCGCGTGAACGTGCTGCGGCCCGGCCCCGGCGTCGGCGGCCACTGCATCGCCGTCGATCCCTGGTTCATCATCGATTCCGCGCCCGACCTCACGCGGCTGATGCGCACCAGCCGCGAGGTCAACAACAACAAGACGCAACAGGTCATCGAACGCGCCGAAGCCCTGATCGAGGAACGCCCCTACGCCGATGTGGCCTGCTGCGGCCTGGCCTTCAAGGCGAACATCGACGATCTGCGCGAGAGTCCGGCGATGGAGGTGGCGCGCCATCTCGCAGCCAAATACGGATCGCGGATCAAGGTCGTCGAACCGAACCTGCGGCGTCCGCTCACGGAGCTCACCGAACTCGGAGTCGAATTCATGGACATCGACACGGCGCTACGCCGCTGCGAGATCGCGGTGCTGCTCGTCGATCACGATGAATTCAAGATGGTTCCGCTCGCCGACCGGCGCCACCTCGACGTCCTCGACACCCGCGGCGTCTGGCAGGATTTGCCAGCGCGCGCCTGATGCGGAAAGCGATTGCGGGAGGACAGCGCATGCATGCCAGCCAGATCGGCGCGGGTGTCGTGGGTAACTGCTACCGGACCCCAAACCTTGTTCGCGACCTCGCCGCCAGCGCTGGGCTGCGCGCGGTCGAAGCGCGGGAGGCGGCGGCGTCACCCATGGTCGCCGACGCCGGGCGGACGGTGGCGCCTGGAGGTCCAGTTCAGGCGCTCGCGTCGGAAAGAGCGAGGGCTTGAGCCCGAAATGAACACGAGCCGCCTTGTCGGCGCCCGGCGCCAGTTCCGGAGTCCGCGATGACCCCGCTCCACCGTTCCTTCGTCCTGTCCGCGGTCGAACGTTACGCCAATATTGTCATCTTGTTCTTTACAACGGCGGCGCTGGCGCGATTGCTGAGCCCAGAGGAATTCGGCGTCTATGCGGTCGTCGGCGCAGTGACGACGGTGATCGCGCTGACCACGCACGAATTCGGCGGCGCGAACAATATCATTCAAAAGGCGGAGCTCTCCGACCTTTATGTAAGAACGGCCTTTACCGTTACCTTCGCCCTTTCGATCGCGATGGGCCTTGGGCTCTATCTGATGGCGGACGCCATCGGCGGATGGTTCAAGGTCGAGGGCGTGGGGGCTGGCGTCAAGATCGCTGCGCTCGGGTTCGCGGTCACGCCATTTTCGACGATAGCGCTCGCACTTTTTCGACGCGATCTCATGTTTGGCGTCATCGCGGTCGGCAATTTTGTGGGCAGCGTCGCCTTCGCCGCAACGTCGGTCGTGCTCGCGCTCAAAGGCTATAGCTATCTGGCGCCGGTCTGGGGCCAGATAGCGGGCAGCGCCGCACAGGCGCTCTATTTCATATGGGCGCGCCGGAGCCTCCGCATTTTTGCTCCTTCGCTGGAGGGGCATCGCGAAGTCATCCACTTTGGACTTTATTCGAGCGGCCTCGCGCTCATCAACATGGTCTTCAACACTGCGCCGCAATTTCTTCTCGCGCGCATTCTCGGCTTCGGCGCGGTCGGCCTCTACAGCAGAGCGGTCACCATCACCCAATTGTTCGACCGCCTGGTGGGTCAGGCGATCGGTCCCGCAGTCATGCCGGCTGTCGCCTCGCAGACCCGCGCCGGCGAGGACCTCAAGCTCATCTACCTGAAGTCGATCGCGTTGATGTCGGCGCTGCAATGGCCGTTCCTGCTCAGCGTCGCAATTCTGGCGCGACCGCTCATCGAGCTTTGGCTCGGCCCGACGTGGCTGGACGCCGCGCCGCTGGTCGGCTGGCTCAGCGCCGGCTCTCTCGCGCTGTTCGCCGGCTACCTGACGTACCCCATCCTCGTCGCCGCTGGCCACGTCCGCGACGCGCTGACTTCCGCGCTGATCTCGCTGCCGCCATCGCTGATGGTGATGTTCGCCTCGAGTTTCTTCGGCATCGAGGCGGTGGCGGCGTCTACCCTGCTGACAATGCCGTTCCAGGCGGCGGTGTCGATGTTCTTCATCTGCCGCCGGCTCGACGTCGAGGTGGCGGAGATCGCCAGAGCGCTGCGCAAGAGCGCGCTCGTCGCGACCGCCTGCGGTTGCGCCGCCGCCGTGGGCGCCGCGGCTTTGCAGGCCGGCTGGCTCGGCCCCCTGGCGAGCCTCGCGGTCGGCGGAGTTCTCGTCGCCTTTGCGTGGCTGGCCGCGCTCGCCGCCACGGATCACCCGCTGCTGACGGAGGTGGTTGCCGCGTGCGGCGGGTCGATCCCATCGTTCGGGCGCGCCGCCGCGTCTGCTCCGGCTCCGGTCGTCAGGCCGCAGCGAGACAAAGCTGAGGCTGGAGGACCCGGCATGTCCAAAGAGACAGACGTCAACTCGGCCGCGACGCGCGGATCTCTCACCCCGACGACGTCTGAACCGAAGATAATCAGCTTGGCCGAGGCCTGCCGGACGCCTCGTCCAAGTTCTGGAGCCTTCAACACGGGAGAGCGTCGTGGCTGATCTGAAAGGCAAGCGAATTCTGGTCACGGGGGGCGCGGGTTTCCTCGGCTCCCACATCATCGACCTGTTGTGCAGCGAGGGCTGCATCGAGATCGTCGCGCTCGACAACATGACCAGGGGCCATCAGGAGAACCTTCAGCGGGCGTCGACGCGCGGTCCTATTCGTCTGGTCGAGGGCGACGTGCGCGACGTCGGCCTCATGGACTCGCTGGTCAGATCGGCCGACATCATCTTCCACATGGCGGCGCCGAGCATGGCGCAGTGCGCCGCCGAACCGCGCCTCGCCATGGAGGTCATGTCGCAGGCGACATTCAATCTGCTGGAGCTCTGCGTCCGGCACCATGTGGAGAAGCTCGTCGTGGCGTCCTCGGCCTCGGTCTACGGACTGGCTGACGAATTTCCGACCACCGAGCGGCACAATTCCTACAACAACCGGACCCTCTTCGGGGCGGCCAAGGCGTTCAACGAGGGCTTGTGCCGGGCCTTTGCCGACATGTACGGCCTCGACTACGTCGCGTTCCGCTATTTCAACGTCTTCGGGGAGCGAATGGACGTTCAAGACCGCTACACAAAGGTTCTGATCCGCTGGATGGATCGGATCGATTCCGGCCTCCCGCCAATCATTTTCGGAGATGGCGGGCAGACCATGGATTTGGTCCATGTCCGCGATGTCGCGCGCGCCAATATCCTTGGAGCCAAGGCCAAGGCGACCGACGAAGTGTTCAATGTCGCGAGCGGAACCGAGACCAGCCTGCTGCAGCTCGCGCGGGCGCTGGCCTCGGTGATGGGCCGTCGGGACCTCGCCCCCGCATTCGCTCCCGAACGCTCCCTCAATCCGACGCCGCGCTGCCTCGCCAGCACCGGAAAGGCGGAACGCCTGCTCGGATTCCGCGCCGCGATTCCGCTCGAGAAGGGGCTTGGGGAACTGGTCAAGTGGTGGCGAAGCGAACGCGCTCTCGGTCTGGCGGCCTCGCGCGACCCGGCGGCGGCTGAACCGGCGGCTGAACGCATTTGAAGCAGGATGATCCCGTGATGCGCTTATCCATTGGCGTGCTGATGCCGCTGCCGCTCAACGGCATGGGCGTTGGTTATACCTGCAGCTCGCTGATCGCGGGCATGGCGCGCGAGAATGTCCACGCGGAGGTGGTGACATCGCGCTGCCGCCTGTCGCTGCCCTCCGTCGAGGTGGTGGAAGTTCTGCCGAAATGGGCGCGCCGCGCGCCCTACGGATGGGTCAGGAACATGGCCGCGCGGCGGCTGGAGCAGCACTTTCTCGACCGCGTCGCGTCGTGGCCTTCGCATGCGCGGGCCGCCTGGCTTTGGCCGGGCGCAAGCCTCGAAACCATCGCTGGGCTGCGGCGCCGGGGGGCGACCGTCATCCGGGAGCAATTCAACTGTTTCACCGGCGTGGCCAAGGTCATACTCGACGACGCCTATCGCAGCATCGGCGCCGAGCCCGCCCACGCGATCTCCGATGCGATCGTCGAGGCCGAACGGCGGGTTCTGGACGCCGTGGACCATGTGTTCTGCCCCGGACCCAATGTCGAGCGGTCGCTGGCGGAGAGCGGCGTGGACCTCGGCAAGCTGTTGCCGGCGAGCTATGGCTGGGACCCCTCGCGGCTGTCGACGACCCGTCGCGGGTTGCCGCCGGCCGCCGGGATGACGCTGCTGTTCGTCGGTTCAATCTGCGTGCGCAAGGGCGCACACCTCCTGCTGGACTCTTGGGCGCGCAGCGGCGTGAAGGGGCGGCTCGTCCTGGTCGGCGAGATGGAGCCGACGATCAGGGAGAAATGCGCGCATCTGCTGGCGCGCGACGACGTGATCGTGCTCGATTATTCGCGCGAGATCGGCCCGCTCTACCGTTGCGCCGACGCCTTCGTCTTTCCAACGCTGGAGGAAGGGAGCCCACTCGTCGCCTATGAAGCCTGCGGCGCCGGATTGCCGGTGGTGACCACAAGAATGGGCGCAGGCGCCCTGGTGCGTCCGCGGCGCGAGGGTCTGGTCGTCGACGCTTATGATGCGCGGGGATGGATCTCGGCGATTCGCGAGTTGGCGGAGGACGGCGTGTTGCGCCGCCGCCTGGCCTGCGGGGCGCGCCGGCGCGCGGCGGATTTCACTTGGCCGGCTGTGGCCCAGCGGCGCCTTGCGCAGATCGAGGGGCTTTTCGCCGACGAGACCCCCCGCCCCGTCCTCGATGAAGCGCTGCGGGCCTGAACATGAGCGCCTCCACGCGAGATCTGGCTCGGGGAAACTGGACAGAACGATAAGCGGCTTTTCTGCCTGACAGCGTCGATGACCGCCGCGCATCAGGAGAGATTATGCCCAAACGACCGCGCCGAAACCACACGGCGGCATTTAAGGCCGAGGTGGATCTGTCCGCCCTGAAGGGCGAGAAGACGCTGACGGAGTTGGCGCAACAAGTTCGATGTTCACGCCAACCAGATCACGCGATGGAAGGCCCAGCTTCTTGAAGGCGCGGCCGGCGTTTTCTGGCATGGCGGGAGCGAAGCGTCCACGTCGATCGTCGACTTGAAGGCTCTGCATGCCAAGATCGGAGCGTTGGCGCTGGAGAACGAACCGTAGGTCCGCGAAGCGACTTGTGGAATGACCCGCCCCTCCTTCCGGCATTGTAATACCAAGTCCCCGAAAGGCTGACTCGGCGGGGAGGATTCCCGAATCGGCTTTTGTTTGATTCAACGAGCGAACCAGGAGGTTCGCCATGCCGATTGCTCTTCGAGAAGATCTTGACGCGCGTTCCATGCGATCTGCGGCGAAGCGGACGAAGGATGCGGCGCAGGCGCGGCGAATGGGCGCACGGGGCATAATCGGCGGGTGTTGGGATAAGAGGTCCACGTCTGCCTGATGCGCGCCATGGCCGACGAGGCCCGGAGTCGTCTCAGTCTGGTCGCGCAGGGCGCTGTCGAAAGTCGGGCAAAAGCCCGCAGGCGCCGAGCGTCGCGTCGGAGCCGCAGGGGATTTTCGCCGAACAGGAACGGTCTTTCGCCGATCAGGCCGGCAACCGCGCGGCGCGCGAGTTCGGCTCGCCCCGCGCCGCCGATTCACGACAGCTTGCCATTGGGGCCTTGAACAGGTCGTTGCGATCCTCGTCGCAGGGCAGGCCCGCCATGTTCAGCAGGATCCTCGCCTCCGTCAGGAATGGGCCGCCGTCCGGCGGGCTGAAATATGGTCCGAATGCGTGGCGCGCGATCATGGAATCGTCTCCCGGGCGTCAGCTTTGCGCAAGCTAGTCCACTGTAAGGTCTAATCAGGGTTTCCGGAAAAGGGCCACCGGTTTTCGGACAAAAATCCTGCTCAAACAAAGGAGTCTGAGCAAACGTCCGTTGGCGCGCCAAAGACTGTTTGCTTAGCGCGGATCTTCACCGCCTTGAACATCAGGATGGCGCCCGCTCGAAGCTGCTGGCGGGGTCGCTCGCGCGGTTCCGAAGCTATGAGCCATCCTCACGTCCGTCACGGGGAGCGAAACGTTTCCACGAGCGAACTCACATCGGGGTGGGCGTGTAAAGTGAGGGCTGTCCGCATTATTCTATATAATCTGCGGCCGGCCTGGCTTTTCGCGGGCGGGGGCTGTGAATCATTAATTACAAGTGGGAACAGCGCCTTGGTGGAGGCGAGTCCGCGTTCGCGCTGATCCGCGACATTTATCCAGTTTGAATTGCTTAAGCGAGTCAATTTCACGTCATTCGCAAATGATCAGGCATAAGCGCGGATGCCCGATTATCAGACTCTGATCGACGCGACGACTGGGTTTTTGCGACCGGCGAATCGCTTAAACGCCGCCGCTGCGAGATGAATGTAAAGTACGTTGTATTTCAATGGCATACATGATCGCGTTCCTGCGCCGCTCTTGGCTTTACCCAGGCAATTTGCGAGCTGTTCTCTCGAAAGTTAAACTCGATCCGGGTGAGTTGTGGCAGCAAATAATTATCAAAATAAAATAACACATAATATAGATGCGGAGGCTTTTATAATAATAAATGAATAACTGAGTATTTACTGCGATCATCAGGCTTGACATGGATCAAATTTGATCGCATAAACATTTGGAAATTAAGCTATAAATGTTTTTTATTAGTCACGGTTCAATATTTTGTCACGAAGCGGAAGGCCCGCCATTTTTTCGGCCTTCATTTGTGAATATAAAGTTGCCTTCGATCCTTGGTCGACTGAGTCGATGAAAGGATTGAAGTCGCCGCAGAGCCAGGACTCCGAAATGAATTGCGGAGGTCTCAATGCGGTAATCGCCGGCCCCGGCTGAAGTATGGGAGAACGGAATGACTATTTTTGGTGGCTCGCACGATGCGGTTGGGGAAGCGCCCCAACGGTCTTTCTTGTTCGCGGGGTATGCGGCTCGGATCTCCCGGCAGGTGACGGGGGGCGACTACGCGGCGGGCGTTCAACAGGACGTCACGCTGGTGATTCCCACGGCCAGTAACCTCGCGATCGACTTCAGTCAGGCGACCGCCGCGCCCACGATCTCATCCTTGTCGCCGGAGACCAGCGTCGTCGTCGGCGATGGCGTCGCCGACGTGAACATGCCGACGCTGAAAGGCTCGGCCGCGGCCAATTCCACGGTCGCAGTCGACGACGGCTCGACCGAACTTGGAGTCACCACGGCCAGTGCGACCGGCGGCGACAGTTCGGGCCATGTCAGCGCGGCCGAGACAGCCGTCGACGTCGTCGTGAACACGCAAGTTCTCACGGCCTCGGTCGAAGCAAGTGTCGCTCCCGCCCTTGCCGTGATGGCGACGGGCGCAGCCGCAACGGCCAGCGTGGCTTTGGCGGCCGTGGCCATCGGGGATGGCTCGTCCAACGCGCCGGCCGGAGCGCCGCAAGTTCCGAACGTGCTGAATTCCTACGGAGCGAATGTCCCGACGTGGCAGGTCGCCGGCGTGGATTATCATGTCGGCGTCCCGGACGGACTGACGCTGAAGGACCCTTCCACGATCTCGATGGCCGGGGTATCGGTCGATGCGGTCCACCACATCGTCAAGGTGACCGGGAGCAATGTCACGCTGAACGGCTACGATTTTTCTGGCGGCGGCGGTTGGCAGGTCAATGTCCAGGCGGCAAACACGACGATCGAAAATTGCAACTTCGTCGTTGGCTCCAATAATCAAACGCCGATCTACGGAACCTCGGGGGCGTCCAACCTGTCCGTCATCGCTTGCACGATCAACGGCGCCGGGCACGACTGCAATCCTACGGGTGGGCTAATTACTTACAGTGGCGACAGCTTCACCGTCGACCATTGCTGGTTGCACGATTCCGGCTCTGGCATGATCCAGCAGCAGGGTGGCGGATCCGGCAGCACGATCACGATCGAACACAACCTGATCCAGAATGCGGGCCTGTTGTCCGGCCACGGCGCCTATACCCAACTCTTTACGTCCGGCCCTGCCACGGTGGAGATCAACTACAATACGACGACGCAGTCCGGCTCCCTTTCGCAGGGGCTGATGACGGACGCCTACCAGCACGGCGAGATCACCCACAACGTGATGATCGGCTCCTGCACTTTCTTCACGTCCATGGACATCAAGACCCTTTCGGGAACGATGGCGGTGCAGGACAACTATTACGACGCCTCCAAAGCCTATGGCTTCATTTACCCGAACGCGGGGCCGGACGACTCGAGTTCGCTTTCTATCTTCACCCATAACGTCAATATGACAAACGGCGCCGTACTGCAGGATTCGACGGCCGCGCCCACGATCTCGTCCTGGTCGCCGGACACCGGCGTCGTCGGCGACGGCATCACCGATGTGAACACGCCGAAGCTGTCAGGCTCGGCCGCAGCCAATTCTACGGTCACCGTCTATGACGGCTCGACCAAGCTTGGCGTCGCGACCGCAGATTCGACGGGCGCCTGGAGCTTCACCACCGCGAAGCTGAGCGACGGGATCCATTCCGTGACCGTGACGAACACCAACAGTTCGGGCCTTGTCAGCGCGGCCTCGAAGGCCGTCACCATCACCGTGGATACACATGCCCCCGCGGCCCCGGTCGAGAGCGGCTATTCCATCGTCAACGGCAATCATGCGCTGGTTTCGGGAACCGCCGAAGCCAACAGCGCGATCGCCGTGTATGACGGGACGACGGTCGTCGGCGCGGCCACGACGACCGCAAGCGGAACTTGGAGCCTGACCACGACGGCGCTTGCGAGCGGCGCCCACGCCCTGACCGCGACCGCGACGGACGCCGCCGGAAACAAGAGCGCGGTTTCGACGGCGCTCGGCCTGGCGATCGTCTCGCCTCCCGCCGCGCCCACGATCTCGTCCTGGTCGCCGGACACCGGCGTCGTCGGCGACGGCATCACCGATGTCAACACGCCGAAGCTGACAGGCTCGGCCGTGGCCAATTCCACGGTCACCGTCTATGACGGTTCGACCAAGCTTGGCGTCGCGACCGCCGATTCGACGGGGGCCTGGAGCTTCACCACCGCGAAGCTGAGCGACGGGACCCATGTCCTGACCGCGACGGACACCAACAGTTCTGGCCTTGTCAGCGCGGCCTCGACGGCCGCCACCATCACCGTGGACACACATGCTCCCGCGGCCCCGGTCGAGAGCGGCTATTCCATCGTCAACGGCAATCATGCGCTGGTTTCGGGAACCGCCGAAGCCAACAGCGCGATCGCCGTGTATGACGGGACGACGGTCGTCGGCACGGCCGCGACGACCGCAAGCGGAGCTTGGAGCCTGACCACGACGGCGCTTGCGAGCGGCGCCCACGCCCTGACCGCGACCTCGACGGACGCCGCCGGCAACAAGAGCGCGGCTTCGACGGCGCTCGGCCTGGCGATCGTCTCGCCTCCCGCCGCGCCCACGATCTCGTCCTGGTCGCCGGACACCGGCGTCGTCGGCGACGGCATCACCGATGTCAACACGCCGAAGCTGACAGGCTCGGCCGCGG
>NZ_NHSJ01000111.1:32777-45676 GCF_002937075.1 Rhodoblastus sphagnicola
GACGGCGCTCGGCCTGGCGATCGTCTCGCCTCCCGCCGCGCCCACGATCTCGTCCTGGTCGCCGGACACCGGCGTCGTCGGCGACGGCATCACCGATGTCAACACGCCGAAGCTGACAGGCTCGGCCGCGGCCAATTCCACGGTCACCGTCTATGACGGCTCGACCAAGCTTGGCGTCGCGACCGCCGATTCGACGGGGGCCTGGAGCTTCACCACCGCGAAGCTGGGCGACGGGACCCATGTCCTGACCGCGACGGACACCAACACCGCGGGCGTCAGCGCGGCCTCGACGGCCGCCACCATCACCGTGGACACACATGCTCCCGCAGCCCCGGTCGAGACCAGCGATTCCGTCGTCAATGGCAATCATGTGCTGATTTCTGGAACCGCCGAGGCCAACAGCGCGATCGCCGTGTATGACGGGACGACGGTCGTCGGCACGGCCGCGACGACCGCAAGCGGAGCTTGGAGCCTGACCACGGCGGCGCTTTCGAGCGGCGCCCACGCCCTGACCGCGATCGCGACGGACGCAGCCGGAAACGCCAGCGCGGCTTCGGCGGCCGTGGATCCCGTGATTGGTTCGACAGCAGGCGGGCAATTTCCGAACTTGCTGCAGGCCTACAATCTCTATCACCCGACATGGCAGGTCGCCGGCGTGGATTATCATGTCGGCGTCCCGAACGGGCTGACGCTGAAGGACGCTTCCACGATCTCGATGGCCGGGGTATCGGTCGATGCGGTCCACCACGTCGTCACGGTGACCGGCAACAATGTCACGCTTGACGGCTACGACTTCTCGGGCGGCGGCGGCTGGCAAGTCAGTGTCCAAGCGGCGCACACAACGATCAAGGATTGCAACTTCGTCGTTGGCTCCAACAATATGGTTCCGATCTCCGGAACGTCGCGGGCGTCCGACCTGTCCGTCGCCTATTGCACGATCAACGGCGCCGGGCACGATCCCAGTCCTTCGGGCGGACTAATTACGTACTCAGGCACAAACCTCTCCGTCGAATATAGCTGGTTGCACGATTCCGGCGGCGACATGATTCAGCAGGTGGGTGGATCCAACTGTACGATCACGGTCGAACACAACCTGATCCAGAATGCTGGCATGGCCGTCGGCGCGCACGGCGACTACACCCAGATTCTTACGTCCGGCTCGGCCACGGTGGAGATCAACTACAATACGACCACGCAGGCGCCCCAGGCGAATGGCACGATGTCGCAGGGCCTGATGACGGACGCCTACCAGCACGGCGATATCACCCACAATGTGATGATCGGCTCCTGCACTTACTTCACGTCCATGGACCTCGCGCATCTTACGGGAACGATGACGGCGCAGGACAACTATTTCGACATCTCCAAAGCCTACGGCTTCGTTTACCCGAACTCGGGGCCGAACGACTCGAGTTCGCAGTCTGTCTTCATCCATAACGTGAATATGAGCACTGGCGCCGTGCTGCAGGATTCCAACTGGGCGGCCGAACTGGCGGCCCAGACGACGTCGACGGCCGCCGCCACGCTCACGAGCGGCGCGAGCGCCCTGACGGCTCTGACCGCGACCGCGACAGACACAACCGGAACGACCAACTCGGTTTCGGCGACCGCGGACTCCGCGATTGGTTCGACCGGCGCCGTCAACTTTACCGGCCTGGATCAAACCACGATCACGGGCGCGGCGGACGCCAACGCCCTGATCAAGTTGTCTTCGAATGGAACAGCGTTTGGAACCGCCACTTCCGACGCGAGCGGGCACTGGTCGATCAACGTCGGTTCGTTGTCCAACACGGTCCACACCTTTACGGCTCAGGAGGTCGACAGTTCCGGTCACGTCATCGGCAAGGGTTCCGGTGACGCGATTATCGGCACCCACGGCAGCGACGCTCTCACGAGCACCGGTGGCAGCGACGTGTTCTTCGGCAACGGTTCGATCGACACTTTCGACTTCCGGCCGGGCTTTACTCACTCGATCGTCACGGATGGCGGTTTGAACGAGCAGTTCGTGTTCAGCGCAACCGAGTTCACGGATTTCGCCCACCTGCTTGCTCACGCGGCGCAAGTCGGCGTGGACGCGGTCTTCTCTCATGGGAGCGACACACTGACGCTGAAAAACACCAAGATCACCGATCTGCATTCGGCGGACTTCCACTTTGCGTGAGCCCTTCCCGGGCTGACTCACGAAAATAAAGGATCGGCGAATGACTGATATTCGAGGGGAGTTGAATAGCGGCTCCATCTTTAGCCGGCGGGGGCGCTCCCCGCTGCGACGCGACGGGGCTCAGGCCTCGCCCTCCGCGAAACCGCGCCGGCCTGGCGGCAGGCGCGCCGGATGGATGCGCGATTTCGCAGAAAAGGCGCGGGTGCAATCGGAGGCCTTGATCGACGCCGCCGCGCGTCATCTGTTTCCCGCCGTCGTCGGGGAGCCGCACGCTGGCGAGGCGTCGCGCTCGGAGGTCCTCGCCTTTCTGTCCTCTTGCAAAACAATCTTCTGGGGCCTCGCCGTCTTCAGCGCAATGAGCAACCTGCTCATGCTGACGGGTTCGTTTTTCATGCTCCAGGTCTACGACCGCGTATTGCCGGGCCGCAGCGTTCCAACTCTGTTGGCGCTGCTCAGCCTTGCGATCGTGCTTTACCTTTTTCAGGGCGGCCTGGACCTCGTTCGAAATCGGATCAGCGCGCGGCTTGGCAGCTATTTCGATGACCACATCAGCTTGCGCGTGTTCGACGCCCTGGTGCGATTGCCGCTAAAGACGCGCGGCGACAGCGACGGTTTGCAGCCCTTGCGCGATCTCGACCAGTTGCGCGGCTTCCTGTCGGGCGGCGGCCCGATGGCCCTGCTCGACTTGCCGTGGATGCCGATCTACCTGGGAGTCTGCTTTCTTTTTCATTTCTGGATCGGCGCCACCGCAATGGCCGGCGCCGCGGTGCTGATCGCCCTTACGCTTCTCACCGAGATGAAGACGCAGACGCCGGCAAAGGCTTTTTCGCGTCACGCCGTGGCGCGGATCGCGCTGGCGGCGGAAAGCCGGAGCAACGCCGAGGTCCTCCAGGCCATGGGAATGCGGCGCGGGGCCGCGCTGCGCTGGCGGGAAGCCAACAAGGGCTATCTCAAGGCGCACCAACAGGCAAGCGACGTCTCAAGCGGCCTCGGCGGCCTCTCGAAGGTGCTGCGCTCGATCCTGCAATCAGGCGTGCTGGCGGTCGGCGCATGGCTCGTCATCAACCAGCAGTCGACCGCCGGCATCATCATCGCCGGATCGATCCTGACCGCTCGGGCGCTCGCGCCGGTCGATGTCGCAATCGCCAACTGGAAAGGCTTTGTCGCCGCGCGCCAGTCCGGCCGGCGACTCGATCAATTGCTCCGCCTCCTGCCAGCGGAGCGGGAAAAGCTGTCGCTGCCGGAGCCAAGGGAATCGCTCTCGGTCGAACAGATCCATGTGGCCGCTCCAGGCACCGAACGGCCGATCCTGACAGACGTCAGCTTCAAGCTGCTCAGAGGGCAGGCCGTCGGGATCATCGGTCCGAGCGGATCAGGCAAATCGACGCTGGCCCGCGCGCTCGTGGGCGTCTGGCCGTTCGCGCGCGGCCGGATCAAACTGGACAACGCCGCGCTCGATCAATGGTCCTGCGAGGCGCTCGGCCGGCATGTCGGCTATCTGCCCCAGGATATCCAGCTTTTTGAAGGCTCGATCGCGCACAACATCTGCCGTTTCGATCTGAACGCCGACCCCGGGGAGATCCTGATGGCGGCGCGGATCGCTGGTGTTCACGACTTGATCCTGTCCTTGCCCGACGGCTACGGGACCAAACTGGGAGAAGGCGGCATAGCCCTTTCCGCCGGACAGCGCCAACGCATCGGCCTCGCCCGCGCGCTTTTCGGCAATCCCTTCCTGGTCGTTCTCGACGAACCGTCGTCCAATCTCGACGGCGAGGGCGAACTGGCGCTCAACGCCGCCATCGCCGCAGTCCGCGCCCGCGGCGGAATGGTCGTGGTCGTCGCTCATCGGCCGAAGGCCCTGGAAGGCGTAAATCTCACGCTCGCGCTCGCGGGGGGGCGCGTTCAGGCTTTCGGACCGAAAGAGGAGGTTTTGGCTCGGGTGCTGCGCAAGCCGGTCGCCCTCAATGTCGTTGCGGACAACGCGGGAGGCGGACGATGGAGCGCATGATGAGCTTGGCCCAGCGCTCCATCCAGCGCTACATGATCGTTGGCGGCGCGCTCGTCGTCGGCGTCACGTTTGGTATCGGCGGCTGGGCGGCCACCAGCCGAATTTCCGGAGCGGTGATCGCGCAAGGCGTGGTCGCCGTGGCTTCCAGCGTCAAGAAGGTTCAGCACTCAACCGGCGGTATCGTCAGCGAACTGCGCGTGCGCGACGGTGATCGGGTCAAGGCCGGCGACATTCTGATCCGGCTCGATCAAACGCAGGTTATGGCCAGTGCGAACGTCCTCACGAGAAGCGTCGATGAACTGCTCGCAAGGGAAGCTCGCCTGATCGCCGAACGTGACAACGCGGATCACATCGCCTTTCCAAAGGTCCTGCTCGATCGTATCAAGGACGCGGATTCGGAAGCGGGAGCGGCCGTCGGCGCCGAGCAGAAGCTGATCGACCTGCGCAGTCAGGCCCGGAACGGTCAAAAAGCCCAACTCAGGGAACGCGCGGTTCAGTTGCAGGACGAGATTCGCGGCTATCTCGGGCAGGCGGAAGCCAAACAAAAGGAAGTCGATCTGATCCACAGGGAACTCGCCGGCCTTCAGGCGCTGTACCAAAAAAAACTGGTGCCGATCACCCGGGTGACGGCGCTTGAGCGCGACACCGCGCGGCTTGAGGGCGAGCGCAGCCAGTTGACCGGCGCAATTGCCCAGGCGAAGGGCAAGACCGCCGAGGTCGAATTGCAGATCATCCAGATCGATCAAGATCTTCGTGCTGAGGTCGGCAAGGACCTGATCGAAACCCGCGCAAAGCTCTCCGAAGCTGCGGAGCGCAAGATCGCCGCGGTCGATCAGTTGAATCGCATCGACATCCGCGCGCCGCAATCAGGTCGCGTTCACCAGCTTTCGGTGCATACCGTCGGCGGCGTGGTCTCGCCAGGCGAGCAGATCATGCTTGTTGTGCCCGACGCCGACGCCCTCGTGGTTGAGGCCAGGCTCGCGCCGTATGACATCAACGAGGTCTATGTCGGCCAGGCCGCGACAATGCGCTTTACCGCATTCGATCAGAGGATCACTCCGGAAGTCCAGGGCGAAGTCGCAATGGTTTCGGCGGACGCCAGCCAGGACACGCACACGGGCGCCAGCTATTTTACGGCGCGCATGGAACTCACGTCAGACGTGTTGACGCAACTCGGCGGCGCCAGACTGACGGCGGGCATGCCCGTGGATGTCTTCATCAAGACGCCGCCGCGCACAGCTTTGTCCTACCTGACGAAGCCGCTTTGGGATCAGTTCGAACACGCCATGAAGGAGCGGTAAGTTTGAATCCGGATCACCGGAGCCGCGCTGTGGCCACGGCCAATGGCCCGGCAAAACATCCCGATCCGTTGGTCAGCCTAAGCAGGATTTCCGAAAAGCAGCCGCCGGTTTTCGGATAAAAATCCTGCTCAAACAAAGGCGTCTAAGCAAACATTCGTTGGCGAGCCAAAGAATGTTTGCTTAGATTTTAGACGCGCGCTTTTCCCGCAAGAGAGCGAGGAGCGACCTTATGGTGTCGACTCTCGGGAACAGCCGCGGGAGCGTGTGTGCTTCCATCTGCGTCCTCTGTGATCCTGCTTCGACGCGATAGTGGAGGAGGTCGACGAGTCCGGTCGCCAGCAGCAGCGGCGCCAACCGGGGAAACCTCAGCTGCAGCATTCTGCGCTGCTGCTGTAGCCGCGGCGCGATTCTCCGCCTCATGTTCAAGGGAACCTCGACTCCGAGCAGTTCGTGCAAAGCGGTCAATTCGGTTTCGAGCGCATTCCTCGCGAGCTTGCCCACCGTGAAGGAGGCCAGTTCCTTCCAATCGAAGCCTGCGGTCGAAGCAAGATCCCGCAAATCGAGCAAGTGGCGCAGATCGGTGGCGCCGATCCAATAATCGTGGTCCTGGAACTGATCGTGCATGATGAGGATAAAAGCCTGACATGCGCGCGAAGGAATCTGCGCAGCCCCCGATCCAACTTTTATGCGCTGGCAATGACTTCCGAGATCAGCCAAAGCCCCATGGCAGAACGCCGGCCCAGGCGGCGACACGTGCAAATCGATCATGCCGACGTCGTTTGCCCTGCCAAGGTCGAGCCACCACTTTCCGACGTCCGGAGGCGAACGATCGTGAACGCGATAACCAATTGGAATCAGACAATCGAGCGCCTCCTCGACTTCGTCGGGACGAACAAGCAGGTCAAGATCGCAAGCCATCCTGCGCCCGCGGCGATCGCGGTTCGATTCGGCGAGCATGGCGGCGCCCTTCAGCAGAACCGGCGTGATCCCGCGCGCGTTCAGCGCGGCGAGCGCCTCGCCCAACTGCGCGAGCAACCGATCGTTGCGTTGGCTGTTCCGCTCGAAGATCGTCTCGACGCAGTGGGCGAGGTCCGCAGGAACAGCGTCGGGGCGCTGACGGACGATTTCGATCAGGTGCGGCGTCGTCAGGGTTTGGTTGGCCAGCCCGATGAGTTCGAGCCAGTCCGGCGCCTTGGGAGGGTCGTTGCGAAAACAACGGCAAAGCTCCAGAAAGCTGCGGTTACGCGACATCGTTGCAAAGCCTGGCGATGGCGTCGGCGGCTTCCGCCGCAGAGTCGTAGGTGAGTTCGAAGGCCCTGGCGCCCTCGAGCATCCTCCGCAGGGCGCCGAAACCGGCAAGGCTCAGCCGCCGCTGAGACGAATAGGAGCCCTCAATGATTCGACGCATCGCGTCGGCGGCGGCGACATGACGGAACTTGACCGCGCCGCGTCGCCGCCTGTCCAGGAAGATAACCCATCCGACTGGGCAAGACTTGGAGTCGACGTCGCGGAGAGGCAAATATTTGACCCGTTTGCCGTCGGGCCTGCAATGGATCGGCGCGCGCGTCAATTCAGGCGCAATTGCGCCGACGATTTCCCAGGCGCCCGATTTGACCGTAGGCGCGAAAGGGACGCCCTTGGCCGAGCCGTCGAGCGCGATCAGGGTGACGTCGTCGCTCACATAGCCGAAACCATGCGCCTCCAGATGCAGCGCAAGCGTGGTCTTTCCGGCGCCTGGCGCCCCGCTGGCAAGCAAAACTCCATTCGCGTGCGACAGGCATGCGGCGTGGAAAACGATGTCGTCGCGCTCGCGTTCGAGGATCCCGGTGGTCACGACAGCTTTGATCAGCGGCGCCAGTTCATCGTGCTTGCAGACGCCAATCAATGCGTCCTTGAAGTAGACGTGCGCAAATCCGGCGACTTCGACCGCATCGAAATGCGCCGGGGAGGGGGCTTCGGCGGCGGACGGCCGCGAATCAAACAGGGCGGCGATCGCCATGGAAAGCTCGAAGCTCGAAGTCTCCATACTGTGTGCGACGCCGTCCACGCAGAACCGGACGATCGGGCGACGCCATCGGACTTCGGCGCGCAGCAGCCCGAGCCTCAGCCATTCCCGCACGGTCTCCTCAACGTATTGAGCAGCGAGTCCAGGCTCCACGCCGGCTTCCCTCAATCTCGCGCGCGCATCCTCAGGCCTGCCATTCTCTTCGAGGCAGCACCAGACCAGGGCAGCGACGGAGTTGAGCGCATAGAGCCTTTGCATCGGTTCACTAAAAAGCGCGGGCTCGCCGTCGAGCAGTGCAAACACGGTGTGTTTCGCCTTGCGCACATCTAGTCCTGTCTCGCGCGCGCCGCGGAACTCACGTACTTCGGCTTCTGCCAGCGACATCGTCTCCATCTCCGTCCGGCTTGGCGCATCAACAGCGCGACCTTGGAAACATTTAATACGATAATATGCAATTTAAATTAGAATAGGCAAAAATCCCATAATTGACAAATTGAATAATCGGAGCATTATTTTCGAGCGCGCCATGCGTCGTTGGTTTCAAAGCGCGAACCCGCTGGTAAAATGGGGAATGGAGCAACGTCATGAAAGATCGAGATGAACTCGAAACGGTCTGCGGCGGGTCCAACGCGCAGCGTGAAGAGGACGCCGATCGCAGGAAATTCATCGCCGCGCTTGGACGTTTTTCTGTCGTGACGCCTCCCGCGATCACCTTGCTTCTATCGACGTCGCTGGCGTCGGAAGCGATCGCAAGATCCGGCTGCGGGCACGGCGGGCCTGGTTGGCCCGGCGGGCATGGCGGACCTGGGTGGCCCGGAGGGTACGGCGGGCCGGTGCGAAGGCGAATTTGATCCTCGCTTGGCCTTGAGCGGCGTTTTGCCTCTTTGATCTGAACCTAATTCCGGATCACAAGGCATCGGCCGCCCGCCGATTTCAGCCAGTCACAGAGGGCGGCCACGCTCGGAAGCGAGACTTCCGACACACGAACCTGACACCAATAGGTTAGACCCTATGTTCGCCCTGTAAACGCGATGGCGGCCCGCCCCGCAGCATGTCCCTAATCGAGGATTGCGCCGGGTTGGGCGGCTCAGAGAGAGCCAGTCCCGCTCTCCTGAACAGTTTCCCGCGAAAAATTAGGTGGTTTTCTGCCGGGTTTCGTTCGTTGCGGGCGCCGTGGTGTTGGGGGTGACTCGGGGAGGGCGTAGCCTGACCGTAGTCGCATCCAACGGCACGGCGGGGGAAAATTCGCTTCGCGGACCTTCGGTTCAGGCCACCGCCAGACAGGGCGTCGGTTCCAAGGTGGCCTCGTCCGGCGTGTGTCGGTCAAGGGACGAATGCCGGCGCCGGCGATTGTAAAAGTTCAGATACCGGCCGATCGAGGCGCGCGCCACGCCCGCGCTGTCATAGGCGCGCAGATAAACCTCTTCGTATTTGACCGATTTCCAGATGCGCTCGACGATGACATTCGCGCCAGGGCGCCCTGGCCGTCCAACCGCCTGCCATGGTCTATTGGAATGATATTCAACCAAACCAGCAGACGAAAAGAGCAGCTTAAATCATCTCGGAATTTGTCCAACCAACGGGGAGTAGCTCACTTCTTGTTTTCATCCGCTTTCTGAGTTGCTTCTCCAATCCTGAAATCTTCGAGATTGCGCCCCAGTTTTACGGCTTCGACCAGCCACCGCGGGCGCTTGCCGCGTCCGGTCCAGGTCTCTCCGGCAGCGGAATCATTGCGGTACTTGGGAGGCAGCTTTCCGTGTTTGGGAGTCGCATCGCTCTCCGTCTCTCCTTCTGCGCCGCTGGGTTCGCTGCCGAAATGACTTTGCCTGAGCAGCACCAGCCGCCTGTCGAGCTCCAACTTTTCTGCCACAAGCTTCTCGGCAAGGACCTTTGTAAGCTCTTCGTGCAGTCGCCAAAGATCATAAAAGCTCAGCGCTTTGAGGTCGGAAACGCGCATGTTGGCCTCGGTATCGGAATTGATCTGCGCCCGGAAAGGGGTGAAATGAGAATCGACGGAAGCCGCCTCCCGGCATCCGCGTCTCACGAGAGACTCTGATCAGACAGCGGAATTACCCATTTAATGTCGCGCGTGGATTAGCTTGCGTCAACATTTATTCAACATTGAAATGACAGGAAATATTAAATGCTAACATAATAAATTGACAAAGCGTCAGAATGGGTTCAAAATTTCGTGATAGTTTTGGCCTAACATGTTGAAATTCCATGAAGGCGACCGGCAGGGGAAAACGGACGGGGTTTACGTCAATCCGCAAGTCGGTCCCATCATGACATGCCTCGCCATAGCGCAGCAGCGCGAAATAGCGGTGCGGTTAATCCGCTTCATGTATTAAATGGGTCAGGCGTGAAAAATCTGATCATTTGCAATCCATGGTTGTTTAAAAGCCTGACGCGGACTATATATCCCAACGGGCTGAAGCTGTAAGACGAAAGGCATGATGGAGAAACTCGATATCAATTCAATGTCCGTTGACGAACTCTGGTCGCTCCATGAGGAAATCAGCGAACTTTTGTCGGCGCGGATTCATGAGCAAAAGCGCGTCCTCGAAGAACGGCTCGCGGTCCTCAATGGCGGCGCGACCGCCACGGAAATACCGCGCGCGGCGCCAAAACCTGCCCGCCGCAAATACCCAAAGGTTTTGCCTCGATACCGAAACCCCGAATCCGCGGAAACTTGGTCGGGACGCGGCAAGCGCCCGCGCTGGCTGGTGGCGGCTATGAAGGCGGGTCGCGACATGCAAGAATTTCTGATCAGTTCGTAAAGCCATGATGCTAGAAGGCATTGCGCGCGCGCGTAACTTCAAGTGGCGTCTGTAGCAGGATCAGCAGATCGAGTCGCAGGCTCCAGTTGTCGATGTACCAGAGATCATATTCAACGCGCCGCTCGATTGTCGCGCGCGTCGGCGTGGGTCCGCGACAGCCATGCACTTGCGCCCAGCCTGTCAAACCGGGTTTGACGCGCCGCCGAAATGCGTAGTTCCGCAAGATCTTGTCGAACTCGTTGTCATGGGCGATGGCGTGAGGGCGAGGACCAACCAAGCACATGCTGCCGTCCAGCACGTTGAGCAATTGAGGGAGTTCGTCGATGCTGGTTCGACGCAGCCACCTCCCGACGCGGGTGACGCGCTTGTCGCGTGGGCCGGCCTGAACCACCGATTGACCGTCCTCGAGCACATGCATCGTTCGGAATTTGCAAATGGCGAATTTTCTGCCATTGAAACCGCATCGCTGCTGCCTGAAGAAAATTGGACCGGGCGAATCAAGCCGGATGGCGATCGCCACCACCGCGAGCAGAGGCATGAGCAGCATGAGAGCAAGCCCGGCCCCGAGAATGTCCAGCGTTCGCTTGGCGGCCATGTCACCGCGTGACAACGGGCCTCTCTGGAACTCGACGCAGACGGCCCCGCCGATTTGGTGCCTTCGCCGCCGAAATACTTCGGCGGCGGCGCCCACGGGGACGAAATTGACCTGAGAAGGCAGGATGCGCAGATCGGCGGCAAGCAAACGCAACTCCGACCAACGGCTCAAATCCGATTCGATGATGATTTCTTCGATATCTGAACCTCTTACATAATCAATCACATCTGCGCTAAGCCGCTTGCGAACGCCGATTCCGGCGCCTGGCGGCGGCAACCAGAAGCTTCGCGCGACCATGAAGCCCAGACGCTCAACTGAATGCGCCGGTCCGGTTGTCGAGGACTTCGGGTGATCCGTGATCAAGACAACCTTGCGCCCGGCGAATTTGCGGCGGCGAAGTCCTGTAACAAGAGCCTTTTTCGTGACGAATCGAAGGACGATCAGGCCGGCGACGCCTAACACGGCGAACAAGCCGAGGCCGCGCGAGATCGGCCGCGCTGGATCAAGAGCGCTTAACGCCGCGGCCAGGATGACGAACACGGACATCCACGCCAGTAGCACCGAGCGCGCTTGATTGCGCAACTCCAACAGTTCGGCGGGGCGATAGGAACCGCGGAGCTTGAGAATGCAGACCATAAGCGCCGAAACGACGACCGCCGCTCCAAAGGCTTGGCCGAAGTCTATCGGCGAACCTCCCATGCGGGCGAGCCAAGCGGCAAAAAGGCTCGAGAGCAGGATCGCCACGACATCCAGGACGATAGCCAAAGGTTCGATCGCTCGGAATGTGATCGGCCAAAGCCGCTCGGCTTTGGCAATCTTGGTCTTGTGCGACGAAACCTTCGGGAAGGTTTCTGCAAAATTTCGATCAAGGCCGCTCATCATCCAACCATGAGTCTGGCTACTGTAGCGAATATTAAATCCGAACCGGATTAAAATTGCCACATTTATTTTTTTATAATTCTGATTATGGCCGGGGACCGCGCAAGGCGCGGCGACGCGCCGCAGCTCCGTTGCGTCGCCACACTGGCTTCGCTGAGCCGCTTGGTACTACAGTTGCGTATTATTTCGATATTTAATTCTCTTCCCGAAGCGAGTCGGGGGATGGATCAATATGGGCCTCGCGACGTCGTCAGGAGCGCTCCTGGATTGGGAAGCGGAATTGGCCTCCCTGAAGGCGCAGCTTTCGCCAATTTTCCGCCGCAAGGAACTGAAGGCGACGGCGGGCGTGTTTCTTGCCGGACTTTTGTCAGGCGTCACGCGCAAAACCGGCTGGCAAATGGCCGAACAGACGGGGCTTCACCGCCCCGATCCGATGCAATCGCTTCTGGGGCGCAGCCTTTGGGCTGAAGAAGCGCTGCGAGACGCGATCCGCGGCTATGTCTTCGAATCCTTGGGAGATCCTGATTGCGGATACCGACGAAGCCGGCCACCTATTCCGATTTGAAGCCGGCCCCTTGCAGTTTGCCGCCGCAAGTCAGGGTTGATGATGTTGCGCTGTTTCTGATTGGTCAAGGTCGGACAGATTTCGGGCGGACGAACGCGTCTTGCGCAAGCCCTCGCCGGTCAAATCGATCCGGTAGGCGTTCTGGATGACGCGGTCGAGGATCGCGTCGGCGAGCGTCGGATCGCGCCGTGTTTGCGGCCCATGTAGCGCCGCTGATGGGCGCCGACGCGCTGGCCGCGATGGAAAATCTCGACGGTGCGGGCGGTGACGCGCACGTCGACCTCGGCGCGGATCAGCGCGTGCGGAACAGAATAGAGGAAGTCATGCGCTTCGATGTGATGATCTAGATTGACCCGAGCGCGCAGCCATTCCGCGAACTCCCACTCCTCCGTGGGCAAATCGTTGAGCGCGGCGCGCTCGATCTTGTCGAACAGCTCCCGCCAGCTGACGCCGAGCTTGCGCATGGGGCGCTCGTTCGTGCGTTGCATGACAAGCACGATGGCCTCGTTGCATTCGGCGAGCGAGAAGAAGGTCAGTCGGCGCAATCGCCCGAGAATGTAGGTCTGGGCGAAGCGCACGCCGGCCTCGACTTTTGCCTTGTCCCT